>UQQM01000007.1 GCA_900543205.1 uncultured Bacteroides sp. | reverse complement strand
GATTTATAAATATGCGCGTCATATATTTGCATCAGAACAACAGAAACACAAAACCAATACATTATGGAAACCAATAATTTACAAGCTCAGAACTATCAGATGCCGCGCATCGGCGACAAGGCTCCGTCATTTGAGGCCGTCACAACCCAGGGACCCGTCAGATTTCCCGAAGACTTCCGTGGAAAATGGAAGATACTCTTCAGCCACCCGGCGGATTTCACTCCCGTCTGCACTTCGGAATTCATGACCTTCGCGTCGAGGGCGGCGGAGTTCGAGGCACTCAACACCCAGCTCATAGGGCTCTCCGTCGACGGACTGTACAGCCACATCGCATGGCTCCGCACCATCAAGGACAAGATCGAATACCGGGGTATGAAGGATGTCGAGGTGAAATTCCCTCTGATCGAGGACATCACCATGGACATCGCCCGCAAGTACGGCATGATCCAGCCGGGAGAAAGCGCGACGCAGGCGGTCAGGGCCGTGTTCTTCATCGACCCGGACGATGTGGTCAGGACCATAATCTATTATCCGCTTTCGCTCGGAAGGAATTTCGACGAGCTCAAGAGGGTGCTCGTCGGACTCCAGACTGCCGACAGGTTCGGCGTGGCCCTTCCGGCCGACTGGCAGCCGGGCGACGAGGTGATAGTGCCTACCGCAGGCTCGTGCGGAGTCGCAAAGAGCCGTATGGACGGGGAAGACAAGGACATGAGGTGCTACGACTGGTTCTTCTGTACCCGGCAGCTGCCGAAGGACAGGATAGAGGAAAGCCTTTACGGCAATAAATAATAATCAGGGAAGAATATGGGAACGATAAAACTTGACAAGAAAGGATTTCTTGAGAAAGTATATGACTTCGAGAAGAATCCGCACACATGGAAATTCGAAGGGAGCAGGCCGGCGATAGTGGATTTCTTCGCAACCTGGTGCGGCCCCTGCAAGGCTCTCGGACCGGTGCTTGAGGAGCTGGCCGGACAGTATGCGGACAGGCTGGACATCTACAAGGTGGATGTCGACGAGGAACGCGAACTCTCCGGGGTATTCGGCATACGCTCTGTGCCCACCCTGCTCTTCATTCCCGCAGCCGGTGAGCCGTCGATGAGCCCCGGTGCCCCTTCCCGGATGCAGCTCCGGCAGATTATCGAGGAGCATCTGCTCTGACAGCCTTGAACATGGATGCCGCCGGCCCGGAAATCGTCCCCGGGCCGGCGGTTCCGTCATCGTCGCTTCACGCCGTTGACATGAAAGCCGGGACTGTCGATTTGAAATGATTTCTTGCTAAAATCTTTCTTCCAGAGTCGGGGAAGCAGATTGAGAGCCGCTTATCGGATAACTTTGTTCAGGCCGGCAGAGATGACAGGACAATAAAGGTTTTAGCTGCGAATTGATGTCATTCGCAATTTTTATTGTAAATTGCCTTATATGAATGATGCCTGGATGAACTCCTCTCCGGAAGGTGAGGAGCGAATGGCAAGACTTGTAAAGTAACGGAAACCACGGATTTGTTTATGAACAGGAATGAACTGGCAAATAAGATACGCGGAATAGATGGTCTGACAAACGACGAGAAATCGGCATTGATAGAGCTGCTCCGCAAGCAGAAGAAGTATGGATTGGTGTGGGAAGACAAGCCCGAAGATTTGGAAGAACGGCTTCGCGAAGAACTGCCTGTGCTGATTGAAGATACCGGCAAGGCTATCGTCAGTGAGGATGCCGATGCGCCCAACCATATCCTCATTGAGGGAGACAACCTTGAAGCCCTTACCGCCCTTGCCTATACGCACGAGGGCCAGATTGACGTCATCTACATCGATCCGCCGTACAATACCGGCAACAAGGACTTTGTCTATAACGACCAGTTCGTGGACAAGGAGGACAATTACCGACATTCCAAATGGCTGTCGTTCATGTCGAAGCGCCTGCGCATCGCCAAACGGCTGTTGTCGGACAAGGGCGTTATCTTTATTTCCATTGATGATAATGAACAGGCTCAGTTGAAATTATTGTGTGATGAGGTGTTTAATCAAAATAATTATGTCGGTGAATTTGCATGGCAAAAGAGAAAAGGAGGAGGTAACGACTCGGCATACATAGCAATAGACCATGAATATGTTTTAGTTTATGCAAACTCTATATTTTCATTAGATGAAAAATGGAGAATACCTTATGAAGCTGAATATCTAAAAAGATACAATAAAGAAGATGCTAATGGTCGATTCTATTACGACACCTTATCCCGTCCCGGATTAAATAATCCAATAATATATGATGTTGTCTGTCCAGATGGCTCTGTTATAAAAAAAGGAACATGGCAAATATCAGAAGATACTTTTAAAGTTGAACTTGAAAAAGGGAATGTGGATTTTATCAAGAATAAGCAAGGAGGATATACTGTCGTCCACAAAGTCCGTATTCCTGAAAGAGGACGAGTAATACGTTCAATAATTAGTGATGTTTCTAATAAAGATGCAGCAGATGAAATGTTTGATATATTTGGGAATAAAAAGATTTTTTCTAACCCTAAGCCCAAAGATTTAATTTATAAACTCATTCAACTGAGTTCTAAAACAAATTCCACCATCCTCGACTTCTTCGCCGGCAGCGGCACCACCCTGCACGCCACCATGCAGCTCAATGCCGAAGACGGCGGGCACAGAAAGTGCATCCTCGTGACCAACAACGAGAACAATATCTGCGAGGAAGTGACTTACGAGCGCAACAAACGGGTGATACAAGGCTATACCACTCCTAAGGGCGAAGAGGTGCCGGGACTGACAGGCAATACGTTGCGTTACTACCGGACAGACTTCATTTCTCGCGACCGTTCGCCCCGGAACATGCGCGCACTGGTCGCCGCCTCTACCGACTTGCTTTGCATAAAGAACGATATTTACAAAGAAGCAAAACTTGCCGGGCGGAACATCAACCCGAAGATAGCCCGCTATTTTGCAGAAGGCGGCAGAAGCATGCTTGTCATCTACGACGAGCGGGCCATATCCGCCATTGTGAAAATCCTGGAAACCGTTGAGCCTGGCAAGGAGAAAATCAAGGTGTATGTGTTCTCTGCGGGCAGTTATGCCTACGATGACGAGTTTGAGGAGGTTGCGGACAAGGTAGAGCTTTGCGCCTTGCCGGATGCCATCTATCAGGCATATCAAAAAGTCCTGCCCAAACGCCGTCCGAAGTTCCTGCCCGAAGCAATGGAAGAAAACGAGCGTAGCAACAGTCCTGAGAACGGGACGCTTAACTTTACAGACGAGGAGGCAGAGGCATGAGCGAGGAAATGAATAAAGGGAGTATCATCCTGTATCAGACACCGGACGGGCAGTCGAAGATAGAAGTCACGTTGTCGAATGACACCGTGTGGCTCACTGCTGACCAAATGGCAGAACTGTTCCAACGCAACAAATCCACCATTTCAAGGCACATAAGGAACATATTTGAAGAAGGAGAGCTTAACGCAGATTCAACTGTTGCATTTTTTGCAACAGTTCAAAATGAAGGTAAGCGCAAGGTAGAAAGAAATATAGCTTTCTACAATCTCGACATGATAATCAGTGTCGGTTATCGTGTCAATTCCCATCGGGGCGTACAGTTCCGCATCTGGGCAACACAGGTGCTGCGCGAATATCTGATAAAAGGATTTGCGATGAATGATGAACTGCTGAAACGTGCCGGAGGCGGCAATTATTTTGACGAATTGCTTGCCCGCATACGTGATATACGCTCTTCGGAAAAAGTCTTTTACCGCAAGGTGTTGGAAATATATGCGCTCAGTATCGACTATGACCCACGGGCAGAAGCAACACAACAGTTCTTCAAGACCGTGCAAAACAAGATGCACTTCTCGGCTCACGGGCATACGGCTGCTGAAATAATCTATGAACGCGCCGATGCGCAGAAAGACTTTATGGGCTTAACGTCATGGACAGGTGCATTGCCCAAACGTACAGACGCAGAAGTGGCGAAGAACTATCTTTCAGCGGATGAACTGGATACGCTGAACCGCATTGTCAGCCTGTATCTTGACTTTGCCGAGTTGCAGGCAAAATCTCACCAGCCCATGTATATGAAAGACTGGATTCAGAAGCTGGACGAATTCCTGAAACTCTCAGGGAAAGAACTGCTCACCCATGCAGGCAGAATATCGGCAGAAATAGCCAAACAAAAAGCCGACATGGAATACGACAAGTTCAAGGTAAGGACAGCCAATGAGCTTACCCCGGTGGAGATACATTTCTTGGAGAACTTCGAGAAAGAACAGAAAAAATTGAAGCGATGAAAAATATACAATATCAGCAAAAGGCAGTAAGCGAACTGGTGGAAAAGACCATCGGACTGCTTTCACTCAGCGGTAACCGCCATACACTCGTATTCAAGGCACCGACCGGCAGCGGAAAGACCGTTATGGCATCGGAGATGCTTATGCGGCTGAACGATGAACTGGCCGAACGTCCGGACGCACCGTTCACCGAAGTGGCATACATCTGGATTGCTCCCAACAAGCTGCACGAGCAAAGCTATTTCAAGATGAAAAACCATTTCACGGAAACAAAGATTCTGCGTCCCGTGATTTATGACGAGCTTGACCATTCCATAGAAGGATACATACGTCCCGGAGAAATCCTGTTCGTAAACTGGGAAAGCATCAACAAAGACAACGCAGTGATGGTGCGCGAAACAGAGCTTTCGGCTTCACTGTATGACATTACCCGGCGCACACAGGAAGATAACGGCATACCTATCATAGTGATTATAGACGAAGAGCACATGTTCGGAAGCCGTAATGCCAAAAAATCGGAAAAGGTGTTGAGCAACATTTGCCCGAAAGTGGAAATCCGTATTTCCGCCACACCGTTGCCGGAATCTACCGCAAAGGCGGAAGAGCAGGTTACAGTGCCGAGAGAAAGGGTGATTGCGGAACAGATGATAAAGGAAAGCGTCATATTGAATCCCGCACTGGAGTTCAATCCGATGCTAGGCACATTGAACCAGCAACTTATCAGTCTTGCCCTGAAAAAGCGTGAAGAACTGGCAGAAGCCTACCGGAAAGAAGGCGTTGACATCAATCCGTTGCTTCTCATACAATTGCCCAACGACGGGGAGACGATGACCGGGGATGACAATTCAGTCAAGGAAGAAGTGCTGACCTATCTTGACAACATAAAAGGCATCAATGTGGCCAACGGGAAACTTGCAATATGGCTGAGTAATGAAAAGACAGACAATTTGCAGACAATAGCCGCCCCGGATGATATTGCCGAAGTCCTGTTGTTCAAGCAGGCCATTGCCTTGGGATGGGATTGCCCGAGAGCTGCCGTCCTGTTGATTTTCCGAAAGATAGAGAGTTTTACTTTTTCGGCGCAGACCGTAGGACGTATTCTCCGTATGCCGGAGCAGCGGTTTTATCAAAACGATATGTTGAACAGAGGCTATGTCTATACCAACCTGAGCAAGGATATCATAGAGATTGTGAAAGACGATATGGACTATCTGTCGTCGCTTCACGCCGTGCGCCGGATGAATCTGAACAATGTGTCGCTTGTTTCTGAATACAACGAGCGTACCTCTGCAGACCGTAATCGTCTGGGGTCGGACTTCAAGAAAGTTCTTATGGAAACTTTTGAAAGGAACTGGCTTGTAAAGAACTTTATGCCCTCATTGTTTACAGCAGCCGAGCTTGACGGAATAGCCGAAGAAGTAAGCGATGAAGATCGGGAAAGCCAGACCTACAAAAACCGTAAGGCCGTAGAGGATAAAATCAATTTCAATGTAAGAAGCATCGGAATAGAGATAGTGGAAGACCTCAGTATCACGGGAGAAGTCGGGCAGACCATGATTCGCGACAAGGCAAAATACGTGCGGACCATGCAGGAACTGGATGCCGCTTATATGGCTTTTTGTGCAAAGGAACTTGGAAACGGGTATGAAAAAGTAAGTATAAAGACCTTGGCCGTGGCATTATTGGAAGTTATGGAGGATTTGTTCGAGTTGTTTGAGAGTGATGCCATCAAGGTCATTCTATATCGTGCCAACCGCCCTAAATTTGCGGATATTATAGAAAAGGCACTGAAGCAATATGCCATAGTTCTTTCACGCCGGCGTGCCGCATATCGTGCCAAGGGATACATAAAATACACATGGGAAGTTCCGTCAGACAGGTTCTACAGGGAAGATACGAACAGCGTGTGTCCGGAGATAGAAAACCATGCGTTGATGCCGTATATCCGGGAAAACAGAGTGTCTTCACCGGAAGAGAAGTTTACGGCATTCTTGGAGGAAAACACGGAATACATCGACTGGTGGTACAAAAACGGTGATTCGGGGAAACAACATTTCGCCATCAGTTATACAAACGTGAACGGAGACAAGGCTCTCTTCTATGTCGATTTCGTGATACGGATGAAGAACGGGCAAGTCTTTCTGTTTGATACCAAGAGCGAAGACAGTGACAAGAATGCTCCAAGCAAGCACAACGCTTTGATTGACTATATCCATAGCGAGGAAAATGCCGATAAGCACTTGAAAGGCGGTGTCATCATACAAAGTGGAGAGAATTGGAAGTATTGCCCTCTGAAAATAGAGAATACGACAGACATATCGGGTTGGGACTGCTTTTATCCCGATGAATATAAAGCATAACGGTTATGGCAAAAGGAATAGACCCGAAATTTGTGCATTATGGCATCCGCAAAGATGAGCTTGCACGGGTTGAAGCTATAGGCGGTGTAATGAAAAATGGATATGGAAGAGAAGGGAATCATCAGGACGAGGATATATGAGTCTCCGTTCGGCATATTGCTGCTCGGTTCATCCGGCGACAGGCTCTGCCTATGCGACTGGCAGACGGAGAAGCATCACGGCAGCGTGAGAAGACGTCTGGAGCGCCTGATGTGTGCCGGATTTGAACCGGGAACGTCGGAGGTTCTGGGGGCGGCGGCCCGGCAGCTGGACGAATATTTCGCCGGAAGGCGCCGGGCGTTCGACATGCCGCTGCTGCTGGTGGGCACGGATTTTCAGGTGAAAGTATGGAATGAACTGCTGAAAATTCCTTTCGGAGAAACGATTTCATACGGCTATCTGGCGCAGCGCATCGGTATGCCGAAGGCTGTCCGTGCGGTCGCCAATGCCAACGGCGCGAATCCTCTTTCGGTTTTCGTCCCCTGCCACCGTGTGGTCGGCAGCGACCGTTCCCTGACTGGCTACGGCGGAGGAATCGAGGTCAAGCGCAGGCTGCTCGAGCTGGAAGGTGTCCGCTGCAAGCCATGACTTCTTTTTTTGTATCTTTAAAACCTGTAATGCTTTTCTATGGAGGAGAATCGACTGACGACCGGAAGGCTTGTCCTGCGCGCCTGGCGTGAAACCGATGCCGCTTCGCTGTATAAGTATGCCAAGGATCCGGCAATAGGTTCCGCTGCAGGCTGGCCGCCCCATGTTTCCGAGGAAGACAGCCTGAATGTAATCCGCACCGTCTTTTCAGCGCCGGAGACCTACGCCGTCGTGCTGAAGTCGACCGGGGAGCCTGTCGGAAGCGTGGGGCTTTTGTTCGGGGAGGCCTCGCATGTCGCCGGGATACGGGCGGACGAGGCTGAGATAGGCTATTGGATAGGCAGGCCGTACTGGGGGCAGGGCCTGATTCCCGAAGCGGTGCGGTGTCTGCTGCGGAGGTGCTTCGAGGAGCTGGGCATGACGGCGGTCTGGGGATGCCATTACGACGGCAATACGAAGTCCCGCCGTGTGATGGACAAATGCGGCTTCCGCTTCCATCACACCGAGGAAGGCAAGACCTCCCCTCTCGGCGACATCCGCACCGAGCATTTCATGAGGATAACGAAAGAAGAATGGCTGGAGGACAGTGACAGATATGGATACCAGGATTGACGGCAGTATTTTGTCAGGAAAAATTGTCCTGCTGACAGGGGCATTATGCGGCATAGGACTTGAAGCCGCAAAGTCATTTGCAGAAATGGGAGCAAAAGTCCTTATTGCTGAAATTGACAAGGAAAAGGGAGAAAAAGCGGCAGGAGATATGATTGATGATATCAGGACTTTACTTGAAACAACAAATACGCGGAACTGAGTATGGAGAAGAAAACGCTGCAGACGGAAAAAGGCAGGATAGTATACTGGACATCCGGTCCGGATCAGTCTGGCGGAGATAAGGATACCGGAATCCGGATTGTCTTCCTGCCGGGACTGTCCGCTGACCACCGGCTTTTCGAAAAACAGACGGAATATTTCAGCAAATCATGGAATTGCCTTGTCTGGGACCCTCCTGCACATGGAGAATCGAGACCGTTCAGCCTGAGTTTTACCATGGATGACCTTGTCTCGTATCTGCGGCAGATACTTGAAAAGGAAGGCGGCAGCCCTTGCGTACTTGCAGGGCAATCTTTCGGAGGATATGTCGCGCAGGCATTCATGTCCAGGTACAAAAGCCTTGTCAGAGGATTCATCTCCATAGATTCGGCCCCGCTCGACCGCAAATATTACTCGGCGGCCGAACTGTGGCTTCTGAAACATGCATACTGGTTCTATATGTGCTTTCCATGGAAACTTTTGGTAAAATCCGGATCGTTCAGCTGTTCCGAGACGGAATACGGACGCAAACTCATGAAAACAATGATGCTGTCCTACGGGAAAAAGGAATATTGCAGGCTTGCGGCAAGAGGATATCGCCTATTGGCAGACGCACTGTCCATGAAACCCGACATCCCTGCCTGTCCCGTGCTGCTCATAAGCGGGAAGAAAGACAGGCAGATCACCAATATATACAACAGAAGATGGGCGGCAGGAGCAGGAAAATCGGTCCACTGGATCGAAGGTGCCGGACATAACTCGAACGCCGACAGGCCGGAGGAAATCAACAGGCTGATCGAAACTTTTCTGAAAGAAATCACATCTCCGGACAGGATACAAGAAAACGGCGGCCAGGAATACAGGATAAGGAGACTTGCGGAAAGCGACCTCCCGCAGATGCGGGAGCTGTTCCGCTCCACCGTCCTGTGTGTAAATTCCAGGGACTATAGCGATGATGAGTGTGAAGACTGGGCCTCCTGCGGGGACAGCGCGGAGCACTGGAAAGACCTTCTGTCAGAAAATGACTTTTTCGCGGCTCTCGACGGCGGCGGGAATATCATCGGGTTTTCGTCGATGAACGCCGGAGGGCACCTGCATTCGCTTTTCGTACACAAGGACCGGCAGGGCAAAGGCGTGGGTACAATGCTGCTTTCGGAAGCGGAGAGACTGGCCCAGGAATACGGCGCAGAAAAAATAACTTCCGAGGTCAGCATCACTGCCCGGCCGTTCTTCGAGAGGCACGGCTACAGGACGGTTAAGGAGCAGAAGGCGAAGGCAAACCGGATGTATCTGACAAATTTCGTGATGGAAAAGCTTTGCGGAACAAGGATATTGCCAGTAAGGGCTGACAAAAAACGGTATCTGGAACTCCTGCTTGTCGGTGACGAACAGGAATCCATGATCGACAGATATCTGGAGCGGGGCGAAATGTATGTGATGCAGGATATGTCGGAGACGCCGATAGCCGTTGCCGTAGTCACGGATGAAGGTGACGGAGTGCTGGAACTGAAAAACATAGCTGTAGACCCGCGTTTCCAGAGGAAAGGATACGGACGGGAAATGATTGAATATCTGTGCAGGCATTACAGGAACAGGTTCCGCACCTTGCTTGCAGGCACCGGCGACAGCGGAAAAACCAGATCTTTCTACAAAAATTGCGGCTTTGACTATTCGCATACCATATCCGGCTTTTTCACAAAGAACTATGACCACCCCATAATCGAAGAGGGCAAAACACTGAAGGATATGGTTTATTTCAAACGCAACATACAGGACCGATGAACGCGAAGGACAATTCCAGAACATCTTTCGACCGTCAGGCGGCGACATACGACTTTGACAGGAACGGAAGCCACGCACGGACCGTGTACAAGCCGGTACTCGAAAAACTTCTTGCGCTCAATTGGTCCAGCCTGCTCGACGTCGGAGCCGGGACAAAATATGCAGAGTGATTCTATGAAGATACTGAAATCTCTACTCGTATGGGTATGTTTCATACCTGTCGCGATTCTCAACGGAGGATTGCGGGAACATGTGCTGGCCAGGGCATTGGGCGAAAAATGGGCGCTGCCTTTAAGCGGGATAATCCTGAGTGCCTGCATATTTCTGATAACCTGGCTTCTGCTGCCCAGGGCGGTGAAAGCACTCTCGTCCAAAGACTCCCTGCGGATAGGAATATGTTGGGTTTTCCTGACAATAGCCTTTGAATTTGTGTCGGGGCTGGCAGGCGGTAGTACAATAACGGAGCTTCTTGCCTCCTATAATCCGCTGACAGGCAATCTGTGGCTGCTTGTCCTGGCAGCCACTCTGCTGTCGCCTGTCATGGCGGGCCGCATCTCCATGCGTCGTTGAGATTGTCCGAAGCTGAATAAGGCATTCCTGCGGTATTTCATCGGCGACATGCCCGTCAGCCTGCTGGCGGACACTTACACTCAGCTGGGCTATCAGGCGGAAAGCGGTCCATGGCGCAACTTCTACCTTACCGGCGCTAGAGAACTGCTGAAATCGGACATCCCCTACACCTCGCAGCTGATAAATGACGGAGTCATCGCCCAGATGGACATGCTGCTTGACTACTGTGCGATTCAGATTGACGGAGAAAAAGCCGCCGGCAAGGACGCTGTCATCAACATACGGTTTACCGATACGGGCGACAAGGTCTCCCTTATCCTTGCGAACGGTGTCCTGAACCACAGGATGGACAGGCAGGAGAAAGATGCGGATCTGACATTGGAGGTAGGTAAAATGGATTTTGTGAAACTCTTTTTCGGCCAGACCGACTATGAGGCTCTGCGTGAGTCCGGAAAACTGCGGATGTCCGGTGATTCCGTGGCCCTCGATGAATTGTGCGGCTGCTTTGAGCCCGCAGATCCGAATTTCAGGATAGTGCTGCCCTGACAGGGTCTGTCATGGTTGACGGGTAAAGTTCGGATACCAGGAGGATTTTTTGTCCTGCCCCCGGTTTTCCGTATCTTGGCGACATGGACGTTTAAGACAGAACAGAATGGAAACGAAAGAATTACTATTTGCCGTAAGCGGATTATTCGTGCTGGGCGGCTGCAATCCGTCCACCCAAGAGCACAGTTTGAAAGGTATAGTGGCGGACGCAACGATGAACACGGTTTCCGTAGTGGAAAATGGAGATACATTGTCGTTCGGCACGGCGAATGCGGATAAGGAGGGGCTGGACGGCTTATTCATCGGCGACTCGGTGGAGGTCTGTTACAGAGGGAAATATGCTTCCGGAATGGGAGCCCTGCAGTTGTCCACGATTGCCCATCCGGAAGCCGTGGTGCGTACCCGCCTTTTCGAAGAAGGGTTGCGCACGGAAGCCATTGACGGAAGCCGCCGTTCCTTGTATATCCTGTTCAGTCCGGATTCCCTGACGGCAGAATTATATACCTCGGACAAGGAGGGAAAAGAGATCTGGAAGCAGCATACCCTTCCGTCCGGCAAGCACTTCTGGAGCCTCAAGGATGAGAATGACCCTGTAACCCTGCACCGTACCGCCGGGCGCTGGACGGTCACCGACAGGGAGAAAGTCCTGTTCGAACAACCCCAAAGCGATGCTGATGAAAGCCTCGGAATGTGGACAACATCGCGCTACGAAGGAATTCTTCCCGCCGCCGACTGCCCGGGCATCCTCTACCAGCTGGCTTTGCGCCATCGGCAGCACAGCGGCGACGGGAGCTTCCTTTTGAGGCTCACCTATCTTGAAGCTGAAAACGGACGGGACGTTGCTTTCGTCTACACGGGCAAGCGGCTGATGCAGCGCGGCACGCCTGAAGACCCGGATGCCACAGTCTGGCAACTGATTGCCGACCAGGGGGAGGACGTCTATAACTTCTTGCAGGAGAAAGACGGGCAATCGCTGACTCTGCTGGACCGTGATTTCAGGAAAAGCCGATTGCCGTTGAATTATACATTGAAGAAAGTGGATTAGAAATATAGGAAAGCCATTGCAGTCGGCGGACGTGCCGTCAGTCTCTACCGTATAGTCTTCCCCGCTTGCGCCCTCAAGTATGGGTAATCGAACCAAAAGGATATGGTCAAAACGGCCTCCAAAGTGCCTGGAAGCCGTTTTCGTCAATTAGTATTCCTCCTCGTTGAAGAAATTTATCTATATTGATTATCAATATATTATGCAATAATCAATGAAATTTGCGCAAACAAACCGCACCGTCTGAGACGGTCTGAGGCGATGGGAGGAAGGTGAACATATCTTTTATAACAAAATATGAGTGTTAAGCTTGAGAGAATATAATTCACAATCTATTGGAGTTCATACCCGACCTTGACTGAAATCCAGAAGATATCGGCTCTATGTTAAAATCTTATTTATCTTTTTTCTGCTGTATTTACATTTTCCCCTATAGGGTGTTGAATTTATTTATGCATTCAACATCCTGAACTTCATTCATATACAGTTCTCGCGGAAGAACTCTGGGATATGCGTGCCACTGGCGGATAGAGAGCACTCCGCGTCCGCCGGTAAGAATACGCACATTCCCATCCTTATCAGTGAATTTCCCTTCCACGGTATCGAATGTTATTGTTGCTACCGGGTTGTCAGGTACTTTATGTGTAGCTCCCCATGTAGTTGCATTGACTACGTGCGCCCTCACCTCGTAAATTCCGTCTTCAAGTTCAAACCTTAAATTGTAAATCGAAGGAATGAATCCGTCAATCTCACGGTAGAATACCCAGTCCTCGTGTTCAATCGTCATTTTTCCCTCGGGATAATACTTCTTACGGTCAAGATCATAAACAGCAAAATCCTTCATTCCCAGTCTCATGTCGTAGAAAGAGCTGTGTATTTCATTGAAGGCGACCCAGCCCCAGTCTTCCCATCCACCTAGTTCTGCAGCGCTTGAATCCACAGCCACATACCTTTCTCGTATCCCGAGACCACTGACCTTGATTTTTCTTCCGTCAAGAGTAATTTCTCCATCGACATCTCCAGCCCAGTTATACCCGTATGTGATACTGTGCTGTGTAAGATATGACGGAGTCTCGCGGCCATACCAAAGTGGTGCATGATGAGGCCTGTGCCATAGGTCCGTGGTGTAGACTCCGTCTCCGGAATCCTGCATTATATGCCATGAATTGTCGTCAAAACATTCTACACTATACTCTTTCCCGCAGGTTACGAATATGCTATGTTCCCTGTGTTCAATCTTCAGAGTGCCTGCAGGGTTTCTGAACATCCACTCATGGAGCATTCCTGGGTATTTACCTACCTTATAGACTGATTCTTTCAGTTGGACAGCCCTGCCGCCGTTATCTCTTGATATGTTGATGCTTACAGCATCGAGCTTTTCCACATTCATGGAAAGTATGGCTCCTCCCAATGTGTAGTTTTCACCATCATCCCCCTTCACGGAAAATGAAATTAGCCAATCTAGGAAGCCGCTTCTGACTTCTTCTTTTACACCGATTCTGGCATCATCGGCCAGAGTTACGAATGGATTCTCAATTTTCATGACTATATCAGTTATTTGATGTTGTTCTGTTTTGCAGAAGAATTCCTTGATGTAAGGTCTCTGTCAAGAAACCTGTCCACAAAGGCATCTTCGATTTTCCGATATCCGTTGACTGCACAGCGTTCCACGCGTTTATATGCTTCGACTGAGCATTTCTCAATCTTCCGATAGATGTTGAGAGTCCCGTTTTCTACTGCTTTGTAAACTTTAATCACTTTTTCGCTCATTGCCACATCAGGGCTTGCGATAACAATTGTTTTTTTCATATTGATTTCTTTTTGTGATTCAGCAATGCAAATGTAGGCAGGAAAAAGCTCTCCAATTTATATAAACCTCAGAGAAAGTTTTCCAAATTTCCTATTTTGTCTGAAAATATTGAAATATTTTCTCTTTTTCTTGCCATATTTGCTGAAAAATAAATGTATATGCTTACATACAATCAATGGAAAAACAGTGTGGTGGGTGATTTTTCACACGCTGAAAGAATAGGTGAGGATCTGATACTTTTGAAAGGCGCCGAACTCATGCAGAAGGAACTCGGTCCGTTCCATACAGATATGACAATAGCTATCATACTTAATGAAGGGAGCCTGAAAATAAATATCGATATGACTGACTATGAAGCTGCATCTCCTTGTATGGTTATAATTATGCACAAACAGACTTTCAAGGTTACCGAACTACCCGATAATATGAATGGAGATACTATCATCATGTCGGACAGATTCTCGAATGAATTGTTCAATGAATATTCAACTTTCAGCCAGCTTCGGAAAAACATTGAGTTGAGACCAGTCATCCCTCTGAGCGGAATAGAAAGTGCATTCAGCATATATCTGAGACTGCTGGATAATCTTATCAAGTCTCCGGTGATAGAGGCCTATAAATTCAAGGCCGCGAAACACCTTACACTTTCCATGTTTTACAGTACTGTCTTCTATCTTCACGATATTGAAGAAGTTAAACCAGCAGACAGTCAGTCAATTATAATGAGCCGATTTGAAAAAGAGCTGAAATTGAACTATAAAAGGGAAAGGGAAGTCGGATTCTATGCTGAACGGCTTTCCATAACCCCGAAGTATCTCTCTTCCGTTGTGCTCAATCAGACCGGCAAATCAGCTTTGAAGGTGATAAATGAATATGTAGTCAACGAAAGTCAGGCTCTCCTTCTGTCAACTGATCTTACCATACAGCAGATATCGGACAAACTAAATTTTCCGTCACAAGCCATATTCAGCAAATTTTTCAAGCGGGTGACAGGAATTTCTCCACGGGAATACAGGAAGCGGTTACTGTAACTCCAATACTTGATTTTTGAAAATATATTGAAACAGCTGCAGGATGGGACCAGGCATATTCACCGGTCGTGACCGGGCAGAAATGGAAAATGTGCTGCAGGCCTGCAGCCTCGGATGCTACCCGGCTCCGCGAATCTGTCAAGAATATTCCCGAAGAAACCAATTACTGACGTATTTCAGACAAACAAATCCCGATTTCTCCTCCAAAAATCGTATTTTGTCCAAACAAACCGCGCCATCTGAGGCGGTAAAACGCCATTGTCCAAACAAATTAAATCCCCGCCAATCTTATTGATTGACAGGGATTTAATAGTCGTTTCCGTACTTAAAATCGTACTAATATTCTTCCTCGTTGAAGAAGAAGTCCTCCTTGGTGGGGTAGTCGGGCCAGATGTCCTCGATGGATTCGTAGACTTCGCCGTCGTCTTCGAGCTCCTCAAGATTCTCTATAACTTCTTCCGGCGCGCCGGAACGGTTTGCATAGTCGATAAGTTCTTCTTTAGTTGCGGGCCAGGGAGCATCGTCCAGGCTGCCGGCAAGTTCGAGTGTCCAAAACATAGTAATGAAAATTAGGTCGCAAATATAAAAAATATTTCAATATGTTTCTGTTGCAGACGCACTTGAATGCATCGGGGCATGGCGCTTACATCAACAACAATGCCACTGCCATAGTGACAGGCGGCAAATAAGGACGAATTGTTATTGGGGGAGTCGTGCGTGCACGCTTAGTCCGTGCCAGGCGGGTGTCCGTTTTAACCGGACCTCTATGCTTATACGATCATAGTCCCCAACGCCGTCCCTGTCGCCCTCGACTGGAACAACGGCTTCTGGAAGACGAGCGCACCCCGTTGCTGTCCACGACTTTCGGCACAGGAGAACTGATCGCCGACGCGCTGAAGCATGGCGGCAGGCGCATCGTATTGGGGCGCGGAGGGAGCGCCACAAACGAGGCCGTACCGTAATGCTCTCGGCCCTCGGTTTCCGTTTCCTTGGTACGCCACGAACCCCGCAGTCCTCCTGCAACAAAAAAGGCCAGGCTTTGAAACCTGACCTTTTCGTGACGCCTGCAGGATTCAAACCTGCGACCTTTTGATCCGTAGTCAAATGCTCTATTCAGCTGAGCTAAGGCGCCATTCCCGACCGGATGACCGGTCTCTTATTCTGCTGCTGCAGTATCTTCCTTCGCCGAGGCGATGTTGAGCTTCGCTTCCTTTATGCGAGCCTTCTTGCCGGCCAGGTTGCGGAGATAGAAGATACGTGCGCGACGTACTTTTCCGACTTTGTTCACCTCAATCTTCTCAATCGCGGGAGACTCGAAGGGGAAAATCCTCTCAACTCCGACTCCGTTGGAGATTTTGCGTATGGTGAAGGTCTTCACGTGAGGAGTAGCTCCACAAATCTGAATCACGACACCACGGAAGCTCTGAAGCCTGAACTTGTCACCTTCCTTAATCTTGTAGGTGACAGTGATTGTGTCGCCGGCCTTGAACTTGGGATAGCTCGCGGCCTTGTTCTCGGAGAACATCTCCTCTACTAACTTGATATAGTCCATAAATAAATTATGTTGTTACAAGGCAGCGTCATCAAACCGTCTGAAGAGAGGCTGCAACTTTTTCGGACTGCAAATATAGGAAATAATTCAGAGTTGACAAATTATTTTAGAAAAAATTCATCTCCTTCTGGATAATCTCCCTGTCGTCCCTTGTCGGATTGGGCTTGAAGCTTTCGCTCTCCCTGATTTCCTCGATGGCGTTCTTCTCGTCGCGCTTGAGCTTGTGGGGAATCCATACGAGTATCTTCACGTAAAGGTCACCCCTGGAGTAACGGCTGTTGATTGAAGGAAGGCCTTTCCCGCGCAGCCTCTCCACCGTGCCCGGCTGGGTTCCGGCAGGCAGCTTCATGGTCTGCGGCCCGTCCAGACAGGGAATCGTGATTTCCGTGCCCAGTATCGCGTCGGTCACGCTGATTACCCTGGTGTAGAACAGGTTGTTGCCGTCGCGCCTGAAATGGCTGTGGGGGAGTTCCCGGATCTGAATGTAGAGGTCTCCGTTGCTTCCTCCGTTCGCACCTGCATCGCCTTCGTTCGGCATCCTCAGCTGCATTCCGTCAGCCGCTCCGGCGGGAATGTCCACGCGTATGGTCTCCTTCCTCCTCTCCAGGCCGGTACCCCGGCAGTTGCCGCAAGGATTGCTGACTACCTTTCCGGTGCCCCGGCAATTGGGGCAGGTCACGTAGTTCACCTGCCTGAATATCAGTATGTTCGATTCCTGTCTAATCTGACCCGCGCCGTGGCAGGTGGGGCAGGTCTTAACATCCGAGGCGTTCTGTGCACCGCGGCCGCCGCACACATGGCAGGGGCGCGCGCGCTCCACGCTTATCTCCTTCTGGCATCCGCTGGCAATCTCTTCGAGGGTCAGGCTCACCGTGACGCTGAGGTCGTTGCCACGGACGTTCGCCGGCCCCTGTGGCCTGGACGAGCGTCCGCCGAAGAGGTCTTCGAATCCGCTGAAACCGCTGAAGCCTCCGAATCCCTTGAACATCTCGCGGAACAGGTCCTCGTAGTCGGAGGCGCTGCCACCGCCCTGTCCGGAGACTCCGGCGAAGCCGAACTGGTCATACCTGGCGCGCTTGTCAGGGTCGCTCAGCACGGAATATGCCTCGGAGACTTCCTTGAACTTCTCCTCGGCTGTCTTCTTCTCCGCATCCGAGCCGTTCACCCAGCGGTCAGGATGCCATTTGAGGGCGGCCTTGCGGTACGCCCCCTTTATTTCATCTGCGCTTGCGCCCTTCTGGACGCCGAGCACTTCATAGTAATCTCTTTTATCTGCCATATCCTTATGCTCCTACGACAACCTTGGCATAGCGGAGAATCTTCCCGTTGAATGTGTAGCCCGTCTGGATCACGTCCACGACCTTGCCCTTCATGTCCTCGCCGGGGGCGGGAATCTGGGTCACGGCTTCATGGAAATCCGTGTCGAACACCTCTCCCTTGGCCTCTATGCGCTCAAGGCCTATGGACCTCAGGTACTCCATCAGCTTGTTGTATATCAGCGAAGTGCCCTCTTTTGCCGCCTCGTCGGACGAGCCGGCGAGCATCTCCATGGCCCTTTCGCAGTCGTCGAGAACCGGGAGCAGCCCCTTGACCGTATCTGCGGCTGCGGAGGCAACGAGCTTGAGCCTGTCTTCTGACGAACGCCTGCGGAAGGTCTCGAACTCGGCCATGAGACGGAGATAGTCGTTCTTCTCCTTTGCCAATTTGTCAGAAAGTTCCTCGACCTGCTTCTTCAGCTGGTCGTCCTTCTTTTCCTCTTTTCTTGATTTCTTCTTGTCCGGAGCCGGCTCGGCCTTCTTTCCGTTTTCGGCCGCAGCCGCTTCCTGAGCTTCCTGCTCCTTTATTATATTCTTGTCTTCTGCCATGATTCCTTAGCTTTTGTCTGCAAGAACGCAATCAAAACCTCTGCCAATGACAATATGTCATCTATCTGAAGAAGCGGTCGATTTCCCTGATGGATTCGGGAAGGGCGAAGATGGCGACCCTGTCGTAAGGCTCGATTACCGTGTCGCCGACCGCTATGATGGCGTCGTTGCCCCTGATGATTCCGCCGATGATTGCGTTCGCGGGGAATTCCAGGTCCTTGATTGGCCCCTTGGTGATTGCGGAGCCGGGACGCACCGTATACTCCATGACCTCGGTGTTGGTCCCGGCCATGTAGCGGACTATCCTCGCTTTTCCGGAGAGGGTCAGCTTGAAGATGCGTCCGGCTGTCAGAAGCTTCTTGTTGATGATGTTGTCCACGCCCATCTCCTCGGCTATCCTTATGTACTCGATGTTCTCGACTTCGGCCACCGTGCGGGCGACACCGAATTTCTTGGCGACAACGCAGGAAAGCACATTGCTTTCGTCATTGTTGCTCAGGGCGATGAAGGCGTCATACTGCTGTATGCCCTCCTCGAACAGGAAATCCGAGTTCCTGCCGTCGCCGTTGACGACCTGCACGCCGCCCGGCAGTCTTTCCGAAAGCTCGATGCATCTGTCCTTGTCCTTTTCCACAATCTTGACCTTCAGCCCGTTGCGTACAAGCATCCCGGCGAGTATCTCGCCGATTGCGGTGCCTCCGAGTATGAAGGCGCTGCCGATGTTGATATTGCTCTTTCCGAAGAGCCTGTTGAGCTCCTCGACGCCCTCGCGCCGGGAAATCGTGAAGACCAGGTCGCCGAACTGGAATTTCGTGCCGAGCCTCGGGATAATGGTCTTGTCGTCGCGCGAAATCGCGATTACGCGGAATTCCTTGAGCACTTCCGGCGGGATGGGCTTGATGAATTCCGACAGCTTGAGGTCGAGCACGGGGGAGTCCTCGTTCAGCTTGAAGACCGCCATCTGCAGCTTCCCCCTGGCAAACTCCATGGTTTCGGCGGTGGAGTTGTGCTTCAGGAAGTCGATTATTTCGTCGGCAGCGCTCTTCTCGGGATAGAACATCAGGTCTATGCCGAGCTCCTTGAAGAGCAGCTTGTTCTCGGGCGCGAGGTTGTCCTCGTCATTTATGCGGGCTATCACCTTCGACGCGCCCAGCCGCTTGGCTATCAGCGCGCTGACTATGTTTATCTCCTGCGCGACGCTCGGGCACACGCCTATGAACAGGTCGGCCTTGTCGGCGCCGGCCTCCTTGAGCACCTCGATGGAGGACAGGTTCCCGCAGACCGTGTTCACGTCGATCGACTCTTCGAGCTCCGCTATCCTTCGCGGATCGTTGTCGATGACGGTCACGTCGTTCGCCTCCGAGCGGAGCATTTTCGCAAGGTGGGAACCGACCTCACCCGCGCCTTCAATGATTATTCTCATATTTTCTCAGATATTCGAAGATTTTCCCGCCGTGCAGCGCGGCTTTCAGGATTATGCTGAACGGGTACATTCCGGCAGGCAGTGCGGTGCTTCCGGAGCATGCGTGTTCCGGGGCGTCCGGGCGGGAGGAAATTCCGCCTCCCTGCGCGGCGAGCCCGCGGTATTCCCTGTATGCCTCACGCACGGCGCGGTACGAAGCGAAGCGGCCGGTCAGCAGGTAGGCGTCCGATGCGCAGAAGTCCAGCAGGTGCCTGCGCCTCAGTATTTTCCGCGCCTCGCCATCGCCGACCGTCGCCGCGAGGTTGTTGTCGAGCATCAGCAGCGAATTGCGGAAATTGAGCTTCAGCTTGAACGGGGAGCTCTGCGGAAGCGAGCCTCCGCCGAGGTGCCAGACGCGGCTTTCCGGGACAACGTCCACGCTGAAGCCTGCAAGCGCGGCTCTCCAGCAGTAGTCTATTTCCTCCATGTGGGCGAAGAAGCGTCCGTCCAGGCCGCCGAGCCGCTTCCATAGTGATGCGCGCGTGGCGAAACATGCTCCCGATATCCAGAAGACCTCCTTCACGCTGTCATACTGCCCGAAGTCCTGTTCGGTTCTTCCGGGCACGCGACCGTGGCAGAAGGGGTAGCCGTAGCGGTCGATGCAACCTCCGGCGGCTCCGGCGTATTCGAATTCGTCTGTCTTCACGAATCCGTCGCCGCTCCTGCGAAGCGCAAGCAGCTTTGGCCCGCAGACCCCGCATTCTGGCCGTCCGTCGAGATGGCGCACCAGCGGCTGAAGCCATCCGGGCTCCACCTCCACGTCGGAGTTTATCAGTACGACATATTCGGGGGCGCCGCAGCCTTCATCGAGAAGCCGCCCGACGGCGCGGTCGTAGCCTCCGGTGAACCCGAGATTTTCGTCGAACAGTATGGTGCGGACGCCCGGGAATTCTTCCGATAGCAGTTCGCGCGAACCGTCGCCGCTGGCGTTGTCCGCCACGACCACCTCCGCGTCAAGGCCTTCGAGGCTCCTGATGAGCGGCGGCAGGAAGCGGCGCAGATACGCCTGCGTGTTCCAATTCAGTATGATGACGGCGGTACGCATCTGCGGCCGTCCGCGTCAGGACTCCTTTTTCCCGTCGCCGTGGCAGCAGCCGTGTCCTTCCCCGCAGCATTCTCCATCCCCGTGGCCGCCGCAGCATTCGCCTTCATGCTCGCCGCAGCCTCCGTGGCAGTCGCCGCCGCAGTGGCATCCCTCCTGGGGGAGGTATTCGCCGTGCAGCCCCTCCTTGAGCTCCTTCTCGGTGGCCGCGCGCACGCTCTCCACCTTTCCGCTGAAATTGAGGGTCTTGCCGGCCATCTGATGGTTGAAATCCATAGTGACGGTGCTTTCGCCTACCTTCTCGACCTTTCCCTGCACCACCTGTCCTTCCGAATTGAACATCGGGAGTATGCGTCCGGGTACGAGCAGGTCCTTGCGGACTTCTCCGTTGACCTCGAATGCGCTCAGGGGGACGTCGATCCTGTAGCGTTCGTCGTACTCGCCGTAGCCCTCTTCGGGGGTCAGGGTGAATCTGAAGCTGTCTCCCGGCTCCTTGCCTTCGAGGTTGGCTTCGAATTTCGGCAGCAGCATACCGCTGCCGTGGATATACTCGAGGGGCTTGTCGGCCGACGACCTGTCGGCGATCTGTCCTTCCACTTCCAGTTCGTAGCTTACCGCCACCACCTTGTTCTTTTCGACTTTCATATTATTTCTGTGTTTTTTGTTCCAGCCCGCTAAGGTAGGAATAAGTTTTGACATTTGCCGCCGGGTGCCCCGAAGGCGGCGGCCTATCCGCTGAAGTCCACGCCGGCGAATGCGACCGTCGGCACGAGCTTCGACATGCAGGGCCTGGCGTCGTCGCCGGCGGCGATCAGGCTGTTCCAGAGGCTGAGGAAATTGCCGGTCACGAGCATGCCGCTCACTGGCCGGACGATTCTGCCGTCCTTGAAGAGGAAGCCTTCGATTCCGTACGAGAAGTCCCCGGTCGCCTGGTTGCAGTTGCCTCCGTTGAAGTCGGTCACGAGGATTCCGTCGCCGCAGATTCCGAGCACGTCGGAACGGCCGAGCCCTGCGTGCGGCCAGGGCATCAGCCGGGGTCTTGTCGCGGACTCGATGGTGGGGGCGATTCCCAGCTTGCGCGACATGTAGCTGTTCACGAAATATTCCCTGACCGTCCCGTTCTCGATTATCGCGGCCTCACGGGTCGCCACGCCCTCCGAATCGAAGAACTTGGAGCATGCCTGGCCCGGGATTCTGGGAAGGTCCATGAGGGTCATGCCTTCGGGGAAGAGCCGCCTGCCGAGGCTCCCGGTCAGGAAGGAGTTGTTCTGCTGGATTGAGAAGGCGTTGAGCGCGGTGAGCAGGGGAGAGACTACCTTCGATGCCACCTCGCTGTCTATCACCATGTTGTATTTGCCGCTTCCGGCCGGGGCCGAACCGATCTGGGCGACGGCCCTCTCAAGCGCCCTGTTCCCGCATCCGGCATAGTTCTGCGCGCCGGCGTGCGAAGACGAGTCCCACCAGTATCCGCTGCATTTTTCGTCTCCGGCCTCGACCGTGACCTCCACTCCATAGTCGAACGAACATTCGGAGTGCCTGCAGCAGAGCCCGTTGGAATCCATGAGCAGGGTCTCGTATATGCTGTCGGAATATTCTCCTTCCTCGGAGATGAGCCGGCAGCCGGCAGGAAGGTCGCGGGCGCCGTTGAATACCGAGGATTCGAGGGCCGTCCGGATTCTCATGTCAGGGCTGATTCCCTCCCTGGACGGGTCGACCAGCCCCAGCTCGTCGCCGGTGAGCGCGTCATGGCAGCAGCGGTCCGGGGCGGGGAGGTCGCGGCAGGGGTCGGGCGCAATCTTGTGCACGATTTCCACGGCCTTGCGTATGAAGGCGTCCAGCGCCTCCTCTTCGATGTTGTTGGTCGAGAAGTTGCCGTAGCGCCCGTCGGAGAACAGCGTGAGGCTTAACGACCTGTCGCTGCAGCGCGTGACCTTGTCGATTTCTCCGTTGAGCGTGGCGACCAGCTCCTCGTCGCTTTTGGAATATGTTATCCTGGCTTTCTGCGCGCCGGCTCCAAGGGCGGTCGCGAGCGCGCGCTCCACGGTTTCAGTTTCTTTCTTTCCGATCATTTCCTTGAATTTTATTCTCCTCCCACGGTCAGGTTCCGTATGAGCACCGAGGGAATCCCGCATGATACGGCAACGCTTTGCTCCTTCCCGCAGGTCCACGTGCCTTCATCGATTCTGAGGTCGGAGGCGACCGCCTCTATGTCGGCGAGCGCCTGGGGGCCGTTGCCTATGATGTTGATGTCCTTGACGGGCATGGTGAGCCTGCCGTTCTCTATCAGCGCGCCGTTCTTCACGTAGAAGGTGAAATCCCCTTCGCCTATCTTCACCTGCCCGTTGGCGAACTGGTCCACGAAAATGCCTTTCTTCACGGAGGCGATGAGGTCCTGCACGCTGCCGTCGGTGCCGCCCTCCATGTAGGTGGTGCGCATACGCGGTATGGGGTTGTACCGGAAGGACTCCCTGCGTCCGTTGCCGGTGGGCTTCACGCCGTAGCTCCAGGCGCTGATGCGGTCGTGCAGGTAAGAGGTCAGGATGCCGTCCGTGACCATGTAGGTCTTCTGCCCGGGCACCCCCTCGTCGTCGTAGTTGCATGAGCCTCGGCTGGCTTCCAGCGTGCCGTCGTCGATGACGTTGATTCCCTTGCGGCAGACGCGCTCGCCCATCCTGCCGGCGAATATCGACTGCCCCTTGCGGTTGAAGTCGGCTTCGAAGGCGTGGCCCATGGCCTCGTGGAGCAGTATTCCGGACGCCCCTGCGCCCATTACGACGGGCATCTGCCCGCCTTTCGGCCGGCGTGCCTCGAAGAGCCGGTCCACGTCTTTCACCGCACGGGCCACCAGGTCTTCGGCCACCTCGTCGCAGATCATCTCCGCCCCCTTCCTTAGGCTGCGGGAGACAGTGGCCGTCTCGACCCTGTCGCCCTGCCGGAACACGACCTGCACCGAGATGCTTCCGAGCGGGCGGCTGTCGCAGGTCAGCTCTCCGAGGGAATTGTACATCATTATCTCGCTCATGGACCAGGAGAGCATCGCGATGACCTTGAGCGTCCGGCTTTCCCGGCTGCGTATCCCGTTTTCTATTCCCTTGAGGAAGGGTATGAAGCCGCCGCAGTCGCTGCCGTTCCAGTCCTTTTGCACAGGGTAGCGGTCGGGTGCCGGGCCGGCGTCCACCGGCGTGCTGCAGAAGGGCCTGTGCCCGGCTGCGGCAGGGACGGACGCGATGGAACCTGCGGTGCGGGCTGCGCGCACGAGGTCTTCGAACGCAGTGCTCTCCGAGTACGCGTAGCCGGTCTTCTCGCCTTTGAGCACGCGTATGCCGCAGCCGTAGTCTATATGGTATCCCGCCGAACTCACCTCGGAGTCCCTGAGGAGGAAGTCGTTGTAGACCGTGTCTTCGAAATACAGGTCACACCAGTCTCCGCCGTACCTCAGCCCTTCGGCAATGAGGGCTCGGAGCTGGTCTTCGGTGACCGCGAATCTGTCAGTATTCTTCATTTGGATATGCTATGTTCCAGATAAGGCGGAACTTCTCCGTGTCCTTGATATGGCTTAAATGCTTGCTGCCCTTGGCCACTATGGTGAAGGGCGATTTGGAGTTGTCCGCCAGTATCCAGTGGTCGCAGATGGGCTTGTAGGTTTCGAAAAAGTATTTCAGCCCCATTACGTAGCGGCGGCGTATCACGTTTTCGGGGATGTCATGCCCGCCCGCCGCAACGCGGTCGCGCACCCTCTTGACTGCAAGCTCGGGGGAGTTCAGCCAGAAATACAGCAGGGTGACCTCGTATCCCACAGACTGCGCCTCCTCGATTATCTTCACGAGCGAGCGCGTGGCGAGCGTGGTCTCTATGCTGAAGTCTTCGTAGCTTCCGAGCATGTAGTTTATTTTCATCATCATGTAGCGGCTGGCGGTGATTGACGCCGCCGCCGGGTTGAAAGGTGACAGGCTCTTCGCGAACTCGTCCGAATTCACGAACTGCCTGCAGCCGAGCAGGTCGGGCAGCAGGGTGTACGAGGCCGTCGTCTTGCCGGAGCCGTTGCAGCCGGATATGATGTAGAGCTTAGGCATTGTCTATTCCGTAACCGAAAAGTGCAAAATCGCCCTTTGCAGGGTCCCCCGGGAAAATGTCCCTGAAGGCGTCGGTGATTTCAATGGCGGTGGCCAGGTCCTTCTGTTTCCTGGAGCTCAGTCCCAGGGCGCTCGCCTGGGCGTAGACATGCACGTCCAGGGGTATGATGAGCTCCGCCGGAGAGCTGTGCCTCCATACTCCGAGGTCCACCTTGCCGTCGTTCCTGACCAGCCACCTGCGGAGCATGTTTATCTTCTTGTTCGGCGCCTTCGGATCGGGCTTCTGTCCGAAGATTCTTTCCCTGATCCCGTCAGTGCCGAGGCTTTCGAGCGAGTCGTGGCAGGAGTACCAGTCGCGGAGCCGGCTGCATATCGCCGCCGTGTCGGACCATTTTATGGTCCTGTGTATGCTGACAGGGTCATCCCTCCAGTCGCCGCTCATGACGTAGTCGTACGGTTTCCATTCCGTGAAGTCGAAGAAGCGCTCGCAATCCCTGACTATCATCGCCCTGCGGCCCCAGGCGAAGTGGGCGGCAAAGACTGCCGCCACTTCTATGTCCTGAAGAGCCGCCCCGTCCTCGTGGAACTTCCGGGGGAAGGCTATGGGATCCTGCCTGAACCAGACAGGGTCGTTGTACTTCTCGGCCCAGGCCAGGAGCTGTTCCCTTGTCTGCGGGTTCATGCTACTTCTCGGGAACCGCTACGAGCACGGCCTTGAGGAGCTCCCACACATGCTGCACGGAAGGGATGTTCACCCTTTCGTCGGGGGAGTGGGGATAGAGCACGGTGGGCCCGATTGAAACCATCTCCCAGTTGGGATATTTGGCTCCCAGCAGGGCGCATTCGAGTCCTCCGTGGGTGGCCATGATGTTCATGGGCTTGCCGAACAGCTTCGTGTGCGTGTCGTTGAGCAGACCTATCAGGGGAGTGTCGGGCTTGGGAGTCCATCCGCAGTATCCTCCGGTGAACTTGACGCTCGCCCCGGCGAATTCGAAGATGTACCTTACGCGGTTGGCGAGTTCTGCCTTGGACTCGTCCACGGCGCTCCTGAGCAGGGAGGCAACCTTGATGTGGCCGCGTCCTGTCCTCACTACCGCCAGGTTGATGGAGGTCTCGGTGAGTCCGGGCATGCTGCGGCTCATGCGCACCACGTTGGAAGGGCAGGCGGAGATGGCCTTGAGCGCGTTGAGCGCCACGCCCTCCTCGATGTATTCGTTGGCGGGCTTCCTGGTCCTGCGGACGGTGCATGACATCGCGGGGTCGCTTTCCTTGTATCTTGCCGTAACCTCGGCGAAGTTCTTCTTTATCGCGCGCTGCGTGGCGGCCGCCCTTTCTGCGGGAACCACGATTTCAGCCTCTCCCTCGAAGGGGATGGCGTTGCGCAGACTGCCTCCGGTGAAGGACACCAGCTTCGCCCCGTATTTCTCCATCACGGGAATCAGGGCGTTGGCGAGCACCTTGTTGGCGTTGGCCCTGTAGAGCGAGATGTCCATGCCGGAATGTCCGCCGGAGAGGCCCTTTACGTCGAGCTTGAAGCCGACGTGGCCGGCCTGGGTCCTGCAGGTCCTGTACTTGAAGTCGGCGATCGCGTCGAGTCCGCCGGCGCAGCCTATGCAGAGCTCCTCCTCGTCTTCGGAATCGAGGTTGATGAGCAGGTCGCCTTCGAGGATTCCGGGCCTGAGGGCCTTGGCTCCCGACATTCCCGTCTCCTCATCATAGGTCACGAGTATCTCGATGGGGCCGTGTGCGAGGTCCTTCGACTCGGCTATGGCCATGGCGAGGGCGACTCCCATTCCGTTGTCGGCTCCGAGGGTGGTCCTGTCGGCGGTCACCCAGTCGCCTTCGATGATGGTCTCGATGGGGTCCTTGAGGAAGTCGTGGTCCTTGTCGGCGGTCTTCTGGGGCACCATGTCCATGTGCACCTGGAAGATCACGCCCTTGCGGTTCTCGTAGCCGGGGGTCGCGGGGATGCGGATTATGACGTTTCCGGTCTCATCCGCTGCGGCGTCGATTCCGCGCTCCGCCGCCCAGTCGAGTATGAATCTGCGGGCTGCCTCCTCGTGTTTCGAAGGACGGGGGCACTGGGTCAGTCCGTAAAAGTTGTTCCAAACTAAACTTGGTTCTAAGTCTTTGATTGTCATATTGCTATTATTTATGATTGGTTTATTTCCAGCGTTGGTGCGTCCAGAGGTAGTTCCAGGGCTGCTCCCTGAGGTCCTTCTCCAGCAGTTCGAAGTACCTGTGCAGGATCTCGCCCTTGGGGGAGTCGGTCGCGTCTTCGCATATCGGGGTGAAGGTCATGGTGTAGTTTCCGTCCTGCTCCTCCCGGTAGCTGAGGTAGACTACCGCCAGGCCGAGCCTCCTGGCAAGGTGCTCCGCCGCGTCCATGGCCTTGGTGTCCTGGTTCATGAACCTTATGTTCACGCAGGACTTGGGGGTGTAGGGGTACTGGTCGTTGAGGAAGATGTACATCTGCTTCCTGTCGCGGTGGCGCAGTATGTAGTGCATGACGCTGAAGGATTCCACCCTTCCGTCATAATGTTCCTTGTCGACCACCGGGGCTATGCGGTTCCTGCCCAGGAAGCGGTCCCATGTGGGGCTGGACTGCTTGCGGTAGACCACGCAGATGTCGTTTTCGGGGTAGGCGAGCGTGGAGGGGTAAGGGTAGCTGACCAGTCCGCCGTAGAGCTCCCAGTTGCCGCAGTGCGAGGTCAGGACCACCACGCTCTTGCCCTTGGCGTATAGAGCGTTCACGGCCTCCGGGTTGGTCATCTTCACTATCCCGTTGCGAATGAGCTTCTGAGGGTCGGTGCATCCGCCGAACCATACGGCCTCCATGAACACTTTCCCGAAATGTTCGTAGAAGCGGCGGCATATCGCGGTCAGTTCGTGGTATTTCTTCTCGGGGAAGCTCCTCGCGAGGTTGGCGATCACGGCGTCGCGGCGGTATCCTATGGTCCTGCCTATGAAGCGGCCGGCCGCCCGTCCCAGGGCCCGGCAGGATTTCAGGGGAAGCCATGCCAGCGGCCTTGTCAGGCCGTAGACCAATGCGCTTCCTATTTTCCCCTTGTTGTCCATAATGGCAAATATACGCAGAAGCCGAGCGCAATGCAAATTGAACTTGTTCAAATTTCATTGCCGAGGCGCAACAGTATAAATGACGGTAGTCAAATATACGCAGAAGCCGAGCGCAATGCAAATCGAACTTGTTCAAATTTCATTGCCGAGGCGGAAATATGAAAAAATGCGGCCGGGAGCCGTCCCTTAAACTTGTATCAATGCCCAGTTTTTATTTAATTTGTAGATTATGCGCCCATGGAACGGACGCCGGAACCGAAATCAATAAAACAGAAGATATGTTCAAAGGTCAACCAAAAGGTTTGTTCGCCCTGGCCCTCGCCAACACAGGAGAGCGCTTCGGCTACTACACCATGCTTGCCATCTTCATGCTCTTCCTCCAGGCCAAGTTCGGCTGGGAGCAGGCGCTGGCGAGCCAGGTCTACTCGATTTTCCTTGCAGCGGTCTATTTCATGCCCGTGGTCGGCGGATGGCTCGCCGACAGGATAGGTTACGGAAGGTGCGTGGTCATAGGCATCTCGGTCATGTTCCTCGGATACCTTGCGCTGGCGGTGCCGACGGGCGACAATTTCTTCGGAATAGCCCTTATGATCGGCGCCCTGCTGCTCATTTCCGTGGGAACTGGACTCTTCAAGGGCAATCTTCAGGTGCTCGTGGGCAATCTCTATGACGACCCCAGGTACTCTTCCCGCAGGGACTCCGCCTTCAGCCTTTTCTATATGGCGATCAATATCGGCGCAATGTTCGCTCCTTCGGCAGCCACGGCGATAACCAACAGGTTCCTTTCCGGCGCCGGCCTCATCTACAAGGCCGACATCCCCGCCCTTGCGCACCAGTATCTGGACGGGACGATAAGCGCCGCCAACGGCGAGACCCTGTCGGCTCTCCAGTCAGTCATGCCTTCTCCTGAAGTCGCATCCATGCCGATGGCGGACTTCTGCTCATATTATATCGAGAATCTGTCTTCGTCCTACAACATGGGCTTCGCCGTCGCCTGCGTCTCGCTGGTGGTATCGGTGTGCATCTATTTCGCCTGCCGCGGCTGGTTCAAGCATGCCGACGTGAATGCAAAGCAGGCGGCCGCTTCCGGTTCCGCCGGAAAGGTGCATGTGGAGCAGCTTTCCGCCGCGCAGACCAAGGAGCGCGTGGTGGCTCTCTGCCTCGTGTTCGCGGTAGTCATCTTCTTCTGGATGGCATTCCACCAGAACGGCCAGTCGCTGACCTGGTTCGCGCGTGACTACACCCAGAGCTTCGCGGAAGGCTGGAGCCGCTCCGGCTTCAACATCTGGGTGCTCGCCCTGATAGCCGTGTCGATATACACCCTGTTCGGAACTTTCCAGTCCGAGAAGCCGACGGGCAAGATTGTCAATGCGGTCGTGACCATCCTGCTCTGGGGCGGCGCGTACTCGATATACAGCGGAATGCCCGCAAGGCTTGACATCCAGCCCCAGCTGTTCCAGCAGTTCAACCCCTTCTTCGTGGTATTCCTGACTCCGATTTCAATCGCGCTCTTCAGCTGGCTGGCTTCCAGGAAGAGCGAAAAGCATCCCAGGGGCCTCGAACCTTCGGCTCCCAAGAAGATAGGAATAGGAATGTTCATCGCCGCGCTCGGCTATCTGATAATGATTTTCGGCTCGCTCGGACAGGCTTCCCCCGCCGAACTGCAGGGAACGGTTTCCCCCGACCCCGTGGTTCCGACCTACCTGATGGGAACCTATCTAGTGCTTACCTTCGCCGAGCTGCTGCTCAGCCCGATGGGCATATCGTTCGTCTCCAAGGTGGCCCCTCCCAAGTACAAGGGACTGATGATGGGCCTGTGGTTCGCCGCCACAGCTGTGGGCAACTACCTCAGCTCCATCCCCGGACTTCTCTGGATGCAGGTGCCTCTCTGGGCCAACTGGGCGATACTCATGGCTCTCTGCGTAATCGCGGGCTTCATCATGTTCGCGATGCTGAAGAAGATCGAGGCGGCCACTGAAGACAAGCAGGAAGCCGCCGAAGCATGACCTTTCCTCCGATGAGAAGCATTCCGGATACAGGAGGGGTCAGAAAAACTACCAGACGCTGGCTCGGGTCGCTGGTGCTAGTAATGGCGCTGGCGGCCCTGGCCGGTATCATAAAAACCGTTGCCGGATGACAATCGACAGGAATTCATACGGGATAATCGCCTCTTTCTACATCGGTGGGGCGGCGGTGATATTCGTATTGCTCCGCTACGTGGGCATCCCGTGGCTCAGCTGGCCGCTCGTGGCAGGCGTGCTGTGGGTATGCGTATGGCAGACCTGCTTCTTCCGGGTTCCGAAGCGGCGTCGCTGCGGCTCTTCGCGCAAGGTCAGCTCCGTCGCCGACGGCAAGGTGGTGATAGTGGACATGGCGGCCTACGAAAGCGAGTACCTGAAGCGGGAGTGCATACAGGTGTCCGTCTACATGAACTTTTTTGACGTCCACGCCAATTTCTGGCCAGTGGACGGGACGGTAAGCCATTATGAATATCACCCCGGGGAGCATTTCCTGGCGTTCAAGCCCAAGGCCTCCCTTGAGAACGAGCATACCTGCACCTGCATCATCACGCCCGAGGGCAACGAACTCCTGTTCAAGCAGATTGCCGGCGGCTTCGCGAGGCGTATAGTGAACTATGCCGGCGAGGTCAGGACTTCCGAGGCCGGAAAACAGTGCGGAATCATCAAGTTCGGCTCCCGCATCGACATCTTCCTGCCGCTTGACGCCAAGGTTCTGGTCGAGCCCGGGCAGATAGTGCGGGCGTGCGAGACTATTCTGGCAGAACTGCCGCCAGCCGGCTCTTCAGTGCCGCCGCTGAAGTGAAGACCAGCCCCCTGATGCCGAGCGATTCCCCCGTTGATACATTCCCGGGGTTGTCGTCTATGAACAGGCATTCCTCCGGCTTTAGGCCGTAGCGCTGCAGCAGGATGCGGAAGATGCCCGGGTCGGGCTTCGCGATTTTCTCTTCCCCGGACACCACTATGCCGTCCAGCAGCCTGAACACGGGATAATTGTCCTTTACCAGAGGGAAGGTTTCGGCTGACCAGTTGGTGAGCCCGTAGAGCCTGTAGCCCCGGTTCTTGAGCTCCTCGACCAGTTCCTGCATTCCGGGTATCTGCTCTCCCATCATCTTTATCCACTGCCCGAAATACATGCGTATCTCCTTCTCCCATTCGGGGTGGACGGCGACCCTTTCCTCGGTTATCTCGGCGGTGCTGCGTCCGGCATCTGCCTGGGCGTTCCAGGCGTGAGGGCAGATTTCCGTCAGAAAATACTGCATCTTGGCATCGTCGTTGAAGTAGGGGCCGTAGAGGCGTTCGGGATTCCAGTCCACCAGGACGGAGCCGAAATCGAAGATTATGTTGCGTATCATCTGCCGTTCCGTGTTTTTGTTTTCGAAAATAAGAAAATTTTTCTATATTTGCAGTCCTCAAACCAAGGTGCGTTGGCCGAGTGGTCAGGCACAGGTCTGCAAAACCTGTTACAGTGGTTCGATTCCGCTACGCACCTCGAAAGTCCCGGGAGTCTGTCTTCCGGGACTTTTTATTGTTCCGGTTCGCGCAGCAGCTCCGACCATGCTTCTTCCAGCCTTGCCGGCGTCCATCGGGCGTTCGCAGGGCTTGTGCTGGGAAGACGCAGAATCCGTACAGGGCTGCCGCATATATTCCGCTCCGGTCCGATTTCAGCTGATTTACAAGCAGTCGCAACCAGGTCGGTTGCTGCAAATTTGCAATCTGCAGCGGTTGCGATGGCATCCTCCGCCCGGCTTCGCCCAGTCGCTGCGGAGCTGCAATCCGCAGCTGACAAGGACAGATATCTGTCGAAACCTCTGGCCGCAGCGCTGCCGTTCAGAGCTATTGTCCTTATTGACGGGAAACGACGTAGCAGCCCGGCGATGTCGTTGAACTCTCCTGCGCGTATGTCAGAATCCATGCTGCCCGGACGGCTTGCGGCATGGTAGATGTCCCAGAGCGCGATCCTGCATCGTGCGAGCATCGCCTTCTTACCGGCGTAGTCTGCAGGGCAGGGGAGGCCGTGGATTGCGGCGATGACCTTCCAGAAACGGTTCTGCGGATGGCCGTAGTATTCCTGGAGCTCCAGCGACCTGTCGCCCGGCAGCGAGCCAAGAATCAGCACCTTCGGCCCGTTGCACACCAGCGGCCCGAGACCGGTCTTTCTGTCCAGTTCGCAATTCATATTATATATGCTTGTAACAATATATTTCATGAAAGCCGTGCTTCTGCCGGCGTTCGGCCAAGGCCGGCTTGTCCCAGTTTTCCGCCTGCCATGCCGTATGCCGGAAGAAGTCTTCGAGCCGGCTCTGAACATAGTACGGCCATGGCGGACTTTCTTAACTTTTCGTACTCCGTGGCTGACTCCGTGTCCGGAGTGTGTGCGGCTCCGGCAGGCTTGTCCCGGCTTTCCGCCTGCCGGAGCCGCATACGGCCCGGACAGTCAGAAGACGGACAAACATCCGGCCGCATGCAACAGGCTGCCTTCAGCGGGCAACACGGCAAAATTAAGCAAAAAAGAAACCGGCTCGTGCGAGCCGGTCCCATTCATATTCCGATGCCGCAAAAACCTACTCGGCGGCGACAACGATAACCTTGATGTCAGCGAAGACGCCCTTGTAGCACTTCACCTTGCCCTCGAACTCACCGAGCTCCTTGATGTCGGGAACGGAGATGTTCTTGCGCTCGACCTCGATGCCTGCGGCTGCGAGAACCTCGGCAACCTGGGCTGAAGTCACTGAACCATAGAGCTTGCCGTTCTCGCCGACCTTGGCTGCAATCTTGATTTCCACAGCGCTGATCTTTGCGGCGAGAGCCTGGGCGTCAGCCACGAGCTTGGCCTCTTTGTGCGCTCTCTGACGCAGAGTCTCCTCGTGCTGCTTGAGGGCGGACTTGGTTCCCACTGAGGCGTAGCCCTGAGGAACAAGATAATTGAGAGCGTAACCGGTCTTTACTTCCACCACATCTCCGGCCTCGCCGAGATTGGCAACTTCTTTTTTAAGGATGATTTTCATAACGCTTCAATTATTTAAGGAGGTCAGTTACATAAGGAAGAAGAGCGAGTGAGCGCGCGCGCTTCACTGCCTGGGCCACTTTGCGCTGGAACTTGAGTGAAGTTCCGGTGATGCGGCGGGGAAGGATCTTGCCCTGTTCGTTGAGGAACTTCTTGAGGAACTCGGGATCCTTGTAGTCGACATATTTGATGCCTGCCTTCTTGAAACGGCAGTATTTCTTCTTGCGAACCTCTACGGTAGGAGGGTTCAGATAACGGATTTCGTTGTTTGATGAATTTGCCATGATGATACCTCCTTTATGCTTCTACGGTCTCGTTCTGATTCTCTGCGGCAACTGCTGCAGTCTCTTCTGCGACGGGCTCGGCAGGTGCAGCCGCAGGAACGGCGGGAGCTGCGGGCTCTTCAACTGCAGGCTCTGCGGCGGGCTTGGGTGCTGCGGCCTTTGCGGCACGGGTCTGGCGACGGTGCTCGGCGTAGGCTACGGCGTGCTTGTCAAGCGCTACGGTGAGATAGCGGAGGATGCGCTCGTCACGGTGATACTGGGTTTCAAGGGCGGCTACGAATGCGGGGTCGGCCTTGAACTCAATCAGGTAGTAGAATCCTGAGGTCTTGTGCTGGATGGGGTATGCGAGCTGCTTGAGACCCCAGTCCTCCTGGTACACGATTTCACCGCCGTTGTCGGTGATGAACTTGGTGTACTTGGCAACCGCTTCCTTCATCTGGGCTTCAGACAAAACGGGAGTTGCAATGAAAACGGTTTCGTACTGTTTGATCATTTTGTTAATGTTTATTTGATGAATAACCCCTCATTCCGAGGGGCTGCAAAGATATGAATAATTTTCAATGCGTGCAATACCTTTCCGGATGCCTCGCCGTGAGGTGGAGGGCCTCGTATTTCTGCTGGATCAGCGCGGTGTCAGCCTTGGCGTCGTCGGTGCAGATGAAGCGCTCGCCTATGCTCACGCGCTTCTTCCCCCAGTCGAAATAGCCGAGATAGACGGGGCAGTCGAGGGCTCGGGCTATGGTGTGGTAGCCCATCTTCCATTTCTTCACCGCCTTCCTGGTGCCTTCCGGAGCTATGCAGAGGTGGAATTCCCCCTTCGTGGATTCGACGGCATGGATTACGCTCCTGACCACGGTGGCGCCGTTCGTGCGGTCTACGGGTATGCAGCCGAGCTTGCGCAGCAGCCACCCGAGAGGGCCTATGAAGAACTCTTTCTTGATCATCACGTGCGCCGTGTGCCCGAGGCTCTTGTAGTAGAAGTAGGACACGATGAAGTCGGCGATGCTCGTATGGGGCACGCCGAGAATCACGCACTTCTCCTCCGGCGCGACTCCGCTGTCGGCCTTCCAGCCCCATATTTTCATTACAAGACCGTAGAAATTCATGTCGGTGTCAGATGTTTATGTCCTCAAGTTCCTCTTCGCTGCGCAGGTTGCGGCGTATGAAGTTCTGGCGGTCGAGCGTGTTGTCCCCCATGTAGAATTCCATGATGGCCGCTATGGACTCGCCGTCGGCAATGCCCACCTCGTCCAGCCTCATGTCCTTGCCGATGAAGTGGACGAATTCGTCCTTGGAGATTTCACCGAGGCCCTTGAAGCGGGTGATCTCGACTCCGCTTTTGAGCTTCGCGACCGCGTCCGCCTTCTCTTCGGATGAATAGCAGTAGCGGGTCTCCTTCTTGTTGCGCACCCTGAAGAGGGGGGTCTGCAATATGTGCACGTGCCCCTCGCGTATGAGTTCGGGATAGTATTTCATGAAGAAGGTCAGCACGAGCATCCTGATGTGCATTCCGTCGTCGTCGGCATCGGTCGCGACAATTATCTTGTTGTACCTGAGGTTCTGGATGTTGTCTTCGACTCCGAGCGCGGAGATCAGCAGGTTGAGCTCTTCGTTCTCGGCCACCTTCTTGCGGCTTTCCTTGTAGCAGTTGATGGGCTTGCCCCTGAGCGAGAACACGGCCTGGCAGTTCGCGTTGCGCGCCTGGGTGATGGTTCCGCTCGCCGAGTCGCCCTCGGTGATGAATATCGACGAGTTCTCGACGTCGTCCTGGTTCTTCGCGTTGACCTTGTCATTGTAGTGGTAGCGGCAGTCGCGCAGCTTCTTGTTGTAGACGCTGCTGCGCTTGTTGCGCTCGCGCACCTTCTTCTGGATTCCCGAGATTTCCTCACGCTCCTGCTGGGAGGACTTTATCTTCTCCTCTATGGCCGGGACTATCTCCTTGTGTATGCGCAGGTAGTTGTCGAGGTTCTTGGCTATGAAGTCGTTGACGTAGGTCCTGATGGTGGGGCCGACCTCGGTGTGGAGCACTCCGTTCTGGTCGGGCTCCTGCCTCTCCCACATATAGTTGGAGCCGAGCTTAGTCTTGGTCTGGCCTTCGAAGTTGGGCTCCTGTATCTGTATGCTGATGGCCCCGACTATGCCCTGGCGGCAGTCGGAAGGTTCATAGTTCTTCTTGAAGAAGTCCTTGAGGGTCTTGGCTATGGCCTCCCTGAAGGCCGCGAGATGGGTGCCTCCGTCGCGGGTGTTCTGCCCGTTGACGAAGGAGGCGATGTTCTCGCCGTAGGAATTGCAGTGGCTGATGACCACCTCTATGTCCTCGCCTTCGAGATGGATGGGCGGGTACAGCGGCGCTTCCGAAAGATTGTCGTTGACAAGGTCGAGGAGTCCGTTCTCCGACCTGAAGCTGCGGCCGTTGAGGGTGAGCGTGAGACCTTTCTTCAGATAGGAGTAGTTCTTCATCATGGTCTCCGCGTGCTCGTGCTGGAAGGCGTATTCTCCGAATATCAGGCTGTCGGGCACGAAGCTGACCAGCGTCCCGTTCTTCTCGTCAGTGCTCTCCTTGCCGCTCTCGCACAGCTCTCCGCGCTCGAACCTCGCCCAGGAGCATTCCCCGTCCCTGTAGGCGCATACGTAGAATTCGGAGGACAGGGCGTTCACGGCCTTGGTACCGACCCCGTTGAGGCCGACTGACTTCTTGAACGCCTTGTTGTCGAATTTTGCGCCGGTGTTCGGCACGCTGACCGCCTTCACCACGGAGTCGAGGGGGATTCCACGGCCGTAGTCCCTGACGGTCACCTTGCGGTCCTCTATCGAAATCCTGACCTCCTTGCCGAAACCCATGGAGAACTCGTCGATGGAGTTGTCCACGATTTCCTTGAGCATCACGTAGATTCCGTCCCCTGAGTTCTTGCCGTCGCCCAGACGGCCGATATACATGCCCGGGCGCCTGCGAATGTGCTTCAGCCCGACCAGGGTCTTTATGTTCTCGTCTGTGTAGTTGAGTTCGGCCATCACTTCGTCACCACTCCCTTCAAGTGTAGTAAAACCGGCTTCTTCTGGGCCGAGGTGTAGACTGTGAGAATCTTGTCGAAGGGGTAGGGCCCCTCGTCGTTGGTGTAGGTAGCGGAAACTTCGCCGCTCTCTCCGGGAGCTATGGATTCACGTGTCCATTCCGCTCCGGTGCATCCGCAGGATGAGACCACCGCGAAGATGGTCAGAGGCTCGTCTCCGGTGTTCTTGACGGTGAAAGTGCAGCTTACAGGACCGTCTTCCTGGCTTATCTTGCCGAAGTCGTGTATGGTCTTGTCGAACTCGAACGACGCTCCGAGAGCAAGTGTCAGCAGCAATGTCAGCAAAGTCTTCATACGCCTGCAAATTTACAAAAAATCGAAGCAAAATAATGGAGAATTCAAATATACTGCTTACTTTTGCGGTTGACTTAACTTATAAAATTTCAAGAAATGGCTTACAAGATCAATCCTGACGTCTGCGTGGCTTGTGGTTCATGCAAGAGCGAGTGCCCTTCCGGAGCAATCCTGGAGGGAGATGTCTATTCCATTGATCCCGAGGTGTGCATCAGCTGCGGCGCATGTGCCGACGCCTGCCCCATGGGAGCAATCACCCCTGACGAGTAGCATATACGCAAAGACAATAGGCCCCGGCCCGAATGGAGGGCCGGAAAGATTCAGACGTGGCATCTCCGCAGCCGTTCCGGGAATCCGGGCATGAGCCGAAGATGCCTTTTTCATAGCCTGTTCATCAATAGATAATTCTTTGGAAATGTTAGACAATAGCTTTGAAGACGACATGCAGCGGACCGTTGCCGCCGGAGCCGCGGAAGATGCGGGGCCGGCCGTCGCCGTTGAGGATGAAATTGACGTGGATGTCGAATGGCTCGACGACGGCCCTGACGGCGTATGGCCGGTCGGACCTGAAGGCGGGGCGGGGGTCGTTCCGGAAAACGGCGTGGACGGGGATCCGGAGGATTTCGGTGACCTCGATGATGAAGACGAGGCCGAGGAGATAGGGTATGATGACTACATGCTCGGAATCATAGGCGTGGTGAAGAGCGCCCTGGAATCCGACGGCATCGAGCCGGATGTGCTTGCCGCGAAGGTGAAGAATCTCCATGAAGGGCCTGAAAGCCCGGCTTCCGCCGCAGCGGCCGGAAATTCCAGGATAGGCGAGGCGCTCGGGGATCTGTATATGAATGAAATGCTGTTCAATTGCGGACGGCTGGGCCTGAGCGTGGAGGAATGCCGGCAGCGGGCGACGGGTTTTCTGTACAAGGCCGCCTGCGACATCGGATATCCCGCCCGTGGGGACTGCGCCTTCAAGCTGGCCCTGCTCTTTTACGCTCCCAGATATGAAGCTCCGGACCTGAAGCAGGCGAAGGACTGGTTCGGCTGGACAGCGCAGGAACTGGAGAAGAGCGCGCCGCAAAAAGCCGCGGAGGCCTGGCTGTATCTCGGCAGGATAGCTGAAGCCGAGGGGGATTACGGCGAGGCGGCCCGATGCCGGAAGAGGCATGACGCGCTTTCCGGAGACCGGCGCGGGGAGGCCGAGCAGGCGAGGCTGCTGATAGCCGCCGGCATCGACGGGATGGCCGGGATCACCACGCTCGTCGCCCTGGCCGAAGAAGCCGAACCGTACGCGTCGGTGATTCTCGCAGAGCTGCCCTGGATCGTCAACTTTGCCGACGAACTTGACAGCGAATACCCCTATGACGCACTTGAGGGCTGGCTCCTGCGGGACAGCTCCCTTGCGGACGCCCAGGCGGCCCTCGGAGGCTATCTGCTCGCCGTGGCCGACCATGACGGCTACCTCGAATCTTATGAGGAGGAGAGCTTCTATAAGCATCTCATGGTCGCATACAATATGAACTCGGTCATGGCGTCATACTATCTGGGCAAATTCTACACCCATCAGTGCGGTGCCGCCATCGACGACGGCAGGGACAGCGGAACCATCTCCGGTCTTTCCGACAAGGCGCTGTTCTACCTCAAGCAGGCGGCGGGGACGGGATATGTCCCTGCGATGAGGGATTATGCCACGGTGAATTCGCTTTGCCACGGCTTCGACGCCGATACCGCGAAATACTGCAGCTTCCTGCAGATTTTCGGCGAGACGGACCATGCGCAGGACCTGCTTTCCCGTAAGGAAGAACTTGACAAGGACAAGCTTTTTATAGATTGACAGGATGATAGATAATTTCAGACTCAGGATATTTTCCGCCGTGGCGGGGCTGGGCAGTTTCACCGCAGCGGCGAAGGCTCTCGGGCTCTCCCAGCCTGCGGTGAGCCAGAACATCTCGGAACTTGAAAGATTCGCCGGAGGGAGGCTGCTCCGGCGCAGCAGGAGCGGGGTCGAGCTGACGGAGAAGGGCCGGCGTCTGCTTGCGCAGGCGGAGGTGGTTCTCCGTGAATGCTCGAAGCTCGAGAACGACTTCCGCGCGCCGCAGTCGATTCTGCTCAAGGCCGTACTGCTCGGCCCGAAGCGCTGCAATATCCTTGTGCGCGACGGCCGCTTTGCGGATCTGGACGCTCCCGAGGAGACTCCGGCGGACAAGGTCATAGACGCTGAAGGCATGGCGATACTGCCGGCCCTCTACAACACCCATAACCATGCGGCCATGACGCTGATGCGCGGCTATGCCGATGACATGCCGCTCGAGCAGTGGCTGCAGGAGTATGTCTGGCCGTTCGAGGACAAGCTGACCGCAGCGGACATACGGCGCGGCAGCGATATTGCGGTCAGGGAGATGGCCGCTTCCGGAAGCGTTTTCTTCTCCGACATGTACTTCGAGATAGAGGAGACGATAAAGGCGGTGGAGGAGTCGGGGATGCGTGCCGCGATAGGCATCACCGTGATGGAGAACCACAGCAAGTCGCTGGAGGAGCAGAAGATGCAGTTCGTACACGACTGGAAGGATCCCACCGGCGGACGCATTCAGCTCGTGATGGCGCCCCACTCCGTGTATACGGTAGGTCCGGACAAGCTGAAGCGTTCGGCAACGTTCGCCAGAGCCAACGGGCTCAGGCTGCATATCCATGTGGCCGAGACGCGCACCGAGGTCGAGAACTGCATACGTGACCACGGGACAACCCCCGTGCGCTACCTCGATTCGCTGGGCTTTCTGGGCCCGGACGTGATTGTCGCCCACTGCGTGCATGTGGATGCCGAAGAATGGAAGATTCTTGCGGCGAGGGGAGTCACGGTCGCCCACTGCCCCTGCTCGAACATGAAGCTCGGCAGCGGCCGCTTCCCGTACGAGCTCGCGATCGATTCAGGCTGCCGCATAACCATAGGCACGGACGGAGTTTCGTCCAACAACAACCTCGACATGCGCGAGGAGATGAAGTTCGCTGCCCTGCTCGCCAAGGTGAACGGTGACCCTTCGCTGCTGCCCGCATCCGAAGTCTTCCGCTGGGCCACCCGCAACGGAGCCGAGGCCTTCGGCATCGATGCCGGCGAAGTGGCCGCAGGGAAGCTGGCCGATGCGATACTGGTCGACCTCGGCCGGAGCAGCATGCAGCCCTGCCACAACCTGATTTCGAACTACGTCTATTCGGCCGATTCGTCCGTCGTGCGCTGCGTGCTCTGCGACGGGCAGATCATCTACAGCTCGCTTTAGCCGTGATTTTTCGGGTGGCGCCCGTCTGCGGCATGCATTGCACTGCCGTCGGATTATTGGCGGCAGGCATGTGCGGCAAAGGACGCATTCCCCGGATGCCCGTCTGCGGCATGTAAAGCACAGCCGTCGGATTATTGGCGGCAGGCATATGCGGCAAAGGGAGGCTTTCCCCAAATCTTCCGCCTCCCGTGCCGTATATGCCTGCCGCAGTATAAATCCAATAAAGAAATACAAGATTGCTAAAAAATGTGCCGAAAAATGAAAAGCTTGAACCAGAACGGCCGGGAATGTTCCGAATCGCAAGCAAAACGGAACTGCAACTTACGAAACGGTCGCCATGCCGCATTGTATGTCAGCAAGTTGCGACAAGAGAAAAATTTGCAAAATAAATTTCGAATACATACTTTTGCTTCCAGGCTAGTTATGTACCACTTATACGGTTAGTAGTACAGGCAATTGCTTAACCATTTAAAAACCATAATCTATGCGTAAACCAATCACAACGTATTTCGCCCTCGCGACCAGTCTCGTGCTTCTTGGCGGAATGCTTGCAGGATGTGCCAAACCTTTGGACGAAACTCCTGATCCCCCCACAGCAGAACTCTCGGTGACGACAGTCGGAGCCACTGAAGCCGTTCTCAACCTCCACACCGGCCGCATAAGCGAATATGCCTGGGCCGTTTATTCCGAAGAGCCCGGAACCGCACCTGTGCCTGACGTGCTTTTCGCAACCGGAACCGTCGCAGCCTGTGTTGACGGCGACAACGAGTTCACCGTAAGCGGGCTTGAGGGAAATGCGAACTACACCGTATACCTCGCTGCGAAGACCGTCGAGGACGAGTATTACGACGAAGTTCTGACCGCAACCTTCACCACCACGGACTACACCGAACCTCTGACAGTGGTCGAGACTGACTACGGCAGTTTCAGGGTTCATGTCATGGTTCCTGAGAGCGTGACCTCCGCCGGCAACGCTCTCAGATATCTCGTAACCGACCTGTTCACCTACAACATGAACAAGAACGGCTTCATGGGAGTCACTCCAGACGCTGAGTTCATGGCATCCAATGGCGGCTTGGAATATTACATCGACAAGTCCCAGACCATGACCTTCGACAACAGCGAGGAGCAGCTGTATCTCCACAACTTCTTTGTGCCCGGCTCGCCGATAGTGTTCAAGGTCGGCGAATTCGCGTGGGGAGAGTCCTGGAGCGGAGAGGGCTATATCACTCCTCTCTTTGACTACGAAGGCTTCTTCGCAGATCCCGACGCAATCGCCAACGAGGCGAACTACTGGACCGGACATCATGCCGAGACCGTGGTCTATCTCCGCGAGCCCGCCCTGCTCGACGCCGATGTGGATGTCCAGATGGATATCCAGGCCGTCGAGGGAACCATCACCCTGACTCCTGACGAAGAAGTCTATCAGTATTGCGTGTTCGTTCTCGACCAGGCGACCTACGAGTATATGCTTTCGTATCTCGACAATGACGAGTCCAACCTCCAGTGGTTCGTGACAACGGAGAACGCCTTCATGAATGGAGCGAGGTCGCTTTCAGGCAATCAGGTTCTGCTGCTGTCCGACCTTTTCTATGAGGTGCCCTCCGACACGCATTACCACCTGCTCATAACTTCCATGGGCGATGCCGAGGGAACCAGCCAGTCTTTCCAGCATCTTGAGTTCGACACTACTCCCAAGACCCTCGCGGCTCCCGAAATCACCGTCACCCCCATCGGCGGACCCGAGAGCGACGATCCTTTCACCGTAGGGTTCAACATCAAGAACACCGGCAGCGTACCTGTGGTTTCGGCTGCCTACAACGCCAACTACGAGAGAGAGTGGCAGAGCCTGCTCGAATACATGGACTATTCCCAGATTCTCTCCTCTTATGGCAACGCATTCTCTGCCGCCGAAGTTGAACTCATCAACGGAGAGGAAGGCTATAACGTGTACTTCAACTCCGTCGACGGAATGGCAACAAAAATCGCCGTGATGGGATATAACGAGGAGATGACCCCGAATGTGGTCGAGGAAGGCGGCAGCGCGGTGGCCGTGCAGTCCACCCCTTATCAGCCTGCCGGAGAGAGAGTGGAGTCCGCTCTGTTCGACGAGCTCCCCGGCGATTGGACGATGACCGCTGAAGTCTCCCAGCATGACTATTATAACGGCGGGTATACCAGCCTCGGATTAATGGCCACCAAGGTGACGGTTTATAACGGTATCAACGACTATCCCGAGACTCTTCCCGAGAATGTATACGAGCTCTATCCCGACATGTCAAAGGATGAGGTGGACGCCCTCTATGAGGAGTTCAAGCTCGAGGCTGAGGCCTTCAACGCCAAGGTGCGCGGGCAGAACCGCCTGCTCTGCCTCGGATTCGGCTACGAGGAGGATTCACCCTATCCTCTGTTCTCCGCGCAGACTCCCTACGAGCTGTTCTGCAATCCCGACTACAGCGGATACGACGTGGCTTCTCTCTTCTATGACTTCGGCCCGAAGTGGTATCTGGAGGTGGCTGCCGATGGCAGTGTGACCGCGCCTTTCAACTCCGTCACCATGAGTCCTCTCACTGCGTGGACCTACAACGGAGCCTACTATCTTGCCGGAAACAATCCCGATGCGGGCTATCTGACGGTCAACTATGAATATGACGGCAGCTATGCCGTGCCTGTTGATGCGGCTTTCCCCGTTGAGGTTTCCGCCGGCGGCGAGACTGTTTCAGTAAACCCTCTGATGCTGCTTCCTGAAGGCTATGAAGAGGCTCAGCCCTTCTATCCCAACGCTGTGATGGAAAGCACCTATGGCGCTTCTATCGGAGGATACAGGATAGATTCCGGTCTGGCTCTGACCAAGGGCTGGAACGGCTCTGAAGATGCGGCTTCCGCAACGGCTTCCGTAAAGGGCGGCAACGGCTCCGCTCCCGCACTTTCTCCTATGTACGATGTCCGCAGCGCCTCCGTGGCAAGGCCGAAGTCAAGGACTGTCGTTCCCGAGTCCGCAAAGGTCAAGTACGGAGAGGTGGAAATCAACGTGCTGACCCTCGACAAGTTCAAGGAGTTTCTCAACGGCTCCAAGTCTGAATAGCCAGCTGCCTGAATAGAAGATGGCGGCCCGAAGCAGTCTCCGGGCCGCTTTCTTATGGATTGTTTAGAATAGAATATATGAAGAATATAAACTTTTTCGTACTGTTTGCGGCCTTTGCTGCGGCGCTGTCTTCCTGCGGAACCGGAATCGCCGACCATGACGATGACGACACCGTCCCTTCCGTGAAGTCTCTTGTCCTCCGGGCTTCCGCTACAGTGATAGAGGCTGACGGCATCGATGCCGTGCAGCTTGAGGTTCTTGCTGACGGAGTGCCTGTCACCGAAGGCGTTCGCCTTTACGACGGGCTTACCAACACGCCCCTGGAACTTCCTTCCATGACATTTACGACCACGGAGCCCGGCAACTATTATTTCTGGGCCGCATACGGCACGAAGCAGACGGAAATGGTTCAGGTCCGGGCCGTCGGCTTCGAACTCCCCGAACTTCCCGCCGATCCCGAGCCGGAGAACACCTCTTTCGTGAAAAGGGTTCTGCTGACCCAGTTCACCGGAACGGAATGCGGCTTCTGTCCGGGAATGATTGAAATCCTCAGGAGCGTGCTTGCTGACGAGGACTATGCCTCCAGGGTAATTCATACAGCGGCTCATACTTATAAAAGTACAGACCCGGCATACCTGGAGCAGCGGCTCGACCAGGCGATGGGCGTTTCAGGCTATCCCACGGTAGTCGCCGACATGGCATACTCCTACAAAAATTATCTCGATGAAGGCGGACTCAGGCAAATGATAGACCTTGCCTGGTCCGAGCTGCCTGCAAAGGCTGGAATCTCCGTCTCCTCCTCGCTGGCCGGCAACCAGCTCGTGGTGATGGCTTCTGTCAAGGCTGCCGAAACGGGCATGTACAGCGTGGGTGCATGGCTGCTCGAGGACGGTATCGAGGGCAAGCAGGCGAACTATCACCCTGAAATGTGGACAGGTGACTACGGCATCCATGACAACTGCATCCGTTATGCCGACAGCCGGGTGACCAATATCGACTATTCCGGCTTTTCGCTCGGAACCGTGGAAGCAGGACAGACTTCCGAGTATGTGTTCACTATCGACCTCGATGAGGATTGGGTGGCCGACAATTGCCATGTGGTGGTGTTCGTGACCGTCCCTGACGAAAAGGGGAGGTATTATTCCGTAACCAATGCGGTTGACGTGCCTCTGGAAGGAAGCTATCCTTTCGAATATGCTTCTTCGGCCGAGTAGGGACTGTTCAGGACCCACGGGCGTGAATTGACAAAGGCCCGGCTCTCAAATCGAGGGCCGGGCTTCTGCTATAAACTGCGGAATCCGCCTCATGGCACTTGACCTCCGGAAAAGCGTTCTGCTGCGGGCCTGGAATCTGAAGCTTGCTGCCCGTGAATGCTATCACAAATAATGGAGGCCCGGAAGAAATTTCGGACCTCCATTGATTGTCAGATGCGGGTGCAACCGTACTATTCAGCAGCGGGCCGCATGACGAACTCAAGATAGTTGCCTGAGTTGAGCAGTTCAGCCGCGGCCTTCTGTACCTTCTCGGGAGTCAGGGCCTTGATGGCTGCCTCGTACTCTGCGATGTAGTCGCTTACCCCGTAAAGCTCATGCTGGCGCAGAGCGCTGTGCCATAGGCTGTTGTGCTGCTTGCTCTCGGGAAGCTCCTTCTCCAGGTTCTTCACGGCCTTATCGAAGTGGTCGGCGGTGGGGCCGTCCTTGGCTATGTCCTCGATGCCCTTGACAGCGAGCTCGCGCAGCTTGTCGGCGGACTCCACGTTGGTCTGGAACACAACCTGCAGGGTCACGGTCTCATGAGGGGCCGGAGAGACTCCGTAGAGCGCGCTGGCTCCGTAGGTGCCGCCTTCCTCCTCACGGAGGGTCGCAGTGTAGACCATGTCAAGTATGTATGAAAGGGCAGACATGGTGACGTTGCTCTCGACCTTGTAGGGAGCGTCGATGTTATAGATCTGGTATACGGTGACCATCGGGGTCTCCATCTCGGCGGTGAAGTCATTGATCTTGCGTCCGCTTACCAGTCCGTCTCCGCAGTATTTCCAGTCGAATGCCTGCTCACCGGCGCTGATTGAGCCGATATACTTCTCCACGAGGGGAAGGGCGGTCTCGACTTCGAAGTCGCCGACCATGAACATCACTGCTCCGGCTGCATCGTTGAAGAGCCTCCTGTAGTTCTTCTCGAGAGTGGCGAGGCTTGCCTTGGCGATTACCTCCTCGTCAATCAGGAAGCGGCGGGGGCTGTCGTAGGCGTTCTCATAGATTTCCTGGTTGAGCTTCCAGTCGGGGGTTGACTCCAGGTTGGGCAGGATGGTCTCGATCTGGCTGACTCCCAGGTCATATTCGGCCTGGTCGAAGCGGGGATCCGCGAAGTAGAGGTATGCGAGCTGAAGCCCTGTCTCGAGATCCTTTGCAGTTGTGGCTCCGGCCACTCCGTGGGCGTACGTGTCAATGAAAGGAGATACGGATACCTGCTTTCCTGAGAGCATCTTCATCACGGTGGTGGATGAGAAGCCGGAAACTCCGGTGTTCTGCAGATAGAGGGACCAGAGGTTGTCATCGAAGGAATAGAGGTCCTCGTCGGAAATCAGGCTCTTTCCTCCCTTCTTGTAGATGCTGAAGGAGATGTTGTCCTTTTCGTAGTCGGTGGGGAGCATGACTACCTTGACGCCATTGGCGAGCTCGGCCACGGTGGAGCCGTAGAGTCCTTCGCCGGTGGATACTGCCTTGCTTCCGCTCAGTGCGGCGGCGTCAAGGAAGCTCTCGGGAATGTCCTCACCTGCGGGACGCTCTATCTCGGCGTTCTCCACCCTGGTGATGATATCCTTGATTTCTGCCTCGGTGGGAAGCTTCATGCCCTCGCGCTCGGGAGCCGAATAGAGGACCACGATGTTCTCGGGGGTGATGAGCTGGGTGAGCGCCTGATTGATGATCTGGGCGGGAATCTGCTGCATCATCATGCTCGCATACTCATATTCGGTCTCGGGAGTCATGAAAGGTTCGTTGTCGAAGAAGTTGTATATGAGAGGATATACGAACTCGGAGTTCTGGCGGGTGTCGGCGCTCTTCATCGCGGCCTCGTAGCGTGAAAGCAGCTCGCTCTTGGCTCTCTCCACTTCGTTGTCGGTGAAGCCGTAGCGCTTCATCCTCTCGATTTCGGTGAGCAGTGACTCGAATGCGGCGAGATCCTGCCCGTCCTTGCAGACGGCCTGTCCGTAGATTGCGTCGCAGGTCTCGGTGAGCTCTCCGAAGCCGAATCCGGCGGTCAGGTAGGGAGCCTCGGGAGTGGCGCTTATGTCACTGAAGCGCTCGTTCATCACGGTGGAGATTATGCTCTCGAGTATGTCCTCCATCAGTCCGAGGGAAGTGCTGTTGAACTCCTCGGGGGTGGGCTCGGTCTTCCAGTAGATTTCGAAGCTGCTGCTCGTGTTCTCGGGGTCGGTGAGGATTCCGACTATCGGCTCCTCGTTGCCGGGAATCATTATCACGTCCTTGGCCTTGGGGTTCTCGGGCGCGGGGATGTCGGCGAAGGTGGACTTGATTTTTGCCTCTACCTCGTCCACGTCTATGTCACCTACAACGATGAGGGCCTGCATGTCCGGACGATACCAGGTGTGATAGAAGTTCACCAGGCTTTCGGGCTTGAAGGTCTTGAGGTTCTCCTCGCTGCCTATGATGGAGCAGGTCGCGTACTTGGAATCTCCGTAGATATAGGGCCTTGACTTCTCCATCATTCTCCAGCCGGCTGTGTTGCGCGAACGCTTCTCTTCGAGAATCACCCCGCGCTCCTTGTCGATTTCCTCGGGGTCGCAGGTCACGAAGTGAGAGTAGTCGTGCATGATGAGCAGACAGCTGTCCACCACCGTGGGGCGTATCAGGGGAATGTTGTTGAGCATGTAGATGGTCTGCTCGACGCCTGTGGAGGCGTTGACGTTGCCTCCGAAGGAGGCTCCGATGCTCTGGAGCCACTCGAGCAGGCTCTTGCCGGGGAAGTTCTTGGTTCCGTTGAAGCACATGTGCTCCAGGAAGTGTGCGAGACCGTCCTGGTCGGGGGTCTCCTGGATGGCACCTACATTGGTCGCGAGATAGAATTCGGCCCTATCGGCAGGCTTGTCGTTATGACGTATATAGTAGGTCATTCCGTTCTCAAGTTTGCCGACTCTCGTTTCGGGGTCGTTGGGAAGCTGGGGCAGCTCCTGCCCGTATCCCAAAATGACTGCGCCGAGAAGCGCAGTCATTGAAATTATGAATTTTCTAATCATCTTGGGTGATAGAATTTGGTTGCGTTATTTGCCTGCAAGCCTCTTGTAGGTATCGAGGCGCACTTTCGCGAACTCCTCCGTCTTCTCGAGAAGCTCGGCGGCGTTCTCGGGGAAGAGCTTGTAGAGCGAGGCGAAGCGTACTTCTCCCTTCAGGAAGTCCTGGAACTTGCTCCAGTCGGGCTCCTTGGAGTCGAGGGTGAAGGGGTTCTTGCCCTGCTCCTCGAGAGCCGGATTGTAGCGGTACAGGTGCCAGTATCCGCACTCGACGGCGAGTTTCTCCTCCTTTTGGCTGAGTCCCATGCCTGCCTTCAGGCCGTGGTTGATGCAAGGCGAGTAGGCGATGATCAGCGAAGGTCCGTCGTAGGCCTCGGCCTCCTTGATGGCGTTGAGGAACTGCACGGGGCTTGCTCCCATGGCCACCTGGGCCACATATACGTAGCCGTAGCTCATGGCCATCATTCCGAGATCCTTCTTGCGTATCTTCTTTCCTGAAGCCGCGAACTTGGCGATTGCTCCCACGGGGGTCGATTTGGACGACTGTCCTCCGGTATTGGAATATACCTCGGTGTCGAGCACGAGCACGTTCACGTTCTCGCCGGAGGCAAGCACATGGTCGAGTCCGCCGTAGCCGATGTCATAGCCCCATCCGTCGCCGCCGAAGATCCACTGGCTGCGTGAGGGTATGTAGTGCTTGAGCTGGAGCAGGGACTTGCAGGTCTCGCATCCGCACTCCTCCATGAGTGGAACGAGCTTGTCTGCGACTTCGCGCGTGGTGGCGTAGTCCTTGCGCCCGTCGAGCCATTTGCGGAAGAGTTCCTTGATTTCATCGCTGCAGTCGGGGCATTCGAGGCCTTTGGCCATCAGGGCGGCCACCGTGTCGCGCATGCGCTCGGAGCCGAGCCTCATTCCGAGTCCGAACTCGGCATTGTCCTCGAAGAGGGAGTTCTGCCATGCGGGACCGTGACCGTGGGCGTCGGTGCAGTAGGGCGATGCGGGGAAGGAGGCGCCGTAGATCGAAGAGCATCCGGTGGCGTTGGCAATCATCATGTGGTCGCCGAAGAGCTGGGTGATGTTCTTGATGTAAGGGGTCTCGCCGCAGCCTGCGCAGGCTCCGGAGAACTCGAACAGAGGCTGTGCGAACTGGGAGTTCTTGAGGTTGGCCTTGGGGTCGAGGGGAGTCTTGTATCCGACCTTGGAGTTGAGCCAGTCGAATCCGGCCTGGTCGTCTACGCGGTCCATGTAGGGAGCCATGCTGAGGGCCTTGTCCTTGGCGAGGCATACGTCCACGCAGTTGCCGCATCCGGTGCAGTCAGCCACCGATACGGCGAGGGCGTACTTGTATTCCTTGAGGTTGGCCTTGCCGTCGGCAATCTTGACTCCTTCGGGGGCTGCGGCGGCTTCCTCTGCGTCGAGCAGGAACGGGCGTATTGCGGCGTGAGGGCAGACGAAGGCGCAGGTGTTGCACTGTATGCACTTCTCGGGATCCCAAACGGGCACGTTGACGGCGACTCCGCGCTTCTCGTAGGCTGCGGTGCCGGCGGGCATGGTTCCGTCCATGTAGGGCAGGAACGCGCTCACGGGCAGGGTGTCGCCGCACTGTGCGTTCACCACGTCGGCGATTTCCTTGACGAAAGGAGTGGCGAGACGGCCGGCGTTGTGGTTCACGAACTTGGCGTTGATGTTCGCCCACTCTGCGGGAACCTTGACCTCCACGTATTCTCCGCCCCTGTCGATTGCGGCGTAGTTCATGTTGACCACGTTCTCGCCCTTCTTGCCGTAGGACTTGAGGGCGGCGTCCTTCATGTACTTCACGGCGTCTTCCCCGGGTATGATTCCGGTGATGCGGAAGAATGCGCTCTGGAGTATGGTGTTGGTGCGTCCGCCGAGTCCGATTTCCTCGGCAATCTTGGTGGCGTTGATGATGTAGAACTTGATTTTCTTGCGTCCTATCACGGACTTCACGTAGTCGGGGATGCGCTTTACGGTCTCCTCCTCGTCCCAGAGGGAGTTGAGCAGGAAGCTGCCGCCCTCCTTGATGCCCTTGAGCACGTCATACTTCTCGAGGTATGAAGGCACGTGGCAGGCCACGAAGTCGGGGGTGTTCACGAGATAGGGGGCCTTGATGGGCGACTTGCCGAACCTCAGGTGCGAGCAGGTGTATCCTCCGGACTTCTTGGAGTCGTAGTCGAAGTAGGCCTGTGAGTAGAGTTCGGTGTGGGTTCCGATGATTTTGATGGTGTTCTTGTTGGCGCCCACTGTTCCATCGGAGCCGAGCCCGTAGAACTTGCACTCGGTAGTGCCCTTCTTCATGATGGAAATCTCTCCCTTGGTGGGAAGGCTCTTGAAGGTCACATCGTCCACGATGCCGATGGTGAAGTCGGCCTTGGGCTCCTTGCGGTCGAGGTTGTCGTAGACCGCGATGATCTGTGAGGGGGTGGTGTCCTTTGAGGACAGTCCGTAGCGTCCGCCTATCACGAGGGGAGCGTTCTCCTTGCCCTGGAACAGGGCCTTGACATCGAGGAACAGGGGCTCTCCGAGGGCTCCGGGCTCCTTGGTCCTGTCAAGGACGGCGATTTTCCTGACGCTCTTGGGGAGCACCTTGAGGAAATACTTCTCGGAGAAAGGACGGTAGAGATGCACGGTGATGACTCCGTACTTGCGCCCCTTGGTGGCGAGGTAGTCTATAGTCTCCCTGATGGTCTCGGTTACGGAGCCCATGGCCACGATCACGCATTCGGCGTTCTTGTCGCCGTAGTATTCGAAGGGCCTGTACTGGCGTCCGGTGATTTCTCCGATTTCGCCCATGTAGCGCGCCACTATGTCGGGAACGGCTTCATATACCTGGTTGCGGGACTCGACGGCCTGGAAGTATACGTCTCCGTTCTGCGCAGTTCCCCTGGTCACGGGAGAGTCGGGGTTGAGGGCGCGGGTGCGGAAGTTCTCCAGGGCCTTCTCGCTGACGAGCTTCTTGAGGTCGCCTTCGTCGATGGCCTCGATCTTCTGGATTTCATGCGAGGTGCGGAATCCGTCGAAGAAGTGCAGGAAGGGCACGGAGGCCTTGATGGCCGAAAGATGTGCGACTGCTGCGAGGTCCTGGGCTTCCTGGACGGAGCCGGAGGCCAGCATCGCGAATCCTGTCTGACGGCAGGCCATTACGTCCTGATGGTCACCGAAGATTGAGAGGGCGTGCGATGCGAGGGCTCTCGCGGACACATGGAACACTGCGGGAAGCAGTTCGCCGGCAATCTTGTACATGTTGGGAATCATCAGGAGAAGTCCCTGTGATGCGGTGAAGGTGGATGTCAGGGCTCCCGCCTGCAGCGAACCGTGCACCGCTCCCGCAGCGCCGGCCTCGCTCTGCATCTCCGTCACCTTTACGGTCTCACCCCAGAGGTTCTTCTTGCCGTGAGCGGCCCATTCGTCGATGTTCTCCGCCATAGTCGAAGAAGGTGTGATAGGGTAGATGGCCGCGTGCTCGCTGAAAAGGTAGGCGATGTTCGACGCTGCCTGATTACCGTCACAGGTAATGAATTTCTTTTCTTTGGACATAGCTATGTATTAGTTTTATTGAATTTGTTTTGGTTATTGCAAATCAAGCATAATCATTACAAATGTACGAAAAAGCCGAGAGCAATGCAAACTTGTTTGCAATTGCCGGGCCGAAATCAGCGGACGGGATCCTGCATGCCCAGCGAGAGTATGTAGCTTTCCTGCGGGATGCAGTTCGCGAACCTGGCATTCTCGATGAACTCGTCCATGAGCCGCCTCATCTCCTGCTGGTCGGGGCGCGCATCGCGGATTTCCTGATATGTGCCGCGCGGGGCTTCGGCGAACTCCACGAGCCTCTTCCAGCCGTCGGGCCGCCTGATAGCCACGAACGATGAGCCGTCCACCTTTTTGTAGGGCCAGAAGGTGTAGCCTATGTTGTTCTCCCTCATCGTCTTGCAGAATGCGGCCTGCCATTCGTCGGTGTTGTGCCCTATCTCGCCCATGTACATGGGCAGGTCCACCTTGTCGCGGAAGTCTATGATCTCCTGGATGGCGGCCTTGGTGGGGTCGCCTCCGTAGCGGTGGCAGGTGTACATTATCTTGTCGTCATATTTCCAGTCGGAGAAGGGCTTGAAGTTGCCGTTCCACTGTGCCCCGCCCAACAGGATTATGTGGTTGGTGTCAACTTCGCGTATCGCCTTGACCGCACGCTTGTGCAGGGCCTCCAGCTTGCCGTTGAGCTCATCCATGTTCTCGAAATAGGGCGCGATGGGCTCGTTGATCAGCTCGTAGCCCAGGATGGTTGTCTCGTCCTTGTAGCGTTCGGCTATGCTGCGCCAGATGTCGCAGAACAGCTGCTGGCTCCTCTCGCTCTCGAACAGCCAGGGGTAGCCGTAGCTGTCGTCGATGTTGTCGCCGGTCTGGCCGCCCGGCGCGTCGTGCATGTCAAGTATCAGATAGAGACCGTTGTCCCTGCACCAGCACACGAGGCTGTCAACCCTCTCGAAGCCGTCCTGCGCCGCGCTCAGCCCCATGTAGTCCTCGTCGGTGAAGAGCTTGTAGTGGAAGGGCAGGCGTATCGTGTTCGCGCCGGTGGAGGCTATGAATTCGATGTCCTCGCGCGTCACGTAGTTGTCCTTGAAGCGCTTCCAGAAGTCGGCCGTGTAGTCCGGGCCCACGAGCTGGCAGAACATCTCGTCGATGAAGTGTGCGGAGTTGGCCCTGCTGAATCCGAACATGTAGCCTTCGGGATTCAGCCAGTTGCCCAGGTTGGTGCCCATGATGAACAGCCTGCTGCCGTCGGGCTCTATGAGATTCTGTCCCTCGATGCGGACGAAGTCTTCGGGCGCGGGGCCCTTCTCCGCCGTGTTGCAGGAGATCATCGCCCCGGCGAGAAGCAGGGCGCAGAGGATTTTCTTCATAAGATTCGTTTTTTTGATGTAGGTGTCAAATATACGCAGAAGCCGAGCGCAATGCAAAACCGAACGCGCGTTTCTGAAGCGGAAGATCCTGATTGGACGAAAACGGGGGAATCATGTCTTCCGTGCATCCGGACCTGGATCGCGCGGTAAGCCCTCGAACCTGCGGACCGTTTCCGGTCGGAATCAGTCGTCAAGGTAGTACGTGACGCTGGTCACCACCCTGACGTTCTTGATGTAGGGTGTGTTCGAATCCCTGTCGCTGATCGTGAACTGCCCCTGTGAGGCCGTCTTGATTTTCCCGAGGCGGCTGTCGCAGTCCTTGGCGAACTTCTGCGCTGCGGCGCGTGCGTTGGCCGTCGCCTCCTCTATCATGCCGGGTTTGATGTCGTTGAGCCCGTCGAAGGAGAACACCGTTGGGTTGGTCCATGAGCCGGCGGTCCCTATGGGCACTCCCTGCTCGATCAGCTCGCCTACGCGGTTGCGGAGCTCTATCACCAGGTCGACGTTGTCGGAATAGACTGTGACCACCGAGGTGACGACGTAGTTGTAGACTGCGTTGTTGCTGTAGGAAACGGCGCGGTTGTCCTCAATTTCGGGGGCGTTGACTGAAATCTCTTCCTCGGGCACTCCGGACGAGGTGAGGAAGTCCACGACCTTGGCGTTCATGGAGCTGACCCGCGAATAGAGGTCGGTGAGGCTGTTGCCTCCGAGCTTGTATGCCAGCGGCCAGATTACCTTATCGGCCTTGACCTGGCGTTCGCAGAGGCCTTTTACGGATACGGTCCTGTCGAATGCGCGGTTCGCCCTGACGGCGCCGACCGTGCACAATCCCAGAATCAGGCATCCCAGGACGAAGGAAATGCCGAGGATGAGCTTATTGTTGCTGTTCATGCTCCCAAGTTAATGATTTTTTCCTTTATTTGCAGACATGAAGATAGTATGCGACGACAAGATACCCTTCATCAGGGGAGTGTTCGAGCCTTATGCCGAGGTGGTGTATCTGCCCGGCGGGGAGACCGATGCGGCGGCCGTCAGGGATGCCGACGCGCTGATTACGCGCACCCGCACCAGGTGCGACGCCTCCCTGCTCGAGGGTTCGTCGGTCAGGGTCATCGCCACGGCGACCATAGGATATGACCATATAGACACCGAATGGTGCGCGTCCCGGGGTATAGTCTGGCGGAACGCCCCCGGCTGCAATTCATGGTCGGTCGGGCAGTATGCGGGTTCCGTCCTCGTGACCCTCGCCCGCAGGCGGGGTCTCGACCTCTCCGCCATGACGCTCGGGGTCGTCGGAGCGGGCAACGTGGGGTCGAAGGTCGCGGAAATCGCCTCGCTTCTGGGCATGAGGATCCTGCTCAACGATCCGCCGAGGGCGCGGCGCGAGGGGCCGGAAGCCTTCGTGAGCCTCGACAGGCTGGTGGAGGAAAGCGACATCGTCACCCTGCATGTCCCTCTGTCGCACGAAGGCGGGGATGCCACGTGGCACCTTTTCGGAGAGGAGATGATTTCGCGGCTGCGCCCCGGGCAGATTCTGATGAACAGCTCGCGCGGCCCCGTGGTCGACGGCGATGCGCTCAAGGCGGCGCTGGGCGGGGGTTCCGTCGGAGGTGCTGTCCTGGATGTGTGGGAGCATGAGCCGGACATCGACAGGGAGCTTATGGAAATGCTCGACATCGCCACTCCGCACATCGCCGGCTACAGCGCCGACGGGAAGGCGGCCGCCACCGTCGCAAGCGTGCGCACCGTCGCCCGCTGTCTCGGCCTGCCGCTTGCGGACTGGTCTCCGTCCGCCCTGCCGCTTCCGGACCGGGCCCTTGAGTTCACCATGGACGCCAGAGGCAAAAGTCCCGGGGAGGTGCTGGCCGAAGCGATTCTCTACAGCTATGACGTGATGGCGGACGACAGGACGCTCCGGGCCCGGCCCGGGCTCTTCGAAAAGCTGCGCGGCGACTATCCCGTCCGCAGGGAGTTCACCGCCTTCGGCGTCAGGCTTGCCGGCGGGACCGCTGACACGTGCGCATTATTGGAAAAAGCGGGCTTCAATGTGCTTGAAACCCGCTGAAATATCCGATGCCGCTTTGGCGTCAGAGGATTGTGACCTCCGTGCCGGTTGACGGCGCTATTCTCTTTATCAGTCCCTGAAGCACGTTGCCGGGGCCGAATTCCTTGAAGTTCACGGCTCCGTCGGCAATCATGTTCTTCACGGTCTGGGTCCATCTCACGGGAGAGGTGAGCTGCTTGAGCAGGTTCTCCTTGATTCTTGCAGGGTCGGTCTCGGGCAGTGCGTTTACGTTCTGGTAGATAGGGCATACCGGAGCCTTGACCTCGGTCCTCTCGATGGCTTCGGCCAGCTTCACGCGCGCGGGCTCCATGAGCGGGGAGTGGAAGGCTCCGCTCACGCTGAGGGGGAGGGCCCGCTTGGCGCCGGCAGCCTTGAGAAGCTCGCAAGCCTTCTCGACGGCTTCCTTCTCACCGGAGATCACGACCTGCCCGTCGCTGTTGTAGTTGGCGGGGATCACGAGGCCGTCCACGGAGGCGCATACCTCTTCCACCTTGCTGTCGGGAAGTCCGATGATGGCCGCCATTATGCCGGGCTTGACCTCGCAGCATTTCTGCATCTCTTCGGCGCGCACGGCAACGAGCCTGAGCGCGTCTTCGAAGGCCACGGCGCCGCAGGCGACAAGGGCCGAGAACTCTCCGAGGGAATGCCCTCCGACCATGTCGGCGGCTGGAACGCCTTCGGCTGCTACGGCCGCGCACACTGAATGCAGGAACACTGCGGGCTGCGTGACCTTGGTGGCTTTGAGGTCGTCGGCGCTGCCCTCGAACATTATGTCGGTGATTCTGAAGCCGAGGATTTCGTTGGCCTTGTCCATGAGGCTGCGGGCTTCGCCGCAGTTCTCGTAGAGCTCCTTGCCCATTCCGGAGAACTGGGCTCCCTGTCCGGGAAATACGTAAGCAGTTTTCATATCTGAATAATTGGTTTTAGTAATCCGCTCCAAAAATACCGCAAAAATTCGGAACTTCTCGTGTACGGCGGAAAAAATTGCTATCTTTGCGGTTCACGCCCCCTTAGTTTAATGGATAAAATTTAGGATTCCGGTTCCTACGATAGGCGTTCGATTCGCCTAGGGGGTACAAATTTCATTTCCCGGATGGACGAACTCAAGGATATAAGGAAGCGTATCGGAGAGCTTGATGCCCAGATTGCAGAGCTGTTCGAAAAGAGGATGCTTGAATGCCGCAATGTGGCGGACTACAAGATGCAGCGCGGAATGGCTGTCCGCGACGAGGTGAGGGAGGCCGAGCTGGTCAGGAGGAATTCGGAGCTCGTGGGTGACGATACCATACGGGAATACTACGTCAACTTCCAGAAGAACATGATGTCGCTTTCGCGCAGCTATCAGGAGCGCCTGATGAGCGGCATGAAGGTGGCGTATTCCGGCGTGCCGGGTGCCTTCGCCTCCATCGCGGCGGCGAAGATGTTCCCCTCGGCCACGCTTGTCCCCTGCATGGACTTCGAACAGGCATATTCCGCCTGCGCCTCGGGAGAGGCCGATGCGGCCGTGCTCCCGCTCGAGAACAGCTCCGCCGGAGAGGTGGGCGCCGTGACCGACCTCATGTTCTCCGGCGACCTCTTCGTGAACCAGGTGCTCGAGCTCGAGGCCGTACAGAACCTGCTGGGCGTCGAGGGCGCTACTCCGGCGACCGTGAGGGAAGTGGTCAGCCACCAGCAGGCGCTTTCCCAGTGCGCGGCATATATCCATGAGAGGAAGTACCTCACGCACGAATATCCGAACACCGCGCTGGCGGCCCGCATGGTCGCCGAGAGGAACGACCCCTCGGTAGCCGCCATAGCCAGCCTGGAGAGCGCGGAGATATACGGGCTCAAGGTCATAGAGAAGAACATCAACACGAGCGGCGTGAACACCACCCGTTTCGCCGCATTCTCCCGCGTGCTCTCCACCGACAGCGACAGGAGGCGCATGGGCAAGCATTTCATACTGACCTTCACCGTGAAGAACGAGGCCGGCTCGCTGGCCAAGATGCTGAACATCATCGGCTCCCACGGCTACAACATGTGCAGTCTGCGCAGCCGTCCGATGAAGGGGCTGAAATGGACATATTATTTCTACATCGAGCTGGACGGCAATGTCTACACCGAGGAGGGCCGCAGCATGATCGCCGAGCTCAGCTCCCTGTGCGAGCGCTTCAAGCTCGCCGCGTCCTTCTGATGAGATGAAGAACACCATAGGCACAAGCGTACAGCTCACCGTCTTCGGTGAAAGCCACGGCCCTGCGGTGGGAGCCGTGCTTGACGGCCTGGCACCCGGCGTTCCTGTGGACGAGGCCGCCATCGCCTCCTGGCTTTCGCGCAGAAGACCTTCCGGCCCGACCGACACCGCCCGTGTCGAAAAGGATGCGTTCCGCATACTGAGCGGGGTCTGCGGAGGCTTCACCTCGGGCAGTCCGCTCACCATCGTGATACCGAACACGGACACGCGCAGCTCCGACTATTCCGGGACTGCGGACATAGCCAGGCCTTCGCATGCCGACTTCACCGCGCAGGTGAAATACCACGGATTCCAGGACAAGAGCGGCGGAGGGCATTTCTCGGGCAGGGTTACGGCCGGGATAGTCGCGGCCGGAGCCGTCTGCATGGGGGCCCTCGCCATGAAGGGTATTGCCGTCGGCACCCACATTCTCCGCTGCGGCGCCGTGTCTGACCGGCCTTTCGGCGATGACTGCGCGGCGCAGATAAGGCGGCTCGAATCCGAAAGCTTCCCCGTGCTGTCCGACGTGGCCGGGGCCATGCAGGCGGAGATTGCTGCGGCGCGGTCTGACGGGGATTCCCTGGGCGGGATAGTTCAGACCGCCGTGTCGGGCCTGCCCGCAGGAGTCGGCGAACCCTGGTTCGATTCGCTTGAAGGAGTGATTTCCCGCGCAGTGTTCGCGATAGGAGGAATAAAGGGCATAGAGTTCGGCAGAGGCTTCGGCTTTGCGGAGCTTCGCGGTTCCGAGGCCAATGACGCCTTCCGCATGCGGGACGGGAGGGTGGTGACCCGGACCAACAACAGCGGCGGCATAAACGGCGGAATAAGCAATGGCATGCCCGTGGTCTTCAATATGGCGGTTCGCCCCACTCCGTCCATAGCAAAGGTCCAGCAGAGCGTGGACTTCGTCAGAGGACAGGAGACCGAACTGCAGATAAAGGGCCGCCACGACCCTGCGATAATAAGGAGAATATGCCCTGTGGTAAGCTGCCTTGTGGCCGTGGTTCTCTGCGACCAGCTCGCCCTCCGCTTCGGCACCGACTGGCCTCTGGCGCAATCCCTGTAGGCCTATGGCTTTCCTGACTCCCGAAAAGAAGATTCTTATAGTCGGCATGGGCCTGATCGGAGGCTCGTACGCCGATGCGCTTTCCGCCGCCGGCTTCGAGCTCGGAGGTATTGACCGGAGCCGATCGGCGATAGATACCGCCCTGCGCAGGGGAATCATACGGCACGGGGAGACTTCCGTCCGTCCGGAGTACGTCGCCGCCTTCGACCTGATAGTGTTCGCGCTCTATCCACACGATTTTGAAGCCTGGGTCCGGGAATACGGCGGCTGCATAAGGCCCGGAGCCCTTGTCACCGATGTCACCGGCGTCAAGGGAAGCCTGGTCGGATGCATCCAGGACCTGCTTGGCCCCGGGGTGGAGTTCGTGGCGGCACATCCCATGGCGGGCAGGGAGCTCAGCGGCGTGGAGAACAGTGACAGGCGTATCTTCAGGGATGCCAATTTCATAATAACCCCCACGGAAAGAAACAGCAGGGAGGGGATTGCGGCGCTCAGGGAACTCGCCGGACTGCTCGGATTCGCGAAGGTCTCTGTGCTGAGCCCGGCTGAGCATGACGAGATGATCGCTTTCCTCTCCCAGCTCGCGCACTGTATGGCCGTCGCCCTGATGGACTGCCGGGAGTGCACGCATTTCGCAGCCTATACCGGGGATTCCTTCCGCGACCTCACAAGGATAGCGAGAATCAACGAGAACATGTGGACGGAGCTGTTCCTGGCCAACAGGAAGGCGCTGCTTTCGCAGATGGACCTGTTCGCGGAGAAGTTCATGGAACTGCGAGATGCGCTGGACAGGTCGGACGCCGAAAAGCTGAAGGACATGATGCGGCTCTCAACGCGGAGACGCTCAAGTTTCGACAAGGACTGAAAGGAGGAACCAGATATGAACATGATTTTCAAGCGGAAGCTCATCATTCCCCAGGAACTCAAGGAGATGTATCCCGTCTCCGATGAGGGGCGCGCCGCCAAGGAGGGCAACGACGAGCGGATAAGGAAGATTTTCACCGGCGAAAGCGACAGGCTGCTGCTGCTGATAGGGCCGTGCTCGGCCGACAGGGAGGACGCGGTGATAGACTATATCACGCGCCTGCGCGGGCTCCAGGAGAAAGTTGCCGACAAGATAGTCATCGTGCCGCGCATCTATACCAACAAGCCGCGCACCACCGGGGCGGGCTACAAGGGCATGCTGCACCAGCCTGATCCCAAGGCCGCGTCCGACATGCTCAAGGGCCTGATCTCCATCAGGAAAATACATATACGCGCATTGAACGAGACCGGGTTCTCCTGCGCCGACGAGATGCTGTATCCCGAGAACCACAAATACCTTTCCGACCTGCTTTCATACGTGGCGGTCGGCGCGCGCTCGGTGGAGAACCAGCAGCACCGTCTGACGGCGAGCGGCATCGACGTGCCGGTGGGCATGAAGAATCCCACGGGCGGCAACCTTACGGTGATGATGAACGCCCTTACCGCCGCCCAGAGCCCCCAGACCTTCATATATCGCAACTGGGAGGTGGAGAGCAAGGGCAATCCTCTGACGCACTGCATCCTGCGCGGCTATGTGGATTCCCGGGGCAACGCACATCCCAATTATCATTACGAGGATCTGGAGCAGCTCTGCGGGCTGTATGCCGCTTCGGACCTGGCCAACCCGGCCGTGATCGTGGACACCAACCATTCCAATTCGGGGAAGAAGTATCTGGAACAGATACGCATAGCCAAGGAAGTGCTGCACAGCGCCAGGCATAATGCGGACATCTGCCGGCTGGTCAAGGGGCTCATGATAGAGTCATATATAGAGGACGGGGCCCAGAAGGCCGGCGAAGGCCGCTACGGCTGCTCGATTACCGACCCCTGCCTCGGCTGGGAGAAGACCGAACGTCTGGTCCTCGACCTGGCAGACCTCCGCTAGAGCAAGCCGCCGCTGCCAGGGGCATATAACCTGCCGGCGGTCCTCCCCACTCCGTGGGTCCCTTCCCTTTTCGGGAGCCAATGCCGCCTTGCAGGTATATGCCCTGTGCAACGGCGATTATCAGTTCTGGCCGGCGGTTTTGCCGGAGTCGGGCTTGTCCCCCTTGGTGTAGAGGAAACGCTTGATCTTGTGGGTCGCGGTCTTGGTGAACGGTTCGCGCTGCACCTCGACCGAACGTATCTTCATGAACTTGCTCACCCTCGAATTCACGAATTCCAGTATTGCCTTCTTGCGCGCCTCGAGGTCCTCGATGAACTTGTCCTTGCCCTCGAGATCCCAGTCAATGACATTGTCGTTGAACTGCACGAGCGCCACCAGCTGCCCGTCACGCTCGATTACCAGGGATTCGGAGATTCCGTCCATGCTGTTGATCACATTCTCGATTTCCTCCGGATAGATGTTCTCTCCGGAAGCTCCGAGAATCAGGTTGCCGAGCCTGCCCTTGACGGAATACCTGCCCTTCTCATCGCAGCATGCGAGGTCTCCGGTGCGGAACCAGCCGTCGTGGCTCAGGACGGACAAGGTCCTGTCGTAGTCCTTGTAGTAGCCGAGCATCACATTCGGGCCCTTGACGCTTATCTCGCCTTCCCCTGTCTCGGGATTGATGTTGCAGAGCTTCACCTCGATTCCGGGCACGGCCTTCCCCGTAGAGCCGACCTTCGTCTTCCCCGGAGGCGCTGCGCAGATGAGCGGTGCCGTCTCGGTGAGTCCGTAGCCTATCGAGTAGGGGAAGCCTGTCTTCTTCAGGAAGGCCTCCACCGTGGGGTCGAGCTTCGCACCGCCTATTCCGAAGAACTTGAGCCTGCCTCCGAAGGTCTTGCGCAGCTTGATGCCGATCAGGGTATACAGCAGCCAGGCCATGTTGTCGCGCAGGAACTGGAGGAACTTGCTGCCGTTGATGGTCGGTATGATGCTGCTCTTGTAGATTTTCTCGATTATCAGGGGCACGGAAAGCATTTCCGTGGGACGTATCTGCTTGAGCGTGGAGAGAAGCACCGAAGGCGTGGGCACTTTCTGGAGATATGCGACCCTTGCACCCATGGCGAAGGGATACAGCATTCCTATGCTCAGCTCGTAGGTGTGCGCCATCGGGAGTATGGACAGGAACACGTCCTTTTTCTTGATGCGGAAGCTGTTCCAGGAGGAGAGCACGTTGAAGCAGAAGTTGCGGTGGCTGAGCATCACCCCTTTGGCGTTACCTGTCGTTCCCGAGGTGTAGAGTATCGCCGCTATGTCCAGCGGCGTGGGCACGCTGACCTTGCCGTCGCAGGTGTAGGACTCTCCGGTCGCCTTTATGAAGTCGAAGTCGGCTATGTCTATGACGAGGTTCAGCCGTTTTATGGTGTCCTCGCTGAGCTTCGGCAGCTGCTTGCGGGAGACGAAGATCGCCTTGGCCTCGGAATGCGCGAGTATGTTCTCGACCTCGTCATGCGAGAGGTCGGGCAGCATCGGGATGGCTATGCGTCCGAATGCGGTGATCGCGAAGAACGCCACGCTCCAGTTAGGCATGTTCTCGGAGAGTATGGCCACCTTGTCGGAGGCGCCTATGCCGAAGTTGGAAAGGATTCTCGAAATGTTGTCGCAACAGTCCTTGAACTGGCCGTAGCTGTAGCTGCTCGTGCCGTCCGCGAATCCCGACGCCATCCTGCGGGCATATCTGGAAGTCGCGAAATTGTACAGGTCGGTGAGAGTGCTGAACGATGGTCTCATCATGCCTTGCTATTGGTGATGCTTCTTCCTGTAGGCGGAAAGTCCTTCGGCCAGCACGTGCAGCGCCTTCCTGAGTTCGGGCACTTCGAGCACGTAGGCTATGCGGACATGGTTCCTGCCCGTTCCGGGCGTCTTGTAGAACGATGCGGCGGGGGTGACCATGGTGGTCTGGCCGTCGAGCCTGAATTCGGAGAGCATCCACCTTGCGAAGTCCTCCGCGTCCTCGACAGGGAGTTCCGCGACGGTGTAGAACGCTCCGTAGGGCATGGGGGCGTAGACTCCGGGTATCTCGTTAATGAGCTTCAGGGCGCAGTCCCGGCGCCTGATGTATTCCTCCCTGACTTCGGTGAAGTACTCCTGGGGAGTGTCCAGCGCGCCCATCGCGGCATACTGGCCGAATACGGGAGGGCACAGCCTGGACTGGGCGTATTTCATGGCCGCAGCCATCACGTCCTTGTTGTGCGAGACGATGCAGCCTATCCTGGCGCCGCAGAGGTTGTAGCGCTTCGAAACCGAATCCACGAGAATCACGTTCTGCTCGCAGCCGGGGATGTTCATGGCCGAGAAGTGAGGCTCGTCGGTATAGCAGAACTCCCTGTAGACCTCATCGGAAATGAGGAAGAGGTCGTGTTTGCGGCAGAATTCCCCTATGGCGGTCATCTCGCTGCGGCTGAACAGCTTTCCCGAAGGGTTGCAGGGGTTGCTGAGCAGCACCGCGCGGGTCTTTCCGTTGACCAGCTTCTCGAACTCCGAGATGTCGGGCACCGCGAATCCGTTGTGGATGTCGGTGGGCACGGCCCTGAGGGTGATGCCGTTGAGGTAGGCGAAGGTCTGGTAGTTGGTGTAGAAGGGCTCGATGACTATGATCTCGTCACCTTCGTCGGCAACTATCTGCATGGCGTTGGCGAAGGCTTCGCTGCCTGCGACTTCCACCAGCAGTTCGCTTACGTCTATGTTTATGCCTATCTTGCGGTAATACTTCTCGACGAGGGCCTGGCGGAGTTCCTTGAAGCCCGCGGAATTAGTATATGAAAGGTGGTGCAGCTTGCGGCAGCGGTCCTCCACGGCCTTGAACGCACACTCGGGGGACTTGATGTCGGGAGCGCCGACATTCAGATGATATACCTTGACGCCCTCGGCCTCGGCTGCGTCGGCCAGGGGCACGAGCTTCCTGATGGCGGATGCCGGCATCAGACGTGATTTTTCGGATATTTTAAGGGACATGGTAAAAAATATATATCAGACAAATATATTCAATCCGCTCAACAATTCAAAATACCATAATAAAGGCGGACGACGAAGACGCCGCCCACCTCTGTATGCTTGCCGTCCGGTTAAGGACTAGTCGTCAAGATCCCTGTATTTCTCAAGAGCTTTCTCCATCTGCGTCTGCTGCGCGGCGCGGGCGAGCTCATGATGAGCCTTATGTGCTTCGAAAAGCCTGTAGGCGAATGCTGAGAGGACTACGAATCCGATAATCAAAAGCGCGTACATAACTTCTATAAGGTTTTTTGTTTGTCTTGTGCAAAGGTATGTCCCGGGAAGCTCCCGGGCAAGCCCTGGCTACATTTTGTTACGATAGCTGCTTTTGGTGCCGGCTATAGGACTATCGGTATCGCCGAACGCCGCAATCAGGCGAGGAACAGGATGAGCATCTGCGCGACCAGCACCCTGAAGAACATGGTCAGGGGGTAGACGGTGGCGTAGCCGACTGCGGCATGGTCGCTGTTCTTGTCCTGCTCTCCGGCGTAGGCGAGCGCGGGGGGATTGGTGCATGAGCCCGCAAGCACGCCGATCAGGGTGTTGTAGTCGAGCTTCATCGCGAAGCGGCCTATGATGCCGGCGAGCAGCATGGGCACCACCGTGATGATTGCACCATAGCCTATCCAAACGTAGCCTCCCTGGTGGATTATGGTGTCCACGAATCCGTGTCCGGCCTCAAGCCCGACGCAGGCGAGGAAGATGGCTATGCCTATTTCCCTGAGCATCAGGTTGGCGCTGGCGGTGGTGTAGGTCACGACCTTGAACTGGGGGCCGAAATGGCTGATCAGCAGGCTGACGACCAGAGGGCCGCCGGCGAGGCCGAGCTTCACGGGCTGGGGGATTCCGGGGAACACGATGGGGATGCTTCCGAGTATGCAGCCGAGGGCGATGCCCATGAAGATGGGCACGAGGTTGGGGTCGTCAAGGCGCTTGCGTGAATTGCCGAGAACCTTCTCCACTGCGGCTATGCTCTGCTCGCTTCCGACCACCGTCACCTGGTCTCCGTACTGGAGGCGAATCTCGGGGGTGGCCTTGAGCTCGATGCCGGCCCTGCGTATGCGGGTCACCGTGGCTCCCAGCACCTTCTCGAACTCGAGCTTGCCGAGCACCATTCCGTTGAGCTTGCGCTTGGATATGATGATTCGGCGGGAGATGTACTTGCTGTCGCTGAGGTGTTCCGCCTTCTCTATCTCGGGTATTTCTATCTTCTTGTCATCCAGGTTCTTGGGTTTCCTTACCGGCAGGGCCTTGCCGTAGAAGCAGCCCTTCAGCACGACGAAGCTCAAGATGCATCCTATTACGCCGAGGGGATAGGCGACCGCGTAGCCGAGGGCGATGTCAGGCGCACCGGTATGGTAGATGTCGGAGTAGGCCTGCTGTGCAGCACCCAGACCGGGAGTGTTGGTCACGGCTCCCGACATGATGCCGGTCATCGTGGTTATGGATTCGCCGGTGATGAAGTGCAGGGCGACGGTGATGCCCACGCCGAGCAGCACTACCAGGAAGGCCAGGAGGTTGAGGCCTATTCCGCCGCTCTTGAGGCTGGCGAAGAATCCGGGGCCCACCTGCAGTCCAATGCTGTAGACGAAGAGTATCAGTCCGAATTCCTTGAGGAACTGGAGCAGGTTGGGGTCGAGGGTCATCCCGAAGTGGCTGAACGCTATTCCTATGAACAGTATCCAGGTCACTCCGAAGCTGATTCCGGCGACCTTTATCTTGCCCATTATCTTGCCGAGGGCTATCACCAGGGCGAGTATGATGATGGAGTGCGCTATTCCGCCGCTCCAGACACCTTCGGTGCCGTTGAAGAGAGTGTTCAGGAAATTCATAAGTTCTTGATTAGAGCCATCTGTTGATTCTTTCGTTTATTTCGTTGGATTCGCACAGGAGTTTCACGAAGGCTTCCGCCGAGCGCTTCCTGTAGGATTTCTTGAGGACGTGTATGCAGCCTTCCATCTGGTTCTGGGGAATCTCCAGCGGAATCGCCTTGAGATTGTCCTTGTGGTGGTAGATGGTGGCCTCGGAGAGTATGGTGAGCAGGTGGCTGCTCTGCACTATGTCGAGGAGGATGTTGATTTCATTCAGCTCCATGCAGATGTCGAGGTTCTGCTTGTTGATGTCGAGGTTCCTGTCTAGGACGTTCCTCGCCTGGATTCCCTTCGCGGGCAGGGCTATCTTCTGCCTTTCCAGATCGTGCATGCCCAGGGTCTTCATGCCCGCCAGGGGATGGTCGTTCCTGAGTATGACCGAAAGCTTGTCGTCGAAGAGTATGTGGGATTCTATGTCGTCGTAGCTCTCGTTGGGCTTGAAGGCCAGCACCAGGTCGGCTTCGCGCTTGCGCAGCAGGCAGATGAGCTCCTCGCTGGACTTGCTGATGAAATTCAGCTTGACTCCGGGGTAGTTGTCGGTGAAGTTCCTCACCGTTTCGGTGAGAATAGGGCAGAATGAGTAGGTGACCCCGACCGTCAGCTCGCCGGAAACCATTTCCTGCAGGTCACGTATCTGGTTCTGGCAGTCCCTCGCATCCTGCAGGGTCCGCCTGGCCAGGGGGAGGAGGCGGCTGCCGTTCTCGGTCAGTGACACCGAGTGCGAATCACGCTCGAACAGGGCTGTCCCGAATTCCTCCTCCAACTGCTTGATCTGCTGGGAGAGAGTGCTCTGAGTCACGTACAGGCTCCGTGCCGCCTCGGAGAAGTTCAAAGTCTCGGCAACCTTCACGAAGTAGTACAATTGTCTGAGTTCCACGGCAATTATATTGTTTTGACCAACTAACGGGGCGCAAATATATCCCTTTATTTCCGATATGCCAATCTTTTTGCGATAAATGTTTGCGATAGCCGCGATTGCCGGCCCGCCGCGAGGATTATGAAAAATGCCGTTAACATTTTCGATATTTGTGCGTCTTGTATATGAAGCGCCCCGAGGACGGGACGCGTAAAAACTGATAAGAATATGAAAAGATTCCTTTTGATGCTTTCATTTGCGGTGATGCTGCTCGCCGGTTCCGGCGCAGACGCCCCGGCGAAGTCCATGCCCCGGCAGCGTCTCATCAACATCGCCAACGGCTTCCGGAGAACCGAAGGGTTCGAGGTCGTGAACATAGGCCGTTTCGGGGTGTTCCTGATGCGTTCCGCCGCAAGTCTCTCCTCCGGGGCGGAGGACGATCCGGAGCTCCGTGAGGCTCTGAAGCTGCTGGGCGGCGTGAAGCGGCTCGTCGTGGTGGAATATGAAGATGGCGCCGAACGTCAGCGGAAGATGTTCAACGACAGGGTGGAGTCCGCGCTCGAGGGCTGCGACCTGCTGATGTCGGCGAACGACAGCGGTAGTTCCGTCCATATATACGGCACGTTCGATGAGGAGTCGGGCCGCGTGGGCGACCTCGTGGTCTTCACCCCGGACGACGGCGCCCTGATATGCGTTTTCGGCAGTTTCCCGATGGATGCCGTCGCGCAGCTCGCAAACATGCGGTGACATGACGGCGGAGGAATTCAGGAAAAGCTATCTGACCCTCGGGGAGAGCTTCTACCGCGTGGCCCGCTACATGCTAGAGTCGGAGGACGATGCCGAAGATGCGGTGCAGGACCTCTATGTCCGGCTCTGGAACTCGAGGGATACGCTTGACTCCGTGCACAACCCGAAGGCCTACGGCATCACCCTGCTCCGCAACATCTGCATAGACCGCATCCGCAGGGCCTCCGGACAGCGTCGCGGGGAACTGACCGAAAGCCTGCCCGCCGAGGGGAGTTCCGATACGCAGGTCTGCACCAGGGAGCGCTTCGACAGGGTCATGAGAGCCGTGGAAATGCTTCCGGAGAGCGAAAGGCAGGTGCTCACGATGCGGGTGTTCGACGGATTGGGCTACGAAGAGATTTCAGAACGTACCGGCAAGAGCGGACTTACCCTGAGGGTGCTGCTCAGCAACGCCAGACGCAAGATAAAAAAGGCAATGTCATGAAAAGGCTGGAAGATATCGAAAAGATGAGCTTCGAGGAGCTCGAAAAGGTTTCGCGCGATGGCGGCGTGAGGATGCCGCAAGGGTTCGGCGAAAGACTCGAAGGCGGGATAGCGGGACTCGCGGCCGCCGGAGAGGGCGGAAAGGATGTCGGAAGACTGCGCGGGGCGGCGCTTATGGTCGTCGGTGGCGCATTGGCGGCCGTGCTGGCCCTGCTGGTGCTCGTCAGGCCCGGAACGCCGGAAGACAGCTTCGACGACCCCCGGCTGGCCTACGCCGAGGTGCAGAAAAGCTTCTCCCTTATCTCGGAGAAGCTCGGGAAGGGGACAGAGCTGGTGCTGGAAGCGGCGCCGGCGATGAACAGACCGAAGGAAATAATCGATAAACTCAAGAAATAATGAAAAGAATCATGATTATCGCGGCGGCGTTGCTGATGGCATGCTGCGCGGCCTCCGCCCAGGACGGCAGGAGCATCTACAACAAATATTCCGGAGAGAGCGGGGTCGAGGCGGTCTACATTTCGCCGTCCATGTTCAAGATGATAGGCGAGCTGCCGGAGCTCACCGTCGACCTCGACGGCGACCAGGTGGACATGACGCCGATAGTGAAGTCCCTGAACGGAATGTACATACTGGACAGCAGCAACCCGGAGGTCAACACCTATCTGTCCGCCGACGTGCTCGGCTTTGCGGAGACTGGGAAGTTCGAACTACTGATGGAGGCGAAGGAGGAGGGCGAGACGATAAAGATGTACACCTCTTCCTCCAGGCGCAACAACGACTTCATCAACGGTTTCCTGCTTCTCGTGAGCGAGCCGGAAGAATGCACGTTCATCTATATCGACGGTTCGATGAGCCGCTCGGACTTCGAGGCCCTCGTGGGCGCAGCGATGCAATAGCGCCAGGAGAATTTATTTCGGTTCCGTCCGTTGATAAAACGGGCGGAATCGCTATATTTACATCCCGCTAGAAGAACAGGAAGAAATGGAAATATCACGAAGGGCGGCCGACATGCCGTTTTCACCCATACGCAAACTTGCGCCCTACGCTGACGAGGCGAAGCGCAACGGAATCAAGGTCTATCATCTCAACATCGGCCAGCCCGACATCCGGACGCCCCGCTGCGGCCTCGACGCCCTCGGGCATGTCGACAGGGAGATACTCGAATACAGCCCCTCCGACGGCTGCCTCTCCCTGCGCACCAAGATGGTCGGCTATTACGCGAAATACGGCATATACCTGTCGCCGGAGGAGATAATCATCACCGCAGGCGGCTCCGAGGCCGTGCTCTTCGCATTCCTGGCCTGCCTCGGCCCGGGAGACGAGGTCATAGTCACCGATCCCTTCTATGCCAACTACATGGCTTTCGCGATTTCGGTCGGCGCCGTGATACGCAGCGTCAAGACCCGCATCGAGGACGGCTTCCGCCTGCCGTCGGTCGAGGAGTTCGAGAAGCAGATCACCCCCAGGACCAAGGCCATACTCATCTGCAATCCCAACAACCCCACGGGCTATCTCTATACCCGCGAGGAGATGGAGCAGTTCCGCGACATAGTCCGCAGGCATGACCTTTTCCTGTTCAGCGACGAGGTCTACAGGGAGTTCATCTACACCGGAGGCCCGTACGTGTCCGCGATGCACCTCCACGGCATAGAGGACAATGTGGTCCTCTTCGATTCCGTGTCCAAGAGATATTCCGAATGCGGCATCAGGATAGGCTGCCTCTGCACCCGGAACAGGAAGGTCCATGAAGCCGTGATGAAGTTCTGCCAGGCCAGGCTCTCTCCGCCTCTGCTCGGGCAGATCGTGGCCGAAGCCTCAATGGATGTCCCGGAGTCCTATATGAAAGGCGTGTATGACGAATATCTCGACCGCCGCAACTACATGATAGACGCCCTCAACAGGATTCCCGGGGTCTTCGCCCCCATGCCCATGGGCGCCTTCTACACCATGGTCAAGCTCCCCGTGGACGATGCGGAGAAATTCTGTCTGTGGTGCCTGAGGGATTTCAACTGGGAGGGCGAGACGGTGATGATGGCTCCCGGCTCCGGTTTCTATACCGAAGAAGGGGAGGGACGCCAGGAGGTCAGGATGGCATACGTGCTCTGCAGGAAGGACCTCGAAAGGGCGATGCTCATACTCTCGAAGGCGCTCGAGGCCTATCCCGGCAGGCTCTAGGCCCCGGGCCTGAATATCCTTATGCTTGCATGGGCGCCGTCCTCGCCGACATGCACTTCGGCATACAGCCTGAGTTCGGCTGCCTTCAGCCTTATTGCGGTGCAGACTGCCCCGAGCTCGTAGGAGTTCCGGCAGGCCAGCGCCAGTGCGGCGGGGTTCCCTTCCGGGAAGGAGGCCTCGAAATCGATTCCGAGCCTTCCCGCCGATGCGAGCGCCGCCTCCGTCTGGGCCTTGTCCACCCTGTATCCCGAATCCGGGCCGGGCGTTTCCGCCGCAGAAGAGAGCAGCGAGTCCAGCGACATGCCGCTCCTGCGAATGACCGTCCTGCCCCGTCTGAATTCTTCGTATTTCCTTTCCAGATAGTTGTCCGCCATGTCTTGAAGTTTTTATCTGTGCGGCGGCAAATATATTAAATATAAGTGTTATCTTTGCAATTCTGAACAAAATCGACAGATTATGAAATCACTTAAGGGCACGAAGACGGAGGCCAATCTCGCCGCTGCATACGCTGGCGAGAGCGAGGCACGCAACAAGTACAGCTATTACGCATCGAAGGCCAAGAAGGACGGCTACGTCCAGATTGGAGAGCTCTTCGAAGCTACCGCCAACAACGAGAAGGAGCACGCCAAGATCTGGTTCAAGCTGCTTCACGGCGGCGCCGTTCCCGAGACCGAGGCCAATCTCAAGGATGCGGCCGCAGGCGAGCACTACGAGTGGACCGAGATGTATCCCAAGTTCGCCGCCGAGGCCAGGGAGGAGGGCTTCCTCGAAATCGCGGCCCTGTTCGAGATGGTGGCCGACATCGAGAAGGAGCATGAGGCCCGCTACAAGAAGCTCCTCGAGAATATCGAGGGCAAGCTGGTGTTCACCCGCGAAGGCGACGCAATCTGGGAGTGCGGCAACTGCGGCCATATAGTCGTAGGCCCTTCAGCTCCCGAGGTCTGCCCCGTATGCGCACATCCCAAGAGCTATTTCCGCCTTGCTGCAAGGAATTATTGACAAGCTGGCGGCCGTGAAGTTCCGCATGCTTCTCGTCTCAGCCCTGCTGCTTGCGGGGCCGCTGTGCAGGGCGCAGTTCACCGACAGCGCCAGCGGCCTGCTCCAGATGCCGACGGCGGAGATGCAGGAGAGCGGAACTTTCATGATAACCAACAACTACCTCAACAAGCATTCCCTGTCCCCTCACGGATGGGGATATGACACTTTTGCCTACGGCTTCAGCATAACCTTCTGGAGCCGTCTGGAGCTGGGGTATGTCTGCACAATATTCGACGGCAAGCGCAAGCCGAATCCCACCGACAGGGATCTGATAATGTTCAACCAGGACAGGCATTTCTACGGAAGGGTGCAAGTCCTCAAGGAGGGCGAGTTCGGGCTGGAATGGATGCCTGCCATGGTCGTGGGGCTCAGCGACCCCACCACCGGCTCGTCTTCCGAAGGATATGTGGACATGAATGTCGAGGGCACGGGCAACGGATATTTCAACCGGCTCTACATCGCCCTCAGCAGGCACCTGGACACGCCGTGGGGTGAAGTCGGCGCGCATCTGGCATATCAGTACAACAGGAGGACAGACTATCCTCTGAACGGGCCGGCCGGCGGAATAGAATGGAAGCCCAAGTGGCTCTGTGACCGCTGGCTGCTGGACGATGTGAATTTCATTGCGGAATACGATTCCCGCACCTTCAATATGGGTTTCATAGCCTCGATATGGGACAACAGGTTCGAGGCCATGTTCGAGCTCCAGAACATGAGATGGATAAACTTCGGCCTGAGGTACAAGCTCAGGCTCAAATAACGGTGTATTGCTTTTATAGATGATTGCGAAGAGAAAATTGTTTTCGGCCCTGGCGCTGTTGTGCGCCGCCGTCCATGCGGGAAACGCCCAACAGGCGCTCAACAGCCTGGCTTTCGGCATGGAGGCGGGGACGACTGGAGTCGGTGTGGAACTTGCCATGCCCCTGGCCACCGACCACATAGTGTTCAAGCTGGGGTTCAACGCTCCGTCGCTTTCCCGGAATTTCTCACGCACCGTTTCCATGGACAGGGTGAACGCCGTCATTGACGAGGCCAACGCCCAGCTGGCCGGCTTGGGGCTCCAGGAACGCGTCCCGTCCATGCCTGACGCCGCTGTCAGCCTGCGTCCCATCCTCAACCTCAGCACCGCCAAGCTCATGCTCGAGCTTTACCCGTTCAGGAAGAGCGCCTTCCATTTCACCGTCGGGGCATACTACGGCATGGGCGACAACTTCATGATGGCTACGCTCTCCACCGATGCCGAGACCTGGAGCAGCTACAATTCCATAAGGGATGAGCTTGACGCGATTAACGCCAAATACGCCGGGCTTGACGGATACACCGCCCATGAGATCGGTGAGCTTGAGTTCAGTACCGGCGACAGGACTTTCAGGGTCCTTGACAACGAAGGGCTCGGACAGGTTGAGGCCACCCTGCGCATCGCGAAGCTGCGCCCGTATTTCGGCATAGGTTTCGGCCGCAGCGTGCCACGCAGACATCTCGGAATTCAGCTTGACCTCGGGGTGTGGTACCACGGCGTGCCTGTCGTCAGCTCCGCCAACGAGGTGGAATACAATCCCTCCGCAGTCTCGTTGCTCGACGACATCTCGCTCCTGGACAAGCTTATGCTGTATCCTCAGGTCTCATTGCGCCTTACGTATAGAATATTCTGAGCCCGTGACGCTTCTTCTGCTCATATCGATGATGCTCGCCATGCCTCTGCAGGCGCAGTCTCCCTATTTCTGCGACAGGGAGGGTGCGGTGCTGCACTACGAACGCAGGTATGCGGACTCCGGGAAGCTCAAGTGGACGCATGAGATGACCATAGCTTCGGTCACGGAGACTCCGGACGGCTGCAGGGCGGTGAGCTATGAATCCGAGTTCCGAAGACCGGGAGGCGGGAGGATGTACGGCGGCCCCGTAGAGCTTTCCGCGGTCATAGACCGTGACGGTGGCGTGCAGGTCGATGTGGCGGCTTCGCTGGCGTCCGTGTTCAGGAACCTGCTGCCCGACGGCGCCGTGAGCGCCGAACCCTGCATGACCCTTCTGCCCGCCGACATGCGGCCCGGCGACATCCTGCCGGACGCCTCCTGCACCGTGGGCGTGGCCATGGCGGAATATGATGTCACGGTAAGCGCACGCAAGGTGCTCCGCAGCGAAGTGCTCTCCACGCCCGCCGGTGATTTTGACTGCGTGGTGGTGAGCGAGCACAAGGTCGAGAAAGGCCCCGGCCGCAACCGTGTGACCACGGCCCTGACCTGGTATGCAAGGGGGACGGGCATGGTGCGCCACGACACCTACGACAGGAACATGGAATTGGAAACCTCCGAAGTCCTCATAGGAATAAACTGCAACTGATGAACAGGATAGTCTTGATCATATCGCTCTGTGCCGCGCTGTCTTTCACGGGAACGCGGCTCTCCGCGAAACCGAAAGTCCGAGCCTCGGCCGAATCGCCTGCGGACAGCATGGCCGTGAAGCTTATGGATGCGGGCTTCCTGAATGTCCGCTCGGCTTCGACGGCGGATTTCCGTGCGTACTCCCTGGAGACCGACTACTACAAACTGCCGGTCGAGGGGCTGGCTGAAGTCAGGCGCATGGTGGAGCTCGCCGACGACGGCACCGACATGCGCCCGGTCAAGGTCGTGGCGACATATTATGACGTGCCCGAACTCACGATGACATATAACCCGCGCAACGGGCTGTGGTATTCGACCAAGCGGCTGGACGGAAGCTGGGACGCCCTGAAGGAGACGGAGAAGCTCAACAGCAATTTCGGCAAGGTCACCATAGCGGTCTACCCTCAGGTCTCGCTGAAGAATCTCATCATCAATCAGGTGTACCAGTCGCTCTGGCGGCTCTCGCCGGCTCTCGAAGTTTCGCTGTGGCCGGGCATGAAGCTGACCTACCAGGTTGCGATACCTATATATAATGACGGATACGGTTCGCTCGAGAGCAGGGTGCATCCCCAGATGGTGTCCGTCTCCCAGCGCTTCCGCGACCCCTGGAACCTCAATGTCTTCGGCAAGCTGACCGCCGGCACCTTTTCGGGCAACACCTACGGCATCGCCATGGAGATGATATACTATTTCCCGAACGAGCGTTTCTCGGTGGACACGCAGTTCGGCATGATAGGCAACAGCTACTGGGAAGGCTTCATCTTCCACTACGACAAGAGGCTGCGTTTCCGCTGGAACCTGGCGGCGAACTACTACTGGCCGGAGCAGAACACCCAGTTCACGCTCAGGGCGCAGCGCTTCATGTACGGCGACCTCGGCGTGAAGTACGAGATGATACGGCATTTCCGCCGGACTTCCATAGGCTTCTATGCGGAGAAGTCTTTCTACGCCCCGCTTAACGTGGGCTTCCGCTTCCAGATAGCCCTGCCTCCGTTCCGCCAGAAGCGGCACGGCTCGTGGCCCAAGGTCACGACCTCCGGGCAGATGGGCATGTCCTACAATGCCAACAACGAGCGCTACTATTACCATGAGTTCAGGACGGAGGCCTCCGACAATATCCTGAGCAAGAATTATTTCAACCCCCTGTTTATAGACTCCAAGCTCAAATAAAAGACAAAAATCTTTTGCCTTTGGAAAAAATTTAACTAACTTTGTGGGTAATAGTGTTCGAAGTATGCGTTTGCGTGTGCGGACATTATTGTTGGGAAAGAGCAAGTTTAATCAATGTTCAATAAAAAGATGAAAAAATTATTTTCACTGTTCGCGCTGGTCGGCGCTTTCGTTGCCTGCCAGCCCGAGGAGCTGGAGACAGCGTTCGACGTAGATCCCGCCAAGGCGACGATCAATGTCACGGTTATCGATGTTCAGACAGCTGAGCCTATCGAGGGGCTTAAGGTTGATTGCCCCGGCGGTGAGGGAGATGTTGATGGCAATGTAGTGACTATTACCGGCAACAAAGCTATTCAGGCAATGGATGTCAACTTGGTTCTCAGCAGTTCTAAATATCCTGACGAGACCAAGACCGTCACCGTGAAGATCAACAGTCTGCTTGCCGGCGGTCTGGCTACCTACAATGTGGTTGAGGTTATGGGTACCCCTTATCCCGAACCCGGTCCGGATCCCGAGCCCGAGCCTGTAGTGGTTACCGTCGAGAAGGGAACTTCCCTTTCTGTCACTGAAGTGGGATACCTGAGCACTCTTAACGTGGAAGGCCATTCTCACTCCCACAACGGAATCGACCTCTCAAAGTGGGCCGAGAACCCCACCCCGTTCATGATTACCGTATCCGGAACATATTCAGTGTTCTCCGGCGTAGAGGCTGAGAAGACCTCCATTACCAATCCTGACTACGAGTCTCTTGTTCAGACCTATGTCGACTCCTACAACAGCGTGGGACAGAAAGAGGAAAAGGAAGAGTTCTCATTCAACGTATCCGCATGGGCTCTCTATACTGTATGGCAGACCAAAACCACCGAGACTACCGAGTATGTGGTGAAGGTTGACGGAGAGGAAGTCGGAACCTTCAACGTGGAGGGTGTTTCAAGCACTCAGGTAGAGTATCTTGAGATGGCTCTTCCCGGACACTCACACGATTATGTACACGGTCACGGACATGCTTCACACGGCGAGCATGACAACGCCGGCGGCGGAATCGTATTCGCAGAATAATCAGAGGCCCAGGAGTTTAACGAAATAAAAGAAAAAGCAATATGAAACTCATCAAGTTTTTCGCACTGTCAGCCGCACTTGCTGCCGGAATGGCAGCGGCAAGCGCCGAGACGACTGACAAAGGAAACGACATCTTCGTCGGCGGCGGAGTAGGTATAATCTCTCCGATGACTCCCGGTTTCAATACTCCTTCAGTATATGTGAACCTCGAGGTGGGCAAGTACATCACCCCCGTGTGGGGCGTACGTGCCGTGATCGGCGGTCCTTACCAGACTCTGGACGCCAATGAGGGCAACGCTTACGATGCCGGCCAGGTTGTACGCGACTACAAGAACAAGCTCTTCGGAGAGCTCAACTTCGACGCGATGTTCAACATCACAAACATCTTCGCTAAGGATCTTTCAAAGTTCAACGTATACCTCTTCGCCGGTCCTACCCTCAACTTCTCATCCGAGGGTACCAGGTTCTCCGGTGTCCAGGATTTGAACGTGGTAAAAGTTGAGGAGAGCGACAAGTTCAAGGTGCGTGCAGGTGCGACCGTAGGTCTCGGCCTTGCATACAACATCACCAATTCTTTCGCCCTCGGTCTTGAGGGACGTTTCGGGGTGACCCCTTCAATCTTCGGTGACGCCGATGCCTATCGCAAGGCTGAAGGAACTACCCGCATCGCCCTCAACGGTGTGTGGACCATAGGCGGCGCCAACGGAAAGACTGCCCGTGCCGCGATGGCCGCAGCTTCTGCCGGCTACGTTTCCATGGAGGCCGCACAGGCTCTTGCCGACGAGGCTGTTGAGATGAATCCCAAGATTGTCGAGAAGATTGTCGAGAAGCCCGTCATCAAGGAGGTCGAGAAGGTTGTCGAGACCGTTGTTCCCGCTTCTACAGCCATCTTCTTCGAGATTGGCAAGGCTACCATCAGCAGCAAGGACAAGGCCCGCATCCAGCTCTATGCCGAGGCTATCAACGCCAGCTCGGACGACTGCGTATATGAGGTCGGAGGATATGCCGACAAGAAGACCGGCAGCGTTAAGCGCAACCAGACTCTTGCAGAGAAGCGTGCCCAGGCCGTTTACGATGCTCTCGTAGAGTACGGTGTGGATCCTTCAAGGCTCGAGATGAAGGCTTACGGCGGAGTAGATCCGATGTTCTTCAACAACGACGTTCTCTCCCGTACCGTTGTCATCAAGAAGAAATAATTTCAAGATACGTATGATTGAGGCCCGCCGGAGTTCCCGGCGGGTCTCTTTTTTGATATTCTTCTGTTTTTCATTATATTTGCCGTGTGTTTCAGTATCTCTGCCCTATGCTCGAAGACCTGAAGACTGACATTTCGCGTTTGATGGCATTGTATGAGAAGGAGAAGCAGAAAGCTGGCTCCCTTGCCTTGAGGCTGGCGGAAGAAGAGGAAAGGACGAGAAAGTACAAGGAGGAGATAAGGAAATGCAGAGAGCAGATAACTGATTTGAACCTACAGATTGACAATCTCCGGCTGGGAGCGGCTTTTGCTGATTCGGGAGAAGGAAAGGAGGGAAAAAGCCTTGACAGGCTCATCCGCGAGATTGACGAATGCATAAAACTGTTGGAGAGCTAATGGCAAAGCAGCGCATCAGACTTCTCATAGGAGGCAGGCCCTATCCCATGGTAGCGGAGAGCCCCGAGATGGAGCGTCTGCTGAGACTTGCCGCCGAGGATGTGAACGAGATGCTCATGTCGCTCAACGAAAAGTTCCGGACCACTCCTTTCGAGGACAAGCTGATGATAGTCGCAATCCGGGAAGCGGTCGCCAAATTGCTCTCACAAGGGAATATGCAGAGATTCGAGGAGGAGGCGGAGGAGCTGGAAAAGAATCTCGCTGCATATCTTGAGGTAGAGGAAAAATAGCCGTCAGGCCCATCTTCTGAAAACAACAAGTTCTTCGGAACCGGGTCTACTCGAGCTGGGGAAGGCAGGCCCGCATGACGGGAAGCCCGATACGGAACGGAGCCCAAATCCTATTCAGAGGTTTTTCTGAAAGTTCGGCTGACGGCTTTTGCATACAGTATCTGCACGATGCCTGCAGATACTGTTTTTTTGATGTTTATTAAAACCAATATATAATGTTGTTTTATGTAATAGCGGCAATTGCCGGTGCGGTCATCGGAATTGCGATTTATATAGTGGTCGTGAGGCTTGTTGCCAAGGGCCACGCAGACGCCATAATCGAAAAGGCCAATGCCGAGGCGGAGAATATCAAGCAGCAGAAGATCTTCCAGGCCAAGGAGAAGTTCCTCCAGCTGAAGAGCGAGCATGACAAGTATGTGAACAACAAGAACTCCGAGCTCAAGGACAGGGAGAACAATATCAAGTCCCGCGAGGGCCAGCTCAACCAGCAGGCTGGAGAGCTCAACCGCCGCCAGCGCGACCTGGATTCGCAGAAGGGCCAGCTGAACGCCCAGCGCCAGAAGCTCGAGGCGAGGATGGAGGAGTGTGACAGGCTCACCCAGCAGGTCAACAGGGAGCTTGAGAACATAGCCGGCATGAGCTCGGAGGAGGCCAAGAAGATGCTCGTGGAGAACATGAAGGCGGAAGCCAGGTCGGAGGCTCAGGCCTACATCAACGACACCATGGACGAAGCGAGGCTCAACGCCGCCCGCGAGGCCAAGCGCATCGTAATCAACACCATCCAGCGCACTGCCACGGAAACCGCCATTGAGAACGCGGTGACCACCTTCCCCATAGAGAATGACGAGGTCAAGGGCCGCATCATCGGAAGGGAAGGCCGCAACATCAGGGCTCTCGAGGCTGCCACGGGAGTGGAAATCGTCGTTGACGATACTCCCGACGCCATACTTCTTTCGGCTTTCGACCCCGTGCGCAGGGAAGTGGCAAGGCTTTCTCTCCACCAGCTGGTGATAGACGGCCGCATTCATCCCGCACGTATCGAGGAGGTGGTCGCCAAGGTGAGCAAGCAGCTTGACGACGAGATTCTCGAGACGGGAAAGCGTACCTGCATAGACCTGGGAGTGCACGGACTCCATATCGAACTCGTGAAGCTCATAGGCCGCATGAAGTATCGTTCTTCCTACGGACAGAACCTTCTCCAGCACTCGCGCGAGGTCGCGAACATCTGCGCGACCATGGCGTCCGAGCTCGGGCTGAATCCCAAAATCGCCAGGCGCGCCGGACTGCTCCACGATATAGGAAAGGTCTGCGAGAGCGATCCTGAATATCCGCACGCCATACTCGGAGCGAAGATGGCCGAGCAGTACAAGGAGCGTCCCGAGATATGCAACGCCGTCGGCGCCCACCACGAGGAGATGGAGATGACCTCGATATATGCTCCTCTTGTCCTGGTCGCCGATGCGATTTCAGGCGCGCGTCCCGGTGCCAGAAGGGAGGTGATAGAGTCCTACATCAAGAGGCTTGAGGGCATGGAGAATCTTGCCGCCTCATATCCCGGTGTCACCAAGGCGTATGCCATCCAGGCCGGCCGCGAGCTCCGCGTGATTGTCGGGGCCGAGGAGGTCAGTGACGAGCAGGCCGCCCGTCTGTCGACCGACATCGCCCAGCGCATCCAGGACGAGATGACCTATCCCGGTCAGGTGAAGATAACGGTAATCAGGGAAACACGTTCCGTAGCAATAGCCAAGTAAAATGTTCAAACTGTTGTTCTTGTCCTTCCTGCTTCAGGCAGGGCCCACCGTCATCTGGACTTCCGAAGTCGAGCAGACCGAAGACGGCCCCAGGGTCGTGCTTACCGGGGAGCCTACGCCCGGAATCGACCATATTTCCGGCACGGTGGATTTCATGAGCTGCATAGGCACCCAGTGCAACATGCCGGAGGATTGGGAGTTCGACCTCTATCTGCATGGCGGCACCTCCGCTGCTCCTGCGGCTTCCACCCTTGCGGCGCCCCAGCTTTCCCTGCCTTCGGTACAGGGTGCGACGGCTTCCAGGCCCGCCCCGGCCCCGGACGTCGCAACTGTATCGGCGGCTGATACGGAGGCTTCAGGGGAATCTGCCGGCTCATCTTCGCTTTGGGCACTGATACTCGAGGCTATACTGTGGGGTTTCGCAATGCTGCTTACGCCCTGTGTGTTCCCTATGGTGCCGATGACCATATCGTTCTTCCTCAAGGGAAGCGGCTCTCCTGCCGCAGGACGCTTCAAGGCGATGATGTACGGCCTTTTCATCGTCCTGCTGTATACCGTGCCGATTTCCGCAATCATAGGCATAACCTGGCTGGTCGGAGGCAGCGGAGTCACCGCAGACATCTTCAACTGGCTGGCTACGCACTGGCTGCCGAACATCATCTTCTTCCTTGTGTTCATGGTGTTCGCCGCGAGCTTCTTCGGGGCCTTCGAAATCACCCTGCCTTCCAAATGGACCAACAGCGCCGACAGCAAGAGTGACCGCAAGGGTCTTGCGGGAGTGTTCTTCCTCGCGCTTACTCTGGTGCTCGTGAGCTTCAGCTGCACCGGCCCCATCGTAGGTACGGTGCTGATCAAGAGCACCCAGGGGGAATTCTGGGCGCCGATGGTGACCATGCTGGCGTTCAGCGTGGCCTTCGCCCTGCCGTTCACGATTTTCGCCCTGTTCCCGTCGCTTCTCAAGAAGCTGCCCAAGAGCGGAGGCTGGCTGAATTCGGTCAAGGTTGTGCTGGGCTTCATCGAAATCGCCCTGGGACTGAAGTTCCTGAGCGTGGCCGACCAGACCTATCACTGGGGTATCCTTGACAGGGAGGTGTACCTTGCGATATGGATAGTCGTGTTCACCCTTCTCGGCTTCTATCTGCTCGGCAAGATACGCTTCAAGTATGACTCTCCGATGGAGCATCTGTCAGTGAAGCGTCTGGCGCTCTCTATAGCGGTGTTCTCCTTCGTGGTCTACATGGTTCCCGGAATGTTCGGGGCACCTCTCAAGGCGCTTTCGGGCTATCTGCCGCCTATGGAGACCCAGGATTTCGTGATAGGGCAGAATTCCGGCACCGCAGTGCCGGCATCATCCGATACGCAGGCCGAAGACGGCATGATCACCATCGCACACGGTCTGAAGGCGTATGACAACATCGACGACGCCGTTGCGGCGGCGCAGCGCAGCGGAAAGCGCATATTCGTGGACATTACCGGCCACGGCTGCGTGAACTGCCGCGAGATGGAGGCGAGGGTATGGTCGGATCCCGAGGTGCTGAGTATGCTCAGGGAGGATTTCGTGATACTTGCCCTGTATGTCGATGACAAGACAAAGATTCCCGAGTCCGAACAGATTCTCAACGACAGCGGAAAGCCGCTCAAGGATGTGGGCCGGCTCAATTCCTACATAGCTCTGACACGCTTCAACGTGAACTCCCAGCCAAATTATTTCGTGCTGGATTCGGACGGCGAGATACTCAAGGGCCCCAGGGCTTACGACCTGGACATCCCCGGATATATCGAATTCCTTTCAGAATAGTCTGCAGCGCCGGAATATCCGGCGCTGCCTTTTGTTGTATAATAAATTGTTTTTATGAAGAAAATAATGATGATTGCAGCACTCATGCTCTTCGCAGGTGGCACGCAGGCTTACGGGCAGTCGTTCAAGGAGCTGCTCAGCAACGGCGGAGTGAAGGACATGGTTGAGTCCGTGGTGGACCAGCTTGACGTGATACCCAAGAATATCGAGGGGACATGGGAGTTCTCCGGCAGCGCCGTCAAGTTCACCGGCGACAACATGTTCATGAACGCGGCCTCGGAGCTCGCGGTCGGCAAGGTGGAGGCCCAGCTGGACGAGTATCTTCAGATGGCAGGTATCAAGGATGGGCTTTTCAGCTATGTCTTCAATGAGGACGGAAGCTTCTCTACGAACTTCATGCAGACCAAATTCCCCGGAGAGTATACCTATTCCAAGGAGGAGAAGACTCTCGAACTGGACTATGGTAAGAATGAGAAGCTCAAGGGAATTGTCCTCAAGACCAATGTTTCGGTCGGTGCCAACAGTCTGCAGCTGCTTTTCAATGCGGACAAGCTTCTGGATTTCATCTCGAAGATTACTTCTTCGGTGGGGGATTCCAAGCTGGGTGCTCTGACTTCTCTGCTCGAGAAGTACGATGGCATGCAGATCGGTTTCGAGCTGTCCAGGGTGAAGTAGTGTCTGAGCTGCAGGCCGTTGGGCCTGTTTGCAGACTTCAATCTTGCGAATGCAGTCCGGTGGTTTCCGGGCTGCATTTTTCAGTCAGTGTGTCCGGTTTCAGCGGATCTGTTGTCTTCAGCTCTGTCGAATCTGTTGTCTTCCGTCCAGGCGGCTTTGTTGCAGTTCATGCGGATATGTTATCCGCCTGCTTTTGTTCATTGCGTTTCGCGCACCTTCCGCCTCGCGGCTGCAATTGCGCCTCGCAGACGAAAAAAGTCTGCTCGCCGTCAATTCAGTCCGCTCGGCAAGGCAGTTCTGACACTTTCTGTATTGCATATCTCGACAGATCTGCATAACAGGAATGGCTGAAAATCGGGGCATCGCCATAAGATGACCTCGGCGATAAAGTTGAATGTCAGATAATCACAAACGACTAGGAGAGCCGACTACTTAGGGCGATCGAGAGCCGGATGCGGACTGCGGGCGAGGGAGGCTTGTCCCCGTTTCTCGCCTCACGAGCTGCAGTGCCGCGTCCGGTGGCATAGCCTCGCGGCTGCAATTGCGCCTCGCAGACGAAAAAAGTCTGCTCGGCGTCAATT
>UQQM01000006.1:0-77500 GCA_900543205.1 uncultured Bacteroides sp. | reverse complement strand
GAGCTTCAGGACATCATAGCCATACTTGGAATGGACGAGCTTTCTGACGAGGACAAGCTGACGGTCAACCGCGCGCGCAAGGTGCAGCGCTTCCTGTCGCAGCCCTTCTCCGTCGCGGAGCAGTTCACCGGAGTTCCCGGCGTGATGGTGGACATCGAAGACACGATAAAGGGCTTCAACATGATACTCGACGGAGAAGTCGACGACATGCCGGAGCAGGCCTTCCTCAATGTGGGAACGATAGAAGATGCAATCGCCAAGGGCAAGGAGATACTCGCCCAGGCTGCATAACGGAGGTTTCTTATGGCGGACAAACAGCTTTCAGTAAGGATAGTCTCTTTGCAGAAGACGCTTTTTGACGGGCCGGCGCAAGCAGTGTCCCTTCCTGGAACGGCGGGGGCGTTCGAAGTGCTGCCGGGTCACGCCGCAATCATATCCTCCCTGGAACCGGGGACCATCGAGGTCCGGGACATGGACGGGAAGACGTCCGGCTTCCGCATCCGTTTCGGGGTCGTGAAGGTAAGGAACAACGAGGTGACGATATGCGCGGCAAACTGAAGTTCATATTCGCTTCTCTGTTAGCGTTCCTCCCTCTGACGCTCTCGGCCGCCGGAGAGGAAGGCGGCCTGGACATGCAGTCCTACATATTCGGACATGTGGGGGATGCCTACGAATGGCATATCACCAAGGTGGGCGACACCGACATCAGCATACCGCTGCCCTGCATAGTCATAGACGACGGGCTGCACGTGTTCTCATCGGAGCGCATGGCCGAGCACGGCTACACCCTGAACGAAGACGGCAAGCTCGTGAACGCGTCCACCATGGAGCGCCCGCTTGACCTGTCGATAACCAAGAACGTGCTGGCGCTGATGATAAACGCGGCACTGCTCGTAGGCCTGATTCTGGGCTGCGCCCGCTGGTACAGGAAGCACGATGTGCTCAAGGAGAAGCCGAAAGGGCTGGTCGCGCTGATGGAGCCGGTGATAATGTTCGTGGAGAGCGACCTTGTGAAGGACGTCATAGGCCCGGGATACAGGAAGTTCTCCCCCTATCTTATGACCGCGTTCTTCTTCATCCTGATCAACAACCTGATGGGTATCTTCCCCTTCTTCCCCGGAGGGGCCAACACCACGGGAAACATCGCGATTACGCTCGTCCTCGCCGTGTTCACCTTCATCATGGTCAACCTGTTCGGAACGAAGAAATATTTCAAGGAGATTTTCTGGCCGGAGGTGCCGGTCTTCCTGAAGGCGGTTCCGCTGATGCCGATAATCGAGATTATCGGAGTGTTCACGAAGCCTTTCTCCCTGATGATACGACTCTTTGCGAACACGTTGGGAGGCCATATCATGATTCTGAGCATGGTCGGGCTGATATTCATCTCCGCCAGTATGGGGGCGTTCGTTAACGGAGCCTTCTCGGTGGTGGCCCTGCTCCTCGGAGTTTTCCTGGACTGCCTTGAGATTCTGGTGGCTTTCATCCAGGCATACGTGTTCACCCTGCTTTCGGCAGTATTCATCTCGCTCGCCCATCCGGACGAGGCGGGGGAGGCCGTAAAAGACAATGGATAATGATTTAAATACCAAGGAATATGTTACTCATTTCAACACTTCTTCAAGCGGTTTCCCTCTCAGCTTTGGGAGGAGCCATAGGCGTGGGTCTCGTGGCCCTCGGAGCCGGCGTGGGCATAGGCCTGATCGGCAAGGGTCTCATGGAGGCTTCTGCGAGGCAGCCGGAAATTTCCGGCAGCCTGCGTACCACCGCAATCATCATCAGCGCCCTGATTGAGGGTGTCTGCTTCTTCGGTGCGATTATCTGTCTGCTCACCGTAATCTAGTCTGCCATGTCTCTTGTAACACCGGATTTCGGCCTTCTTTTCTGGATGGTCATCATCTTCGGAGTCGTGTTCTTCCTGCTTGCGAAGTTCGGCTTCCCCGTCATCACCGGCATGGTGAGGAAGCGTTCCGACCACATCGAAGAGTCTCTGAAGAAGGCTCAGGCGGCCCAGGAGGCTCTTGAGAACCTGACCCAGGAAGGAAAGAGGATAATCGAGGAGGCCCGCGTCGAGCAGGGAAACATTCTCAAGGAAGCCACCCGGACCAGAGACCAGATAATCAACGAGGCCAAGCTCAAGGCCCAGGAGGAGGCCGACAAGATAGTGCAGCATGCCAAGATAGAGATCGCCGCCGAGCGTGAGAGCGCGATGCGCGACATCTGCCGTCAGGTATCGCTGATTTCCGTGAAGGTAGCGGAAAAGATAGTCAGAAAGGAGCTCGACACGTCCGAACAGCAGCTTGCCCTGATTGACAGGCTGGTGGAGGAATGTTCGAAGAGCGAATTCAAGAACTGAGTGCAGCATGAACACCGGAATACTCTCAGTAAGATATGCGAAGGCACTGCTTGAGTACTCGCAGGAGACGGGCCACGCCGACCGCGTGTTCCATCAGGTGAACAACCTGCTCAAGCATCCGGACAAGACCCCGGACAGGCTGGAGCCCGAGCTTGAACGCTTCGTGGCCCTTCTGGTGCGCAACCGCCGCATGGACGCGTTGCGCTTCATCCTGAGGACGTACATGCGCATGTATTACGACAGCAAGGGGCTCAAGGCCGTGCATCTCACATCGGCGGTGCCTTCTGAAAGCCTGGAGAAACGGCTCTCCGGCATGCTGGAGAAGAAGTTCGGCTGCAAGGTGGTGCTGGAGACGGTCGTTGACCCTTCGCTGATCGGCGGTTTCGTGGTCCGCATCGACGACTATATGATCGACGCCAGCGTGCGCAGCCGCATCGAGTCGATACGGAGACAATTCATAGTACAAAACAATAGAATCGTATAATGGCGCAGAATCAAATAAAGGCAAGCGAAATTTCGGAGATATTACTGAACGAGCTCAGAGGCATAGACAGTTCGCTCAAATATCAGGAGGTGGGTTCCGTCCTGATGGTCAGCGACGGCGTGGCCCGCATCTTCGGACTGGTCAACGCCGAAGCCGGCGAACTGCTCGAATTCGAGAGCGGGGTGAAGGGCGTGGTGATGAATCTCGAAGCCGACAACGTCGGCGCCGTGCTCCTGGGCCCCACCGACCAGGTCAAGGAGGGCATGAAGGTTCGCAGACTCGGCCGTATAGCCGGCATTCCCGTGGGGGAGGGCCTGCTCGGAAGGGTGGTCGACCCTATCGGCACGCCTCTCGACGGTATGGGCCCCATAAAGGGAGCTTCCGTGCGCATGCCTCTGGAAAGGAAGGCCCCCGGGGTCATCTTCCGCGAGCCCGTGACCAAGCCGCTGCAGACGGGTCTGAAGGCCATCGACGCGATGATTCCTATCGGAAGGGGACAGCGTGAGCTGATTATCGGCGACCGCCAGACCGGAAAGACCGCGATAGCCATCGACACCATAATCAACCAGCGTGCGGAATATCTCAAGGGCAAACCGGTCTACTGCATCTATGTGGCTGTGGGCCAGAAGGGTTCGACCGTGGCGTCGATAGTCCAGACCCTGCGTTCGAAGGGTGCGATGGACTACACGATAGTGGTGGCCTCGACGGCTTCGGATCCCGCCGCCCTGCAGTATTATGCGCCTTTCGCCGGAGCGGCAATCGGGGAATACTTCCGTGATACAGGACGCGATGCCCTCGTGGTATATGACGACCTGTCCAAGCAGGCGGTCGCCTATCGTGAGGTTTCGCTCATCCTGCGCCGTCCTTCTGGCCGCGAGGCCTATCCGGGAGACGTGTTCTACCTGCATTCCAGACTGTTGGAGCGCGCCGCGAAGATAATCAGCCAGCAGGAGGTGGCAGAAAACATGAACGACCTGCCGGAATGCCTGAAAGGCAAGGTCAAGGCAGGAGGCTCGCTGACCGCATTGCCCATAATCGAGACCCAGGCCGGAGATGTGTCCGCCTATATCCCGACCAATGTCATCTCCATCACCGACGGCCAGATTTATCTGGAGTCCTCTCTGTTCAACTCCGGTTTCCGGCCCGCCATCAATGTCGGAATATCCGTCTCTCGAGTAGGAGGCGCCGCCCAGGTGAAGTCCATGAAGAAGGTCGCAGGCACGCTGAAGATAGACCAGGCCCAGTATACCGAGCTGGAGTCGTTCACGAAGTTCTCATCCGACATGGACAAGGTTACCGCCATGACCCTCGACAAGGGACGAAAGAACGAGCAGCTGCTGATTCAGCCCCAATACTGCCCCATGCCGGTTGGCGAGCAGGTTGCGATTCTCTACTGCGGCACCAGGGGGCTTATGGCCGACATTAAGGTCGACCAGGTAATCGAGTTCCAGAAGCTCTTCCTGAACAAGATGAGGGCCGACCATCAGGATGTGCTCGATGCTCTCGGAGAAGGCAAGGTGGCCGCCGATGCGGAGAGCGTCATGAAGAAGGAGGCCGCAGAGATATGCAGCATGCTGGCTGCCAAGGCTTAATTACGGAAGATTGTGTCAGCGCTCAACGAAATAAAGGAAAGGATAGGCTCCGTGAGGAGTACGCTGAAGATAACTTCGGCGATGAAGCTCGTGGCCTCCTCCAAGCTGCACAAGGCCGAGGCGGACATCGAAGCAATACGTCCCTACGAGCAGACCCTTGAGGATATCCTGAGGGTCGTGGAAAGCTACCGCACCGATGAGGAAGGCTTTACAAAGGCCTCCGATGCGCCCGTGGCCGTGGTCGCGTTCTCGTCGAACAGCTCGCTCTGCGGCGCGTTCAACGCCAATGCGGTCCACAAGACGCTGGAAACCTGCGCCGGTTGCGGTTCCGTGAAAGTCATCCCCGTAGGCAGGAAGATGGCCGAGGCGATGAAGAAGTGCGGCTACGACGCGGAGGACGACCACGGAGACATAATAGGCAAGCCGGACTACTACAAGAGCAGGACTCTGGCACGCGAGCTCCGAAGGCGCTTTGCGGAAGGGGAGTTCTCAAAGGTTCTGCTGGTGTACAACAGGTACGTGTCGTCTTCCTCTCAGGTTCCGGTGGTGGAGCAGTATCTGCCGTATACGATTCCGGCTAAGGACATGCCGGTGAGGGATGAAGACTATATATTCGAGCCGGATCCCGTCGAGCTTGCCGCTCAGCTCGTCCCTTACCTGCTCACGATGAAATTCCATGCGGCGGTTCTCGATTCCGCTGCTGCGGAGCATGCGGCGCGGACAGTGGCCATGCAGACCGCTTCGGAGAACGCCGAGAGGCTGCTCGCCGAACTGACTCTGGAGTACAACAAGGGACGGCAGGAGAAAATCACCTCCGAAATACTGGATCTGGAGAGCGGCGAGGGCGGGGAATAGCCCGGCGCCCCTGTCCCGATCGCCGGCTCATTGCTTGTCCAGCCACTTCTTGCCGGACTCCGAGTTCATCCATATCAGTATGCCGATGCCGATGATCAGCAGGATGATGTATAGGGCAAGCATAGCGTTCATAGTACTATGATTTGATAATGAGGTTGTTTCCAATCCGTGCCAGGACAAAGGTCGATGCAATTCCGACAACAATCAATATCAGGTGCCATACGGATAATGCCTGCATTGTCACCATTGTCACCAAACTACCTGTCACCAATGCGGTGAATACGATTTTGGCCAAATCGTAGAAGAACTTGCCGAGAGTCTCGCGGCTCAAGTTCCGTGGCTGTGCTGAAGTTTCCATAGTCTGATTTAATTTGCAGTAAAGATAGCGATTTTCCGGTTAAGTCGGCAATGATATGCAACTTATGCGCGGGCGGCGTTCTCTGTGCAGCCGGTGCGGTGTTCTGCTGAAGAGGCTGGCCGCCCGCGGCCGTGAGCGGGTACGTTCCGGAACGGAGTGGAGGAACGGGGGAAGGAGCGCGAAGCGCGGAACCTCTGAAGCAGAATACCGCACCGGCTGCAAAAAGGCAACGGCAAAAAGCTTCGGTGGCTGCAAGTTAGCACCGGCTGCAGAATACGCGGGCTGCCGAGGTAATAGCGGTGCGCAAAAGGTTTGACCTTGTGGGAAACAATGAAAAACGGGATGACCCAAATTATTTGAGCCATCCCGTTTTTCATATCGGACGGGAAAATCCCGTTGAAGAATCTTCAGAAGCTGTAGCCCAGACCGAAGCTCATGCTGTTCTGCAGCGGAGAATCCCCGGCGGCGATCAGATAAGCCACATCGATGTTCACTCCGGCGAAGCACAGTCCGAGTCCCACGGAGGCGAAAGTCGGGATGACCGCCTTCTCGGAACCATAGTGCCAGCCTGCGCGCACAGCCACGAAATCGTTGTACCTGTACTCCGCACCCACACCGGCGAAAGCGGCGGAAGCGCCACCGAAGAACATTCCTCCTTCGAGTCCGGCGGACAAGTGATGGCGGCCGAATTCATTGCCGTAGCCGGCTGCTAGCCTGGCGTTCATGGGAAGGCCGAAGCTCTTGCCGGAAGCTGATTTCACGGAGCTTCCGAGATTGGACGTGCTCAGGGATATGTCGAAGTTCCCTGTCACATACATGAGCTGGATGTCGGCGGCGAAGCTGCTCATGCTTCCGGGGTAGCTTTCGCTAGCGGGTGCCAGGCGGCTGCTAGCATAGTTGAGCCCTACGCCCACCGACAGGCAGTCGATGACCCTCCAGGCGAAGCCTGCACCTATGCGCAGGTCGGAAGGGGAGAAGCTGCCGTCGGGCACGCCGGCGGAGTTCGTGAGCTCGTAGGCCGGGTTCAGACCCGTCTGCACGCCGAAGCTCGCGCCGAACTTGCCGGAAATGTTCCAGGCGGCACCTGCGGCGATCATGTTGCTGGAAGTTGGCTGCCAGAGAGTATAGGAGGCTCCGGCGGCAAGGGTCTCGTCCCAGAATGGTACTGCGGCCACCGAGCCGAACTGGGCGTATTCGTTCTTCTGTATTCCGGCCTGCACGCCGCCCATGGCCCAGCTTCTCGGTGAAGCCCCTACGTTGAGGAACTGCATGGCCGAAGTTTCGCCGACGGAGGGAACGTTGCCATCCTGTGCTGAAACGTTGCCGATGGAGGCTGCCAGCGCAGTTGAGCAAAGTAAAAGTCTTATGAGTTTCATATCGTTGTCTAAAGTTTAATTACTGAAGCCTGATACTCCTGGCCGTTGAGATTCAGCCGCAGGGTGTACTGTCCCGGAGCCGCATTCTTCATGTCCACCTGCAGGGGTTCGTCGATGCTGGATACTCCCTCGCCGGAATAGACCTGCGAACCTGTAGCCGAATAGAGTGTAACTCCGCAATTTGAAGTCTCGGGTGTCCTGATGTTGAGCCAGTCCGTGACCGGGTTGGGGTAGAGGTCATAGGGCTTGCTGCTGTCTCTGACCACGACGTTGAAGCTGGTCTGGACGCTGGCACCCTTCGCATCGGTCACGGTGAGGCTGACCTTGGTGATGCCGAGAGCCTTGCCCGTGAAGGTGATGACCTCGTCCGCGTAGACGAAGGACACCACGTTCCTGTCGGCGATGGAAAGGAGCACCGAAAGAGGGCCGCCGTCCTCGTCGGTCACATGATCGGCAACGGCTATGCTGACCGTGGCGCCCGTTCCGTTGACGCAGACAGTGCCGAAGTCCTCGACGAGCACGGGCGCATGGTTGGGCAGCACGGTGTATTCCACTTCCTTATCGGCCCTCGCTCCGTATTCGTCAACTGCGGTCAGGGTGAAGCTGCGGATCCCCTCGCTGGCGGCGGCCCCGTTGACCGTGACTTTCACCACATTCTCGGCAAGCTGTTCGGAAGTCACTCCCGGATTCCCGGTCAGAGTACAGCTGAGCTCCACCGAATGCCCGTCGGGGTCGCTCGCGGTGTAGATTCTGGAATAGCTGCCGTAAGCCTTGGCCACCAGGGGCTCGTCACTGTCGGCGGTGATGGTGGGGGCGTTGTTGGGACCTGTGCTGACAGTCATTACCTCGGAAATCGCCGATTCGTTGCCCGCAAAGTCGCTCGCGGAGATTGCGTAGTAGTAACCGGTGTTGAAGTCGAGACCCCTGAGCACAAAGCTCTTGAGGCCGTCGCCGGCGTCCTCCGCGTCCTTGACCGTGGCCCTGAAGCGTTCAGTGCCCGAGAGGTCGCTTCCTGTGAAGCTGGAGCGGCTGTAGTACACGTTATAGTAGTACGCGGTGGTGTTGTCGGGGTCCGAGGGCACGTCCACAGTGAAAAAGAGGTTGTTCGCCCTGGCCTCCACTTCGATGTGCGACAGCGGTTCGGGCGCCTCGGTGCTGATTGAGGAGAGAGCGAGCACCGCGTCTATCATGCCGCTGCCGAGCTGGCCGCGCATGTCCTGATTATAGTCGTAGATCGAGGGGTCAGTGCTGCTGACGATGAGGTCGAAGAGATTGTCGGAGGTGAAACCCTCCTGTCCCTTGACGGAAAGCACGAGGGCTGCGAGTCCGGACACATGCGGGCAGGCCATTGAAGTGCCCTGCAGGTAGCCGTACTGACCGCCGTTGACCGTGCTGAGCACTCCTCCGGAATTGCCGCCGGTGCTCTGGTCTCCGCCTGGCGCGCATACGTCCACCCAAGGACCGTAGTTGGTATAGTAGGCCGCCTTGCCGTAGGGACCGATCGCCCCGACCGCGATGACGCGCTCGTAGCCGGAGGGGTAGTCATAGTCCAGCGCGTTGTTGCCGGCTGCGAATACCACGAGGCCGCCCCGCATCGGACCGGACTGGTTGCCGTTCTCATCGATTCCAGCATTGTCGATGAAGTAGTCAATGGCTGCGGCATCGGAAGGCAGCATCTGCGAAGGAGATTCCTCGTAGCCCCAGCTGCACTGGGCGATGTTGGCCCCGTTGTCAGCGGCGTACTGGAAGAACCGCGCATTGTTGGCCCCTATGTCGGGATACCTTTCGTCCATTATCTGCAGGCACATCAGGCGTACTCCGGGCTGGTCTGGATATCTTCCTCCGGCCACTCCGCAGACCCCGATTCCGTTGTTGTTGGCGGCGGAAACAGTTCCGGCAACGTGGGTTCCGTGGGCTTCGCCGGAGATGTCGTCATCGTTGGTCACGAAATTGTAGCCGTACACGTCGTCGACATATCCGTTGCCGTCGTCATCGCGGCCCGGAGTGCCGTTGAGCTCGGCCTCGTTGATCCAAAGGTTGGGCTCGATGTCGGGATGGGTGATATCCACTCCGCCGTCCATTATAGCCACGATTACGTTTTCATTGCCGAAGACCCCGTAGGTGTCCCAGGCTTCCTGGAGCTTGATGTCCACTCCTGCGGTGAATCCGTTCTGGCCGGTGTTGTCGTAGTGCCACTGGGAAGGATACTGGGGATCGTTCATGGTCACAGAAGTCTTCCTGATTTTCAGCGCCGGTTCGGTGAGCTCTATGCCTTCGATCTGCGAGAGGTTTCCGGAGGCGCGCGTCAGCGGGACATTCTCGTCATAGCTGACGGTGAACCATTTGTGGAGACCGGCCGCTCTCTGGCGGGCTTCGAACTTGCCTCCTATGAGGAAGGTGCTGCTCACGGACTTGATCTCCATGCCCGGGACAGTAAGTCCGGCGCTCTCGGGATTGCTCACGAGACCTGTCGCGTCGGCTTGTGCGAGCAGCCTGTCCGCAAGTTCGTCGGAGACCTTTACCTTCATGACTCCCTTGATGACCGCGCTCTCGGTGACGCCGGCCACGGGCTCGTCAGCCGGGCCCTGGACTGTGCTCTGCGGCTCTTTCTGGCAGCTTATCGCGGCCGCGCACAGTGCGATGCAGAAAATTATTTTTCCTTTGTTCATGATATTGGGATGTTGACAAATCCAATGAGGGTGGCCCCGCCGCAAGGCAGGCCTGCCACCCTCATCCAAACATATTTTCAGGCGACGCCTGGTTCTGTATCCATATTACTCGGCCATCTTTACGAGGCTGGTGGTTCCTGCGGCAATCTTGAGAGGGCTCTGCACTCCGGCTGAAGCCTGGAGGTATTCCATCCTTACGGTCCTGGCCGCAGCGGAAGAAGCCTCCTTGGTCATGGACAGAGGGAATGTGGGAATATCCCCTTCAAAACTCAGGACATATCCGTCGTATTGTCCGGAGAGAAGCACTATGTACTCCATGCCCACGATTTCGTAGGTGTTGTTGTTGGAGAGTGTGATTTCCTCTCCCACCGCCTCGGCGGTGTTGTCGCCCGTCAGAGTAGCGGTGCACATAGGATAGCTGTCTCCTGATACGGGGCTGGTCTGGCCCTGTACCTCGACAATTCCGAAGCAGCCGAGAGTGCCGACTCCGTAATCGCCGGTGTCATAGGAGCCGTATTCCTCCGACATGAATGAGATCGAGCCGTCGGCGTTGAAGCTGGCTGTGATTCCGGGCCAGTCCTCGGAGTAGTCGCCGAACTGCCATCCTCTCACGACGTATGACACGTCGGGGGAGAGGGCTGACACTTCAAGGACATTCTCCGTGCCGTCGGAACCGGTCACGGTCCATGTGCCGAGCCACTTGTTGTAGGCGTCGGAAGCCTCAAGCTCCTCGGGGGTGAAGGGCTCGGAGATTGAGTAGAGTCCGGTGGGATTGCCGTCAAGGTCGACTCCGAATGCAACAGCATACCACTCTACGGACGAATCGAGCACATCGTAAGGCATCTCCTCCTCGGTTCCGGTGTAGAGGATGTCAGCCCAGGTCAGGTTCATGCCCATCGCGTTGTAAAGGTCCAGCATCTCCTGATAGCTGGCGACCATGCTCTCCACGAAGTCCTTGATTCCATACTGCTGGAATTGCTCGACGGTGATGACTCCGGTCGTGTAGGTGTCGCTGCCGCCGGAAACGGTCACGCTGATAAGGTCGGCGGGAGAGCCCTGATAGCTGCCCTTGCCGGCGTAGGTGACGGTCCAGTTGGGATTCTCGACATAGTCCACGTCAGGAGCGCTGGTCCTGAAGCTGGCGACCACGGGGGTGCCGTAGGTCGTTCCGTCGCTCTTGAGACCGGTCACGACGGCCCTGTAGGAGGTGCCGGCGCTGAGTCCGCTGAGCTGGACCATGTCATTGCCGTCCTTGAGCACTGAAGACAGGTTGGAGCCGAGCTTCTCCACTTCGGCGTTCACGACGTCCTCGAGAGGGGACGTGAGGTCGGTGGTGGCGAAGCAGTACCAGGTGTCGGTGTTGTCACCGGTGCTGGTCACGCTGGCGTTGGCGCTCGTCTGGGTGATTCCGGACACGCTCACTCCGAACTCCACGGCTCCCTTGAGGGTGGTGAAGTCGACGGATGCGGGGGTGCCGTAAATTGAGGCGTCCTCATTGAGCCCGAATACCACATATCTGTAGGTGGTCAGGGGCTCGAGGCCGTTCAATATCGTGATGTGGGTGGTTCCGGTGGTCACCACGCCGCTGATGTCGGTGCCGGCTTCGGTGAAGGATGACACGGCCCTGTTGATGGCGTTGGTCACCGGAGTCTCGAGGTCGGTATAGTAGAATCCGTAATAGGTCTCGTTGTCGGTTCCGTTGTGGGTCACGGTCACGGTGGCCCCGTCAACATCCAGGGCGCTGGCCTTGACTTCGAACACGATGGTGCTCTGGTCAATTTCGGGCTTCTCCGGACGCGGTTCCTCGGGCTTCTGGCAGGCCGTGAGGGCCAGGGCCAGAAGTGAGGCCGACATAAGAAGGGATTTGATCGATGTATTCATGTCCTAAACTAGTTTGCTGAAAGTGTTATGCCGTTCTCTGAATATACGAAGGGCAGGTTGCCGGCCTCGTTGTCGAACAGGGCGATCCAGGGCAGCTGAATCTCGCTCGCATCCTCGCTGAAGGTGAAGACGAGAGACTGCGCGAGTCCGTATCCGTCGGAGCTGTAGTCTGAAATGGGCGACAGCAGATAGGGGCTGGCGTTGATGTCGGCGCCGTATCCCGTCACGGTGAAGGTCACGGTCCTCGCATCGAGGTCAAGTTCTCCGGTGATGTAGTTCATGCGTCCGGAAACATAGCTTGTGCCTGCTTTTTCCTGAACATAGGGGTCGATGTCGTAGAAGGTGACGGTGGAGAGGTCATCGGACAGCTCGACCTTCACGACATGGTTCTCGTATGCGGTTGCGCCCTGTGAGGCGGTGTTGGAGTCAGGCTCGTAGGTTCCCACATACTGTGCGGCAATCTTGTAGTACCAGGGGATGTCGGGCACGTCCACGGTGATTCTCTCGGAATATACGGCGCCGTCGGTGGTCGCCGCCATTGCCTTCACGTAGTTCGTGGCGCCGGCCGCTACATGGACGGTCATCCTGTAGGTTCCGTTGGCGGGCTCCTCGAGCAGGGTCACGGATGATTCGGTGAATCCTGCGTCCTGACCGGACAGAAGTCCGAGCTCCAGGCTGTCCATGTCTGCGGTCACTCCGCCGAAGGTCACGTCAAGAGTGACGGTCTGGGCGTACTCGTCCACCACGATGGTCGAAGGGTCGATGGACACTTCGGGCAGGGCTCCCCTCTCGGCGAAGCCGGCCTCCACCTCGTCCAGCTCAAGCACCTTGTTGCAGGCCGTGAATATCAGGGCGGGAAGAGCTATGTATGCTATGATTCTTTTCATTGTTCTCTTATGTTAATTGTTGTTATGACGGTTCTCCGGTGTGCTCGTTCTGATCCTCTTCCCCTATGAAGTCGTTGTTGTCGATTTCGGTCTGAGGAATCTGGAAGTTCCAGAGGGGGTCATGCGCGGGCACGTCGATTCTGCCCCATACGGGATGGTTGGTTCCGGAATAGGTACGCTCGATTCCGAGTCCGTTCCTGCGCAGGTCGAAGTAGGAGACTCCCTCGCCCCAGAGTTCGATGCGCCTCTGGAGGAGTATCTCGTCGACGTCGGCGGTGCCGCTCCATGCGGGATTCCTGTACGTCATGAGTTCCTTGAGCACGCTGGTGGCGTTTCCGGTGTCGCCCATTCTGGCGTAGCCTTCAGCCTCGATGAGGTACATCTCGGCGGCCCTCATGTAGATGTAGTCCTGGAGCCACTGGTCGGCGAAACCGAACTTCCTCGCCGCATAGGGCCTTGCGGAGCCGGGGAGCGAAGGGTCGGCGTCCGGGTCGCCGTCGGGGCCGTTGAACAGGGCCTTGCGCCAGTCGGAGTTGGGAATCTGCTCATAGAGACTCCTGTCGATCAGCTTGGAAGGCTGGTCGAGTCCGGCATAGCCCGGGGAGTCGTTCGACATGTGGGAGAAGAAGGAGGCGTAGGTGGTCTGGGTCTCGGTGGTCTCGTTGAAGCCCCACATCACTTCGGGGTCATCCACGTCCATGAAGCCGGCCATGAGCCTGCTCTGGTCCATCAGGGTGTAGCCCTGACGCGCGGCGTGCGCGGCCTCGACAGCCTTGTCCCACTGCTGGGTGAAGAGATAGTACCTTGCGGCGATGCCCTGGGCCACCGAGTAGTCGATTTCGTTCTTCGAGGTCCTGGTGTAGCCGTCGAGGAACTTGAGCGCCTGCTCGATGTTGTACTCGATGTGCTCCATCACGATGTTCATCGGCACGCGGCCCTGCCTTTCGGCCACGAGGTCAGGATCTATGCCGTCCCTGGACGCATACACGAGAGGTATGGTCGGGGCGTCGGTCCTGAGCACGGCGTTGGGGGTCGTGCCTGTCACGGGGTCCTGGAAATACAGGACCAGGTTCATGTATGCCAGGGCCCTTGCGGCGTAGGCCTGTCCGAGATAGCCCCTTGAGGTGGCGTCGGTGGGATCCTGGTCGGCCACGAAGAAGTCGATGATCGCGTTGGAGTTGTTGATCAGCGTGAAGAACTCGCTCCAGTACTGGTATACGCGCACGTAGATGGCTCCTCCGTAGGTGAACTGGTAGTCGAAGGCTCCCCAGTTCTGCGAGCCTTCCAGGACGACGTCCTGACCCATGAAGTCGGAAATCATCAGGCAGGACAGATAGCCGAAGTCATCGTGTCCGTCGTAGGCGATGCCGGGAGTGATCATCCAGGAGTAGAGACCCTGTACGTAGGAGCTCAGGAAGGAAGGGTCCTCGGAAACCATCTGCGAGGCGCTGGAGCCTGTGAGGTATCCGCTGTATTTCACATCGAAGTTCTTTTCGCAGGACACTACCGTTGCCAACAGGCCCGCGACAAGCACTATGAGGTATTTTTTCATTGTTTTCATCGTTTTCGTCTCCATCAATTAAAAGGTGAGGGAAATTCCGGCAGAGACAGTCCTGAGTGCGGAGTAGGTGAATCCGGTCTCTCCGCTGAACGACTGGCGGACGTCAAGTCCCTTTCTCGCGGAGATGTACCAGAGGTTGTCTCCGGTCAGGAAGATCCTGAGGTTCTGCATGGCAATCTTCTCGGCGATTCTCTTGGGGAAGGTGTAGCCGATGGTCAGATTCCTGAGGCTCAGGTAGGAAGCCCTGGTGAGGAAGCGGGTCGAGGTCTGGTTGGCGTTGAGGTTGCCGTTGTCGAGCCTCGGTATCTGGCTGTCGGTGTTCTGGGGAGTCCACCTGTCGTAGATGTCCTTGTGCCAGTTCGTGCCGGCGGTGCCGCCTCCCATCAGGGATGCGTAGTTGGAATCGAGGGTCCAGCCTCCGAGCTGATATGCGAATGCGGCGCTGAAATCGAAGCCGTAGACGGACAGGAAGGTGCTGAATCCTCCGTAGATGTCAGGAATTGCGCTCTTGCCCGTGGCCCTGTTGGTCGCGTTGGTGGCAGAAGTGGTGGTTCCGGTGAGTTCGCCCTTATTGCCGCTCTCCGTGTAGACATTGTACAGAGCCTCTCCGGTTGAGGAATCGACTCCTGCGAACTCGGGAAGATAGAAGTCATAGAGCGAACCGCCGAGCTCCCTCCAGTAGGTTCCGCTGTTGTAGCCGTCCTGAGGCTGGTCGGAAGGCAGTTTGGTGATTTCGTTCTTGTAGTGGGTGCCGTTCACGCTCACGGTCCAGAGCACGTTCGGAGTCTTGATGAGGTCGGCGCTGATTTCAAACTCGACACCGGTGTTCTTCATGTCCATGTCGTTGACCAGCTGCGTGGCGGGGTCGCCCTGGCTGGGGGAGAGGGGACGGTAGTAGATCATGTCCTTGGTCTCCTTGATGAAGAAGTCGGCGTTGATTGAGAGCCTGTCGAACAGCCTTGCCTCGAAGCCGGCGTTGAAGTTGTCGGACTTCTCCCATGTCACGTCCGGAGCGGCGCGGAACACTTTCACGATGGAGGCCTCGCCGTCAATCCTGTTGATGGTGTAGAGGTCCTCGTATACCTTGGTCACGCCTATGTTGTCGTTGCCCTGGGTTCCGTAGCTGGCCTTGATCCTGAGGGCGTCGAGCCAGCCCACTCCGATCAGGAAGTTCTCCTGCTTTGCGTTCCAGGAGGCGCCCACTGACCAGAAGTCACCCCATCTCTTGTCGGGTGCAAACCTTGAGGACGCGTCCATACGGTAGGAGGCCGACAGGTAGTACTTGTTGGCATAGTTGTATTCGGCGCGCCCGAAGATTCCCTGAAGGAAATACTCGGAAGTGTTGGATGTCAGGTTCTGGTATACCACGGCGTTGGAGAAGTCGGAGTTGTTGGGGTCGACGAAGTTGGTCATCTGTCCGCTCAGCACATAGCTGACATCGCTCTTGGTCTCGTGACCGAGCAGGATGTTGAGGCTGTGGTCTCCGAAGGTGGGGGTATAGTTCAGCAGCTGGTTGGCGTTCAGCGCCGAGTGGCGGTTGGTCTGCTGCCTTCCGCGTCCGTTCACAGTCTCGGCGTCACCTCCCACAGGGGTGGTGTAGTAGTCGTACTTGTCGAGGAAGACGTCGTAGGCCACGTTGGCGGTGAACTTGAGGTCCTTGAGAATCTGGATGTTGATGTATCCTCTTGAAGAGATGTTGTCGGAAATCACCTCGTTCTTGGAGGTCATGAGCTGGCCGTAAGGGTTGGAGAGCTGGCCGTAGGGACGGTTCTCACCCCAGTCGTAGAGGTCTCCTCCGTTGTTGTCGTAGAGTTTTTCGCCGGTCTCCAGGTCATACTGGTAGATAGGATAGATGGGCGCTATGTTCTGTCCGAAATAGAACAGGTTGGAGTAGCTGCCGCTGCCCTCTGACGAGTTGTAGAGGTTCTGGGTGGTGTTGGAGTACGCCAGGTTCAGGCCCACGTTGATGTACTTGCCTATGGTCTGGTCGATTTTTCCGCGCACGGATATACGGTTGAATCCGGAGGAGGGAACGTAGCCCTCGTCGTCGAGAGTCGAAATCGACAGATATGCCTGGGTGTTGTCGTTTCCGCCGCTGGCGGTCACGGTGTACTCCTGACGCACTCCGTTGCGGAACACGTCCTCGTTCCAGTTGTCGGTCCACTTGAGGTCGTAGGCGTAGGGGTTGAGCTTCCCGGTGGTCGGGTCGATGAGCTCGGTGTCGCTTATGCCCTTGTATACGTTATAGCGCAGATAGTCGCGGATCAGGGCTCCCGAAGCGTATGCGTTGGCCTGTCCGAGAGACATCTGTCCGCCGTAGTAGACGGCGTTCCTGATGGACTCCCAGGTCATCTCGTAGTAGTCGCCGGGATTGGTGATCACGTCGTATGCGGGCACGCCTCGCGAGTTGACGCCGACCTTGGCGTCGAAGGTGACGCTGACGCGGTCGGAGGTTCCCCTCTTGGTGGTTATGATGATCACGCCGTTGGAACCGCGCGCTCCGTACATGGAGTTGGCTGCCGCGTCCTTGAGCACGGTTATTGACTCGATGTCGTTGGAGGCGATGGAGTTGAGGCTGCCCTCGTAAGGTACGCCGTCAACTACGAGCAGAGGTGACTGCGATGCGGACACGGAGCCGAGGCCTCGGATGATTATGTTGGCCGAAGAACCGGGGGTGCCGGATGAGCTTGAGGTCTGGAGTCCTGCTACGGCACCTTCAAGTGACTTGGAGATGTTGGAAGAACTCATGTTCTGAAGTTTTTCTCCGCTGATCTGCTCGGCGGCTCCCACGAAGGAGGACTTTTTCTGTACTCCGTAGGCCACGACGATGGTCTCGTCGATGAATTCGTTGTCGGGTTCAAGCTCGGCGTTCACGAAGGTCTTGCCCTCCACGGCAATCTCCTGCGTCATGTAGCCGATGGAGCTGAACTCCAATGCTCCGTCTGCGGGTGTCTCGATGGCATAATAGCCGTCGGCGTCGGCTGCGACTCCCTGGGTCGTGCCCTTGACAATGACGGATGCGAACGGAATACCTTCGCCCGTGGATGCGTCGGTCACGTTTCCGGTCACAGTGATGTTCTGCGCAGAAACGCCGACCGCCAGCAATGCCGAAAGGGCGGTAAGAAACAGTTTCGCTTTTTTCATAAGCACTTACTTTAATTGAACATTATATACTAACTACACGTTTCGTCAGAATCTGCCCATTTTAATGGGCGTTTTCATAAGCAAATTTCTCGCAAAACTAGCAAATAATTTTAGAAATCCAAGTTTCTAAACTATTGATTTACAATTTACCGAAAAAAGATTAAAATCATATCCGATTGAGGTGGTTGCAATTCGATATAATTCACCGCCCCAAAATAACGATTCGTAAGCAAACTATCCCGTAATAACTGCATTTTGCTGATTCTGCACTTTCAGGCATTTATTCAATGTGTTACGGTGAATCTTGTACATGCGGGCCATTGCGGTCTTCGTGGCGCCGCCGGCGAGCATCTCGTTGATTCTCGGAAGGTCGGCCATGACCCTGCAGAGCTTGCCCGAAGGGCCCGGAGGCCGTCCGAGATGCACTCCCGCCTGTTTTCTCGCCGCAAGCGCCTCGCGGGTGCGCTGCGATATGAGGTTCCTCTCGATTTCGGCGGCGAGGGCGAACGCGAACACTATTATCTTGGAGTTGATGCTGTCGGAGAGGTTGAAATTGTCCTTGATCGTGCGGATATGGATACCTTTCTGGGTGCACGCGTTCAGCACCGACATTATCATCAGCATGTTGCGCCCCAGCCGCGAGATTTCCGTGCAGACGAGCAGGTCGGACTTCTTCATCCTGCGCACCGTGCGCCCGAGCTTGCGCTTTTCCCAGCGCACCGTGCCGGACACGGTCTCCGTAATCCAGAAGTCGATGCCCAGTTCGTGCCTGCCGCACCATTGTTCGATTTCAAATCTCTGATTCTCAAGCGTTTGAGTCTGCGTGCTGACTCTGATGTATGCGTATGTTGCCATGGTAGTTGAATTTTGGGATGGAAATTTCTGTGTGCACAAGAAAACGCCCCTTTAATAGGGCGGAGGTTAGAAAGATAACGTGTAGTTAGTATATAATGTTTAATTAAAGTAAGTGCTTATGAAAAAAGCGAAGCTGTTTTTAAGCGCCTTCTCGGCGTTTGTGACGCTTTGTGCATTCGCCCAGGACAGGGAAGTGTACGGAGTCATCACCGACGCGTCTTCAGGCGAAGGCGTTCCGTTCGCATCCGTCATGGTAAGCGGTACCATGAACGGAGTTTCATCGGATGCAGACGGTATCTATTCCATCAACGCACCTTCCGACGCAGTGCTGAAATTCTCAGCGATCGGCTATGAAGAACTGGAAGTCGAGATAAACGGAAGGACCGAGGTGAACGTGGAGATGAATCCCGACACCGAGGTGCTCGAGGAGACCGTGGTCATAGGATACGGTTCGGCGAAGAGCGTGGAGCACCTCGTAGGTTCAGTCCAGACCGTGAATTCCGAGACCCTCAAGAACGCACCTTCTTCTTCAGCCCTCGACCAGCTCCAGGGCCAGGTTGCAGGTCTGCAGGTTCTCTCGATGTCCGGAGTCGCCGGAGACAACGCGGTCTCCATGACCCTTCACGGAGTCGGCTCCCTGAACTCCAGCACCACCCCTCTCTATGTGATTGACGGTATCCCTTCATCATCCCGAGCCATCATGGCGATGAACCCCAACGATATCGAGAGCATCAGCATCCTCAAGGACGCGGCCGCCACTTCAATCTACGGTTCACGTGCCGCCAACGGCGTCGTTTACGTGACCACCAAGGCCGGTTCCTACAACGAGGACGCTTCTGTGACAGTGCGCTCACAGTACGGAATCTCCACCTTGGCGAGCATGAAGCTCTACAACAACATGATGAGCGGCTCCGAGCTCATGGACTTCTGGGTGAGGTCAGGCCTTCACAGCGAGTCCTGGGTAAAGACCAACTATATCGACAAGGGCTTCACCCATGACACCAAGTGGTACGAGTACTTCATGAACGTGGTTACTCCCCAGTACCAGAACGACATCACCATCGAAGGAGGCGGAAAGACCGTCGCATACATGGTATCTGCCTCCCAGTACCACCAGGAGGGCTACACCATCGGAAATTTCTACGACCGCTACACCCTGCGTTCCAACCTGCAGGGACATCCCAACAACTGGCTCAAGTTCGGCGTGAACCTCAACCTCTCGCTCGACTCCAACCAGCAGAACGGCAACTGGGGTTCGTCCGCCGACAACTCCAACTATATGGCCGGAGGTCTGTCCTACCTCCTCAACCCTCTGTTCCCGGCGCTCGACGAGAACGGCAACGTGTATGAGGATTACTTTCCCGACCTGGGAATGTTGAATCCCAATTACTATATTGAGAACATGCCCGACGTCACCGACCGCTACGGTGTCAACGGAAGCGCATACGTGGAAATCGAGCCCGTGAAGAACCTCAAGTTCGTGAGCAGGGCCGGTATTGACGGTTCCATCAGCTTGAGGAACGCCAGCTCTTCGGCTACCATGGCCAATGATTTCGGCGCCACTTCCGTGGTATTGAAGGACAGCTACATCAACTATACCGCGACTGTCACGAATACTCTCGAGTATTCGATGGACATAGACGTGAACAACAGGTTTTCAGTGCTTCTCGGACAGGAGGGCATCATCAACGACTACAGACTGTTCGAGGCATACGCCGAGGGCTACACCGACGACAGGACCCAGATCCTCCAGAACGGTCAGCAGTCTACCTACCGCGTATCCGAGTCATCCACACAGTCCAAGTTCCTCTCCTTCTTCGGACATGCCGACTACTCCCTGTTCGACAAGTACTATGCCGACGTGACCGTGCGTAACGACGCATCCTCACGTTTCGGCTCCGCAGTCAGGAACGCGACCTTCTGGTCAGCCGGTCTCAGGTGGAACATCAGGAGGGAGCCTTTCATGGCCTCACAGGGATGGATCAACGCCCTCGACCTCAAGGCCAGCTACGGTACCCAGGGTAACGCGGAAATCGGTGACTATGAGTCCCTCGGTCTCGTAGGCGCCAGCGGAAGCTATCAGGATAATTCTGGTCTCGCGGTAATCCAGCCCGCCAACAACCAGCTGACCTGGGAGCAGCAGGCCCTGCTGACCGTAGGCCTTTCCGGACGCGTATTCGACCGCGTCGACTTCGCCTTCGAGTTCTACGACAGGACCACCTCCTCCATGCTGATGGACGTGCCCAATCCCTACACCACCGGTTTCGACGAGGTGATGCAGAACGTGGGCTCGATGAGCAACAGGGGTATCGACATCACCCTCGGCGTGGACATCCTCAGGGGCTCTGACCACTTCCTCAGGTTCAATACCACCTTCAACTACAACCACTCCAAGATTCTCGAGCTGTTCGACGGAAGGCAGCGCTGGGAGATTGCAGGCACCGGAGTCGCTTACGTGGTGGGCCAGCCCGTATCCCTCTACTATCCTATCTATGCGGGCGTCGACCCCGCCGACGGTCAGCCCATGTGGTATCTGCCCGGTGAGAACAAGGACGTGACCACCATGGATCCCGAGAGGGTCACCAAGACCTTCAACGAGGACGAGCTGATACAGAACACCGGCAAGCAGATATTCGCTCCCATCACCGGAGGCTTCACTCTGGCCGGAGGCTGGAGGGGCCTTTCAGTCCAGGCAGACTTCTCCTACGTGCTCGGCAAGAACATGGTCAACAACGATGCGTTCTTCTATGCCAACCCGAACACCGCTCCGACCGAGAACCAGAACAAGGACGTGGCTGACTTCTGGACTCCCGACAACACTGATGCCAAGTATCCCGACTGGAGTTCCGGCGTTCAGATGCAGTTCGACTCCCACCTTATCGAGGACGCTTCCTTCCTGCGTCTGAAGAACCTTCAGATAGGCTATTCTCTCCCTGAGAGCCTTCTCGCATGGTCAAACGGCGTGCTCAAGGGCTTCAGAATCACCGTCACGGGACGTAACCTCCTGACCTTCACCAAATACTCCGGAATCGACCCTGAGCTCAACCGCAACATCGCACTCGGAGTCGCCGGTAACTCCAAGCAGGTGCTCGGAGGTATAGAGATTACTTTCTAGTCAAACAAAGAGGATATACAATATGAAGAATATAATCAAATATATAGCGGCAGGCGCCCTTCTGGCCGGCACGGTATCCTGCAATCTGGATCTCATACCCAAGGGTACCATAAGCTACAATCCCGGAGACCAGCTGATTACCAGCGAGTCCGACCTCGAGGGCTTCGAGGCGAACGTGATGTACTGCTTCAGGGCATGCGAGTCCGGGACCTTCGACATGCTGCCCGACGTTATGGTCAACTATTTCAACGCCGCTGCGGACTATGGCAACAACATGGGGCCCGAGCACAGGGGCGACAATTCCTTCGGCCCGAGCAGCGAGTTCGTGGAGCTGAACTGGTCGAATCCCTATGTATCAATCAAGAACTTCAACATCTTCATCGAAGGTGCCAGGGTTGTCCCTGAAGAGCTCAAGTCAGCTGCGGACGTAGCGAGGGGAGAGGCTTTCCTCGCCAGGGCTTTCGCCTACATGCATCTGGCAAGGCATTTCGGCAAGGTATACAACCCTGAGACCGCAGACCAGGATCTCTGCGTGCCCATCGTGACCGAATATGACCAGAACGCGCGTCCTGCAAGGTCCACCGTCGCCGAGGTCTATGACCAGATCAAGGCCGACCTCGACTCTGCCGCCTTCCTGCTTGCTGGAGTCCCCGGCGAGGTGAGGGCACAGCGCCCCACCATCGATGCGGTGAACTTCATGTATGCCCGCTACTATCTTGACACCCAGGACTACGGTCAGGCTGCAAGCTATGCCCAGAGGGTGATTGATTCCGACGCCGGATATTCCCTCTCCAGCACTGCGTCGCAGATGGCGAACGAGTGGTCTTCGGACAACGGCAATGAGCCCGTGCTCCAGTTCTACGCATCACCAAGCGAAGGTATCGGCACACATGCGATTTATACCAACATGAGCAACGATCCCGACAGGGGACTCTACTATCATGCGCAGTATATTCCTTCCCAGACTCTGCTCGACGCCTACGATGCGAACGACCTCAGGCTCGCACAGTGGTTCGATAGCGGCGACTATCCTTCATTCCACAGCGGAACCTGGTACAACGAGGGAAGCTCGCAGTTCTCCGTATTCACCAAATACCGTGGCAATGCGGATCTCAACCCTTCGTCCGAGGTGCCCAATTCCGGACATGCGGTCAAGCCCTTCCTCATCAGCGAGATGTACCTGATTGCGGCCGAGGCGAACTTCGAGGCCGGCAACACCGCTGCCGCGACCACCGCACTGCAGACCCTGCAGCGTGCAAGGCGTGCGACGGCAACCCCCGCCACCGAGGAATACATCCACAACGAGTGGTATCGTGAGGTGGTGGGCGAAGGCTTGTACTTCAGCTGCCTCAAGAGGTGGGGTGAGGGCTACAGCGGACGTCCCGTCCAGAGCGGTGCCGCGAACGCCGTGGCCACCGGAGCCAATTTCGCCGACAAGGTGATGGCTGCCGACGATTTCCACTTCAACTGGCCCATCCCTACTCACGAAATGCAGACCAACCTCAACCTCGTGCAGAACGAGGGTTACGGAGTAACTGTTGTAGAGTAATTCAGATAAATTGAGAATCATGAACAAGACGTTTTTCAAAATAGCGGCCGGAGCTGCGCTCGTGTTCGGTCTTGCGGCCTGCAACCAGAAGATCGAATACACCACTTCGTCCTTCGTGGCCTTCGACGCCTCTTCGCTGACCGTCAGGGAGGATGCGGGATCCGTGGTGATTCCGGTCTATGCCTACACCAAGGACGGCGATCTCGCCTTCCCCAGGTCTGAGGGTGCCAACACTACCGTGACCTTCGAGGTCGTTGAGAACACCGCCCATGCCGGCGAGAACTTCTCCATCGAGCCTGCGAACGGGGTTCTGACCTTCGACGGCACTTCGGAAGGTGCAATCAAGGTCAACATCGTGGATATTGATGGTACCAACGGCGAAGCCCAGTTCACCATCCGTATCCTCAGCGCCTCCGACGGCTATACCCTCGGCGGGCTCAGGGAGATTACCGTGACCATCCAGGATACCGACAATCCTCTTGCCGACATCCTTGGAACCTATACTTCCAACACTCTCCAGGATGCGCAGGGAGCAAGCGCCACCATCGAGATTACGATTTCCGCAGTGGAAGGATCGCTCGACCAGGTCACCATCGACGGAATCGCCGATACGTTCGCTCCTCTCGGGCCCGAACCCCTTGTCGGAGTGGTCAGCGGCGGTATGATCAACGTTGCCGCCGAGCAGGTCATCACCAACTACGACGGAGAGGATATCATGTTCTACGGAATATCGGAGTACAGTAGCCAAGGAGTCGCCCTTGACAACTGGTACCTGAGGATTGAGGATGACGGCACCCTGACCACCGAGTACGGCTGGTTCCTGGGCTACCTTGATGGCAACAGCATAAGCTACTATGACATGTACTTCCCTCAGGAGGTTATCTTCACCAAGAAGTAGGACATAGTCTCTGTCTTTTACAGCTGAAAGTCCGTTTGAGCCCCATGGCCCTTGCGGACTTTCTGCAATAAATCTCGTATATTTGTTTGAATGATGAAACCCAAGCTTCTCCTGCTATCCGTCCTGTCCCTGCTCTCCAGCGTTGCTGCCGGAGCGGTGGAATACGAACCTACTACCACCTGGCCGTATGTCTATGAAGATTTCAGGGAGGGAAGGATAGTCACACACAGGGGCAATACCCTGAACTACGACAAGCTCAACGTGAACATCGCGAACGGGCGCGTCCACTATGTCGAGAACGGTATCATAATGCAGGCCGACCTGAATACCATAGCCCTGCTCGTGATAGGGGATGACTCCTACATGTGCGTGGAGGGCCGCATGATGAAGATTGTGAAGAACACGGCCAGCAGCGCGGTCCTGCTCAAGACGGTCATCGACGCCGATGCCATGAGCAGTTCCGACATAGGCTACGGCAAGTCCTCGATAGCGTCCACCTCCGGACTCTCCCTGTCCGCCCTGAACAGCGGGATGGACTATTCCGTGAACCGCAGCCTCGACGACCTCGTGAGCGAGAGGTCGGAAGGCCAGGTCCTTGAACTGAGGGAAATCAGCGGCATCTATTACAAGGGTCGCTTCGTGCCGGCCTCGAGGGTGGACGTGCTCGGAATCCCCGGCATCGACAAGGATGCCGTCAAGCAGTTCATCAAGACCGGGAAAATAAAGTTCAACAGGACCGACGACCTCGCTGCCCTCGTTGACTATCTGTATACCCTTTAAGGATTTATGAAAAGGAACAATTATCTGCTTTTGTGCATGGTTGCGGCAGCTGCCGTATTCTCCTGCACCAAGATCGAACTGGAAGAACCGCAGACGACCGGCGGGACCGGGATTCAGCCGGATGCGGCCTACACTTCCGAAGTGGCGGTCAAGTTCGACGAAGAGACCGCAGCCCTGCTCGGAGACGATTTCTCCGCAGGCAAGCTCTACACCAAGTCCATGCCCTTCAACGAACTCGTCGACGAGCTCGGGATAACTTCCGTCAGGAGGATTTTCTCCGATGACGAGCGTTTCCTCGAGAGGCAGCGCCGTTACGGTCTCCATCTCTGGTACGCAGTGACCCTGGATCCGGAGCGTTCGGCCGTGACCAAAGCTGCTGACGACCTGGCCCTGCTGCCGGGCGTCATCGAGGCCGAGCCTGCGCGCAAGGCGAAGCTGACCGCCTTCAACGACCCTTATTATTACCAGCAGTGGGGCTTCTACAATGATTCGGGCGCCGACATCAACGTGGAGCGCGTATGGGATGAGTACACCTGCGGTTCCGAGGAGGTGATTGTCGCCGTGGTCGACCAGGGAGTGGACCTTGACCACGAGGACCTTGCTGCCAACTGCATCCCCGCCGGCCCCGGAGGAAGCCGCAATTTCATGTCGGGAGCCAGCAGCTACAACGTTGAGGGAGGAGAGCACGGCACGCACATTGCCGGAGTCATCTCGGCCGTCAACAACAACGGCATAGGAGTCAGCGGAATAGCCGGCGGTGACGCGGAGCGGAGCATCAGGGGCGTGCGCATCATGTCATGCCAGGTCGGAGACTCCGAATACATCGAGACCATGGCAGCGGCTGAGGCCATACGCTATGCCGCCGACAACGGGGCCCTCATCGCCCAGAACAGCTGGGGCAGCAACTATGACCTCGACATGAACGGAATAATCAGCGCTGATGAGCTGCAGAGGGCGAGTGAGGACGAGATATCGTCATACGAGAAGGCAGCAATCGATTATTTCATCGACAATGCAGGCTGCGACAATTATGGCAATCAGCTCCCCGATTCTCCCATGAAGGGCGGAATCGTGTTCTTTGCGGCGGGCAACGAAAATATCCCCTACGGAGTTCCTGCGGACTACGAGCGCGTGGTAGGAGTCGCGGCGGTGGCTTCCAACAGCAGGAAGGCCAGCTATTCGAACTATGGCGACTGGGTGGACATCTGTGCGCCCGGATCATCGATATACAGCACCATCCCGGACAACAGGTACGCCAATATGAACGGAACCTCAATGGCCTGCCCCTTCGCGAGCGGTGTTGCGGCCCTGCTGATTTCGGAGTTCGGAGGCCCCGGCTTCACCAATGACATGCTTCGTGAGCGGATAATAGGCGGAGCCAACCCCGATATCATTACTTCAAGCGAGAACATCGGCCCCATGCTCGACGCCTACGGAGCCTTCACCTACGGAGGCTCGATTCCTCCCGAGCCTGTGGAGGACTATGAGGTGCAGGGACTGGGCGGCAGCATAGCCTTCGAATGGACCGTGACCGCCGACGAAGACAACGGCAAGGCGTTCGGCTACCTGCTTCTTGCCTCGACCGACAGGTCTCTGCTTGAGGGCGTCGATCCCAGGAATCTTCCCGAGGATGTTGCCAGCGCCGTGGTTACGGTGGATGACAGGAACGTGGGCGACGCCATCGGCGGCCGGATTCCTGATCTCGACTTCTCGGCAGCATATTACGTTACAATCACGGGCTACGACTATCAGCACAACTATTCCGCCCTGTCGGAGATAAAGGCTGTGAGCACCACGTCCAACAACGCCCCCGTAATCGCCTCGGAGGAGACGGGAAGGATAGAGATCAGGCCGTTCCAGACCGTGCGCCGCAGCTTTACGGTCACCGACCCTGACGGGCACAATATGAACATGAGCTTCGAAGCGGGTTCCGATGCGGCGACCTTCACTGAAGGAGACGCGGAGAACGAGTGGGTGCTCACCGTCGTCGGCACCGCCGCCCCTGTCGGAGACTACAGCGCGAAAATCAGCTTCACCGACGCTTACGGTGCATCGGCCTCCGAGACCGTGGAGTACAGCATACTTGAAAACCGTGCGCCCGTCGCGACCGGCGCTGCCGAAGACGTGCTTCTCACCCGTGTGGGCGAGGCCGTCGAAATCGATTTGGCCGGGCTGATCAGCGACCCCGACGGAGAGACCCTGAAGTGGAGCATCGCCAACAGCAGCCCCGGCACGGTCCATGCCACCGTGACGGGTAACATGGCCTACGTGACCGCACTGGCGTTCGGAAATACCGAAATCACGGTCACCGCGACCGACGTCATGGGAGAGCAGTGCTCGCTGTCCTTCAGCGTGGTCGTGAAGAACCCCGAGTCCCCGCTGGAAGTGTTCCCCAACCCGGTGAGCGACTATCTCAACGTGCGCACTCTCGACGAGGCGGAGACGACCATCAGGATAAGCACTTCGACCGGAGCCCTCGTATATGACGAGACCTCGCAGGTCAGCGTGTTCGACCCCGCAGTGATTGACATGCGCGGCTATGCTCCCGGCAAATATACCGTGAACGTCAGTTTCGGTGGCGGCGAGTACACCCGTACGGTCGTGAAATTGTAACCAGAAGACATGAAGATGATGAAAAAGCATATTGTATTCTCGGCGGCTGCCGCTTTGCTGACCGCCGTCCTTTCAGTTGACGCTTCCGCCCAGGAGTCTTCTGCCATGGCTTTCGGCCGTGTGTCCCATGATCCTGCCGCAATGGCCATGGGCGGCGCCGGGACGGCTTCGACGACGAATGTCTCCTACGCTTCATACAGGAACGCAGCAGCGGTTCCCTATTATGACAGGAAGCTGGATGTCGCCGCCGGCTACCAGATGTGGCAGGCTTCCGAGACCGGCAATGTCAGCATTGCGGGCGCATGGAATATCAACGGCAAGTTCGGCGTAACCGCCGGATTCACCTACGGAATGGGCGCGGCATACGATATCTATGATGCCGGCGGCTCCGTTTCAGGCTCCTTCTCCCCGTCGGAGATGCAGGCGGGCATAGGTCTGGGCTGGAAATTCATGCCCTGGCTGTCGGCCGGCATCAACGTGAAGTATCTGGGCAACTCCCTGGCCGAGGGGGCGAGCTACGGGGCGGTGTCGTCCGATATCTTCCTGATGTCGCAACTTGACGGCCTCAGCCTTGCGCTCGGAGTCTCTTCCCTGGGCACGTCCGTCGAATCGGCGTCCGGCGACAAGTTCCAGCTGCCGGCTTCGCTGACCTTCGGCGCTGGCTATCTGGCAGAATTCGCGGAGGTGCACAGTGTGGAGCTGCTCCTTGACGCTGACTGGTATTTCGTCGGGACGCTTTCCGCCGCCCTCGGCGCGGAATACTGCTGGGACGACATGGTTTCGGTGCGCGCCGGCTACCGCTACGGCGGCAAGTCGGTGATTCCCTCCTACGCATCCGTGGGAGCCGGATTCAAGCTGTTCGGAGTCAGCCTCGACCTGGCATATCTGATAGCTTCCGGAGATTCTCCGCTGCAGAACACGCTTACCTTCGGTCTGGGCTACAGCTTCTGACAGCCCATTCCGATTACGGAAAGAGTGCCGGCTCGTATCCCGAACCGGCACTCTTCGTATATTTCCTCATGTGAACAGGTCATCAAAGTGTCTCCTGCTTGAGGCTTTCGATGTACTCGTCTATCTTGCCGAGTTCCTGGCGTATGTTCAGGTGCTGGGGGCAGGCCTCCTCACATCTGCCGCACCGTATGCAGTGGTCGGCCTGGCGGACGGTGGGGATGGCCTTGTCGTAGGCGAGGAGATAGCGGCGCCGTGTTCTGGCGTAGGCTTCCTGCTCGCTGCTTTTGACGTAGGTGCCGGCGTTGAGGTTGTCGTTGTAGAATTTGAAGATACCCGGGATGTCGATGCCGTAGGGGCAGGGCATGCAGTAGTTGCAGCCGGTGCAGCGCACCAGGGGATAGGTTTCCATCCTGGTCGCCACGTCCTGCAGCAGCTCCATCTCCTCGTCGCTCAGGGGCTTGAAGTCGAGATAGGTGCGCAGATTGTCCTCGAGGTGCTCCATATAGGTCATGCCGCTGAGCACCGTGAGCACCCGGGGGAAGCTTCCAGCGAAGCGGAAAGCCCATGACGCGAGCGAGCCTTCCGGATTTTTGGCCAGGAGCATGTCGGCGAGGGTCACGGGCATGTCGGCCAGCCGCCCGCCCCTGAGAGGCTCCATTATGACCACGGGAATCTCCATGCGGTCGAGCACCTCGTAGAGATACTCGGCGTTCGTGTTGTTCCTGCCGGCGTGCCTCCAGTCCACATAGTTCATCTGAATCTGCACGAAATCCCAATGGTACCTGGAATGCAGGCTCATGAGCTCGTCGAAGCCTTCCTGGTCGCCGTGGAAGGAGAATCCGAGGTTACGTATGTTCCCGCGCTCCCTTTCGCGCATCAGGAAGTCCATGATGCCGGTGGAGCCGAAGCGTGTGTCGAAAGCCTGCATTCCTCCTATCGAATGCAGGAGGTAGTAGTCTATGTGGTCGGTCTTGAAGACCTCCAGCGAATTGCGGTACATCAGCACCGAATTGTCGTAGCTCCAGTCGGAGAAGTTGGAGAGCTTGGTGGCGAGCAGCCATTCCTCGCGCGGATGGCGGTTCAGCGCGATGGAGGTCGCCTCCTCGCTCTTTCCTCCCAGATAGTTGGGCGAGGTGTCGAAATAGTTGACCCCGTGCTCCAGCGCGTAGTCCACCAGGCGGTTGACCTCCTCCTGGTCGATGCGGCTCACGCCGTCGTCACCGGTGACCATGGGCCAGCGCATGCAGCCGTAGCCCAGCAGGCCGATTCCGGCGACATTTTCGGCCATCCTGCCCCCGGCGGGGAGTCCGTTCTGTCCGGTGGTGGCTGTCACGCCTGTTCCGGGCGTGCAGGCGGCGACTCCGAGAGCCGTGGCTCCGAGGCCGGCAGTCTTCAGGAAATCTCTTCTGTCCATGGTTCTGTCAATTTAAGTCGCTTGGTCTGCCTTCTCTTCTGCGCAGGCGGGCGCCGTGCCCGTGTCCGCGAGGGGTGACCTGCCCCTGATGCACGGAGAGTCCGTCCACGATGATGGCGCTTATCGGCCTCGACGGGCAGAGGAACTCGCAGGCTCCGCAGCCCAGGCAGTGGTGTTTCGCGACCACGGGAACGGGGCGCGGGTAGCCCTCGGCCCTGACCATGTGTACGGCTCCGGTGGGGCAGTGGCGGGCGCAGTTGCCGCAGTCCTCCTTGTCGGTCGCGGCGAAGCAGAGCTCCAGGTTTACCCTGGCCCTGCCTATGCTTACGGTGAGTTTCTCGTCTCTCTGTATGGGCTTTATCGCATCCGTGGGACAGACATCTGCGCAGGCCGTGCATTCGGGCCGGCAGTAGCCGTTCCCGTAGCCCATCTGCGGCTGCAGGAAATGCGCGAGGTCGGTCGATGCCCTCAGCACATCGTTGGGGCAGTTGCTCACGCAGAGCTGGCATGCCGTGCAATGGTCGTAGAAATGGCGGACGCTCCATGCCCCGGGAGGCACTATGAGCCCTCTTCTCTGCGGGGTCTCCTTGTCTGCCACGTCCGCGAGTCCGCCGTCAAGGCGCTTGACCACCTGCGCGGAGGCGTCCAGTCCGGTGCCTGCGAGCGCTCCGGCCCCCAGGACTGTGGCTCCGGTGGCGAGGAAATTGCGCCTCCCGGAATCGGCGGGCGCACCGTCGCCCGAACCCGAGCCTGAACCCGTGCCCGAACAGCCTTTCCCGGCTTTCGGAAGCGCCGGCCTGAACCCTGCGAAGCGGTAGCTTATGGCGCCTTCGGAGCAGTTGTCGATGCAGTCGAAGCAGAGCACGCAGCGGCTGCCGTCCACGTAATGCCCCTCCGTGTTGATGCACGAGGCCTTGCACCTGCTGCCGCAGCGCTTGCAGGCCGTGCATTTGCTTTCATCTATGGTCAGGCGGAACAGCGAGAAGCGGCTGAAGATGCTGAGCAGGCTACCGACCGGGCAGATGGTGTTGCAGTATGCCCGCCCGCGCGTCCATGCCAGGAACACCAGCAGCACGAAGGTGATTCCTGCGGTGATGAGCAGCGCCGGTGCGATGCTTTCGCCCTCCGCCAGTCCGGCGACGCTCCTGACCATGCGTCCGTAGGCGCTGTAGGGCGCAAGCAGGGTCAGAAAAAACTGGGCCGTGGTGAATGCGGAGACGATTGCGAGCAGCAGTACGGCGAAGCGCACGGCTCTGTGCTCTTTCGTGTATGAGAAGCGCCGAATCCAGTTCTTCGCTTTCGGCAGCGTTGCGCCCCCGGCCTTGAGCTTCCTGAACTTGCGGGCCTGCCTCCTGTTCATGGTCTCGCCGAAACGGCGCCTGAACCAGATGACCATGTCCTGGAAGACTCCCAGGGGGCAGATGACGGAGCAGTAGAGCCTGCCGAGCAGCAGCGTGAGCAGCAGTATGCCCAGCAGTACGGGGATGTTGAGGGCCAGAAATGATGGCAGCAGCTGAAGGCTGGCCATCCAGCCCCACCATTGCCGGCCGGTCCCGACCAGCAGCAGGGTGATTCCGATCAGAAACACCAATGCCAGGCTTATTCTGATTTTGCGCAGCATAGGGCGGATATTGTGTCTTTGGAAGTTCCGTCGGTGCAGCTGTAGCTTTCAGGTTCGCGGAAGCCGGCCAGGAAGGCTCCGACCTCCATGCGTTTCTTTCCGGAGAGCTGCATGTCCTTTATGGACACCGCTCCATCGGCCGTTGCGATTGCGAAGTAGGTCCTGCCGTCGGAGAGCACCTGTCCGGGCCTGCCCTTCAGATTCGTTCTTTCGGCCTTGAAAATCTTGAGGGTCTGGGGTGCCGGGTGCCTGTCGGAGACGAGCTCGGTGAATGCGGCGGGATGGGGGCTGAGTCCGCGTATCAGGTTGCAGATCGCGTCCGCGCTGTCGTTCCAGTCTATATGGCAGAGCTCCTTGCTGAGCTTGGGGGCCGGCCTGAGCACCTCCGCACCCTGGATGAAGGAGCGCTGGACGCGCAGCTCCACGTTGCCCTGGATAAGGGCTTCCGCCGTCTGCACCACGAGCTCGGAGCCTATGCGGGCGAGCTTGTCATGCAGGCTGCCGGCATCGTCGCCGGGCTCTATGCGGCATTCCTCGCGGAAGATGATGCCTCCCGTGTCAATGTTCCTGTCTATCATGAAGGTGGTGACTCCCGTCCGCTTCTCCCCGTTGATCAGCGCCCAGTTTATGGGAGCCGCGCCACGGTACTGGGGAAGCAGGGCCGCGTGCAGGTTGAAGGTCCCGAGCCTGGGGATGCTCCATACCTCTTCCGGCAGCATCCTGAACGCCACCACGGCGAACATGTCGGGCTTCCAGGCCTTGAGCGCGTTGAGGAATTCGGGGTCCTTGAGCTTCAGGGGCTGGAGTACGGGTATCCCATGCTCGACTGCGTAGCGCTTTACGGCGCTTTCGTTCACCTTGAGCCCGCGTCCGCTCTGCTTGTCGGCCACGGTCACGACGCCGACCACCTTGTAGCCGTTCCTGACGAGGGCGTCGAGCGGTGCGACAGCGAATTCGGGGGTTCCCATATATACTATGCGCACCGGACGGAAGAAGCGGCTTACCTTGCTCCTGATCCTGCGCCACCATGTCTTTAGCTGGTCCATGTTGAAGAGGTCGGAATCGTTTACGGCCTTCCAGGTCAGGAAGGCGCCTATGGGTATCAGTACGTATGCGGAGATGAAGGCTCCCGTGCCCGCGTCGATGGCTCCGTCCCTGGCGAGCTTGGTGCCGGAGATGTCGACCACCCAGTAGAGCACGAAGAACAGCACCGAGATGATGGCGCTGGTGCCCAGTCCGCCCTTGCGTATGAGCGCTCCGAGCGGGGCTCCGATGAAGAAGAGTATGAAGCAGGCGAGGGCCTGGGCGAACTTCTTCAGGAGCTCGATGTCGGTGTGCCGTATGTAGTAGTCCTGCTCGAAGATGTTGAACTTCATGTTGTTGATCTCGCCGCCGAACTGGGAGGCCTTCTCGGTCGCCCTCTGGTACGCCCTGAAGGTCTTTTCGGGACTGTCCCATTTCATGAATCCGGGGCTGCTGAACTCGGTCCTGCCGGGCTCGCGCGAGGCGGTGTCGAGCTGGGAGCTTTCGAGGAAAGGCTTGAGCTTCTGCAGGCTCTCGAGGTTTACCGTGTGCATCGAGTCCAGATAGTGGTGCAGCGAATCGCTCTGGTGCTTGAGCTGGGCCGTGCTCATGGCCTTGGCCTGGTCGCCGAAGCGGCTGGAGTCGGACTTCTCGAAACTGTAGTTGTCCAGCGGGATTATCAGCTCCTGCCTGTCGAAATTGATGTGCTGGAGCACGAGGCTGGTGTCGGCGTAGCGCACCGTGTTGTCCTCTATGTAGTTGGAGCCGTTGAACAGGGTGAATATCAGGTAGTCCTTGTCCCTGGACATGCTGATGCGCGAGGAGTCGGCTATGGTCAGCGAGGTGTTGCCCTTGTTGCCCGTGTGGTCGTAGACCATGACCCCGTAGAGCATGTCGGTCTTCTTGTTCTGGTCCTCGACCCTCAGCACGTAGCCGTCGATGCCATCATAGAAGGTTCCGGAGGGAATCTTGATTTCGTTCTTGGTGCGTCCTATGTCGTCGCGCAGCGTGAAAATCTGGTTGTAGGCCTCGGGCACCAGCCTGTCGCCGATGAAATAGGCTCCCACCGCTATCAGGAAGGAGGCGGCGATGAGGGGTGAGATGATTCTGGAGAAAGAGACCCCGGCGGCCTTGATGGCCAGGAGCTCGTTGTTCTCCGCCATCTGGCCCACGACCATCATCGACGCCAGCAGGGTGGAGAGGGGCATCGCGAGCGGGAGTATGGTGAAGACTCCCCACATCAGGAACTCGAGGATCACCCCGAGCCCGAGGCCCTTGCCCACCAGCTCGTCGATGTAGAGCCAGAGGAACTGCATCATCAGGATGAAGATTACGACCAGCAGAATCGCGACGAAAGGTCCGATGAACGCCTTGAGTATGAAACGGTCGAGTTTCTTCATCCTTCAGTGTGTGTGCTATGCTGCGGCCGCCGCTGCGTCGGCCAGAGCGGCGAGGGCTTCTTCAAGCCCTGCGGAGTTCTTTCCGCCGGCGGTCGCGAGCCCGGGCTGTCCGCCGCCTCCGCCCTGTATGAATTTGGCGGCTCCGCGTATGTCCTTGCCGGCGTTCTTGCCCCTGGCGACCAGGTCGTCGGAATACATCAGAAGCAGCTGCGGCTTGCCGTCGCTCAGGAATGCCGCCACGAGCGCGGTGTTGTGCAGGCTCTTCTGAAGTATCAGGGCGGCGTTGCGCATCATCGCGGAGTCGACGTTCCTGTCGGACACGAATGCGGGGGCGATGAGCCTGATGCCGTTGACCTCCTTGGCCTGGGCCTCGAGCATCTTGGCCATCTCGGCCGCCTTCTGGCGGTTGAATTCCTCGGCCTGCTTCTTGAACGTGGCGTTGTCCTCTATGAGCTTGGCTATAGCGCCGGCGAGGTCGGGTACGTTGTTGAAGAAGGAGCGTGCGGTCTTGAGCATGTGCTGCATACCGTACACGAACTGCTCGGCTTCGGCTCCGGTCACCGCCTCGATTCGGCGTATTCCGGCAGCTATCGCGGACTCGCTGAGTATCTTGAAGTATCCTATATGTCCGGTGGACGGGGTGTGGCAGCCGCCGCAGAGCTCGACGCTGGGGCCGAACCTGACCACGCGCACGCGGTCGCCGTATTTCTCGCCGAACAGGGCTATCGCGCCCATGCTGCGGGCCTCATCCATGGTCGCGTCGCGCTTCTCCTCGAGGGGCAGGTTTTCGCGTATGAGCTCGTTGACCCTGCATTCCACCTGCATGAGCTGCTCGTCGGAGAGCTTCTCGAAATGCGAGAAGTCGAAGCGGAAGTTCTTGTCGCATACGAACGAGCCTTTCTGCTCCACGTGCTCGCCGAGAATCTCGCGCAGGGCGCGGTCGAGCAGGTGGGTGCAGCTGTGGTTGCAGGCTATGCGCCGGCGGCGTGCCGCGTCAACCTTGAGGGTGAAGCGTCCGCTGCAGTTCTGCGGAAGCTTTTCGGCTATGTGTATGGTGAGGTCGTTCTCCTTGATGGTGTTGAGGATGCGTATCTCCTCCCCGTCTTCGGAGACTATGGAGCCGCTGTCGCCGACCTCGCCTCCCATCTCTCCGTAGAAGGGCGTGCGGTCGAAGACCAGCTGGAGCATCTCCTTGTTCTTCTGCACCACGGTCCTTTGCTTGAGCAGCAGGGCTCCGGAGGTCTCCGTTTCGTCGTAGCCGGTGAATTCCACGTCTTCGCCCTGGTGGTAGACGGTCCAGTCGCCGAAGCTGTTGGCCGTGGCGTTGCGGGCTCTCTCCTTCTGCTTGCCCAGCTCGACGTTGAAGCTGTCGATGTCCACCTTGTAGCCGTGCTCGGCGGCGATGAGTTCGGTGAGGTCGATGGGGAAGCCGTAGGTGTCGTAGAGCTTGAAGGCGTCGGCGCCGGAGATTGTCCTGCTGTCTGCGGAGCGGGCGAGGCAGTCGTCAAGCAGCTTGATGCCCCTGTCGAGGGTGCGCAGGAACGCCATCTCCTCTTCGCGCAGCACGTTCTCGATGAACTTCTGCTGCTTTGCGATCTCGGGGTAGGCGGCGCCCATGTCGTGTACGAGCTGGTCCACGAGGCGGCAGAGGAAGGGCTCGGTGAGTCCCAGGAAGGTGTAGCCGTAGCGCACGGCGCGGCGCAGGATGCGGCGTATCACGTAGCCCGCCTTCACGTTGGAGGGCAGCTGCCCGTCGGCGATGCTGAAGCTGATGGCCCTGATGTGGTCGGCTATCACGCGCATGGCAACGTCGGTCTTCTCGCTCTCGCCGTAGCGGTGGCCGGAGATTTCGCCTATTTTGGCGAGCATTCCGCTGAAGACGTCGGTGTCGTAGTTGCTGCGCTTGCCCTGGAGCACCGCGCAGAGACGCTCGAATCCCATTCCGGTGTCGATGTTCTTCGCGGGAAGCGGCTCAAGATGTCCGTCGGACATGCGCTGGTACTGCATGAACACGAGGTTCCAGATTTCAATCACATGTGGGTCGGACTTGTTGACGAGCTCGCGCCCGGACTTGCCGCTGGCGGCCTTCTCCTCGTCGGAGCGTATGTCTATGTGTATCTCGGAGCAGGGGCCGCAGGGGCCGGTGTCGCCCATCTCCCAGAAGTTGTCGTGCTTGTTGCCCAGCAGGATGTGGTCCTCGGGAAGGTGCTTGCGCCAGGCTTCGCGGGCCTCCTCGTCGAGCCCGGTGCCGTCATCGGCCGAGCCTTCGAACACGGTGGCGTAGAGCAGGTTCCTGTCGATGCCGTAGACCTCGGTGAGCAGTTCCCACGCCCAGTCGATGGCCTCGGTCTTGAAGTAGTCGCCGAAGCTCCAGTTGCCGAGCATCTCGAACATCGTGTGGTGGTAGGTATCGTGTCCGACTTCCTCGAGGTCGTTGTGCTTTCCGCTGACCCTGAGGCACTTCTGTGAATCGGCGGCTCTTCTGTAGGGTGCGGTCGCGTTGCCGAGGAAAATATCCTTGAACTGGTTCATTCCCGCGTTGGTGAACATCAGCGTGGGGTCGTTCTTGACCACCATGGGAGCCGACGGCACCACGGTATGCCCCTTCGAGGCGAAGAAGTCGAGAAATTTCTGTCTGATTTCGTTGGAAGTCATAGTAATTCAATATGTGAACGAACCGCAAAATTACAGAAAAATCCCTATTTTTGCACGGATATGGCGAAATATGTTCTCAATCCGGAAACGCTGACATACGACTCTCCGTCCGAACCCAGATTCCGCAGGCCGCTCCGCGCGGTGCTGCTGGTCCTGCTGGGCGCGGGTCTGGTGTGCTTCTATTTCTGGCTCTATGTGTCGATGCTCGGGCTCGACCTCCCGAAGACTGCCCTGCTGAAGCGTCGCCATGCCCAGCTGGAGGCCAGGATAAACGTGCTGAACACCGAACTGGACAGGAGCGAGCGGGCGCTGTACGGAATCGAGAGCCGCGACGACGACGTGTACCGCTCCATCTACGGACTTTCGCCCGTGCCCGAGGCCGTCAGGCATTCCGGGCTTGAAGGGGTGAACCGCTATGCCGAGCTCGAGCGGCTGGGGGCGAACTCCATGCTCAAGCGCACCGTGCTGCGGACAGACGCCCTGATGAAGCGCGTCTACGTGAACAGCAAGTCCCTCAATGAGGTTTCGCAGGCGGCCGTGCAGTCGGGCGACATGATGTCGTGCGTGCCCAACGTGCCTCCCATCCTGCCCGAACCCGGGACCTTCTTCCTCTCCAGCCGCTTCGGCTACAGGACCGACCCCGTCTACGGCGACAGCCGCCGCCATCAGGGCCAGGATTTCGCGTCCTTCGTGGGCAATCCCGTCTACGCCACCGGCGACGCCGTGGTGGAGAAGGTGACCTTCCAGTACCGTGGCTACGGCAACGAGATAGTCCTGGACCACGGCTACGGCTACGAGACGCGCTACGCCCATCTCAACACCATCGAGGTGGCCGAGGGCATGAAGGTGCACAGGGGCGACCGCATAGGTACGCTGGGCAACACCGGCAAGTCCACCGGGCCGCACCTCCACTATGAGGTCATCTATATGGGCGGGCGCGTGAACCCGATGAACTACATGGACATAGACATGCCGGTCGAGGAATATCAGGCCATGGTGGACCGCCGGCGCGAGGAATATGAGGACGGACACAGGATGAGCACCATGGAGCTGCTGCGCAGGGGGAGGGCGGAGAATGGCGGCAGGTGATTTCAGACGCGGCGTCCGCAGGGTGCTGGAGTTCGACATCAGGAGCTTCAGCTTCCGCAAGGTGCGCCATAATTTCGGCAGGGTGCTCCGCTATCTGTTCGCCTACCTGATGATGACCGTCTTCGCGGCCGTGCTCGCCTATGCGGTCTTCGCGCTTTTCTTCCGCACCGACACCGAAAGGAGGCTGCGTCACGAGATACGCATGTACGAGCGCATATATCCGGAGCTCCAGCCGCGTGCCGAGATGATACGCGACGCCGTGGCCGGGCTTCAGCACAAGGACAACGAAATCTACGAGCAGGTCTTCCACACCGAGGCGCCCGACCTCGACCCGACAGGGCGCCTGAGCTTCCTGTTCGCGAGCGACACCATACCCGACGAGCAGCTGACCGCGTACACGCGCGACAAGGCCGACAGCCTGATGCGGAAGAAGGAAGACGTGGATGCCGCGTTCGGCAGGATATTCGCCGCCCTTTCCGATACCGGCAGGGTGCGGCCTCCGATGAAGCTCCCGCTCGAGAACATCTCGTTCCCCCAGATAGGGGCTTCGGTGGGCAGCAGGCTGGATCCGTTCTTCAAGGCCTACGTGTGGCACGAGGGCCTCGACTTCATCGTGCTGAGGGGCACGCCCGTGTACGCTTCGGCCGACGGTGAGGTGGGCGACGTGAGCTCGACGAAGAAGTCGGGGCGCGCCGTGGAGATAGTCCATGAGGGAGGCTACGTGAGCGTGTACGCCCATCTGGAAAGCGCGTCCGTACGCAGGGGCCAGAAGGTGAAGGCCGGGCAGCAGATAGGCACGGTGGGCATGAGCGGGAACTCCTTCGCCCCTCACCTGCACTACGAGCTGCGCCTGGACGGGAAGACTCTCGACCCCATCAACTATTTCTTCGGGTCGGTGACGCCGTCGGAATATGCAAACATGCTCTATATGTCGTCAAACACCCAGCAATCGATGGACTGATGGAAAAGCTGTACTGGACCATAGGGGAGGTGGCGGAGATGCTCGGCGAGAGCGTCCCCCTGGTGAGGTCGTGGGCCGACGGCTTCCCGGAACTCGTCCGCCCGGCGCGCAACGCCAAGGGCAACAGGCTCTTCACGGCTTCCGACGTGGAGGCCCTCAGGCAGATACATTTCCTTGTAAGGGTCAAGGGCATGACCCTGAAGGGCGCCGCGAAGCAGCTGGAGGCCGACAGGACGGAGACGGAGAGGCGCGTCAAGGTGCTGGAGCGTCTCAAAAACATCCGCAGCCGTCTCGAAGAAATCAAAAAAAATTCATAACTTTGCAGTTCGCATCTTCCGGATGCGCTATTGTGCTGAATAAAAACATTCTATAGAATATGGCTACTACCAAGAAAACGACCAGGGTCGTGACTCCCGTCGACGAGCGCGAAACCTTTGTGTCGCTGCAGAAGAACTTTGCAGAGAGCGAGCAGGTCGCTCAGGAGAAGCTGAAGACTCTCTACGAGCTTCAGGCCACCGATATGGAGATTGACAAGATCATGCAGCTCAGGGGCGAGCTTCCCGAGGAGGTCGCCGACCTGGAGAACGAACTCGATTCCCAGAAGGCCAGGCGCGCCCGCACCGAGCAGATGATTGAGGGCTACAAGCAGAACATCGAGGATGCGAAGCGGCAGATAGCCGAGCTCGAGGAGGAGATGGAGAAGTACCGCAGCCAGCTGAACAACATCACCAACAGCCGCGAATACGATTCCATCAACAAGGAGCTCGAGAACCAGGGCCTGCTCAAGGAAATCGCCCAGAAGAACATAGGCGAGGCCAAGGAGGCCATCGAGAACTGCAAGGCCGACCTTGACAGGATAGCCGACGCCATCACCATACGCGAGTCCGACCTCGAGGCCAAGAAGAACGAGCTCGCCGGGATAGTGGAGTCCACCGCAAAGGAGGAGAGCGCCCTCGAGGAAAGGCGCAAGACCTTCACCTCCAAGCTTGACGAAAGGACGCTCAGCGCATACGAGCGCATACGCAAGAGCACCCACAACCATCTCGCCGTCGTGACCCTGTTCCCCAGGAACGAGGACGGAACCTGCGGCGACGCCTGCGGAGGATGCTTCCATACCATCACTCCCCAGAGGCTGATAGACATAGCTTCCGGAAAGAAGCTTGTGATATGCGAGCATTGCGGCCGTATCATAGTCAATCCTGATATTTAATGCCCGTCCAGAAAACAAGAGGCTCCCGCAGGAAGGAACAGGAACCGGATCTCGAAGCGATAGGGCTTGAGATGGGCAACAAGCCTCCTCAGGCCCCGGACGTCGAGGAGGCGGTCCTCGGTGCGATGCTGCTGGAACCCATGTGCGTCGACCAGGCCATGGAGGAACTCTCCGCCTCTTGTTTCTACGACCCCAAGCATAAGATGATATTCGAGGCGATGTGCGCCCTGGTTTCGGAGCACACGTCGGTGGATATCATCACCGTCACTTCCAAGCTCAAGGCCCTCGGCAATCTGGAGGCCGTAGGCGGAGCCGTCGTCCTCGCCAACCTTTCGGAGAGGGTCGGCTCGGTCGCTCATATAGAGTATTACATCAAGATACTCAAGCAGAAGACCATACAGCGTGACCTGATAACCGCGTCCTACGGCATACTCAAGGACTCCTACGACGAGTCCGTAAAGGTCGACGACCTGATAGACAAGGCCCAGACGCGTATCTTCGACGCCATCCAGACCAATGTGCGCAACGAGGTGCAGTCGATAGGCGACGCCATCAACAGCGCCATGAAGCGCATAGAGGAGATGCAGGACTGCGGCGGCCTCAGCGGAGTCCCCTCGGGCTTCGTGAGCATAGACCGCGTGACCATGGGCTGGCAGCCTTCGGACCTCATAATCCTCGCGGCGCGCCCCTCCGTGGGAAAGACCGCCTTCTCGCTCAACATAGTGAGGAACGCGGCTGTGGACCACCACATGCCGGTGGCCTTCTTCTCGCTGGAGATGCCTGTCATACAGCTTGCGACCCGTCTGATGATTTCCGAATCGGGCCTCGACGCCGACAAGATAAAGGGCGGCGCCAGGCTGGAGAACTACGAGTGGGAGCAGCTGGAATACAAGATCAAGGACCTCGCGAAGGCTCCGCTCTATATCGACGACACGCCCAGCCTTCCCATAATGGAGTTCCGCACCAAGGCCAAGAACCTCGTGAAGAACAAGGGGGTGAGGCTCATAGTCGTGGACTATCTGCAGCTGATGCAGGGCCCGCCCGAGCTGCGCGGAATGCGCGAGCAGGAGGTGGCGGCCATCTCCCGCACGCTGAAGGCCACGGCGAAGGAGCTGAACGTGCCCATCATCGCGTTGTCGCAGCTCAGGCGTATGGCCGAGAGCCGCATGGGCGGCGGAGGCAAGCCCCAGCTCTCCGACCTGCGCGAGTCGGGTTCCATCGAGCAGGACGCCGACCTCGTGATCTTCATACACCGCCCGGATTTCGTGGGCCTGAGCGAGAGCGAGGAGGAGAAGGAAAAGACCCAGATCATCATAGCGAAGCACCGCAACGGCCAGACCACCGAGATTCCCATGCGCTTCAAGGGCAACCAGGTGCGCTTCGTGGAGGATGACGACACTCTGGACATAAGGGCGGCGAACATGCCCATAGAATCTGCGATGAACAATGAATTCGAGTAGCGAAATATCACATAGGGGCAAGGTCGTGAGCATCACGCCCGAAATCACCAGGGTGGAGATAGTTTCGGAATCCGCCTGCGGCGCCTGCCATGCCAAGGGGCTGTGCTCCCTGGGCGATGCGAAGGTGAAGGTCGTGGAACTGCCCACCTCCGGCTGGTCGGACATAAAGGTCGGCGACGAGGTGGACGTTGTCCTCAAGGCCTCGATGGGCCACAAGGCCGTGTTCCTAGCATATCTGATTCCTCTCGTGATACTCGTCGCGGCGCTGCTGGGGCTGACTTCGGCCGGAGTGCCGGAGCTCTGGTCCGGGCTGGCGGCGATCGCGGCCGTGGCCGTGTACTATTTCTGCCTGTGGCTGATGCGCGGCAGGCTCAGGAACGAATATATCTTTAACATCAAGAAATAATGACAAACACTGTTATCCTGACCATCGTAATCCTTACGCTCGTCGGACTTGTCCTTGCCCTGGTCCTCTACTGGGTGGCCAAGAAGTTCAAGGTCGAGGAAGACCCGCGCATAGATGAGGTGGAGAAGGTGATGCCCGGTGCAAACTGCGGCGGATGCGGATTTGCCGGCTGTCGCGCGTTTGCCGACGCGGCCGTCAAGGCTCCCAATCTCGACAGTATGTTCTGTCCGGTGGGAGGCAATGACGTGATGAAGAAAGTGGCCGGGATTCTCGGCTATGAGGTCAAGGAAAAGGCGCCTCAGGTGGCTGTGGTGCGCTGCAACGGAAGCTGCGCGAACCGGCCCCGCACCAATGTCTATGACGGGGTGCAGTCCTGCAAGGTGAAAGCGGCGCTCTACAGCGGCGATACGGGATGCTCGTACGGCTGCCTTGGCTGCGGAGACTGCGTGGAGGCCTGCCAGTTCGGAGCCATCTCCATGGATCCCGAGACCGGGCTCCCCGTGGTTGACGAGAGCAAGTGCACCGCCTGCGGCGCCTGCGTCCGGGCCTGCCCCAAGGGCGTGATCGAGCTGCGCAACAAGGGACCCCGCTCCATGAGGGTCTTCGTGTCCTGCATCAACAAGGACAAGGGAGGCGTGGCACGCAAGGCCTGCACCGCCGCCTGCATAGGCTGCGGAAAGTGCGCCAAGGTCTGCCCGCACGGCGCGATTACCGTTGAGAACAATCTGGCGTACATCGACTTCACGAAGTGCAAGCTCTGCAAGAAGTGCGTGGCCGAGTGCCCGACCGGTGCCATCCATGCGGTGAACTTCCCGGTACTTCCGGCCAAGCCTGCCGCCGCTGCCAAACCTGCTGCCGCACCGGTGGAGAAGCCCGTTGCACCTAAGCCGGCAGCTCCGGTTGAAAAGCCTGCCGCCGCTCTCGCAAAGCCCGCAGCAACTGCGAAGCCTGCTGCCGCTGCAGAGAAGCCTGCTGCTCCGGAGGATGCGACGAAAGTGAACAAAGAAAAAAAGGAGGCCGCAAATGAGTAAGATAACATTCAGAATAGGTGGCGTACACCCCGATGACAACAAGATTTCGAGGAACTGCGCCATCGAGACTCTTCCCCTTCCCCCGACCGTCTACGTGTCCATGTCGCAGCACATCGGCGCTCCGGCGAAGCCCGTGGTCGCCGCCGGCGACAAGGTGAAGGTCGGACAGGTGATAGCCGAGCCCGGAGGATTCGTGTCCGCGTTCATCCATTCGCCCGTGTCCGGAACGGTCAAGGGCATCGCGGAGCGCAAGGATCTGGCCGGCAAGCCCGTGCAGCATATCGAAATCACCGTCGAGGGTGACGAGTGGGCAGAAGGCATAGACCTTTCCGACAAGCTCGTGACCGAGATTCCCTCCGACAAGGCCGTGATACTCGAGAAGATCAAGGCCGGAGGCGTGGTCGGACTCGGAGGCGCAACCTTCCCCACACACGTGAAGCTCAACCCGGCTCCCGGCAAGGTGGCCGACTGCCTGATAATCAACGGTGCGGAGTGTGAGCCCTATCTGACCAGCGACTACCGCATCATGGTGGAGCGCCCCGACGAGATAGTGGTCGGAGCCGCCATAATGCAGAAGCTGCTCGGCTGCCGCTGCGTGATAGGAGTCGAGGAGAACAAGCCAGAGGCGATCGAGGCCCTAAAGGCGTCCGTCTCCAGGCTGGGCTATCCCGACATCCAGGTGCTCTCCCTCAAGAAGCGTTATCCGCAGGGAGGGGAGAAGCAGCTCATCGATGCGGTACTGCACCGTCAGGTGCGTTCCGGCTGCCTGCCCATCGACGCGGGCGCCGTGGTTCAGAACGTGGCCACCGCACTGGCCGTCTATGAGGCCGTGCAGAAGAACAAGCCGCTGATCACCAACACTCTGACCGTGACCGGAGACTGCCTGCCCGTGGAGAAGCAGCATAACTACCTTTTCCGCATAGGCACCCCGCTTTCGTTCATAATCGAACAGGCCGGAGGAATCCCCGAGGGCGCCGCGAAGCTCATCAGCGGCGGCCCCATGATGGGAAAGGCCATAAGCAACATCGACTCGACCACTGTCAAGGGTTCGTCTTCCATCCTGTACCTGAGCGAGGCTGCCACCAGGCGCCATGAGCAGAGCAACTGCATACGCTGCGGCAAGTGCTCCGACGCCTGCCCCATGGGGCTCGAGCCTTTCCTGCTCAACCGCCTCTACAAGGCCGGCGACACCGACGGACTGGAGAAGAACGCGGTGCAGGACTGCATAGAATGCGGATGCTGCCTCTACAGCTGTCCCGCCTATATCCCTCTGCTCGACAACATCCGCCAGGCGAAGGTTCAGGTGATGGGTATCATCCGTGCGCGCGCCGCAGCCGTCAAGGCTGCCGCCGAGGCTGTAAAATAGAAAGTAAGCGATATGGAAAAATTATTAGTTTCACCGTCTCCGCACATACACGCAAAGACTTCCACGTCCGTCATCATGAGGGATGTGATTATTGCGCTGGCCCCGGCGATACTCGTGTCCGTGCTGTTCTACGGCTGGAGCGAGCTGCTGGTGCTCGGCGTCAGCGTGGCGTCCTGCGTACTTATTGAGTGGGCCATCACCAAGTGGCTGCTCCACAGGCCTTCCACCATTGCAGACCTGTCGGCCGTCGTGACCGGACTTCTGCTGGCCATGAACCTTCCCGCTACCACACCCTGGTGGATAGTGTTCATCGGCGCGCTGGTCGCCATCGGAGTCGCCAAGATGACCTTCGGAGGACTTGGCCAGAACGTGTTCAACCCAGCCATCACGGGCCGCGTGTTCCTGCTGATTTCGTTCCCGACCTACATGACCGACTGGACCATGCCGTCCGGTTTCATGCAGAGCGTGGACGCGGTTTCAGGTTCGACCCCGTTGAGCGCCCTCAAGGAGGCCCTGCTCTCGGGCTCCAGCATACCCGAGTTCATGGATGCCAACGGATATACCTGGTCAGTGCTGCTCAGGGATATCGGTGGCTCCGCCGGCGAGATTTCGGCAATCGCACTGTTGCTGGGTTTCGTCTATCTGCTGGTCCGCAAGGTGGTCAAGATATGGATACCTCTGAGCATCTTCGCGACCGTGGCAGTGATTTCGCTGATTTTCAACTCGATTGACCCTGCCGCCTACACCGGGGTGCTGTTCAATCTCAAGACAGGAGGCCTGATACTCGGTGCCTGCTTCATGGCCACCGACTATGTGACCTCTCCGATGAGCCGCACCGGCGGAATCATCTACGGTATAGGCATAGGCTTCATCGTTATGATGATACGCTATTTCGGCTCATATCCCGAGGGCGTTTCGTTCGCCATACTGATCATGAACTGCGTGGTTCCTCTTCTCAACAAGTGGTGCCATCAGAAAAAATACGGGAGGAATTAAGCTATGCCTGCAAAGTCTACACTTCGTAACATGGTGCTTTGCCTGTCGGCGGTCTGCCTCGTGTGCTCCGCCGTGTTGGGAGGCGCATACGCGATAACCGCCGAGCCTATATCCGAGGCCCAGGTGGCCAAGACCAATGCGTCGATCGCGAAGGTTCTTCCGCCTTTTGAGACCGATGCCGTGGAAGGCTCCGTGACCGTTGACGGAACGGAGTATTCCTATTATAAGGTGCCCGAAGTCGGATATGCGGTGATTTCTGCGTCCAACGGCTTCAGCGGCCCCGTGACCGTGATGGTGGGAATTACCGGCGACGGCATCATCCACAACACCACGGTGCTCTCACAGAGCGAGACTCCCGGCCTCGGGGCGAAATGCCAGACCGATGAGAAATTCATCAACCAGTTCAAGGGCTGGAATCCCGCCGAGAAGTCGCTGACCGTCAAGAAGGACGGCGGAGACGTGGACGCCATCACGGCTTCCACGATCACTTCCCGCGCCTATGCTCTGGCCGTATCCAATGCGTTGAAGGTCTTCGAAACCTTGACTTCAAATGAGGGAGGACAGAATAATGAGTAAGATGTCATTGATTACCAAGGGTTTCATCAAGGACAACCCTACCTTTGTCCTTGTGCTGGGAATGTGCCCCACCCTGGCGACCACCACTTCGGCCATGAACGGCCTCGAGATGGGTCTCGCCACCATGTTCGTGCTGATACTCAGCAATATGGTCATATCCCTGATAGCCCCCATGGTGCCCGACAAGGTGCGCATCCCCGTGTATATCGTGGTGATTGCGACGTTCGTGACCGTGCTTCAGTTCCTGATGCAGGCCTTCGTGCCGGCGGTCTATGAGACCCTGGGTCTGTTCATCCCCCTGATTGTGGTGAACTGCATCGTGCTGGGCCGCGCCGAAGCCTTTGCGAACAAGAACTCGGTGGTGGACTCCGCCCTTGACGGTCTCGGAATCGGAATAGGCTTCACTATGTCGCTCACCGTGATAGGAATCGTGCGCGAGATACTCGGAAGCGGCTCCGTCTTCGGCTGGAAATTCATCGCCGGCGACGGAATCCTGGCTTTCGTGATGGCTCCGGGCGCTTTCCTGGTTCTGGGCTACCTGATGGTCCTGTTCAACAAGTTCCTCGCTAAAAAGTAACAAGCTATGGGAGAGTATTTGCTTATCATCATATCGGCGATATTCGTAAACAATATCCTGCTGGCCCAGTTCCTCGGCATCTGTCCGTTCCTGGGTGTGTCGAACAAGCTTTCCACCGCCGCCGGAATGTCCGGAGCCGTGTGCTTCGTGATTACTCTTGCCACAGTGGTCACATATCTGCTCAACAGCTATCTGCTCGTGCCTTTCGGGCTTGAGTTCCTGCAGACGATTTCCTTCATCCTCGTGATTGCCGCCCTGGTCCAGATGGTCGAGATAGTGCTCAAGAAGACCAGCCCTTCGCTCTATCAGGCGCTGGGCATCTTCCTGCCGCTCATCACCACCAACTGCGCCGTGCTCGGTGTCGCCATCACCGTGGTTACCAAGGAGTTCGCCTTCGGTGGGACGGCTTCCCATCTGCTCAATCTCGGCGAGGCTACGGTCTATGCGCTGGCTACTTCCCTCGGCTACGGGCTCGCAATGTGCCTGTTCGCCGGGTTGCGCGAGCATCTCGCGCTCAACAGTGTCCCCAAGGCGTTCAAGGGCCTTCCCATCGCGCTGATTACGGTCAGCATCATGGCCATGGCCTTCCTTGGATTCTCAGGTATGGTATAATCTTAAAATCTTAGTTAGCAATGAAAAAGTTTTTTGCAGTAATGGTTGCCGCTCTCGCTTTTGCGGCAGTCGCCTCCGCCCAGCCCAAGGCCATCGGTGTACGAGTAGGCTACGGCGCTGAGGTGTCATATCAGCACTATATGGGAGGCTCCAACTTCATTGAAGCCGATCTCGGATTCATGAGCAATGGCTTCCGTCTGACCGGAATCTATGACTTCGATCTCGGAAGCGCCGGTAACTTCAATTTCTACGTAGGCCCCGGCGCCTCTCTCGGATTTGCCAATGGAAATGATGACAACGGCAATGTCAAGACCTATTTCTCCGCAGCTGTGGTAGGTCAGATTGGCGCTGAGTTCGCAGTGCCCGGCGTACCTCTCAACTTCTCCCTCGACTGGAGGCCCGCCATCTATTTGACCGGCGGCTCTGTTTTCGGATGGGACGGCTTCGCTCTCGGCATCAGGTACAGGTTCTAGTCCTGACCTGACTGAGATTAAGGCTGCCGCGTCTCGCGGCGGCCTTTTTTTGTGTCATATCCTGCAGTGTCCGTCCGGATTTGCAATCTGCAGCCGCCGGAGCTCGGCCTCCCAATGATTTTCGGCTATGTAGGCCGAAAATCCGCAATACAGCCGGTTGCAAGAGGGTTCATAGGTCCAGGGCTCAATTTTTCGCACAGAGGGCTCCTCCAATACGATAGATTAAATTTAAATAATTTGCAAAACGCCCCTCGGTCTGAGCAAAATTTTCCGGTCATTTATGTAATTAATTCAGAATTTGACTGTCTGATAGCGATAAAATTAAAAAAAAGTACAAATACTAGGGATGATTTTACAATTGTTTGGTAGTGCCGCTTAATATCTTTATCCGTGCGTAATACATAAGAATCATGAACATCAAAACCCTTGTCGCATCACTTCTTGCGCAGCCGCCGCCAGGCATGTTCCGGCAACGGCACCCATCTCTTGAAACACTTGAATACGGATTGATAACCACTATTTAACTAATAAATCCAATTAAATGAAACTATTCCAATTATTTGCAACTATTCCAATTATTTGCAACATGCGTGGCAATACCCCTTCTTGGAGCTACCGCATTTGCGCAGACAATCAGAGTCACGGGTACCGTCACTGATGCTGACAATGGCGAGCCGCTCATCGGCGCCGGCGTTGTGGTAGAAGGCACGACGACAGGTACTTCGACTGATGTTGACGGACGATTCGAACTGGAGGTTGAAGCCGGATCGACATTGGAATTCGTCTACATCGGCTATAATTCCATCAAGATGGCTGCCGCTGCCGAGATGGATGTCAAAATGAGCCAGGATACAAGATACCTGGATGAGGTGGTCGTAACCGGTTACATGGCTGAGAAAAAGGCAGACCTTACCGGTTCGGTTGCGGTTGTCAAGATGGATGAAGTGGCTGACATTCCTACGGGTAATATAATGACAGCCCTCAATGGCCGCGTAGCCGGTATGGTCGTATCTACGGACGGTACGCCGGGCGGTCAGGGAACTTTATCCCTTATCCGGGGTACGACGACTATCAACAATTCATCGCCGCTTTACGTCATAGACGGTGTGATGACACGTGCGGACGTCGGTACAATTGTCAACAGCAACGATATCGAGTCCATACAGGTGCTCAAGGATGCCGCCTCGGCCGCCATCTACGGAGCGCAGGCCGCAAACGGAGTCATCATCATCACGACCAAGCGGGCCCAGGACGGAGTCATAAAGGTTGATTTCAACGCGACTCTGTCCCTTCAGATTCCGCGCAGAGGCATTCCTCTCCTGAATGCCCAGGAATGGGGTGATGTATATTGGGCGGCGTACAAGTATGATTTCGGCACGACTCCGAAATCAATTATCTACGGTGACGGAGAGAAGGCCCAGCTTAAACTTGGCCAGCCCTATTGGGAGAAAGACGGGGTCAGTATGAATATATCCGACACCGACTGGTTCGGCGAGGTATATCGTCCCGCCTTGATGCAGACCTACAGTCTTTCATTGTCAAAGGGAAGCAAGGATCATGTATCCTCGCTCAGCTTTAACTATATTGACCAGGACGGCACATTGAAGAATACGGACTACAAGTCGTTCGGTACAAGATATAGCTCGGAATACCGCTTCTTCGACGGCAGGCTTAAAATCGGTGAGAATCTGAACCTCACATACTGGACCCAGCACAAGAAACCCAGAGGATATGAAGCTATCGAAAGGCAGATTCTTGCGCAGCATCCCGCACAGGCCATCTACGCCAGCGACGGCACATACGCCGGAGCGGATGTGGATTTGCTTGGAAGCCGCCAGAATCTGGTCAGATACATTGACAATGAAGCCAACAACATCTTCAAGAGCTGGAGAATCTTCGGTAATGCGTACATCGATATAACTCCTATAGAGAACCTCACACTCCGCTCTACTTTCGGCGTCAACTATAACCCTGACTATTCAAACGAATTCACACCGGCATGGGACGAGCATACCAGGTCCTATACCGAAAGCGCGCTTGATATCCGGATGAACGAAACACTTGAGTGGGTCTGGACGAATACCGCAACCTATTCGTTCGAGAAGGGTATTCACTCTGCGACATTCCTTCTTGGTACCGAGGCGAAGAAGAGCCGGGTCGACCTCCTCAGGGCGCAGGCTACGGGCTTTGCCATGACCTCGCGCGACTATGTATATGTGGATGTCGCAGAAGGCACTAAGACATCTTCCAACAATGCGGACATCTATGCGATGACATCATACTTCGGAAAGGTCAATTACACTCTGGCAGACAAGTATCTCTTCTCGGCGACCGTCCGCCGGGATGCATCTTCACGCTTCGGAAAGTATAATAATGCCGGAATATTCCCTTCCGCTTCGTTCGGCTGGAAAATCAGCAACGAGAAATTCATGGCCAATACCAGGCGCTGGCTGTCTGACCTGAAATTGCGGGCGTCATGGGGTATAAACGGTAACGACCAGATCGACAATACGGCTACATACAGCATCTACAACGTCGATATCTGGAACGGCAGCTATAATCTCAACGGTGACAACACCACGCTTGCTTCCGGTGCGGTCCGTACGCAGTCAGGCAATCCTGAACTCCGTTGGGAGCAGACGGAGCAGTTCAACCTAGGTCTTGATGCCGCATTCTTCAACAACAGACTTGCCCTCTCATTCGATGTATACGACAAGAACACCTCGGACATGCTTTATCTGGTTCCCGTGGCGGCTATCGTAGGTGAAGGCGGCTCTTCATTCCAGAACTGCGCATCGATGAACAACAGAGGCATGGAGTTCATCGTCTCATGGAAGGATGTCCGGGGGGATTTCAGCTATGAAATTTCAGCGAATGCCGCTTCATACAAGAACAAGATAACCTATCTCCCTGAAGACCTTTACTACACATACGGTTGTGGCAACCAGGCTGCGGGTATCTCGAACGTAGGGCTACCTTACGGCGCATTGGTCGGGTATGTTGTGGACGGACTCTTCCGCACACAGGCCGAGGTCGATGAATACAATGCAAAGTATGATGTCCAATACGGTATCCCCGGAGTGGGCCGTCTCAGGTATGCCGATGTCAACGGTGATGGCGCAATCACCACAAGCGACCAGGCATACATCGGAAGCAATAATCCTAAACTCCTGTACGGCCTTAACTTCTCTGCCGCCTGGAGGGGATGGGATATATCCATGTTCTTCAGCGGCATGGTCCGCGATGCCTACAACTCATCAAAGCTGTATACGGATTTCTTCCCTCTCGGAGAGGGGCTGGGCAACCATTCGACAAGGCTCCTCGATGCAGTCAGGGGCTATGAGGATTTCCTCGAGACCGGCATCTATACATCTGATTATGCGGCGGTATCCACTATTGATACAAACCAGGAAGGCGTGCAGAACAGCTGGTATATGGAAGACGGCTCATATCTGAAGATGAAGAATCTTGTGATAGGATACACGCTCCCTAAAGAAATCCTTTCAAAAACGAAAATCAGGACTGCAAGAGTATATCTACAGGCGCAGAATATCTTCACCCTCACGAAGTACACCGGGCCTGATCCCGAGTCCCTCGGATATCCTTATCCCTACTCGTTCAACATGGTCTTAGGCCTCAACATCGGATTCTAGTTTAACTGACAACAATTATAAGATTATGAAATTCAGATATATTCTTATTGGAGCCGCACTCGTCGCATCGCTTTCCGCATGCAACGAGGAAGACTTCCTCGACATCATGCCGCAGGGTGCCCTGAATGAAGATCTCATGGCATCAAACGAAGGCCTTCCCTACCTTCTCAATTCTGCGTATGCCGCACTTGCAGGCCCGGATCCGACATTCGGCGCAATGAACGCGCCCGTAAACCACTGGCTTGAAGGAGAGCTCCATGCCGACAATGCCTACAAGGGCGGAGGCGGACCTTCGGATAATGCAGGTTTCCACAATATCGAGACATACGTCGTAGACGCCACCCATGATACGATGAACAATATCTGGGTCGCCCTCTATAATTCCGTAAAGCGTACTAACTCGGCCCTCCAGGTGCTTGCGACGGTGGATCCTGCAAGCGTTCCTGAAGCAGAAACATATAAGGCGGAAATGCGTGCGCTTCGCGCCCATTTCTATTTTGAACTCGTGCGCCATTTCAACCAGATTCCCTGGATTGATGAGACTGTAGCCGAGAAAGACTATATCACCATCAAGAACAATGTATATAGCAGGGATGAGCTTCTCGGCATGATTGCCAAGGAGTTTGAAGATGCCGCTGAGGTTCTTCCCGAGTCATTTGAGGAATATGGGCGTGTCAACAGGTATGTGGCCAAGGCGTATGCCGCAAAGGTCTATCTCTATAAGGCCTACCGCCAGGATCCTGCCAACCATAAGGTAATATCAATCGACCAGGCGGACCTCGAGAAGGTGGTAGCCCTTACCGGTGAAGTCATCGCACCGGGGAAATATGATCTTCTTGACGATTTCCAGAAACTTGACATGATGGAGTATGAGAATGGCCCTGAGTCGATTTTCGCTGTCCAGTATTCGACAAACGACGGTGCCACATTGCAGCTTCCATGGGCATACAGCGGAGTAGGACATGTGAACTGGAGCGCGCTTCTCAACACCCCGAAGGGACCATATAACGGTGATGACTTCTTCAAATCCAGCCAGGACCTTGTAAATGCTTTCCAGACAGGAGAAGACGGCCTTCCCCTGCTTGACGGCTCATGGCAGACAAAGGACTATGACCTTGTAGAAGAAAGAATCGCCGCCGACGGAAGCAAGTCATATCATAACTACAATATTGACTCGCCTGTAGACCCGCGTCTTGACTTTATTGTCGGCCGTATTAATGTCCGTTGGAAGACATATACGGTAGAACCTGTTACGGAGTTGTGGTACAGGGATTTCAACTCATACGGCTATCATTTTGTGAAACGTTTCCTCGTATCTCCCGATTCCGGGCATCTTTCAACTACTTATCCTTGGGGCAATTCCGCATTGAACTATCAGATTATCCGTTACGCCCATCTCCTGCTTTGGAGAGCCGAAGCCCTTATTGAGCTCGGGCGCGAGGAAGAGGCAAGACCTATCATCAATCAGATACGCAACAGGGCCAAGAACAGTCCGTATGTGACGGCATTCATCGATCCTAATTTCCCTACGGCCGTCAATATAGACGGCTATGCCGGAAATTATGTCATCAATGAATATCCCGCAGAGGGCTGGACGCAGGATTATGCGAGAAAGGCGCTCAGACACGAAACCCGTATCGAGTGCGCGCTTGAGGGAGAGCGTTTCTTCGATCTCGTCCGCTGGGGCATCGCGGCTGAAACGATGAACAGGTATTTTGAGATAGAAAAGACCAAAAGGGTATACTATCAGAACTCTGTCTTCAAGGAGGGACGAGACGAGTATTTCCCTATCCCTCTCACCCAGTACAATCTGTCCAAGGGAGCGTATGTTCAAAATCCCGGATACGCAGCTTTCTAATATTATATATCGGCATGAAACGTTTCGCGATTCTCATTGCTTTATTCCTGTCTTGTGCAGCGGCTTTTGCGCAGGTCGGTGAACGGGAGAGAATAGATACTGTCAGGCTTTGGCCCGATGGTGCGCCCAACGAATTCACGATTCCAGAACCCGGATCCGGCTTTGTCGTATTCAAGGCTCACGACTACGAAGACGCCATGATGGAAGTATATCCCGCGCAGAGTCCCAATGGCCTCTGTGTGATAATGTGCCCCGGCGGTGCATATATCATGGAATCCCAGACATACGAAGGACGCGACATGAAAGACTGGTTCAATGCCCGTGGCATTACTTACTGCATGCTGCAGTACAGATTGCCTTGTGGCCACCATGATGTCCCTCTCAGTGATGTGCAGCAGGCGATAAGAATCATGCGGAGCAGGTCGGAAGAACTTGGAATCACAAAGATAGGTATTGCTGGCAATTCGGCCGGCGGACATCTCGCGGCCTCGGCCGCCACCATGTATGCCGATCCGGAAACACGCCCGGATTTCCAGATACTCATGTATCCGGTAATCACTATGGAAGAGTCGTTCACCAATATGCTTTCCCGCGATGCGCTCCTCGGCAAGAATCCTCCACAGGACCTTATTGACCGATATAGTTGCGAGAAACATGTGACAGAGGATACTCCTCCAGCTTTTATTTTCCTATGTTCTGACGACCCCGACGTCAAGCCCCAGAACAGCCTGCGCTATTATGAGCAGCTGCTCGCCCATGGAGTTTCAGCCTCGATGCACATCTATCCTTCAGGCGGACACGGCTTCGGATGGAAAGACAGTATGCCATATAAGAGCTGCTGGGTCTACGAGCTTGAATGCTGGCTCAGGAATGTTGCCGGGAAGCTTTGATTGTCAGGCAGGCGTCTTCGGACATCTTCCGTCGGAATAGAAAATGACCCCGGGGCCAGGCGGGCTCCGGGGTCATTCTCTGTTGCGTTGCGGGCTATTCCAGCCTGTAGACCTTTATTCCGCTGACGCTGGCGTCGGGGGAGCTCAGGCTGAGGCTGTCGTAGGCTTCGTTCGGGAAGACGCAGTTGGTGAAGGAGACGTCGCCGTCGTTGATGAACAGCTCGGTCGACTGCCTGTCCACGAACAGCCGCAGCTCATAGCGGTCGCGCTTCACGAGCCCTGCCCGTATGTCGGACTTGCCGAACTTGTCGGAGAAGTCCGTGCGTCCGCTCGCCGACCTGTCGAGATTCAGGGTGAGCGCGTTGAAGTCGAAGCTCCATACCGCCTTCTCTCCGAGCGAGTTGCCGAGGCAGAGCTCGAATTTCCCGCTCTTTCCGGGTGTGACGGTCATGCAGAGCTCGTATGCCCCGTCGTTCCCGGGGAGCAGCTCCGGAATCTCGCACACACCGTCCTTCATTCCGTTCCTGAAGCTGACGGCTTCCTTCCGTGCCGAAAGAATCTCCGGAGAAGGGGAGCTGGCGAGAATCAGATGCTCGCCGTCATGGCGCAGGCTGAGGTCGCGCGCTATGGTCATGCCGTTGCGGAAGTTCACGGTCGGGGTCTGCTCGGAGTACAGCCAGTTGCTCATCCAGCCCAGGAAGATATTGCGCTCCCCGGTATTGCTGAACGTGACACCGGCGTAGTTGTCCATGCCTTCGTCAATCCATAAAGGATAGGGCAGGGGATCGGGAATGAAATTCCTGCCGTCAAAGTCCCCTATGAAATACTGGGCCGCGCTGCCGCCGTTGGGGCCGCCCGGGTTGATGTTGACAATCAGCACCCATTTCTGCTGTCCGTCGTATTCCATGGGAATCAGGTCGGGGCACTCCCATACACCGCCGTGCGCTCCCATGTCCTCGCCGAATTCGCTGAGCTTGCTCCAGCTCTTCAGGTCCGGGGATTCGTAGAATATGATTCTGTCGCCCGCTGCCACGGACACTATCCAGCGGTCGCCGTAGCGGAGCAGCTTCGGGTCGCGGAAATCCTTGATGCCGGGCTCCTCGAGAACGGGGTTGCCGTCGTGCTTGGTGTAGCTGCGGCCGCCGTCGGTGCTCCAGGCTATGCTCTGCTTCTGGGTGTCGCTCGCGGAGGTGTACATGGCCACTATCGCGTTCTCGCCGAAGCCTGCGGTGCCTTCGCTGTCGACCACGGAGCTTCCGGAGAATATGGCCCCGAGCTCATCGGGCGCCACTATGAACGGAAGATCCTCCCAGTGTACGAGGTCGGTGGATACGGCGTTGCCCCAGTGCATGTTGTAATGCTTTGTCCCATAGGGGTTCGCCTGGTAGGCAAGATGGTATTCCCCGTTATGGAAGACCATTCCGTTCGGATCGTTCGTCCACCCGAATTCGGGCGTGAAGTGGTAGACCTGGCGGTAAGGTTCGTCGAGGTCGAGCTCCCTCGAATCCGACTGCCGGACTGCGGACAACGCCGCCTCGGGGCTCTCTTCGCCGTCGATGACGATTTCAAGCTGCCGCCCCCTGTAGCCGGAGATGTCCACGGGAATCCAGTAGTCGGCCGTGTCGGGCGCGGGGTTGATCAGCTGGGCCTCGCCCAGGATGTTCTTTCCGTCCGATAAAATCGCCAGAGAGGCGACTGGCCCTCTGTCCGAAGCCGGAATCAGCAGCCAGTCCCTCTCGGCGGTCATCTCGACGGAATTTCTGCCGCAGCCGCAGAGCAGCAATGCCAGGGCTGCGGGGAAAATCAGTCTAATGTGTCGCATTATGAATCATGTCCAACAGGTTTTCAACAATCGCGGTCTGGGCGTAGCCCTGCTTGAATCTTGAGCCCAGGACTTCGAACACCTGCATGCCGTAGGATTCGTCGTCGGGGATGTATCCGCCGCCGCGAGCTCCCATGCCGTCACATACGGTGACCATGAAGGTGCGTGAGTAGGGTGATTTGTTCTTGAGGTCCACGGCGATGGCGTTGTAGACTTCCGCCGCCACTGCGCATACGGGGATGTCGTCGAGCATCACGAGCCCGAGGTTGATCTGCACGGGGTCGGCGTCTTCGTATTCACCCGCATAGCCGGCGCGTCCGCCGCCGTTGAGCTGTCTGCGTCCGGGAACGCTGACGGTCTTGCGCTCGCAGTTGAGGGTCACGTCCGATTCGAAGCGGCGCATCTCCTGCATCACGTACTTGACCTCCTCTCCGAGCAGCTGTCCGAAGCTCTCGGCCATCTTCTTCTGCTCCTCCATCAACCTGTGCACCTCGGGGTTGTTCCTGTCGAGTCCCTGGCCTCCCGGAGGCATCTTGTTGGAGATGTCGATTCCGCGCTCCGCGAACTCCTTGATTCGGATGTCGCGCAGGTCGAAGGTCTGCTGGAAGTAGATGGGGTTCTGGTCGCCGGCGGCTCCGGAGGTGAACATAGCCACGAAGTCATCTCCGAACCTGCTCTCGATGTAGGCCTCCGACTTGCCGGGGAAGTCCTGTGACACCATGTCGAGGTTTCCGGTGATCACGGCGTGCATCGCGTAGTTGTAGAGCACTGCGAGAGGCTTGCCCTCCATGCTCTGGAAGTACATCACGGCCACGGTCTTGTCGGACTTGCCGTCATAGTCGGGGCCTTCCCACCAGGTGCCTCTCTCGGCGTCGAAGAGATCCCTCTTCACGTTGAGGTAGGACACACCGCTGCCGAAGCCGACCTTGGCGGGCTCCATCCTGTCGTAGGCCGTCTTGATTGCGGAGAACATCCTCTCTGCGAGCTCGTCACCCTTCACGGTCCCCGTGTAGTGGCAGTGGGTGCCGCAGTAGATGATGTTGCCCTGCGGGATGCCGAGCTCCTTCTCGACCCTCTCGCTCACGGCCTGGACGGTCCTGCCGTTCATGTTGCCGTCGATGTTCACGAAGCCTGCGGTCTCGCTGCCGTTCGTGAAGATGATCGCCCTTACGTGGTTGGGGTCGAGGATGCCGTAGCTTGTCTCGGGCAGGTCCTCGGGGGCGATGGTCACGTCAACCTTGCTCGCGCCGACCTTGAGCTGGCCGCGCGGGCCGTTCTGTGCCGCGGCGCTGAAGCTGAGCAACAATGCCGCTGCGGTCATGAGAATCAGTGTTATTCGTTTCATGGCGTAAAGTTATAAAGAGTAACCGTAATTCTGTTCAAGATTCTTGTTGAGTTCGAGTACGCTCTGGGGGAGGGGGAACACGAGGGTGATGCCTTCCTGGTCGTTGTACCATCCGGCTTCGCCGCTCCAGTCACCTGCGGAGATGGCTGCGCACTTGGTGTTCTCGTTCTTGTCCACGGTGGGTTCGGCGTATGTTCCGAATCTGATCTGGTCTTCCCTGCGGGTGGGCTCCCACATGAGCTCGAGGGCGCGTTCGTCGGAGATGGCATGGATGTCGACCGTGGTCCTGGGCTCGGCTCCCACGCGGTTGCGCACCTTGTTGATGAGTTCGAGGGCCTTGCCGCTGTCCCCGAGCCTGTAGTATGCCTCGGCTGCAAGCAGAATCATGTCGGCCATGCGGTATACCACGATGTCGGCGTTCGAGTAGTATGAGAACTGGGTGTGTACGTCGGTCTTGTCAACTTCCGGCTTCTTGGGACGGCATCCGCTCCAGCGCACGATGTAGTTGGCCCAGTCCATGTTGCTCGCGGAAACGTCAAGATCCGTTGCGAACTGCATGTGGAGCTGTCCCTGGTAGGCGAGATAGTTCCCTCTGGTGTAGGGCGAGCCTGCGATGCCCGAGCCGGGAACCTTGCCTTCGATGGTGAAGTCTCCATAGAAGAAGCTCTTGTCCCAGCGGGGGTCGGCCTCCGAATAATCCTCGGCCGCATTGGCGGGGTCGAAGTCGGCCTGGCCTACATTGTAGCCGTCGACGGTGGCTCCCTTGACGGGATCGTATTTCACTCCGAATATTTCGGCGCATGCCTGGGTCGAGCAGTTGCCGTTGCCGCCTCCTCTGGCGGGAGTGTAGAGCATCGCGTGCTCGGCGTTGAAGCCCCACCAGTGGGTGTGCTGGTTGAGACGGTAGGTCGTGACGTCGTTCGGGCGGATGAAGATGTTCTCGATGGAAGTCTCGTTGCCGACGTTGAAGACGGAGTTGAAGTCGGGGTCTAGGTCGTAGCCTGCCGCCGCGAGCTGGTCATGGCAGTAGATTACCGTCTCCCATGCGTTGCGGGTCTCTCCGTCGAGGGTAATCATCTGCTCCTTGCCTCTCTCGGTCACCACGGGCTCGACCTTGTCGAAACCGCCGATGTAGCTGCCGTCATGCCAGTTGTCATAGGCGAATACTGCCGCGTTGGTCGCGAGCTTCGCCATCAGGGCGTAGCCTACGGACTTGGTGAACCTTCCGTAGTACTCGCTGCTCTGGTTGGAGCACTTCTCGTCGGAGAGGTAGGGTATGATTTCGCAGAGCTCGTCACGGACGAATTCATAGACCGAACCTCTGCCGGTCTGGCTCACGCTGCTGACGCTCTGGTCGCCGCTCTCCACGATGGGCACGTTGCCCCAGATGTTGCATGAGAGGTAGTAGTAATATGCACGGATGCCGCGCAGCTCATAGATGTAGCTCTGGAAGATTCCGTCGTTGTCCCCCATCTCGTCGATGATGTCCTGGATGGAGTCGATGGCCGTGTTGCATTTGCCTATCTGTCCCCAGTTGTGGTTCCAGAGGTTGGTGAACACGTTGTAGGATGTGGACCAGGTATGGAGGAACAGGGCCTGGCGGGCGCCTCCGTCGAGCCAGTCGTTGAAACGTGTGGGCATGTAGGCGAGGTCGGACGAGAACTCGGACAGAAGGTAGTAGTTGTTCGTGTTGCTCAGTGCCATTCCCTGCTCGGCCATGCCCGAATAGACGGACTGGACGGTGTTGAGGTAGACAAGAGTCGGGTTCTTGAATGCCTCTTCCTTGCTGAAAGAGCTGTAGGCCGTCTCTTCGAGGAAGTTGGAGCAGCCGCAGAGGACGGCTCCGAATGCAAACATTCCTATAAATATCTTTTTCATGTCTTGTTTCGATTAATGGATTAGAATCTCATGCTGAGGTGCAGGGTGAAGGTCCTCTGGAGAGGGGTGACGTTCCTTGCGTCGACACCGCTGCTGTAGCTTGCGGAGTTGATCAGTGGAGTGAGCCCGGAGTATCCGGTGATGGTCGCGATGTTGTTGCATGACAGCGCCACGCGGAGGTTCTGCAGGGCCTTGCTCTTCAAGGGGATGGTGTAGCCTATGGTGATGTACTCGATGTGGGCGTAGTCGCCTCTCTCCAGCCAGTAGCTCGTATTCTGCAGGTCGTAGATGTTGAGGTCCTCTGCGGTCTTGAGCACGTTGTAGAGAGGGAACTGGCTCAGGGAGTTCATGTACATGCCGGTGAAATTGTAGATGTGGTGGCCGAAGGCTCCGTTAATCTGCATCTCGGCGTCGAAATTCTTCCAGCGCAGCCTTGCGTTGAAGTTGGCGGTGAGCTTGGGCACTACCTGTCCGAGTATCTCGCGGTCGCCGCTGTCGCCGACGTCGATTCCGCCGCTGTTGTCGAGATCCTTCATCTTGTAGGTCTTGTGGCCGTTCTCGTCGATGTCGAAGCCGTCATGGACGGGAAGGCGGAATATTCCGACGGGGTAGCCTTCGGCCATGTAGCTCACGTTGTTGTTGCCCACCATTCCGGCTCCTCCGGCGGAGGATACGGGAATCCATTCGGCGGTCGTGAAATTCTCGCCCTGATAGGTGCCTTCAAGCGATACGAGGGTGTTCTCGTTGTGCGCCACGCTCGCCGTGAGGGTGAGTCCGAGGTCCTTGGTGCTTATCACCTCACCGCTGAGACTGAGCTCGAAGCCGTTGTTGGTCATCTCTCCGAGATTGGCGAGCAGGGTGCTGTACTCGAAGGGAGGAACTGATACCGCGTAGGTGTAGAGCATGTCCTTGGTCGTGGAGCGGTAATAGTCGAAGGTTCCGTTGAACCTGCCTCCCCAGAGGGCGAAGTCAAGACCCACGTCGAAGGTGTGCTTGGTCTCCCAGCGCAGGTCGGGGTTGGCGTTGGCCGTGGTGGCGAAGGTCACCACATTGGTGCCGTTGTATTGGCTGATGCCTGACGGGGCCATGAGGTTGAGCGAACGCAGGGGGCTGATTCCGCTCTGGTTGCCGGTCACGCCGTAGCCCACGCGGAACTTGAGGTTGGATATGACGTCCTGGTTCTCCATGAAGGCCTCGTTGGAGATGATCCACGCCGCCGAGGCTGAAGGGAAGAAACCCCATTTGTGGTTGGCTCCCAGCTTGGAGGAACCGTCGGTGCGCAGGTTCACGGTCACTACATAGCGGTCGTCGTACATGTAGTTCAGGCGGCCCATATAGGAGAGGATGTTGCTCTTGGTGGCCTGTGAGGTCACGTCACCCCAGTTGATGGTGCTTCCCGCCTGCATGTTGTACCACTTGAAGTAGTTGGTGTCGAAGCCCTGGACGGTGGAGCTGTTGTTGAAGCTGTAGGAGCTCTGGGCCTCCACCAGCGCGAGGGCGTTGATTGAGTGCTTGCCGAAATCCTTGACGTATGAGAGCTGCACGTTGCCGAGCAGTTCGCGGGTGTCGTAGTTGCGTATCGTGGCTTCTCCGCGTACTCCCTGGTAGTTGGTCACGTCGTTGCGGTAGTAGCTGTAGTTGTTGAACGTGCGGTAGCCGAAGGAACCGAAGGCGCTGAGGTTGAGCCCGTCGATGATGGTATAGGTCGCGCGTCCGCTGGCGGTGATGCGCACGGAGTTGTTCTCCATCTGGGTGTCCATGAGCTCGCCCGGATGGGTGGTCATGGATTTGGCTGCCTGGACGATGTCCCAGAGGCCGGTCTCGGCGTTCCTTTCTGAAGGATAGGTGGGATTGTATACGAGAGCGCTGCTCCATACGCCCGGCTTGCTCTTGCCCTCACGGTAGGTTCCGGCGAGGTTCATCTCAAGGTTGAGCTTGTTGTTCAGGGCTTTCTGGGAAGCGTTGAGCCTCATGTTGTAGGTGTTGTTCCCGGTGCCCCTTATCAGGCCGTTGCGCTGGTTGAACCCTATGGATGCGCGCACGCTTCCCTTGGTGGTTCCCTGGGTGAGGGAGATGTTGTGGTTGTTCTGGGTCACGAGGGGGTTCTGCACCCAGGTGTACCAGTTGGTGTTGGCTCCGAGGTCGTCGCCAGAGCCGTTGAACTTGCGCTCGTTGAGGTCGCGCCATTCGTCGGCGCTCAGCATTTCGAGCTGCTTGTAGGCAGTGCTGACGCCGAACTGTCCGTTGTAGGAGATGGACGCCTTGCCCTGCTCGCCTTTCTTGGTGGTCACCACGATGACTCCGGCGGCGCCGCGCGAGCCGTACTGGGCGCTCTCGGACGCGTCCTTGAGCACTGAAATCTCCTCGATGTCCTGAGAGGCTATCTCGTCGAGCTCTTCAAGGGAGCTGAAGCTGCCGTCGATGATTACGAGAGGGTCGCTGCCTCCGGAGAGGGAGGTGGTTCCGCGCAGGCGGACGGTGGGTGCGTCAAGGCTGCCTCCCGTGGTGCTGATTACGAGTCCGGGAATCTTGCCCCGGATGGCATCGATGGCCGAGGCCACGTAGCCGGTGTTCATGTCTTCGGCCGTCACTCTCTCTATGGCGCCCGAAATGGTCTTCTTGTTGCCGACGGCGTAGCCGACCACGACCACATCGTCAAGGAGCTCCTTGTCTTCCGACAGGACGACGTTGATGACGGTCCTTCCTCCGACTTTCTCCGTCACCTTGTTATATCCTATTGAGGATATCTCGAGAACGGCGTTGGCGTCGACTTCCAAAGTATATTTGCCGTCGATGTCCGTGACCGCTCCGGTCGTCGTTCCCGGAATCATCACGCTTGCTCCGATGACGGGAAAGCCGCCTTCGTCGGTGACGGTTCCCGAAACCGTGACATTCTGTGCAAACATACTTACCGTCAGCAGAGATGCGGCTGCAGCTAGCAGCAACTTCTTCAAGAAATGGTAAGATTTCATAAGCGATATTGTAGTTTTGGTGTTATTGATGTCACAAAATTAGTCCTGCGGCTTTTACGGGGATGCCACGATTTTTTCGAATTGTTCTATTTTTATTGCAAAGATTGTAACGAACGAGGGCCTCATTATTTAAACGCTTTAATAACGAGGCCTGCGTTCGTTAAATGTTCCAGCGAATATCTCGCTGTCACTTTGTGAAATGCTTCACGTATTCGCTCGGTTTTTCGCCGTAGTACCTGACGAAGAGCTTGGTGAAATAGGAAGGGGAGTTGAAGCCGGTTTCGTAGGCCGCCTCCGAGATGGTCTTTCGCTCGTTCAGCATCAGCGAGACGGCCTTGCGCAGCTTGATGAGGTTCATGATGTCGATGGGCGAGTAGTCGGTGATTTCCTTCAGCTGCCTGTAGAGCTTCGGCTTGGACACGCCGAGGTGGCTGCACAGGTCGTCGATGGTCACCGGCTCCTGCATGTTGTCCTCGAAGAACTGACGTATCCTGGACATGAATTTGATCTGCTGCTCGCCGTAGGTCCTGTCGGGGCTGAACAACGGGTCTTTCTGCTGCTCGACCGACTTGTCGTGCTTCTCGATGAGGTTGTGTATCCTGGCCTTGAGGGTGTCGGCGTTGAAGGGCTTGACCATATAGGAGTCGGCCCCGGACCTGTAGCCGGTGACTCTCTGCTCGTCGCTGTCGTAGGCGGTCAGCAGTATGACCGGCACGTCCTGGGTGATTATGTTGTTCTTCAGCTTGGACGCCACCTCGTAGCCGTCGAGCCCCGGCATCATCACGTCGGAGATCACGATTGCCGGGACGTTCTTTATCGCCTTGTCCAGGCCTTCCTGGCCGTCGGCCGCGAGCAGCACGTTGTAGTCCTGGCCCAGGATGCCGTGGAGATACCTGCGCATGTCCTCGTTGTCCTCGATGACGAGGACCTTGGGCTTCCCGCTGTCCCCGTTCTCCAGAATCTGCATGTCGGAATTGTTCTGCGGCAGCAGGAGCGCGATTTCGGTCGAAGTGAAGTTGAAGTTGCCGCCCTCGGCGGGGTCGATTGCCGATTTGCTGACCTCAAGGTCGGTCGGCAGGACTATGGTGAAGGTCGTTCCGACAAGCTTTTCGCTCTCCACCTCGATGTGCCCCTTGTGGGTGACGGTGAGCGCCTTGGCGAGCGCGAGTCCTATGCCGGAGTTGTTCGTGTTGCCGTCTATGTGGTAGAAGCGTCTGAATATGTCGTTGCGCTTCTCCTCCGGGATGTAGGAGCCGCTGTTGAATACCGACAGCCTGACGACTTTCCTGCCTTCCTCGTCGGCATAGCGCAGGTCGGTGCGCACAACTCCACCGTCGTTGGCGAACTTGAATGCGTTGGACAGTATGTTGAAGTAGATTTTCTCTACTTTTTCGGGGTCGAAGCTCAGAAGATAGTCATTGTCGGTTTCACCCCCCCCCATTGCGTGGAGAAGCTGAACCTGATGTGCCTTTGGGCCGCCCAAGGCTTGAACAGCAGGTTGATGTTTGTGATGAACTTGTCCAGATAGTCCTTCCTGCACTTGAGCGTCATCTGCCCGTGCTCGTAGGTGCGGAATTCGAGTATCTGGTTCAGCAGGCTCATGAGCTTGGCGCTGTTGCGTCTGGTGATTGCCAGCATCTCCCTTTCCTCGGGCGAAAGCCCGGTGGACTTGAGCAGTTCGGAGACCGTGCCCATGATCAGGGTCAGAGGGGTCTTGAATTCGTGGGAGATGTCGGTGAAGAACATCAGCTTGGCGTTGGTCGCCTGACGCAGTTGCTCCGACATCTCGTTCAGCTGGTCCTTCTGCCGGTTGAGTATTGTCACCTTGTTCTGTATCTCCTCGTTCTGTGCCTGTAGCTGGCCGTTCATCATGTTCTTGCTCTTGTTGGCCTTCCACAGGGCGGCGAGCAGCACGAAGAACACTATCACGAAGAGCACGAGCACGTAGGTTATGGTCCTCTGCTGGTGGAACGCCGCCAGGTTGTTGTTCAGCAGGTTGGACATCTGGTCGAGTCTCCTCTGCCTCTGGGCTATCTGCTCCGACTGGAGCTTGTATGTCGTGTAGTTGGACCTGTCTATGACTCCGCTGTTCAGCTGGTTCTCCTTCTCGTAGGGAAGGCCGTTGAGGATGCGCCAGGCCACGTCCATAATCTTGTCCCCTCCGGTGGGGTAGATGAAGCTTGCGTCGATTTTTCCCTGGCCTATGTAGTCGAGGCCGCCTCCGGGCACTGAAAGGCCGTCAATTCCGACGATGAACGGCTTCTTCGAGGGGTTGTAGGCCTCTATCGCGTCATCCGCCCCGGCGGCCATCTGGTCGTTCATCGCGAACACCGCGTCGATGCCGGAGATTCCGATGCTGTCTATGATCCTGCCCATCTCGCTGTTCGCGAGGTTGCGGAAATAGTTCGCCGGCCTTTCCGCCACCACCTTTATGTCCGGATACTGGCTGATCCCGTCCATGAAGCCCTCGTACCTTTCGGTGTCTGCGGTGGAGCCGAGCAGACCTCTTATTATCACCACGTTGCCCGAATGGTTCAGGCGCTCGGCCAGATATACGCCCAGCTGGTATGCGAGCCTGTAGTTGTTGGCCCCGATGAAGGCCGAGTAGTCGTCGGTCTGTATCTTCCTGTCGAACAGTATCACGGGGATTCCGGACCTGTAGGCTTCGGAAATCACCGGGGTCAGGGCCTCGGACTCGTTCGGCGACACCACCAGCAGATCCACGCCCTCGTCTATCAGGCTTTCAATGTCGGCTATCTGCTGCCTGGAGTCATCCTTCACCGACTTGATGACCAGGTCTATGTCCTGCCGCAGCATGGCCTCCATGCGCAGCTCCTTGTTGATTTCATCGCGCCAGAGGTCTTCGGAGCACTGCGACACCCCTATCGTGAATTCCTTTTCCTGATGGCAGGCGGCAAGCGAAAAAAGGACGGCCGGGGCCAGTATGCGGAGAATTTTCATGGACGTTTTTGTTTAATGTTATGCAATAATCGTATTAATTATCCGTTTTGTCAACTCTCCGGAGCGGTGCTGCACGCGTCATGAAAGATTTGTTACTATATTTGAAAAGAATCTGCTACTACGGATTTGCCATAGGAAATATCTTTGCATCAAGACATTAAAACTATAGCCGATGAGCAGCAAGAAATTCAGTGCGGTAATCGTCCCCGTGATGCTCTCCTTCTTCGCGATGGGCTTCGTGGACATGGTCGGGACTGCGACCAATTACATCAAGGCGGACTTCGGACTCTCCGACGCTTTCGCCAATCTGTGCACCACGATGGTGTTTTTCTGGTTCCTGATAGTCTCGATTCCCACAGGAGCCCTGATGAACAGGATAGGCCGCCGGAAGACCACGCTGCTGAGTCTCGTGGTCACCGCCATCGCCCTGCTCCTGCCTGTGCTGAACTATTCTGCCGTCACAATGACAATATCCTTCTGCCTGCTCGGAATCGGCAATGCGATCATGCAGGTGTCGCTCAACCCGCTGGTGGCCAACATAGTCTCGGGAGACAGGCTCGCAAGCACCATGACCTTCGGCCAGTTCGTGAAGGCCATCTGCTCCTTCATAGCTCCGCTGGTGGCCAGCTGGGGCGCCGTCCAGTTCGACAACTGGCGCGTGATGTTCCCGATATTCATGGCCGTGGCCGTGATAGCCGTGGTCAGCCTGGGCCTGACGAATATCCGTGAGGAAGAATACAACGCCGCCGGCAGCTTCAAGGCCAGCTTCTCGCTGCTCGGCGACAAATTCATACTTCTGTCGTTCTTCGGCATCATGTGCCATGTGGGCATAGACGTGGGTACCAACGTGACCGCGCCCAAGCTGCTGATGGAGAGCGTCGGCATGTCGCTGAACGACGCCGCCTTCGCGACGAGCATTTACTTCCTGTTCCGCACCGCCGGCTGCTTCGCGGGCTCGTTCATCCTGGCGCGCTGGAACGCGGGCAGGTTCTTCATGATCAGCGTGCTCTGCATGGCTGCGGCCATGGTCGGCCTCTTCCTTTTCGACGCCATGGTTCCTATCTATGTATGCGTGGCCCTCATAGGCTTCGGAAACTCCAATATCTTCCCGATTATCTTCTCGAAGTCGCTCCTGAGGAAGCCAGAGAAGCAGAACGAGGTTTCAGGCCTGATGATAGCGGGACTCATAGGAGGCGCGATTTTCCCTCCGGTGATGGGACTTCTCTCAGACGGGCTCGGCTCCCAGCTTGGGGCGGTCGCCGTAATGTCTGTCGGGGTCATATACCTGATATGCATGTACCTTGCGTTGAGAAAATCATACAATTGAGAATATGAAAGCACATTATGTCGTCGGGCTCGGAGAGATTCTCTGGGACATGCTGCCGTCGGGAAAGAAGCTGGGCGGCGCACCCGCCAATTTCGCATACCACGCGTCGGGCTTCGGCCTTGACGGAATCGCGCTGAGCGCCATAGGACGCGACGCGCTGGGCAGGGAGATAGAGGAGGCCCTGGCTTCCGCCGGGCTCGCCTGCTCGCTGCAGCTGGGCGGACTTCCTACGAGCACCGTGCAGGTCAGCCTGAGCGGCGCCGGAATCCCGGAATACAATATCGTGGAGGGCGTGGCATGGGACGGCCTGGAATTCGACGCGGACTTCGCGCGTATCGCCTCGGAGAGCTCCTGCGTATGCTTCGGGACTCTCGCCCAGCGCAGCCCGGCCTCAAGGAAGTGCATACAGGCTTTCCTCGATGCCATGCCGAAGGATTCGCTCAAGGTCTACGACATCAACCTGAGGCAGAACTACTATTCGGAGGACCTGATCCGCGAATCCATAGCGAAGTCCGACATCCTGAAGCTCAACGACGACGAGCTCGTGACGGTCGCCGCCATGTTCGGCTGCGCAGACCTCTCACCGGCCGACGCATGCAGGAGGCTGCTTGCCGACGGCGGGCTCAGGATAGTGATACTGACCTGCGGCACTGCGGGAAGCTATGTGATCACCTCCGACCGGGAGCTCTTCCGCAAGACCCCTGTCGTGGATGTGGTCGATACGGTGGGCGCCGGCGATTCCTTCACCGCCGCCTTCTGCGCGGCCCTACTGAAAGGCCATGACCTCGAAACCGCGCACGAAGCTGCCGTCAGGGTCTCCGCGTTCGTTTGTACGCGGAACGGGGCGATGCCCGAGCTCCCGGAGGAGCTGAAAGCATTGGTTTAGCCCTATTTCAACATAGGGATGTTGGTGTGTTGTTGCCGGGTCTCGAAGTCATGGTAGCGTGGAGAGTTTACCTTGAGCTTCGCAGATTCCGGCATAGTTATCGTTATCACCCTTTCCGCGTCTTCGAGCCGCCGGCTTCCGTCCATCACTATTGGCCTGACAGTCAGGGTTCCGTCGGCGTATGAGCAGAAGTCCGGCTCCTTCGTCTTCTCTTCGAAATTGATTACGGAGGAGCGTACGGAGATTCCGGAGGCGTAGCCGTCACGGCGCACCCGTATTTCCGGGTAGGCGTATATGGCGCCGTCGCTGATCATCACGAGCTCGTAGGAATCCTCGTCGGCGTCAATCCAGATGTAGTCGTAGTTCATGTCCGAGCCTGCCATGTTGATGCCCAGGGCGTCCGCCGGCGTGCCGTCAGCGTTCCGTATGGCGGTCTCCGCGAACTGGCGCTCCCCGCTCTCGAAATGGAATGCCGCCTTGGTGCCCATCCAGCCGAGAGTCCCGACCCCCGCAAGCCATATAAGGAAGAGTATAAGGCCGAGGCGCAGCCGGGGCGACTTGAGGTTGAAGGCCATGCGTATTCCGAGGTAGAGCAGGGAGATGAGCGGAATCAGCAGGATAGCGCACAGGGCTGCGATTGAGAGGGTCGTGTTCTCCGGGCCGAGGAGGGATGCCGTCACGGCCTTCAGGTCGACGGGCACGAAGGCCGTTCCTGCCAGACCTAGGCCCAGCGCGATGAGCAGCAGAACCGCTATGAGGATGAAGGCCGAGCCCACTGCGATGGATACGGAACGCATCACGACGCGGAGCAGGTCCGGGTGCTTGTCGTTGAACTTCCTTGCGGCGTCTCCCATCTCCTGCGCACCCTTCTCCACATTCTCCATGATGCTGTCGATGGTGTTTTTCTCGCCGCGCATCTGGTAGCGCTGCCCGACGGTTCTGGCCTCCGGAATCACGAGCCAGAGTACGATGTAGGCCGCAAGGGGTATCCAGAAGCCCACGCCCCGGCTGGGCAGGGTGAAGAACAGGAAAATCGCGACAGCAATCACGCGGAACAGCATCGGCTCCTTGTCGAAATAGGCCGCGAGGCCCGAACATACGCCGCCGAGAACCTTGTCGTCGGGATTACGGTAAAGCTTGCGGACCTTCCGGCCGTCGGCGCTCCCGTCAGCGGCCCCCGTTCCTGCCGGCTCCGCCTTGTCCCCGCCCTGCCCGGCGGACTTGTCGGAGGTGATGTCGTCGACCGAACCCAGCGTGCCGCACGCCTCCCTGACCATCTTCTCGCTGACGACGCCGCTGCCGCATTTCTCGAGCAGCAGTTCCGCCATGCGCACCTCTATCTCCTCCATGATTTCCTTCCCGGAAGGGTTCCCGGCGAAATGCCGCTCCAGCGAGTCGAGGTATTCCTTGAGTATGTCGTAGGCCCCCTGTTCCAATGTGAAGGCCGTCTTCCCTATGCTTACTCTTACTGCGGGTTTCATATCTGTCCGTTCTTTATCTTTTCGATCGTGCTGACCAGCTCGGTCCATGCGGTGTCCATTTCCTGAAGCTGCGAGCGGCCCTTGTCGGTGATGGAGTAGTATTTGCGCGGGGGGCCCTGCGGGGACTCCTCCCAGCGGTAGGTCAGCAGGCCCTGGTTCTTCTGGCGTATCAGTAGCGGGTAGAGCGTGCCCTCGACCACTATCATGTCGGCTTTCTTGAGCTCGGCTATGAGGGAGGAGGGGTATTCGTCCTTCTTGCTGAGAATCAGGAGAATGCAGTACTCCAGCATCCCCTTGCGCATCTGCGACCTGACGTTTTCGACGTTAATCCTGTCCATAGGCGCCCTATTTTGAGTTCTTGAACCGCCGCAGATTCTCCGCCGTCGGGGCCAGTCCCTGAAGCTCGCATTTCTCCAGAGGGGTCGTGGCGAGCGGCGAGATGAACCACAGGATGATGTATGCCCAGAGTCCGCTCGTGCCGCAGAACACAAGGATTACCGCTATCACGCGAACGAGCAGCACGTCTATGTTGAAGTACTTGGCTATGCCGCTGCAGACTCCTGCCAGCTTCTTGTCATCGCTGTCGCGGTAGAAGCGGTGCACGGGACGTTCCGGTGTCTGCTCCGCCCGTGTGTTGTCGGGGTCGCTGCCGTCGGGCATGCCGAGCTGGCCGGTCACTTTCTTCACGAGGTCCACGTCCACCACGTAGTTCGGGGCCATGGCCGCTTCGGAGAAGAGTTCGGCTATTCTCTCCTCGATTTCCACCATCACGTCGTCGGCCTGGGAGGCCGGCTCCACGCGGGCCCTGAATTTCTCGAGCCAGGAATCTAGGATGGCGTAGGCATCGTTGCTGATGATGAAGTTTCTGCCGCCTATGGCGACGTTGGTGATCTGTTTCATTCCATTGTCTTTTTCCATCGCAGTCCGGCGGCCCGTTGCCGGGTCTCCGGTGCGCATGAGTTACTTTTCGATGCAAAGATATAAATTTTTCATAGTATTATGCAATACAAGGTACTAAATTCTGCAAATACGCCGGGAAGGAAATAATTGCTATATTAGCAATTTGGAATCAGCTCAAAGGGCGGGCGTACGCCCTCTGACTCAAAATTGTTTCTATGTACAGAATATTGACCAGGGAGATGTTGACCTCCACCATCTGCAGGATGAAGGTCGAGGCTCCGCTTCTTGCCGCCGCAGCGCGTCCGGGACAGTTCCTGATGGTGCGCGCCGACGAGCACGGCGAGAGGATACCGCTGACTATCAGCGACTACGATGCTGCGGAAGGCAGCGTTACCATCGTCACCCAGGAGATAGGCGTGTCCACTGAAGAAATTGTCGCCCATGAGGCCGGAGATTGTTTCAGCGACGTGACCGGCCCTCTCGGCAAGCCCTCGGACTTCACGGAGATGGGTCCGGAACAGCTTTCGGCGCAGAGGTATATCTTCGTGGCCGGAGGCGTGGGTGCCGCGCCCGTGTACCCCCAGGCGAAATGGCTGCATTCCAGAGGCGTGCCGGTAGACGTGATTATCGGCGCCAAGACTGCCGGTCTGCTGATATACAGGAAGGAGATGGCTGAGGTCTGTGACAATCTCTTCATCTGCACGGACGACGGCTCGGAAGGTTTCCACGGCATGGTCACCGCTCTGCTGGAGAAGCTGGTCGTAGAGGACGGCCGGAGCTATACACGCGCCGTTGCGATAGGCCCCATGATTATGATGAAGTTCACGACCCTCGCCGCCCGCAAGCTGGGGTTGCCCGTGATTGTCAGCCTCAATACCCTCATGGTCGACGGTACCGGGATGTGCGGTGCCTGCAGGGTCACGGTCGGCGGAAAGACGCGTTTCGCCTGCGTCGACGGCCCCGAGTTCGATGGCTATGAAGTGGACTTCGACGAGGCCATGCGCCGTCAGGGCCAGTTCCGTAAGGAGGAGAAAGAAGAGCTGGAGAGGCATGAATGCAAAATAGGGAGGGACAGATAATGGCAAACAGAATTCCCAGGGTTCCGGTGCGCGAGCAGGACCCCAAGGTCCGCGCGACCAATTTCGACGAGGTATGCTACGGTTACAATGAGGAGGAGGCCTTTCTCGAGGCGAGCCGCTGCCTGCACTGCAAGAATCCGCGCTGTGTGGCCGCCTGCCCCGTGAATCTCCAGATTCCGGATTTCATCGCCAGACTGGCGGAGAAGGACGTTAAGGGCGCCGCAGAGGTGATTGCCCGCGATTCGTCCCTGCCTGCGGTCTGCGGACGCGTGTGCCCCCAGGAGACCCAGTGCGAAGGCAGCTGCGTGCTCGGAGTGAAGGGCGAGCCGGTGGCGATAGGCAAGCTGGAGCGTTTCGTGGCCGACTATATGCGTGAAAACGGAGGAGCTTCCGAAGAGTCTGCCAAGGCCGCCCCGAACGGCATGAAGGTCGCCATTGTCGGCTCCGGCCCCGCAGGTCTGGCCTGCGCGTGCGACCTCGCCAAGCTGGGCTACGACGTGACGATTTTCGAAGCCCTGCACAAGCCTGGCGGGGTGCTGGTCTACGGCATTCCCGAGTTCAGGCTTCCGAAGGAGAAGGTGCTCGCCCGCGAGATTGACGATGTGTGCAGGCTCGGGGTGAAGATAGAGACCAACGTGATAATAGGACGTACCGTGACCGTGGACCAGCTGCTCGGCGAGAAGGGTTTCTCGGCCGTGTTCATAGGCACCGGCGCGGGAACTCCCAAGTTCATGGGCATACCCGGCGAGAACCTGTGCGGCGTCTTCTCGGCCAACGAGTTCCTGACGCGCAACAACCTGATGAACGCGTACCGGCACGACTACCTGACACCCATCCATGTCGGACGGCGCACTTGCGTGGTCGGCGGCGGCAACGTGGCGATGGATGCGGCCCGCACGGCGCTGCGCCTGGGCTCTGAGGTGCATATCGTATACCGCCGCACCGAGGCCGAGCTTCCTGCGCGCCGGGAGGAGGTCCATCACGCGATGGAGGAGGGGATAGTGTTCGACATGCTGACCAACCCTGTGGAAGTGCTGGATGACGGGAAAGGCTGGGTGCGCGGCCTGAAGTGCATACGCATGGAGTTGGGAGAACCCGATGACAGCGGTCGCCGCAGGCCTGTCCCGGTCGAGGGCTCGGAGTTCGAAATCGAGGCTGACACCGTGATAATGGCGCTCGGAACCTCGTCCAACCCGCTGATCCCCAGTACGACCAAAGGTCTTGAGACTACGAAGCGCGGCTGCCTGGTGGCCGACGGTAGCGGTGCCACGACGCGCCCCGGAGTGTTTGCCGGAGGCGATGCCGTGACCGGAGCCGCAACGGTGATTCTGGCGATGGGAGCCGGACGCACCGCCGCCAAGGCGATAGACGAGTATCTGCGGGGCGTCGCGGGCTAGCGGAACCTTTCCCTGACCGCCGTCTGTCCTATTTTCCGCTGCTGTCAGGCGCGGAGCCTCCTGTCTGCGCCGGACTCTCCTCCGGATGCGGCTTTTCCGCCTTCGGTGCGGCGTCCTTGACTGCGGCCGGGCTTGTTGCCTGCGCGGTATCCTTGACCGCTATGGCTGCTGGGGCTTCCGCCGCCGGGGCGGTACTGACGGCCGGTGCGGCTGTAGGAGTCTGATTGCCGAAGCTGCCCTTTCCGGAGGTTTCTGCCGGAATCGTTGCGGCTGCCGGAGCTCCCGCCGCCGCTGCGGACGTATCTGCGCAAGGGCCGTCAGAGTGCGGAACGGGCTCATCGGCCAGATATTCCTTGCGGAACATGTCCAGGAACAGCAGGAACAGCGATACGAGCAGCGGTCCGAAGATGATTCCGATGAACCCGAAGAGCGACAGTCCCACTATCACTCCGAATATCGTTACCAGAGGATGCGTGTTCGCCATCTTCTTCTGGAGGATGAAGCGCAGCAGATTGTCGCTCTGCGAGATGCATACGGCGCCGAAAGCCAGCAGCCCGAGAGCCTGGCCCCACTGCCCCAGCACCATGAAGTAGATGCCAAGCGGCACCCAGACCACCATCGTGCCGACTATGGGGACTATGGAGCAGAAGCCCGTGGCGATGGCCGCGAGGCCGGCGTTGGGCACATTGAAGATAAGATAGCCTATCAGCGCTATGATTCCCTGGAGAATGGCCACGAGCGGAATGCCTATGGCGTTGGACTTGACCATGGTGTTGACCTTCTCCATCGTCTCCTTCTTGTTGATGTTCTTCATCGGAATCACGGATGCCAGGTATTGCTCCCATTTCCTGCCGCCGTTCAGCAGGAAGAAGAGCAGGAGCAGGGCCACGAGCAGGTTGATGAAGAAGCTGCCTATTCCGCCGATGATCGACTGCCCGAAGGCGGTGAGCTTGCCGCCCACGAAACTGATGGTCTCCTGCGTGAGCAGGTCGATGCCGAAGCGCTGCTCGATGATGTCGAACATCTGGGTCGCGGGGGCGATGATTTCGTTGACGTTCCATTCCGCCTGCTGTATCTTGTCCACGACGAACCAGACTATCAGGGTCAGCGGAATCACGATGAACAGGATGACGGCTATCACGACGATGACCGTGGCGAGCGTGGGCCTGCCCAGTTTCTGTGCGAGCCTGAAGGTCGGCCTGCGGAGCAGGATGTACAGGGTCAGGGCGCAGAGGACGCCGCTCATGTAGGGCTGTGCCTGACGGAAAAGAATCAGTCCGAGCCCGACTATAAGAACTATCAGGGTGACTTTCCAGATTCTCTCCCTGCTGCTGTTCGCCATATCGTGTGGTTTTATCGGATGTACGTTCACAAAAATAGGCATTTTCCCGTGCATTGCACGGCAAATCGGATTATCTTTGTCGTCTATGGCAGTAGACAGGATAGAGGTGCGTGGAGCCAGGGTCCACAACCTCAAGGATATAGACGTGGAGGTCCCTCTTGGGAAGAAGGTCGCGATAGCGGGGGTTTCGGGTTCGGGCAAGAGTTCGCTCGCGCTCGGGGTGCTGTATGCCGAAGGGTCGCGCCGTTATCTGGAGTCCCTTTCGACCTATACCCGCCGGCGTATGACCACGGCGGCGCACGCCCAGGTGGACAGCGTGGAGCATGTGCCTGCGGCGATAGCACTGCACCAGCGTCCGGGCGTCCCCAACATACGCAGCACCTTCGGAACCTCGACCGAGCTGCTTAACCATGTGCGCCTGATGTTCTCGCGTCTGGGCTGTCACCTCTGCCCCAACGGGCACCGCCAGCAGCCTTCGATGGACGTCGCCCGCATGACGCCGCTGCACTGCCCGGTCTGCGGGGCCGAGGTGGAGCTTCCCGGAGCCGAATCGTTCGCGTTCAACAGCGACGGCGCGTGCCCTCATTGCGACGGCACGGGCGTCATGCGCGTCCCCGATGAGTCCACGTATGTTCCCGACCCGTCCCTGACCATCGAACAGGGCGCGGTGGCTCCGTGGAACACGCTCATGTGGTCGCTGATGGTGGATGTCTGCAGGGCGATGGGCGTGCGTACCGATGTGCCTTTCAGGGAGCTGACCCCCGGGGAGGTTGAGACGGTCTTCCAAGGGCCGATGGTCAAGAAACATATTCTCTACCGCCCCAAGAACGGGGAGATGGCGACCGAGCTCGACTTCACATACTACAGCGCGGAGAATACCGTGCTCAACGCGCTCTCGAAGGTCAAGGACGAAAAGGGGCTCGCGAGGGTGTCCCGGTTCCTGAAGACCGACGTCTGCCCGCATTGCCATGGTTCGCGTCTGAACGACAAGGCCCTGTCCACCCTGCTCTGCGGCAGGAACCTGGCCGAGGTTTCGGCGATGACGCTCGACGAGCTGATATCCTGGGTGAACGCCTTGCCGCCGCAGCTTCCCGTGGAGATGAGGCCGATGGCCGAGGACATGGTCAAGGAATTCAACGGGGTGGCCGCGAGGCTGGTGGAACTCGGTCTGGGCTACCTGAGCCTCGACCGCTCCGCCGCCACGCTTTCGACAGGGGAGCGCCAGAGGGTGCAGTTCGCCCGCGCGGTGCGCAACAGGACCACGGGCATACTGTACGTGCTCGACGAACCCTCGATCGGAATGCACCCTGCTAACCTCAAGGGGCTGCTGGGGGTGATGGACGACCTCGTGGACGACGGCAACTCGGTGGTGCTCGTGGACCACGACACTCAGGTGCTCAGGCATGCCGACTATATGATCGAGCTCGGTCCGAAGGCCGGAAAGGAGGGCGGCAGCGTGATTGCGGCAGGCAGCATAGGGGAGATTGAGGCGGATCCGCATTCGCAGATAGGGGAGTATCTCTCCGGAGAGAAGGAGGTGCGCGTGCGCGAGAGGCATGCCGACATCTTCGCGAACGGGCGCATCCATCTGTCAACCAATGCGGTGCATACCGTGCATCCGCTGGAGGTCGATATTCCGAGGGGACGTCTTTCCGTGGTCACCGGAGTCTCCGGCTCGGGCAAGACCACCATGGTTCTGGAATGCCTGCTCCCGGCCCTCCAGGCGCTTATCGGCGGCTCTCCGCTTCCGGATACGGTCCGGGCGGTCGAGGCCGAAGGCATACATCGGGCGAATCTGATCGACGCGACTCCGATAGGCATCAACGTGCGCTCCACCGTGGCGACCTACGCCGACGTGCATGACTATCTGCGCAAGACTTTCGCGGCGAGTCCGGAGGCCAGGGCCCTTGGTTACAGGGCGAGCGATTTCAGCTACAACACCGGCAGCCTGCGCTGTCCGCTCTGCGACGGGACGGGGCAGATTTCCCTCGACATGCAGTTCCTCCCGGACGTGGACATCGTATGCCCCGACTGCAAGGGTTCACGCTATTCTCGCGACGCGCACAGGGTGCATCAGCATGGTTTCACGCTTCCGCAAATTATGGAGATGACGGTGGACGAGGCGGTCTCCCGGCTCGGGGCGTTCAAGGGGGCGCTTCCGAAGCTGCGCATTCTCCAGGGGCTGGGACTCGGCTACCTGACCCTCGGCGAGGCCACGCCCGCCCTGTCCGGCGGCGAGGCCCAGAGGCTGAAGCTCGCTTCGGAGATAGGTCACAGGCAGGACGACGCAGTGTTCGTGTTCGACGAGCCGACCATTGGGCTGCACCCCAGCGACGTAAAGGTGCTGCTGGGAGTGTTCCAGCAGCTGATTGACGGCGGAGCCACGGTGCTGGTCATCGAGCATGACCTCGATGTGATCCGTAATGCCGACTATATTGTCGACATGGGCCCCGGAGGCGGCAATGCCGGAGGGCGCATCGTAGTCTGCGGCACGGCGGAAGATGTTGCCTGCTGTCCGGAAAGCCGAACCGGGGAGTTCCTGCGCTGAGGTTCTGCGGTGGCTTCCTGCAGTGAGTCCCAGAGTTGAGGTCTGTCCGGTGCGGCTTTGCGGTGCGGCTTTGTGGTGAGGCTTTGCGGTGCGGCTTTGCGTTACGGTGAGTCGTGGGCTTTGGCAGGGGGTTCCGGTTGAATCTTCTGCCGTGGCCCGCCGGTTGCCAGGCTATAGCGAGGCCATGATTTCCAGCGCCTCCTTGGCCGTCATCGTCGGCAGGCCGCAGAGAGTGGAAACCAGTCTCCACAACGCCATTTCAGTGTCGTTGATGTCTCCGTCGATGCACATCAGCGCACCCAGATAGGCGGCGACATATTTCTTCTGCTCGGCGTCCATCTTCGAGATGAGCGAAATCGCAGTGGAGAATTCCAGTTCGTTAGACAATTCGAGGAGCTTGTCGAACATAGAGGGCTCGACTCCGAATCTCTTGGACTCGTTCACGATGACGGCGAGTTCCTTCTCCTCGACTCTGTCGTCCGCCGAGGCCATGGCTTTCGCCAGATGCAGGATTGCTGCAAATTCATTGACGTTGAATGTCATAGCTTGGTTATTCAGTCCATCCGGCTCCAAAATGGAATTTAATGTCAAACGTGAAGCGTGGAGCTGTCCGCACACCCGTCCGTGATAGTGGCGGAACGCTTTCGCATTGTGGTATCTGTGCCGCCGGCTTTCCGGCCGCTCTTACAAAGATAGAAAACTTTCCCGATTGGGATGATGGCGGGGAGGGCAGTGCTTCTATGGCGGCGGCGACCGCCTATTTTAATGTATCCATACTCCGTGCAACTCCCGCTTCAGCCACTCTTTCATTACCGGATCTGGAATTACAACCTGGCGTTTCTCGATCTCAATAAGTTCTTTCTTGACCAAGGCCCGTTTTACAATACTGACATTAGCAGACGAACCGAGCTGATATTTATGCAGAACCTCCTGTGTGGTAAACTTGCTGTGAATACCATCTAAAATGGCTCGCAGGAAATTCATCTGATAGGTCGTAAGGCTCTCAGTCTGCTTCTCGAATAGCGGCGTGTTCTGGTCGATAATATCTTGGTACGCTTCCTCGAAATCCTGCTCTGTTGCGACTTTGTCCGTATGAATCCATACCAGCCATGCCAACTGCTGCACATACGAAGAGTGATTGTCCACCCTTTGACAAATCTTTTCGGCCAGCTCTTCCGAGATATGTTTGCCCGTAGCCTCGAAACGTCCGCAAATGTAGTTGACCCAGTCCGCTGTTCCTATTTTCTGTAAATAAATGGCGTCGCCGAACTTGTAGAACGGAAGACTCTTTTTCTCGAACAGTTCGTTCATCAGATGTTTCTTGCTACCGAACAAACAATAAGAGACCGATTTCTGCAGCTGCCATACGGAACGCAATCGCTTCTGGAATGTCTTGGAATCCCTGAACTCGGCGATCTGCTGGAACTCATCAATGCAAACAACGATATTGCACCCTTTCTTTTGAGCTATTTTCTCGGGAAGTTGCAGTATTTCATCAATGTCGCTGCTTTTAGGATTTATTTCAAGCGATATGGAAAAATCCGTCATAGGGTCAGGCCCGATTGAGATTTTTGGAGTGATGCGTGCCAAAAACAGTTTGGCATTTTCGACCCACTCTTCTAGTTTGGAGGAGGTTTGTTTAAGGATTGCAGAAGCGAATGCATCATAGAAATCCTTGTCGCTGCGGCAAGAAAAGATATCAAGATATACAACCTTCAACTGGTCAGATTGTACCAGACGACATACTTTGTGCACCAAAGAGGTCTTACCCCAACGACGGGGAGAAATCAATACTGTATTTACGCCATGTCGGAAGTTCAACAACAAACGTTCCGTCTCTTTTTCTCGATCAGTAAAGTTATCTCCCGATGCTGCAACACCAAATGTAAAAGGTTTATTTTCCATGTGCAAGCAAATTTTATTCTGAAGCAAAAATAAGAAATGTTATTATTACTAACAACTTTATTACTAATAAAAATATTATAGCCATGAGACATGATTTCTCTCCCATTGCAGATTATCACTTTACAAGATATTAGCCCGACATTCCTAGCATAATAGGACTCACATAGACGCTAAAAGCTTTCCAGCCTCATTCTCCTCCGGGCTTGCCCGTCTGCCAGCAAAACCCCGTAGGGGAGACTAATTTCCGGGCCTAGTCGACATTTGGGGTGATGGATTTGCGCCAAAATTATCCTAGTCGACAAAAAGGGTGATGCGGAGCTTAATAATGCCGAGATATGTATTCGTCAATAAGCTTCATCCTGTGCTCCCTGGTGAGTCCGCTGTGAACCCTCACTTTTGACTTTATGTCGGCGAACACCGCCTCCAGTCCGTTGTTCGTGTTCGGTATGACCCTGTCCTTGTAAT
>UQQM01000005.1 GCA_900543205.1 uncultured Bacteroides sp. | reverse complement strand
GTCGGCCTGCCGGCAGTATAGGGCTGTGCGGTGGTTCTTACTGCCGGAGGCCGAGCTCCGGCCGCAGCAGGGCGGCCGATAGCAAATCCGGCCGGTCGGCGGGTACGAACCACGGAACAGGATTGCGGCCGCGAGGAACGAAGGAAGAAATCCGGTCGATTCACATTTCTGAATTGTTGTTCCATTTTGTAAATCCAAAGATTACAATTCACCAATTCAACCCCATTTCACTCCTGTAAACCGCGACTTGCAAAATTGTTAAATAAGTAGTTCTTATCCATTAAAATACTGGATACTTATTGACAGAAAATCAGCCATTTATATCACTCATCTAAACACATATCTCACTTCCTCCGGCCGGTTTACGGTAAATTTTGGAAATTGAACAGCTCTACACAGACAAATCCACATATTAACCAACAGAAAATCAGAATATTCAACTATGCCACCTACTACTTATCCTAGCTGGAGTTATCCACAATTCATCAACAGATTCACAGATGTTAACTTGTTGAAAACTTGCCCATGTCCGAAATTCTGATTACATTTGTGAAACAAGCCGTTACAATATGAACTCGCGTCTGAAACAATTCCTGGCCGCCGAAAACATCAGCCAGTCACAGTTCGCCGACACTATCGGGGTCGCCCGCGCCAGCATCTCGCATATTCTCTCCGGACGCAACCGCCCGGGCTACGATTTCTTCGCAAGCGTGGCGCAGCATTACCCCACCCTGAACCTGTCATGGCTCATAACCGGAAAAGGCAGGATGTACGGCAACCAGCCCTACCTGCAGGAAAACGTCATCGAGATACCATCGGCAGCCAGCGCCGACAGCGGTCTCTTCGCCGACGAGGAAGCCGAACCCATTCTGCATGGAGATGTTTCAAGCTATCCTGCAGCCGGCGGCGGAAACCGGGATTATCGCGACATCCGCCAGCCAAAGCCCAAATACGGAAACGGCGCGGACGCGAATCCGACGGAAAACGCGGAGCTGAAGGACGGCGGAGAAGCAGGAAACGGACGCAGGATATCGAAAGTGCTGGTATTCTACGACGACAACACCTACCAGGAATTGAAATAATTCCTATCTTTGCCCCTCGATGGGCATGTACGACATTCTCATAAAGCCGCTGGTGCGCAGCATGGAGCTCGACAGAGCCTCCAGGGTAAGTCTGAAGTATTTCAGGCTTATCGGCAGACTCCCGCTCGCCCACACCATAACGCGCTGGCTCTACGGAAGCCGCACCACCAGGCTGCAGAAAGAAGTTTTCGGAATCCAGTTCAAGCATCCCGTCGGCCTCGGGGCCGGACTTGACATTCACGGAGAGCTCTACAACGACCTCGGGAACCTCGGATTCAGCTTCGTGGAAATCGGCCCGATGAACGCGGAAAGCATACGCCGCGCGCTGCGCAACCTGAACGAGCATCCCAAGCACAATATCCTTGCTGCCTGCATAGCCGCCGACTATCTGACAGCCTTCACCCTCGCATACGACTTCTGCGACTTCTTCGTAGTGGAGCTCCCGGATGACCTGTCAATCTATCCTATCGACCCGCTGCTGGAAGCCCGCATCGCCGAACCTGTCTACCGCCCCATAGTGCTGAAGATTCCCAAGGAGCTCACGGACAACCAATTGGAGACGCTGGTCGACTACTGCATGCTGAACAGCGTCGACGGCATCGAATCACGCGACCTCGCACAGCTGAAGCACATAGTCGAATACTCGGAAGGAAGGCTGCCGGTAATCGCCAACAACCATATCGACACTCCGGAGCATGCCGCCGAAGCCCTGAAGGCCGGGGCGTCGCTGGTGGAAGTGCGCACAGGCCTCGTCCACGAAGGGCCCGGAATTGTGCGCAAGATTCTGAAGCAGCTTCATCAGGAACAATGAACGATAATATACAATATTTCCTGGCTTCGCTGCTGAAGGGCAGCGGCAGGACCCTGAGTGCGGCGGAATCCTGCACCGGAGGGGAAATCTCGCATCTGATCACCACGGTTTCCGGTTCATCGGAATACTACCTCGGCTCCGTGACCTCATACGCAGTCTCAGTCAAGGAGAAGCTGCTCGGAGTGCCGGCCCGAACCATAGACGAATACGGAGTCGTCAGCGCGGAAGTAGCCGCCGCCATGGCCGAAGGCGTCAGAAAAGCGACCGGAAGCACATATTCGGTATCGACCACCGGACTGGCGGAAGGCGGAGACGGCCGTTACCCTGAGGGCACGGTCTGGATGGCCGTCAGCGGCCCGGGAGGCACCAGGACCAGAATCTACAACTGCAATCTCGGCCGCGAGGGCAACATACTCCGGTTCGCCATGGAGGCTCTCGGCTTCCTGACAGAATACATCAAGGAAGACCTCGCCGGCAAGAACAATCCTGCATAGAAACCCGCAAGCAAACTTTCAACATGCTCAATCACCAGGCAGGCAACTTCGGTGGTTCGTTTTGCAGGCAAATCTGACACTTCACCGCTGTCTGCGGAAGTCCGGCGGACTGTCGATCAAGTGAAAACTATCTTAGGCAGTCCGTCAGAATGTGCGGGTCCAGGTCGCCATTGGCGGACGTGCGTCTCCGCAGGCAGAAGAAAGAGGGCAAGCCTGCTTCGTCTCAGTCCGCGCAACGCCGACTGGCTGTCGGTCCGAAGAAAGATGCCTGGGACAACCCACCTGTAGCCGGTTATATAGCAGATTCCGCCGTCAGTCCTGTTCCTGACTTTTTGGCCTAGTCGACAAAATTCATGATACTTATGTCAATAATGACGTGATAGGTATTCGTCAATAAGTTTCATCCTGGGCTCGCTTGTGAGTCCGCTGTGGCCCCTCACCTTTGACTTGATGTCAGCGAACACCGTTCCAGGCCGTTGTTCGTATCCGGTATGACCCTGTCCTTGTAATCGTAGAATGTCCGTATGCGTTTCATGTTCCTTTTTATGCTGAGATATGGGCCTAGTCGACAAAATTCAGGATGAAATCCCTGCAAAGTACTGAGTTAAATATATTTGCAGAGATTATTACCGAGATGTACAAGAAAAATGTTTTTTGCTGGACAGCGAATGTGGTCAGGAACGGCCTGAGTGGCAGGAAACAACAATATAAATGCAAGGACTGCTGCCGCCGATTTTTAGGAAATGGTCGCGGAAATCAAGTCAAAGGCGGGGGTCCGCAACGGACTTACCAAGGAATACCGAATGAAGCTTATTGAGGAGGATTTTGAGGATAATCGCTGCCGGAATACCGCAACCTGAACGCTCACATACGCAGCTGCGGCCCAAATCGGACAAGTCGATTATCGAATTATGATATTCTTTTGATTATCAGTAAATTTAACAAATTTGTTTTAACTTATAACAAAAATGTTAAACGCGTTTTCTGACCAGTTTGAGGACTTGGAGGAAGTTCTCTCCGGCGATTTTTGAAATCTCCTTGCGCGAAAATCCCCTTCTGCGCAGTTCATCGAAAAGTGCCGGAAATTTCGAGATGTCCTCCAGTCCCTCGGCCGTGACTTCTATACCGTCGTAGTCGGTTCCGAGTCCGACATGGTCGATGCCGGCGACATTCACCGCATGTTCGATATGGTCAGCCACCCTGCCGACCGATGGACGGGGCAGTGTGGCCAGCCTGCGCTGGATCTCCGCCCATGCAGCGGCCTTTTCCGGGTTGCCCGGATCCTTGATGAACTCGGCCTCCACCGCCTCTCCCTCTTCCTGCAGGCCTGAAGCCTCGAGAGTCCGCACGAAGGCGTCGTCAAGGAAACAGGGATAGATGCTCATGCACACAATTCCGCCGCGCTCGCCTATCGCCCGCATCAGCTCGTCGGAGATGTTCCGCCTGTGCGAAGCCAGGGCCCGGCAGCAGCCGTGAGTGTAGGCGACGGGATGTTCCGAGAGCCCGAGCACATCGCTCATCGTGGCATCGGAGGAATGTGCCAGGTCGATGAGCATGCCGATATGGTTCATGGCAGGTATCAGTTCGCGCCCGAACGGGCTCAGGCCTCCCCAGCGGCCATTTCCGGTGCAGCTGTCGGCCACATCATTGTCAGCGCTGTGGGTAAGGGTGATATATCGGACTCCCCTCCTGTAGAACTCGCGCAGAAGCCCGAGCGAACCGTCAAGGGCCGAAGCGTTCTCTATTCCGGCCAGTATCGAAATCCTGCCCGCACGCCTGTTCCTGCGTACGCCTCCGGCACATCGTGCGTAAGCCACGATATCTTCGTTCGCCGCCACCTGCGAATCCAGCAGGTCCAGCAGACGTCTTGCATGTGCGGTCGCATCGGCCCCTTCCAGCACGGCCGGAACATATGCCGCGAAAAACGACGCGTCCACGCCTCCGCGCCGCATCTTGGGGAAATCCACCTGTGCGTGAGGATTGTCCAGACGGTAGTCCCGGAGCCTGGACATCTGCGACGGTGCGTCACAGTGTGCGTCCAGAACTATCATCGTCCTCTGTTTCGTAATATCGCAGCACGGTCGAATTCCTGACCGAATTTATGTAGAACACGGGGGAATTCTTATAGGTGAGCTTAGCTCCGTTGCTCAGCTCCAGGAAGACGCTTCCCCTGGCGGCCTGGGTGAGGGTGCAGAACCCGCTCATATTGACCCTGGCATCCACCGCCTGGAGGTTCTCGGCGTTCACGTCGGTGGAACCGGAAAGCGTATAGCGCACCTCTTCGGCGCTGCCGTTCAGTATGCTGCGGCTGGTTCCCTTCGCACTGAGGCTGAGGACTCCGCTGCTGCCGCCGGTCACGCAGGAGGAATTGGCGGAAAGCGAAAGCGACACCTCCTCGCAGGCGCTTTCAAGATTGAGGCTGCTGCTGCCGCTGAGCTCGGCGCTGAAACTCCCGCCCTCCACGCGGATGACGGCATGGCTGCGCTTCTCCATACGCAGGCTGACCGCCCCGCTGCCGCTCATCGTCACGTTTTCAATCCTGGAGTCGTCGGCAAGGTAGAACTTGGCGGAATCGGGAGCGAAAACCTTGCCTTCAATCCTGCCGAGCACCGCCTTCCCTTTCAGCGAAAAGCTGCGCAATGCCGACGGTGCCGTGACGGTGGCCTTGAAGTCAGGCGTTTCGGTCAGACGGCTGCGATAGTGGCGGCGCACCTCGGGAGTAAGGGTCTTCTCGTCAAGAAGGACCTTCAGAACCCCGTCTTCCACATCCACCTGGATGAAGTTGTGGAGCATGTCGTCGACTGCGATGCTGAGCGAATATGCCGGCCCTTCCACGACCTCCAACGTGAACCCTCCGAAGACTTCCACTCCGGAAAAAGCTTCGTAATCGCGCGAATGCTCGGTCACCTGCGCGTTCAGGACGCCCGCCGGCACAACAAGGCCCAGCAGGGCATATAAAAATCTAAGCTTCATATTCCTCTGACAATTCGGCCCACTCGTCAGTCTTGGCGTCAAGCTCGCGCTTGAGCTCGAGATAGCTGCGCGTCAGCTCCATTATGTCGTCACTTTCCTTAGGAGCCGAGAGAACTGTCTCGATTTCCTTCATCCTGCTTTCGAGTTTGCCTATTTCCCCCTCAAGATAAGAAATTCTGTTCTTTTTCTTCCTGTCCTGCCGGTTCCCCTGACGCCTTTCCACATCGGCGGTCTTCCTTTCCTCCTTCGCGGCCTTCCTGTCGGGTGCCGCCGGCGCCGCCGGGGCGAACTTGCGCTCAAGCTCCTTGAGATCCTCGATCTTGCGCTTCTCGAGGAATTCGCTCACGCCGCCGAGATGCTCGGTGACCTTTCCGTCGCGGAACTCGTACATCTTGTCCACCAGCCCGTCAAGGAAGTCCCTGTCGTGGGAAACCACTATCAGCGTGCCGTCGAAGGCCTTGAGGGCCTGCTTGAGTATGTCCTTGGACTTGATGTCCATGTGGTTCGTAGGTTCGTCGAGAGCCAGGAGATTGTGGCTCTGGAGCATCAGCTTGGCCATCCCCAGACGGGCCCGCTCCCCTCCCGAGAGCACGCCCACCTTCTTGTCTATGTCCTCTCCCCGGAACAGGAACTGGGCAAGGATGTCGCGCAGCTTCGTGCGTATGTCGCCCACGGCTATCCTGTCCAGGGTGGAGAACACGGTGTCGTTCTTGTCCAGCACATCCTCCTGATTCTGGGCGAAATAGCCCGTCTCCACATTATACCCCAGCCAGGCCTCTCCGTCCAGCGGCGACAGCTCTCCGGTGACAACCCTCATCATCGTGGTCTTCCCCTCGCCGTTGCGGCCGATGAAGGCGACCTTCTCCCCCCTCTTTATCTCGATGTTCGCATGGCTGAACACGACCTTGCCCGGATACCCAACCGTGAGGTCGGTACCCCTGAATACCACGTCCCCGGAACGCGGAGCCGGAGGGAACTTCACTGTGAGCCTGACATTGTCGGTCTCGTCTATCTCTATCCTGTCGAGCTTCTCGAGGGCCTTGATGCGCGACTGCACCTGGTTGGACTTGGTCGGCTTGTAGCGGAAGGCCTGGATGAACTCCTCGGTCTTGTGTATCATCTTCTGCTGGTTCTCATAGGCGGCGGTCTGCTGCTGCAGGCGTTCGGCCCTGAGTTCCAGATATTTGCTGTAGGGCACCTTGTAGTCGTGGATATGCCCCAGCATGACCTCTACGGTCCTGTTGGTCACGTTGTCGAGGAAACGGCGGTCGTGGCTTACCAGGAGCAGGGAGCAACGGCCGGTCTTGAGATAGTCCTCCAGCCATTCGATGGATTCGATGTCGAGATGGTTCGTAGGCTCGTCGAGAAGCATCAGACGCGGCTTGCGCAGAAGTATCTTCGCAAGCTCGATGCGCATGTTCCATCCCTGCGAGAAAGTCTCGGTCTTCCGTCCGAGCTCCCCGTCCCTGAACCCAAGGCCGAGCAGGGTCTTGCGGGCCTGGACCTCGGGAGGTTCGCTGTAGCTGAGGTCCAGCCTGTCATGCAGAGCGCCCAGCTTCTCTATAAGGGCAGAATATCCGTCGGACTCATAGTCGGTCCTGGTCTCCAGCTCGTGTGTGACCTCGGCTATCTCGCGCTCGAGGCCGGCGGTGGCGTCGAACGCGGTCATCGCCTCCTCCAGCACGCTCCTTCCACGGTGGTGCTCCATAATCTGGGGCAGATAGCCTATGCTGAGGTCGGAAGGCTTGTCCACACGGCCCGAAGTCGGATTCTGAAGGCCGCATATCAGTTTCAGTATCGTGGACTTGCCGGCGCCGTTCTTGCCGACAAGGCCGATCTTGTCATTGTCGCTTATATGGAAATTTATCTTGTCGAGCAGGACATAGCCTCCGTATGCCACTGTCAGGTCTTCTATCGATACCATCACTCAAAATCTATTGGTCCAAAGAATTCCGGACGGTGGAAGTCCGGAGCGGGCGTGTTCACGGGCGCCCAGCTGAGATAATGCCGCTTCGGAAGCATGTTTCCGCATTTGTAGAAATTCCCCCTCGCGTGCAGGCCGCTGAAGCTCTCCAGCTCATGGAACGCCAGCGCCCGCACGGGAATCGCCAGCTCCAGGGACCACTCCGGCACGGCCTCCTTCAGTCCGAAAGCCTCCGTGCCAAGGCTGGGGCGGCACCTGACGATGGAATACGCTTCGTCCGGCAGGAAGACACGGTTCTCGCGTCCCCGGCCACAGGCCATATACAGCCTCCCGGTGCAGCTGCACTCGAAATTATAATACAGACCGTCGGGGAGCGGCGCGAAGAAGAACTCCACGCAGGAATCCTCCCATACATTCTGCCTGTCGGCGGTACATACGGCGCGCGTAACGGCCTCCCGCACGCGGAAACGGAGCAGCAGCTCGGCGCCGGTGCAGCGGATGCCGAAATCGACTTCCGGACGGTCGGGATATTTGTCCGGCCAGTTCACGCAGCCTACTGCCTGCGTCAGGATTTCATTCGTGACGAGCATAGCGAAATTGACATTTCATAAAGCAGGTATAGCGGCGCCGTGAGCAGCAGCATCGACAGCGGGTCTCCGCTCGGGGTGATGAAGGCCGCGACTATGAGCAGCACCACGAAGGCGTATTTCCTTCCGCGCTTCAAGAGCTCCTTGTCGACGACGCCCAGCATGGAAAGCAGCAGTATGGCCGAAGGAAACTCGAACGCGATGCCCATGAGCAGCACCATGGAGCTGAACATAGACATATAGGAGCGCAGGGTCACGGTGTTGGAGATGTCGGGGCTGACGCTGTAGTTCATGAAAAACTGCAGGCAGAGCGGCAGTATGATGAAGTATCCGACCGCCGCGCCGACATAGAAAAGCAGCGAAGAGAGCGTGAAGGTACGGCGTACGGCACGCTTCTCCGAGGCATACAGGGCCGGGGCAATGAACCTCCATGCCTCCCAGACCACATACGGGAACGCAAGGATGAAGCCGGCGGCCAGCGAGGCCTTCAGATGGACGAAGAACTGCGCGCTTATGTCCACGTTTATCAGCTCCATGCTGAAAGACGTCCCGAGCAGCCTGTACATGAAGAAATCAGGACGGGCGGGTGCCAGGATGATGCTGAAAAGAAGCTCCTTGAACGCAAGTCCCAGACAGGAGAGCAGACAGACGGCTATCAGGATGCGGAAAATCACACCCCTGAGCACATCGAGATGCTCCCAGAAGGACATCTGCGGGCCGTTGCTCCCGTTCGCCACCTCTATGCGGCGGTATCTCCGTCCTTATTGCCGGAAGTCCCGGAATCCTTGCCGCTCTTCTTCACGTCCTCCTCAATGCCGTTGAGACCTTCCCGGAAGCTCCTGACCCCCTTGCCCACTCCTTTCATGAGCTCGGGAATCTTCTTTCCTCCGACAATGAGCACAATCACGAAGACTATCGCGACAATCTCCCATACTCCTATCGCCAATGGATATGCCAGCATAACACCTTGTATTAATTGTTCATGGCGGACAACGATGCCTCGAGAGCCTCTATGCGGGCGAGGCTGTCCGCCTCCTTCTTGCGTTCCGCCGCGACTACGGCCTCAGGTGCGTGCGCCACGAATTTCTCGTTGCCCAGCTTGGCCCTGACTCCGGCGAGGAACTTCTTCTGCCTGTCAAGCTCGGACTCCAGCCTGGCCTTCTCCTCCGAAGCATCGATATGGCCTTCAAGGGGTATGCTCATCTTGACCGTACCCACTATGAAGGAAACGGACGCTCCGTCCGCGGCACCTTCGGCGAATTCCGAGATGTTCGCGAACTTCCTTATCACGGGAAGCAATTCCCCGTTCACGGCGCCGTCGATATGGAGCTTCAGCGCGACCTTGGGGGATATCTGCTTCTGGGCGCGTATTCCGCGTATCGACATCACCGTCTCGCGCACCGCGTCAAAGCTGTCGAGGAAGCCCTTGTCGTATGGGCCTGCCACGGGCGTGCGCTGGAACATTATGGTCTCGCCGGGGTGGCGCCTCTCCATGGCCTGCCATAGCTCCTCGGTGATGAAAGGCATCACGGGATGGATGAGCTTGAGCAGCTTCTCGAAAAAGGTCAGGGTCGCGGAATACGTGATGCCGTCGACAGCTCCTCCGTAAGCGGGCTTCACCAGTTCAAGATACCAGCTGCAGTAGTCATCCCAGAACAGCTTGTATATCGCCATCAGCGCATCGCTGATACGGAATTTCGAATAGTGGTCCTCCACGGCTTCGATGGTTCTGGAGAGCTGGTTGTCGAACCACTTGACGGCTATCCTAGCCTCCTCGGGCTGCTCCGCCTTCTCGTCGACGCTCCAGCCGTTCACGAGCCTCCATGAATTCCATATCTTGCCGCAGAAATTGCGTCCCTGCTCGACCTGCGACTCGTCGTAGAGTATGTCGTTGCCGGCCGAAGAGCAGAGCAGCATCCCAAGTCTCACCGCATCGGCCCCGTACTTCGCTATCAGGTCGAGGGGGTCGGGGCTGTTGCCCAGGGTCTTGCTCATCTTGCGTCCGAGCTTGTCGCGTACGATGCCCGTGAAGTAGACATTGCGGAAAGGAACCTCGTCCATGAACTCGTCGCCCGCCATAATCATCCTGGCGACCCAAAAGAAGATGATGTCCGGGCCTGTCACGAGGTCGTTGGTAGGATAGTAGTACGAAAGGTCGCGGTTGGGCTTGTGCTCCGGATGTCCGGGCCTCTCGGGGTCGAAGACCGAAATAGGCCAGAGCCAGCTTGAGAACCAGGTGTCGAGGACGTCCTCGTCCTGGCGCAGGTCGGCCATGGTCAGCGCGGGATCCTTCTTCCTTGCGGCCTCGAGCGCGAGTTCGGGAGTCTCCTCGACCACCACGCTTCCGTCGGGAAGATAATATGCGGGGATGCGCTGCCCCCACCACAGCTGGCGAGAGATGCACCAGTCGTGGGCGTTCTCCATCCAGTGGCGGTAGGTGTTGCGGTATTTGTCGGGAATCAGCTTTATCTTGCCGGATTCCACGCTCTCGAGGGCCTTGGCGGCCAGCTCGTCCATGCGCAGGAACCACTGGGCCGACAGCTTGGGCTCGATTACGGCGTCCGTGCGCTCGGAATAGCCCACGGGAGAGGTGTACTCCTCCACCTTCACGAGGTTTCCGGCCTCTTCGAGCATGCCGACTATCTTCTTGCGGGCCTCGAAGCGGTCCTCCCCCACGAGGATCACCGCCTTCTCGTTGAGACGGCCCCTGTCGTCGATGATCTCGAGCACCGGCAGGTTGTGGCGCAGGCCTATCTCGTAGTCGTGCGCGTCATGGGCCGGGGTCACCTTCAGGCATCCGGTACCGAAGTCGGTCTCCACGTAGCTGTCTTCTATTATAGGTATCTCCCTGTTGATGAGGGGTATCAGAACCTTCTTGCCGCGCAGGTGGTGGTAGCGTCCGTCGGCGGGGTTGATGCAGACTGCGGCGTCAGCCATGATGGTCTCGGGGCGGGTGGTCGCCACGGTCACAAAGTCTGCGGTGGGCCGTCCTTCGCCGTCGCTGATGAAATACCTGAGATAGTAGAAATGGCTCTTCGTGTCCTTGTGGACCACCTCGTCGTCGCTGATCGCCGTCAGCGCCACGGGGTCCCAGTTCACCATACGCACTCCCCTGTATATCATGCCCTTGCGGTAGAAGTGGCAGAAGGTGGCGATGACCGCCTTGGTGAGCTCCGGCTCCATCGTGAAGCGGGTGCGGTCCCAGTCGCAGGAAGCACCGAGCTTGCGGAGCTGCTGGAGTATGATTCCGCCATGCTCCTCCTTCCATTCCCAGGCGTATCTGAGGAATTCCTCGCGCGTGAGGTCATCCTTGGAGATGCCCTTCTCCTTGAGGCGGGCGACCACCTTGGACTCGGTGGCTATGCTGGCGTGGTCGGTGCCGGGAATCCAGCACGCGTTCTTGCCGTCCATGCGGGCCTTGCGCACCAGCACGTCGTTCAGAGTATTGTTGAGCACATGGCCCATGTGGAGTATTCCGGTCACGTTGGGCGGCGGAATGACCACGGTATAGGGTTCCCTGTTGTCGGGCTCGGAGTGGAAACATCTGTTCTCGAGCCAGTAAGAATACCATTTGTCCTCGACTTCGGCGGGGTTGTATTTTGCATCGATTTCCATAAGCCGCGAAGATAGTCATTTTTGGGGAGAATTTTTTGAATTATTCGGGCTATAATCTAAATTTGTCTCCTGTGCCGGCCAGTCCGGCCGCAAAAGATATTTTTATGGAAAACGACAAGAAACAGCTCAGCATCGAAATCAAGCCCGACGTGGCCAGCGGCACCTACTCCAATCTCGTGATAGTGGGGCATTCGAAGACCGAATTCGTACTCGACTTCGCCACCAGGCTTCCCGCCATGCCGAAGGCGACCGTGAACAGCCGCATCGTGATGGCGCCTGAGCAGTGCAAGCGCCTGCTCAACGTACTCTACGACAACATCTCCAAGTATGAAGCCCAGTTCGGCCCCATCGAGCTCGGCGCGCCCGAGCCCAAGGGAGCCACGTTGAACCTGGCGGACATAGCCCTCAACAATGGAACAAAATCTTAAGAGAATCAAGGCCATAGCCTACGACATCGACGGCGTGCTGACCAACGGAATGATCATCCCCGTGGGCCCCACCATGGACGACCTCGTGAGGATAGTCGACGCCAAGGACGCATTCGCGTCGAGGGCCGCCGCGCTGAAAGGCTTCATAATGGCGGTCATTTCCGGAGGCGACACCCCTGCCCTGAGCAGCCGCTGCCAGCACATGGGAGTGAAGGAGGAGAACCTGTTCCTCGGCACGCGCGGCAAGCTTGCGGTATTCCGCAGATTCTGCGAGAACAACGGTCTTGACCCCTCCGAAGTGGCGTATTTCGGGGATGACATACCCGACACCCAGGTGCTCCGGGCATGCGGTTTCGGAATCGCCCCTGCCGATGCAGTCCAGGAGGCGAAGGACGCCGCCGACTATGTCACCTCCCGCCCCGGCGGACGCGGCTGCCTGCGCGAAGGCATAGAGCTCATCATGAAGGCCCAGGGCAAGTGGCAGTTCGACGAGGACAAATTCCATCAGATATACTGATGTCCACGGGCAAGCGCATCATCCTTGGAAGCAACTCCCCCAGACGCAGGGAGCTGCTGGCCGGACTCGGCCTGGAATTCACTGTCGACACCGGGAACAGCTTCTCCGAATCCCCGGAACCGGGCGTGGAAGCCCATCAGGTGCCGGTGGACATGAGCCTCGGCAAGTCGCACGGCTTCCACAGGCCCCTCGCGGACGATGAGATTCTGATAACCGCCGACACCGTCGTGATTATCGGTGGGAAGGTGCTCGGCAAGCCTCATTCGCGCGAGGAGGCCGAGGACATGCTTCATACCCTGTCAGGCCGCAGGCACGAGGTGGTCACGGCCGTGACCATACGCGACAGCCGCCGGGAGGAGTGTTTCAGCGTCACGAGCGCCGTCCAGTTCTGCGAGCTCGAGGACAGGGAAATAGACTATTATATCGACAAGTTCAGGCCATACGACAAGGCCGGGGCCTACGGTGTCCAGGAATGGATAGGCTATGTGGGCATCTCCCGCATAGAGGGCTCGTTCTACAACGTTATGGGACTGCCGGTGCAACGTCTGTGGCAGGAGCTCAAGAAGTTCCTCTGAGTCTGCGGGTGCCGGATGTTCACCTACCCGTTCCGCTATGCTCCGTCGCCGGAGACGGTCGAAGCCGCTAAGGCCCTGACCGCCAGAATTGATGCGTCCCCACTACTCAGGAGCATCTTCTCCGAAGGCAAGATGCTCGGCGTCCTGCTCACCGACCACGGCGTGCTGAATGCGTTCAGCGGCCTTGCAGGAGGACTTTCCGTGCTGGAAGGCTTCGTTCCTCCGATTTTCGACTATAGCGCGCCTGACGGATATTTCCGCCGCCGCGAAGCCGAAATCTCCGCAATGCCGGACGGAATTGCGAAGGGACGCGAGTCGGCACGGCTTCAGGACTGGCTGTTCAGCCGCTATGAGGTTCTGAACGCCAGGGGCGAGCAGCTGTCGGTAAAGCGGATTTTCGCGCGGCGCGGACTCGTGCCTCCGGGTGGCACCGGCGACTGCGCGGCCCCGAAGCTCCTGCAGTACGCCTATCTCCACGGCATGAAGCCGCTTGCCATGGGTGAGTTCTGGTACGGCGCCTCACATTCTTCCGAAGTCCGCGAGCACGGACATTTCTATCCGGCCTGCTTCGGCAAATGCGGACCGCTGCTGAGCTTCATGATGGAAGGTCTGGACGTGGAGCCGAATCCGCTCGACAGTGAATACGAAGGCCGGGAGCCGGCGGTCCTCCATGCCGACAGCTCGATAATAGTGGTGGACAAACCGGCCGGCATGCTCTCGGTGCCTGGCAGGAACGGAATCAGCTCGCTGCTCGACTGGCTGGCGGAACGCTACGGCGAGGTGCATTCCTGCCATCGTCTGGACATGGACACCTCCGGAATCATGGTCTACGCCAGGAATATTCCCTGCAAGGCCGCGCTCGAAGCCCAGTTCGCCGGCAGAGAGGTTTCCAAGACCTACAGGGCGAGGCTCAGCGCCGGGAGCTCCCCTTTCCGCCGCTCGGCCAGCGGCACCATAGCCCTCCCCCTCTCACCAGACTACTACGACAGGCCCCGGCAGATTGTGGACAAGAGCTCCGGCAAGCCGGCGATAAGCGAATACAAGGTCCTGGAAATGCTGCCGGACGGAGAAATCGACATACTTTTCCATCCGCTGACAGGCAGGACGCACCAGCTCAGGGTACACGCGGCGCATCCTTCCGGGCTCGGCAGGCCGATAAAGGGCGACCTGCTCTACGGAGGCACGCCAGCCGACAGGCTCTACCTTCACGCCGAATCGCTGAGCTTCGCGCATCCAGCAAGCGGCGTGAAACTGACTTTCAGGACGGGATAGGCCTTGTCAATTTTTGTGCTTTAGTATAAAGATATTGCACCTTTAGCATAAGATTGAGATTTTATGTATGGGCGAGAAATCGCAGGTGCTTGATTCTTTGTCTGCGCAAACAAACGGTTTCAGTTGGCTACGTTTACACATAGAAATTCTATGAAACCTATGCCTTTCTATAACATAACTCATTATGGCATTCTGTTAATGCGACTAAACCTGGCGGTCAAATAAGTTCAAATTCCATTGACACCTAGGTTTATAGAATAATATCGTACTTCTTATCGCATAATGCATTTGTGGCAAGCCATGACTTTGGTGGCGCTCTATCGTCCTGACCGACACTCCATATCTTTCAGCCAGTTGTTTCCGTGTCTGTTTGCCCTCGACGTACTCCGAGATGACCTGCGACCTGTCGCGTAGGAGGAGTATGATTGACAAAAAACGGTTGGTGCCAGGGATCGGGCATGACAGATATAAAAACCCGAGTACAATATTTATTGCAAAAGTGGCCTTGGGGGGGGGGGCCGTTGCAGGGCAGTTTTCTCTGAACGGCCTGTCCGCGAGTCGCTTCACGGACGTTGACCTGCGCACATGTTCCGATTGTAAACGACTGATAGTAAGACATTTCCGAAGACGTCCCGTTCCCGGGAAATTTCATCCGCAAAAATATGGCGCACTGTGCGTCAGACAGAACCGGCAATAGCGCCTGCGGAATCACATCCGAAAACATTATTGGCACCGGCAACAGAACATCAGGCGGGATATAAAAAAGAAATGAGTTGGTACCATCCCGGCAACAACTCATACTAACCACATAATTAATAACACTAAAACTAATAACCAATAGGTTGACGGGCCAGAACGGTCACTTGCTCAACCCGGATACAAAGGTAGAACAAAAAAATTAATCTGCAAAATTTTTTTGAAAAATTTTTAATAATATTTCCATCTCCTAAAAATCAGCACGTTACAATTATGCAAAAATTTTGTTAATCCAGGCAATGACTACGGCTGGAGCAATGCCGGGCACAGATTTCCAAATCACGTCGGTTGCCCGACTGGCACCGGGTACGACAATTCCAAACCTCCCTACGGAATCCGGTTGCAACTGTACCAGACCGCCCAACAAGCATATGGCACAACAAGTCCAAACCATCTGAAAGCACCGGCCACGATAACCTCAAACCGTCAGACGGGCATCAGGCACGACTACTTTATACCATCCGGCAAACACCGGCACAACTACTTCAAACCATCCGCCAAGGCCTGACCACGACAATCCCCCCGCCAAGCATCGGTCACGACAACCTCAAACCACCAGAGGGCATCAGCAGCAACTGCCCCACCCGCCAAGCATCGGCAACGATAATTCATTCCAAACCGCCGGACCGGCCGCATGGGGCGCGATGGCAATCCGCTGGAACATTGGGTAAAAATATGTATTTTTATAGGTAAATCAATTCATATATTGAAATGGGTACTGCAATTCTCGAAAACCTCAGCGGTCTCGAAGGCCTCAAAAACCTCGGCAACCCCGACCCCGCAATGATTACCGGATTCTTCCTTGTCGCGTCAATCCTGGGGCTCGTCCTTGTCGTCGCGTCGATTGTGTTCTGCATATTCTATCTATTCAAGTTCGACGCATTGAAGGACTGGGTCAACGACCTGGCAGGCGGAGAAGAAATCGTAGAACACCGCCTGTCATTCTCTATGCTGCGCCCCATACTCGCCACGTTCGTCATAGCCGGAGGCTGCCTCGCCGTCGCAGTGCTGCTTCCTGAAATGTACTGGCTCATAGCTGTGGTACCGCTGCTGTACTGGGCTGTCGTGCTGGGCATACGCGGAAGGAAACTCGGCACGCGCGCCGCGTTCTGCGAGATGATCTATCTGGCATTCGCAACTGCCGCCGCCCTCTCCCTTATCACGATATTCATCTGGCTGCTGCTGATATATGCAGCGATATTGCTGCTCGGCTATCTGACTTCCGGCTCAGGCTCGTCATCCTCCTCCTCGTCTGACGATGATGACAGCCGCGAGGCCCCGGTCGACACCAGCCAATGCTGCGGCACCTGCCTCCACAACGGCACCGTGAACTGCCCTGTAATCGGGCCGGGGCCGGGCTACTACGACAATCCTTGCGGACGCTATAAGCATTACAAGGGCTACCTGTAAACCCCTCCCTCCCTTGCTGATATAGGAAAATTGGAATATCTTTGCGCCGGATTTTTAAGACCGTGTACTTATGAAACCTGAAATTGTCTCGCTGATCGACAGCATCGACGTGACCCTCAACGCAGGCGGGATGAACACAATAAATATCGTACTCGCATTCGTGATGTACGGCGTCGCCCTGGGAATCAAGCCCAGGATGTTCGTGGAAGTGTTCAAGAAACCGAAGTCCGTGCTGGTCGGCGCATGCAGCCAGATCATACTGCTGCCGCTGTTCACCTTCCTGCTCGCTCTTGCCCTCGGCTCATCCATCTCCTGGACCATGGCCATGGGAATGATACTGGTGGCTTCGTGCCCCGGAGGCAACATATCCAACTTCATCAGCTCGCTCTCGAAGGCGAACGTCGAGCTTTCGGTCAGCCTGACCGCCATCAGCACCGCGCTCGCGATACTGACCACGCCGTTCAATTTCTGGTTCTACGGCAACCTCTACATGAACCTGTCGGACATCGCCGGAGAGGTCCCGCAGCTCGCAATCCCCCTCTGGGACGTCTTCAAGACCATATTCATACTGCTTGGTATTCCTCTGACCCTCGGCATCCTGACGGCCCACTACCTGCCGAAAATCGCCGAGAAGCTCAAGAAGCCCATGCAGATATTCAGCATACTCTTCTTCATCGCGATGATAGTCCTGTCGTTCATGGGCAACATCGACGCGTTCCTGAAGTGCATCAAGTACATCTTCCTGATAGTCCTGGTGCATAACCTGCTCGCCCTGCTGCTCGGCTACTGCACAAGCTCGGCTTTCAGGCTCAACAACCGTGACCGCCGCACCATCACCATCGAGACGGGCATACAGAACAGCGGGCTCGGACTCGTGCTGCTGCTCGGAACCTCGATATTCGCGGACTTCCCTCCCCACGGAGGCACCCTGGTGATTACGGCATGGTGGGGCATCTGGCACATTATCAGCGGCCTGACCGCCGCGCTGCTGTTCAACCTCAGCGACAGGAGAAAAAGCCGGGCCGCGTGAGGAAAATCTGGAAACACAGCTTCTGGTACGGGGTCGGCAGGTATTACGTCGACTTCTGCACCAGGGCGTCGTTCTCCTCCGTGAAGGTGGAAGGACGGGAGAACATCCCTTCCGACGGGGCCGTCATGTTCGCGCCCAATCACCGCTGCGCGCTCATGGACGCGCTGCTCGTGCTCCTGATTTCCCACAGGCCGATAGGCTTCGGCGCCCGGCTCGACATCTTCAGGAAACCGGGAATAGCCTCCGCGCTGCGCTGGCTCCGCATACTTCCGATAGCCCGCGAACGCGACGGGCTGCGGCAGGTCATCAAGAACTACGACACCTTCGACGAAATCGCCGAATGCTTCGCCCACGGAATGCCGTTCTGCCTCTTCAGCGAGGGGAAGCACCGCGCCGAAAAGGGCATGATGCCGGTCCACAAGGGCATCTTCAGGGTGGCCAGGCTCTCCTCCGAGAAGCTCGGCTGTCCGGTCTACATCGTGCCCGTAGGCCTTGACTTCGAATATTTCTTCCGCCAGACCGGGCGGGCCGCGGTGCGCATCGGCAAACCGTTTGAAATCAACGAGTTCATGGCGGCACACAGAAGCGAGGACGACCACCGAATGTGGCGTGCGCTCTGTGACGAGCTCCAGGGGAGGCTGCTCGGACTCATCGACCGCATGCCCGAACGCAGTCACGGCATGAAGGCGCCGAGGCTCGTCGCCGCACTGCTGTCGCTTCCCCTTTTCGCCGCCTGCGCCGTCTGCTCCTTCCCCATCTGGCTGCCAGCGAAACTCATCCTCAGGAAGATGAAAGACAAGGCATGGACCCACACCGTATATTACGCCTGCAGGCTCCTGCTTCCGCTCTTCATCCCCTTCTACTGGCTGTTCTCGCTGCTGCAGAATTTCTACGCAAACCTGATCAAAGACCTTTGATAGATGAAAAAAATTATTTTCCTTATCGGTTCCATGCTGCTCTGCCTCAACGCGGCCGCGCAGGAGACCGATATCGTCAAGACCGGCTACAACTTCGGCCCCCTTCCCGCAATCGCCTACGATGCCGACAAAGGCTTCCAGTACGGCGCGATATTGAACATCTACAACTACGGCGACGGCTCGATGTACCCCAACTACGGGTCCAAGACATATCTCGAGGCATCCTTCTTCACCAAAGGTTCGCAGCTCTACACTCTGATGTACGACAACAAGACCCTGATTCCGGGAATCCGCTGGTCCTCCGCGCTCACCGCGTCCATCGACAAGGCCATGGACTTCTACGGCTTCAACGGCTACAGTTCGTGGTTCGACCAGGAGCGGGTCGCTCTCGGCAAGCAGAACAAGAATCAGTGGCAGGATCCCGAGAAATACATCTACACACCCTTCTACCGCGTTAGCCGCGTCCAGATTCTCGGAAAGACCGACTTCATCGGAGACATCACCGAGCATCTCCAGTGGGAGGCCGGCTACCATTTCAGCTGGTTCAAGGAAGGGGCGATCGACCGCGCCAGCATCAACAAGGGCAAGGATGACTTCAACCTGTACCCCGACAGCGAACCCACCCTCTTCGAACTATACCGCAGATGGGGCCTCATCGATGACGCGGAAGCCGACGGAGGCTTCACGGGCAGCATAAGGCTGGGCCTCGTGTATGACACGCGCGACAAGGAAGGAGCCCCCACCCGTGGAATCTGGGCGGAGGGGCACATCATCGCGGCTCCCAAATGGCTGGGCACCAGCAACCCTTTCTACAGATATTCCGTAACGCTGCGCCAGTATTTCCCGCTGATCGGCAATGACGTGCTGACCTTCGCCTACAGGCTGAACTACGAGGGCGCATTCGGCAACTATTCGCCCTACTACGTGCTGCCCTACATCACCGTGATGGGAGAGAACTGCGACAAGGACGGTATGGGGGGATACCGCACGGTCAGGGGCGTCATGCGCGACAGGGTCGTAGGACTCGACATGGCGACCTACACCGCCGAACTGCGCTGGAGATTCGTCAACTTCACCCTCTGGAACCAAAACATCGCCTTCGGGCTCAGCGCCTTCAGCGACGGAACGATGGTGACGCGCGGACGCGACATGAGCTTCAGGGGCGAGGAGGAATTCCGCGAATCCTACGAGGAGTACATGTCGAAGGGGCAGGAGCACGACACGCCGCACATCACCGTGGGCGCCGGACTGAGGTTCATCATGAACGAGAATTTCATCGTAGCCTTCGAATACGGCTCCCCCATCACCCATTTCTACCCGAAGAACCATCCGCTCTACAACCAGGACGGAACCGGAGCCTTCTACATCAACACAGGGTACCTGTTCTAACGGCGAGCCTCGAGGAACTCGCGTATGTTCGCGGCGACGCCGGACGCCAGGCGGCGCAGGGCTTCCGCACTCGCCCAGGCGGTATGGGGCGAGAAGCGGAACCTCTCGGGATGCCTGAGGTGCATCAGCGGGCTGTCCGCAGGAAGCGGTTCCTCCAGATAGACGTCCAGCGCCGCTCCTGCGATGACGCCTTCGTCGACCGCCTCGGCCAGGGCGCCTTCATCGACTATGCCTCCCCTTCCGAGGTTCAGCAGCACAGCGGTCGGCTTCATCATGCGGAGCTCGCGCGCCCCTATCAGCCCTTTCGTGCGCCCGTTCAGCGGAGCATGCACGCTCACGGCATCGGACTGCGCCAGCAGCTCCTCCAGAGCCAGGCTGGGATAGTCCGTGCAGTGCGAGGTGCCCGAGGTGGAATAATACACCACCTTCATTCCGAAAGCCGTGGCGACAGCGGCTACCCGCTTCCCTATGGTGCCCATCCCGATGACGCCCATGGTCTTGCCGTCCAGTTCCATGAAGGGATGGCTGACATTCGTGAAGATGCCGCAGGCTGAGTACTTCCCGCTCTTGACATAGTCGTCGAAATACGGGGCGTTCCCCACCAGGGAGAGCAGGTGGGTGAATGTGGACTGGACGACCGACTCGGTGGAATATCCGGCCACGTTGCGCACCGGGATGCCCCTTCGTGCGGCCGCCTCGAGGTCGATGTTGTTCACCCCGGTGGCGGCTTCGCAGATCAGCTTAAGCTTCGGGGCGGTGGCAAGCAGCTCCTCGTCGACCCTCACCTTGTTGACTATCAGCACTTCGCAGTCAGAGACCCGTTCCTTGGCCTCTTCGCGCGTACACATGGGATAGGAAACATATTCGCCGAGGGCGCGTATTTCATCCATCTGGGTGTCCCCCAGCGTGGACGCATCAAGGTAGACTATTTTCATATTGCTTTTTATCAAAGAAATATCTGCGGAACGCTTCAATCCTGACGGTTCCTCCTGGCAAAGTTAACAAATTTTCCAGAAGCGGGAATCCCGGCAACGCGCTGCGGCACGAAGAAGGCCCGGGGCTAGAAACCGGGCCTTGATAGTGTCTAATTAAAGTGCTTATGAAATCTGTTTCTTGAATCCTGAACCATAGTTTTCCAAAACCATGCCAGAAACAGAAATCATACGGGCGTCAGCGCATCAGCGAGTCCGCGAGCGACTCGAGGGCCGGAAGGTCGCAATCGTGCATACGGCTGCGCACGGTCATCACCTCCGCCACAAGCTCGACGTTCTTCATCGCGGCCAGCATCTCGGTCATGACCCTGCCCGCAGTAGGCCCCCAGCTTCCGTTCTGGATTACTGCCGCCTTCCTGCCCTGCCAGCCCTTGATCTGCAGATGCCAGAGGAAATCGTGCATGGGAGGGAAGAGCCCGGCGTCGTATGACGATGCCGCAAGGGCGATGCGGCTGTAGCGGAAAGCGTCCGAAACCGCCTGTGACATATCGCAGCGGCAGAGGTCGAGGAGTTCGACCTGCATTCCCCTGTCCCTGAGAATTTCAGCGAGACGCTGCGCGAGGGCGGCTGTACCCCCGTGGATTGAAGCATGCGCCACCAGCACGCCTTCGGTTTCAGGGGCATAGCTGCTCCAGAGCCGGTACTTGGCGACTGCGCCCTCCACGTCCGAAAGCACGGGCCCGTGGAGAGGGCATACGGCTCTGACCTCCAGGGATGCCAGCTTGTCGAGCAGCCTGCCCACCTGCATACCGTATTTGCCGCAGATATTGAAATAATAGCGGCGCGCCTCGTCCGTCCAGGGCGAGAGGTCACCGCAGAAGAGTCCGCCAAAGGAGCCTACCGAGCCGAAAGTACCGAACGCGTCGGCAGAAAAGAGCAGCTTCTCCGAGCTTTCGTAGCTCACCATGACCTCCGGCCAGTGCACCATGGGCGCCATGAAGAACTGCAGCCTGTGCGCGCCGAGCTCCAGCACGTCACCCTCGCCCACCGTCACGCAGCGGCCTTCGAAGTCCATGTCCCCGAAGAACTGCGGCAGCATCTTCGCGGCGACCTGGGTGCACACGACGGTCATGGAGGGATATTTATCCATCGCCGAGGCTATCATCGAAGAATGGTCGGGTTCGAGATGGTGGACGACCAGATAGTCGGGAGTGCGGCCTTCGAGGGCCTCCTCAAGATTGGCCAGCCACTCCCCGCCCTTACGGGCATCGGCCGTGTCGAGCACGGCGACCTTGTCGTCAATCACAAGGTATGAATTGTAGGACATTCCTGACGGCACCGGATACTGGCTTTCGAAAAGATCCAGCGTAATGTCGTCAGTGCCTATATAGCGTACTGATTCGTTGATTTTGGTAAACATATTCAATCTGTCTCCGTCCTTGCGGACATAATAATGAAGTCCCGCGCCGGAAAGTTCCGGACAATGTTCCAAAGTTAGCTAAAAAGCGCAATAGTTTTGCACATGTCCGGAAGCATTTCTCTCCGTTCCCGCTTAGGTTCCAACATATCGGGAACAGCATCGCAGATATAATCATTCGCGGACTATTGGCCGCAAAATCTGCGGATTATTATTTCCTTCCCGCTCGCATCCATATATGGGCAAGATTGCGTATCTTTGGAACCGCATTTAATCCGCCAAAAGAAAATGAACAAGGCCATCATCACCGCAGTGGGCAAGGACAGCGTAGGCATAATAGCCAGAATCTGCACCTGTGTCTCCGATCACAACATCAGCATTCTCGACATCTCCCAGACCATAGTCCAGGGATACTTCAACATGATGATGATAGTTGACACCGCGAACCTCGACACGGACTTCGCGGCATTCAACAAGGTGCTCGACGGGCTGGCAGAGTCGCTGGGCATAGAAATACGCTGCCAGCGCAGCGACATCTTCGACAAAATGCACAGAATCTGAGCGCCATGATCAACATCAGCGAAGTCTTCGAGACCCACGACATGATCGAGAAGGACAATCTCGACGTGCGGACGATAACCATAGGAATCAGCCTGCTGGACTGCGCCACCGGCAATGTGGACACCACCTGCGCAAAGATAAAGGAGAAGATACTCTCCCTCGCCTCCTCCCTCAGGAAAACGGCCGATGACATCTCCTCCGAATTCGGGGTGCCCATAGTCAACAAGCGGGTTTCCGTGACGCCCATTTCCCTGGTCGGCGCCGGATGCTGCAGGACGGCCGCAGACTTCGTGAGAATCGCGAAGACCCTCGACGAAACCGCCGCCGAAATCGGAATCAACTTCCTCGGAGGCTATTCCGCCATAGTGTCCAAGGGCATGACCCCGGCGGACCGCCTGCTGATAGAATCCATACCCGAAGCCCTCTCGGTGACCGAGAGGATATGCAGCAGCGTGAACGTCGGCTCGACCAAGACGGGGCTCGACATGGACGCCGTGCGGCTCATGGGCGAAACGGTCAGGCGCACCGCCGAACTCACGGCAGACAGGAACTCCATAGGCTGCGCCAAGCTGGTGGTGCTCTGCAACGCACCCGACGACAATCCCTTCATGGCCGGAGCCTTCCACGGAGTCACGGAACCTGATGCGGTGATAAACGTGGGCGTCAGCGGCCCCGGAGTGGTCAAGGCCGCGCTCGAGAAAGTGCGCGGAGAGAGCTTCGAAGTGCTCTGCGAGACCATAAAGAAGACCGCGTTCAAGATCACCCGTGTCGGCCAGCTCGTCGCCCAGGAGGCCTCGCGCAGGCTCGGAATACCTTTCGGCATCATTGACCTCTCGCTCGCTCCGACTCCGGCAATCGGGGACTCGGTGGCCGACATACTCAAGGAGATAGGCCTCGAGCAGGCAGGAGCCCCCGGCACCACCGCTGCGCTCGCCCTGCTCAACGACCAGGTGAAGAAGGGAGGCATAATGGCATCGTCATATGTCGGAGGGCTCAGCGGAGCCTTCATTCCGGTCAGCGAGGACCAGGGGATGATAGACGCAGCCGAATGCGGAGCCCTGACCATAGAGAAGCTTGAGGCGATGACCTGCGTCTGCTCGGTAGGGCTCGACATGATAGCGATTCCCGGCGACACCCCGGCGTCCACCCTCTCGGGAATCATCGCCGACGAAGCCGCCATCGGAATGATTAACCAGAAGACCACGGCAGTGAGAATCATCCCGGCCCAGGGCAAGAAGGTGGGAGACCGTCTGGAGTTCGGAGGCCTGCTGGGCTATGCGCCTGTCATGCCGGTGAACAGATTCAGCTGCGATGCCTTCATCAGCCGCGAGGGACGCATCCCCGCCCCCATCCACAGCTTCAAGAACTAGCGGAGCTTGTTGGCCTCGAAATGACGGCGGGTGCGGAGGAAGTACCACGCCACGCCGCAGGCGTTGACGGCCAGGGCGGCCCAGAATGCAGTATGGTAGCCGAAATGCTCGGAGAGCAGGCCGCCGAGCAGCACACCCAGGCCGAGGCCGGCGTCCCATGAAGTCAGGATGGAAGAATTGGCCGTACCCCTCTGGCTGTTCTCGGCAAGATTGATGAACATGTTCTGGAATGCCGGATACATGTGCCCGTTGCCCAGACCTATGATGAATGCCGAGAGGTAGTATCCCGGCAGGTTCTTGAAGGCCGCGAACACGAAATACCCCAGGAGCGAGGCTATGCAGCCTATCGAGGCGTTATAGCTGATTCTGTTGGCCCTCAGGGCCTTGGCTCCGGTCAGGCGCGATACGATGAGTCCGATTGCGAAGAGGGAGAAGAATACTCCCGTACCGCTGGTGATGCCCAGCTCCTCGCGGCCGTAGATTGCCACATAGGTGGAGACTATGCCGTAGCTGAACGAATAACAGAGCATGTTCAGCGCCTCCCTCCAGCCCTTGAGCAGGAAGAAACGGTCGAGCGAAAGCACCTGCTTCTCCGGCTTGAAATCCCTACTGGGCAACTTTATCGAGGCGTCCACCAGGAGGCCTACGAAGGAGATGGCGGTGGAGAGCCAGAAAAGCGCATGGAAATCCCCTTCGAAGAGATGGAGCATGTATATCGCAAGCACGGGGCCGAGAGCTGTAGCCAGATTGTTGCTCAGGCCGTAGTAGCCTATGCCTTCGCTCCTGCGCGAAGACGGCAGCACATCGATCGCCACGGTGCTGGCCGCCACGGTCGTGGCCCCGAACGGAGCGCCGTGCAGCGTCCTGAATATCGTGAACATGGTCAGCGTGCCGGCGACTATATAGCCGAAAAAGAGCAGGAAGAAAAAGAAATTGCATACCAGCAGCACGGTCTTGCGCGGATAGTTGTCTACCACATATCCGCTGAAAAGCCTGATTATCAGGGCCATGACCGTATACCCGGCAAGAGCCATGCCTATGGCGTCGTTCGTGGCGCCGAAGGTGTCGCTCAGGTAAAGCGGCAGCAGGGGCACAATCAGGGTGAAGGAGAAGTTCAGCAGAAAATTCCCCGTCCAAATCTTGAGATAATTTCCGTTCCAAAGTTTGTCCGCCATCGCCGATTTCATTTTTTCTCCGCTCCGTCTCCGGCGGACGCGGCGAGCACCTTTGCGTATATGTCGTTGATTACCAGACCTGCCAGCGTCATGCCGAAGATGGCGGTCACTGGAGCGGTCGTACCGTTGACGACAGCCTTTCCGGCCGCGGCCGCCTCCTCTCCCAGGCTCACGGCGTCCCAGTCCGGGACTCCCCTGTTCTCCAGAACCTCGTCTCCGTAGACGCAGAGGAAGGAATGTTCCGGCACACCGCCCTGGCGCCTGAGCTTCTTGCGCAGCGCGGCTCCGAGCGGGCAGTCGCGCACTTTCCAGAAATTGCCGACATGCACGCGGCGCGGGTCTATCTTCAGCGCGGCCCCCATTGACGAGTAGAACACGGCCCCGCTCGCCATGGCGTCGACAATCAGCCTCGCCTTGTTCTTCAGCGTATCTATCGCGTCGATGACATAGTCATACCCGTCCAGCCTGAACCCGGGCGCCGTCTCCCCGCAATAGACCCTGTCGACCGCCGTTATCTCCGCATGCGGATTGATGTCGAGCAGCCTGCGCCTCAGCGCCTCTACCTTCACCTCGCCCACGGTGCTCACGGTCGCCATCAGCTGCCTGTTGATGTTGCTCGCGGAGACCCTGTCGGAATCCACTATGGTCAGCCGCCCTATGCCGGAGCGCACCAGCCCTTCGGCGCACCAGCTTCCGACTCCGCCCACTCCGAGCACAATCACCTTCGCGGCCTTCATCGCCGCGAGCGCGTCACCGCCAAGCAGCAGTTCCGTACGCTGGAAAATCTCCTTTTCGCTATATCCTACGGCCATATCAGACGACAAAGATACATCATGCTGGCGAATTCGTCTTCCCGAAGCGAGGATTTTTTTGTAAATTCGCGGAGAAAATCAGAACCGAGATGAAAAAGACAATAGCATCACCCAAGGCTCCGGCAGCCGTCGGACCCTATTCACAGGCCATAGAGCTCAACGGCACACTCTACATTTCCGGCCAGCTGCCCGCCGACCCCGCCACCGGGGAGATGCCCGAGGGCATCGAGGCGCAGACCCGCCGTTCCCTCGACAATCTGGGATACATACTCGAAGAGGCCGGGCTCGGCTTCGATGACGTCGTGAAGACCACGGTGCTGCTCGACGACATCGCCAACTTCGGTGCGATGAACGCGGTATACGCCGAATATTTCAAGGGCGAAAAGCCTGCCAGGGTCTGCTACCAGGTCGCGGCTCTTCCGAAGGGCGCGAAGGTTGAAATCGACGCCATAGCGGGCAAGTAGCTTTCCGGATGAAGCGGTTTCTCCTGATATTGTGCGCACTGGTGCTGGCATTGCTCTGCCGTTCCGCAGCGGTGCCGGACGCACGTGTCCTGACAGGAGCCGCCGATACGACCGCCGCCGCAAACACTCATGGAAGCGGCCGCTCCTCCTGTGGCAAACTGCTTGCAGGCGGAGCCCCCGACAGTTCCGTGCCCGAGCTGCGGCTCGAAGAACACGGGGCCTCGGGAGTCCTGGTCCCCTCCGGGAAATCCCGCTCCTACAGCAGCGGTTCACGCCGTCTGCAATCCAATTTCCGCAATATTTTCTTCCGGGGAGGCGAGACCGTCATGGTCTGCGGCCCGGAGCTCCATTATCTGAATGCGTCCTCCATGCCGCCATTCTGCGGCGAGAACCGTTCCATTCCCGTATTCCTCCAGAATCTCCGAATCTGATTCAGCATCATTTCCCCTGCAGAAATCCATCTTCTGCGATTTTCATCTTATTATATTTAACAATCATGGCGTTGTACCTGCCTGCTTCCGGGAGGCCGGCCACCCGCGGCCGTGAGCGGGTGGCACTTCGAAGTGAAGCGTAGAAGTGCCGGGAAGAAGCGCGTCAGCGCGGAACCTTCCGGGAGCAGACAGGACAACGCGGGAAATGAGCAAATAAAACATGAACAAAGAATTCGCACGCGTGCGCAGTGCACGCGACCTGGTACTTTCAATTGTACTCATACTTGCAGGACTCGCCTGCGTCATCATACCGTCATCGATAGCAATCAGCATACTCGGCTGCTTCATATTCGTAGTCGGCATCGTACTTTTCTGCGTGCTCAAGACCGAGCGCAAGGACAAGGAGACCGGCATCCACTACAACCTGATTCACAAATACTACCCGAAGTCACGCAAGAACGAGCTGCTGGCCGCATTGGCCGGAGACCCCGCAGCCTTCGACTGGACCGAATCGGAAAACGAGGAGAGCCTCAGGATGGACGTATTCTACAGCAAATCCGCGAACACGGCGTTCGTACACTGCTATGAATACATCCCCTACGAATACCTCAGCTGCTCCGACTGGTTCAAGTTCGACCTTGACAAGAGCGGCAATCTCTGCAAGAAATAGATTTTCCCATCAACAACCGATATGTAAAATGCAAAGTGAGGGTCCGCCGGGAAGCGGGCCCTCACGATTTTTCTTCGAGGCGCAGGCGCGTCAGAACGGGAAGAGCAGAGGCAGCACCAGAACCATCACTATGCCCATGAGCAGCTGCAGCGGCCCGCCGACCTTCACATAGTCCATGAAGCTGTACTGGCCAGCGGACATCACAAGGGCATTGGGCGGCGTGGAGAACGGCGATGCAAAGCACATGCTCGCCGCCACGGAAACCGCGAACATGAAGGGCACCGGGCTCACCCCTATCTGAATCGCACTCTGGAGCGCAATCGGAGCCATGAGCAGAGCCGTCACGGTGTTGCTTATGAACAGGGTCATCACCGACGTGGTGAAATATATTCCGGCAAGCAGCGCAAGCGGGCCGAAACCGCCGATGCTCTTCACCAGGGTATCTGAAATCAGGCTGGACACGCCGGTCTTCTCGAGGGCGAGCGACATAGGCATCATCGCTGCGAACAGCACTATGGTCTGCCAGTTGATGGTCTTGTATGCGGCTTCCATGCTCCTCACGCATCCGGTCATCACCATCAGCACCGCAGCTATCAGCACCGCAGTCACGGGAGCCACGGGAATGAAGTCGAACACCATCATCACCACCATGAGCACCATTATCAGCGCGGCTATCGGGGCCTTGTAGTCGAGCGTGACCTTGGCCGCCTCCTCGAGAGGCTGGCCGAGAACCACCCAGTCCTCGTCTTCGTTGGAAAGGCGCGCTATGTCCTTCCAGCCGCCCTGCACGAGCAGCACGTCGCCCTCGTGCATCTTGACGTCGGCGAGGTCGTGCAGCAGATATTCCTTCTTGCGGCGTATGCCGAGCACATTCACGTTGAACTTGTCCCTGAAGCCCGCCTCGCGCACCGTATGGTTGTTCATGCGAGACGAGGACATCAGCAGCACCTCGGCTATGCCTATGTCGTAGAAGTCAAGGGAATTGCCGGAGTCTTCGGTGCTGTGGTCGTCCAGCAGGGTCAGGCCGCAGTCGGCGGCGAACTGACGCACCTGGGACTGCTGCCCGGAGAGGTAGAGCACATCGTCGGCCTCCAGCACTGTGTCCGGAGAGGAATACTGTTTCACCGTGCGCATGAAGCGGTTCTGCACGCCGCTGTCCTGACGGCGTATCTCGAGGATGTTGAGACCGTACTTGCTGCGCAGATTCTGGCTGCCCATGGTCTTTCCGGCAACCTCCGAACTTCCGTCTATGCGCACACGGAAGAGGTTGACGGTCAGTCCGTATTCATTGACCAGTTCGTCCAGCGACTTTCCGCTGTCGGATGTGCTGTCGGACTTGCGCTTCTTCGTGAGGAACCATTTGCTGAGCGGAAGCAGCGCGATTATGCCTACCGCCACGCAAACCACGCCCACGGGAAGGAAGGTGAAGAACGACAGCCTGTCGAATCCGGCGTCGGCGAGGGTATCGCTGATGATAAGGTTGGGAGGCGTACCGATGAGCGTCATCATTCCGCCCATGCTGCTCGCGAATGCAAGCGGCATCAGCAGGCGGCTGGGGTTCGCGTTGGCGATGGCCGCCATGCTCACGACTATGGGCAGCATCAGCGCCACGGTGCCGGTGTTGCTCACGAAGGCGCCTATGCACGCGGTCGTCAGCACGACGAGCAGGAAGAGCCGCAGCTCGCTCTTGCCCGCAAGCTTGAGTATCTTGCTGCTAATCATCTTCGCGAGGCCGGTCTGGAAGATTCCTCCGCCTACGACGAACAGGCCCACCATCATCATCACGGTGGAGTTCGAGAAGCCCGAAAGGCCCTCCTCAGGCGTCAGAATCTGGAACACCAGCAGCGCCAGCAGTGCGCAGAGCGCCACGAGATCCGACCGCACCTTTCCGGTGACGAAGAAGATGATTGCGACCGCAAGGATTGCTATGGTTATCCACATTTTTCTGTCGTTTTGGTTTGCATTTCTACAAAGTTAGAAAAGTTTTGGCGTTATTGAGCGTTTTGGCGGCATTCCTTCGCACATCGCATGCAGGACGTGGCGGATTCGCTTCTTTCTTTGAAAAAAAATGGCGTAATTTGCAGGAATTTTATTCCTCCTATGTCACAGAATCGCAAGAAAGCATCTCTTGTTCTCCAGAACGGGCATATTCTCCGGGGATGGAGTTTCGGCTACGACGGAGCCGCCAGCGGCGAAGTCGTCTTCTCGACAGCCATGGTCGGCTACCCTGAAAGTCTCACTGATCCGTCCTATTCGGGACAGATTCTCTGCGTCAGCTACCCTCTGATAGGCAATTACGGAATCCCCTCCATGGAAAAGGACGCCTACGGGCTCAGCCTGAACTTCGAATCCGAGAAAATCCATGTCAGAGGACTCATAATCTCCGACTACAGCGAAAAATACAGCCACTGGGACGCCAAGATGAGCCTCGGAAGCTGGCTGAAGGAGGAGAAGGTTCCGGGAATCTGCGGAATCGACACGCGCGAGCTCACCCAGATTCTGCGGGAGGAGGGCGCGATGCTCGGAAAGATAGTTCCCGAGGACGTGGAGGCAGATTCGGTCCCCTGCTACGACCCCGACAAGGAGAACCAGGTCGCCATCGTAAGCTGCCGCGAGGTGATCAGATACGGTAAAGGGCGAAAGAGGGTGGTGCTCGTGGACTGCGGGGTCAAGCACCAGATTCTGCGCTGCCTCGTGACCAGAGGCGTGGAGGTTGTGCGCGTCCCGTGGGACTATGACTTCAACTCCATGGACTGGGACGGGCTCTTCATCTCGAACGGCCCCGGCAACCCCACTCTCTGCGGGACCGCGATAAACAACATCTCGAAGGCCCTTGAGGGCGACCGCCCGGTATTCGGCATCTGCATGGGCAACCAGCTGATGTCCATCGCCGCCGGCGCAGGGATATTCAAGCTCAAGTACGGCCACCGCAGCCACAACCAGCCGGTAAGGATGTGCGGCTCCAACAAATGCTTCATCACTTCGCAGAACCACGGATTCGCGGTGGACGGCAGCACCCTCGGAAGAGACTGGGAGCCCTACTTCGTGAACATGAACGACGGCACGAACGAGGGCATACGCCACCGCAGCAAGCCTTTCTTCTCAGCGCAGTTCCACCCCGAGGCCTCCAGCGGCCCGGTGGACACCGAATTCCTGTTCGATGAATTCATTTCCAGATTGTAGAGCCATGACAGACACAAGCATAAAGAAAGTTCTGGTTTTGGGGTCGGGCGCACTCAAAATCGGCGAAGCCGGCGAATTCGACTACAGCGGCTCGCAGGCACTCAAGGCGCTCAGGGAGGAAGGCATCTCCACAGTGCTCATCAACCCCAACATCGCCACCGTTCAGACTTCGGAGGGCGTGGCGGACAAGATCTACTTCCTGCCGGTGACCCCCTACTTCGTGGAGAAGGTCATCGCCAAGGAGAAGCCCCAGGGCATACTGCTCTCGTTCGGCGGCCAGACCGCGCTGAACTGCGGAGTGGAGCTCTACCGCAGCGGAGTGCTTGAGAAATACGGGGTCAGGGTGCTCGGCACGCCGGTTCAGGCGATCATCGACACCGAGGACCGCGAGCTCTTCGTCAAGAAGCTCGACGAAATCGGAGTCAAGACCATCAAGTCCCACGCCGCATCCAACCTTGAGGAGGCGCGCGCGGCGGCGGCCAGCGTCGGCTACCCCGTGATCATACGCGCGGCATACGCCCTGGGCGGACTCGGCTCCGGCTTCTGCGAGAACGAGCAGGAGCTTGACGCAATCGCCGGCAAGGCGTTCTCGTTCTCCCCGCAGGTGCTCGTGGAGAAGTCGCTGAGGGGCTGGAAGGAAATCGAATACGAGGTCGTGCGCGACAGCTACGACAACTGCATAACCGTCTGCAACATGGAGAATTTCGACCCTCTCGGCATCCATACCGGCGAGAGCATCGTGGTCGCCCCGTCGCAGACGCTGTCCAACAAGGAGTTCCACTTCCTGCGCAAGATAGCGATAGACATCGTGCGCCACGTGGGCATCATAGGCGAATGCAACGTGCAGTATGCGTTCAGCCCCGACGGAGAGGACTACAGGGTAATCGAGGTGAACGCCCGCCTGAGCCGCTCTTCGGCGCTGGCATCCAAAGCGACCGGCTATCCCCTCGCCTTCATCGCCGCCAAGCTCGGCCTCGGCTACGGCCTGTTCGAGCTCAAGAACTCCGTGACCAAGACCACCCCCGCCTTCTTCGAGCCGGCCCTCGACTACGTGGTCTGCAAGATACCCCGCTGGGATCTCGCCAAATTCAAGGGCGTGTCCCGCGAGATAGGCTCGAGCATGAAGAGCGTGGGCGAAGTGATGGCGATAGGCCGCAACTTCGAGGAGGCCATACAGAAAGGCCTCAGGATGATAGGCCAGGGAGCGCACGGATTCGTGTGCAACAAGCCCTACAGGACCGAGGACCTCGATTTTGCGCTCAAGAACCCGACCGACACCAGAATATTCGCGATAGCCGCGGCCTTCGAGTCCGGCTACTCGGTCGACAGGATTCATGAGCTCACCCGCATCGACAAGTGGTTCCTGGACAAACTGGAGAACATCGACGACACCTACGCCGAGCTCAAGACCTGCGGGAGCATCTCGGGCGTGAGCCCCGAACTCTTCCGCCGCGCGAAGTGCCTCGGCTTCTCCGACCTTCAGATAGGCAAGGTCTTCGGCATACCCGAGCATGAAGTGCGCACGGTGCGCAAGTCGCTCGGCCTGCGCCCCCACGTGAAGCAGATCGACACCCTCGCAGCCGAATTCCCCTCCAGCACCAACTACCTCTACCTGACCTACAACGGCGAGACCGACGACGTCAGCTTCAACGAGGGTCACCGCACAGTGATAGTGCTCGGCTCCGGAGCCTACCGCATAGGCAGCAGCGTGGAATTCGACTGGTGCGGCGTGAACGCCCTCCAGACCCTGCACCGCCGGGGCTACAAATCGATAATGATAAACTACAACCCCGAGACCGTGTCCACCGACTACGACTCCAGCGACAGGCTCTACTTCGACGAGCTCAGCTACGAGACCGTGATGGACATCTGCGAGCTCGAGAAACCCTACGGCGTGATTGTCAGCGTGGGCGGACAGATTCCCAACAACCTCGCGCTCCCGCTGATGCAGAGCGGCATACGCCTGCTCGGAACCTCGGCGGACGACATCGACAGGGCCGAGGACCGCAACAAGTTCTCGCAGATCGTGGACAAGCTCGGCATAGACCAGCCGCGCTGGAGGGAGCTCACCACCATGGACGACATCGACAAGTTCGTGGACGAAGTCGGCTTCCCGGTGCTCGTGCGCCCCTCGTACGTGCTTTCCGGAGCCGCAATGAACGTCTGCTACAGCAAGGAGGACATGAAGGTCTTCCTCGACATGGCGGTCGAAGTCTCCGAGGAGCATCCGGTGGTCATCAGCTCGTTCATGCAGAGGTGCAAGGAGCTCGAATGCGACGCGGTCGCCGACAACGGCAAGGTGATAGCGTCGGCAATCTCCGAGCACATCGAGTTCGCGGGCGTGCATTCCGGCGACGCGACCATACAGTTCCCGCCCCAAAAAATCTACGGCATCACGGCCGCCAAGATACGCAAGACCACGGCAGCCATAGCAGCCGAGCTGCACATCACCGGCCCCTTCAACATACAGTTCCTGGCGACCGACAACTACATCAAGGTCATCGAGTGCAACCTGCGCGCATCACGAAGCTTCCCCTTCGTCTCGAAAGTACTGAAAGTCAACTTCATCGACCTGGCGACCCGCTGCATGCTGGGCGAACATCCCGAGCCGATGAGGGTAGACCCCTTCGAACTGGAGTACGTGGGCATCAAATGCTCGCAGTTCTCCTTCTCGCGCCTGAGCCAGGCCGACCCCGTGCTGGGCGTGGACATGGCCTCCACGGGCGAAGTGGGCTGCATAGGCGACAACCTCGACGAAGCCCTGCTGAAGGCCATGCTCTCGGTGGGACACAGGATTCCGGAGCACGCCGTGCTGATTTCTTCCGGCAACCCCATACAGAAGGCGGATCTGCTGCCCGCCTGCCACAAGCTCGCCGAGAAGGGCATAAAGATCTATGCGACCGCAGGCACATGCAAATATCTGAACGAGAACGGGGTCACCGCGCACAGGGCGCTCTGGCCGCACGAAGAGGCCGACGGACTGGAACCGAACGAGCCTTCGGCGCTGGAGCTCATCCGCACGCATCAGGTGGACCTGGTCGTGAACATCCCGAAGAACTATTCGCGCAAGGAGCTCAGCAACGGCTATAAGATGAGGCGTGCGTCAATCGACTTCAACGTGCCGCTGATCACGAACAGCCGCCTGGCGACCGCCTACATCCGCGCCTTCTGCGCGAAGTCGCTCGACGACATAGGAATCAAGAGCTGGGACGAATACTAGTCCGGCCCGTACTGCAAGACCGATGCTCCCTCCCCGCAGGCGATAACAAAGGAAAAGCCTGAACCGGAGGGAGCATCAGTCTGTAGAAAACCGCCTATCTGCCGTATTCGCTGGGAGAGACTCCGAACTGCTTCTTGAACGAGGTTGAGAAGTGCGCCAGGGTGCTGAAGCCCGTCATGTCGGCTATCTCCGAAACGGTATACTTATGCTCCATGAGAAGCTGGGCCGCCCTATTGAGCTTGTAGCGCTTGAAGAAGGCGCCGGGATTCTCGCCCGTCAGGCCCTTGACCTTGTAATAGAACTTGGTGCGCGACATCATCATGAGCTTGGTCATGTTGGTGACATCCAGCTCCGAGTTCGCCATCTCCTTCTCCATCAGGTCGTAGAGCTCCTTCATGAAGGCCTTGTCGCCCGGTGAGAGCATGTCCTGGTCAATGGACTCCGTGCTCGTGGACTTGCCGAGCATGGACTTCACCCTCTCGCGGTTCTTGAGCTGGGAACTGACGAGAGCCAGCAGGTACGAGGGCTCGAAAGGTTTGGGCACGTAGGCGTCGGCTCCCGAATTGAGGCCTTCCACCTGGTTCTCGACCGCAATCTTCGCGGTGAGCAGAATCACCGGGATGTGGCAGTACTGCTTGTCATCCTTTATCTGGCGGCACAGCTCATAGCCGTCCCTGGACGGCATCACCACATCGCTTATGATGAGGTCGGGAGCCACGTCCTTCAGGCACTTGAACGCGGAATCCGCATCAAAGCGGCAGACCGTCTTGTAATAGGGCTGCAGCAGCTCGTTGAGATAGGTGACGACCTCCAGCTCGTCATCCACTATCAGCACCGTGGGCTTGTCCGAAGCGTCATCGGCGGACTTGCCGGGTACGGAAGCGGGAGGCATGGCGGGCGCCGGCTTCCTTCTCGGACTGTCCTCCGAGGCCAGCTCGTCTGCGGAGTACGCTTCCCTGCTGACAGGCAGGCTGAGGACGAAACGGCAGCCGGGACAATCGTCGCCCAGGTTCTCGGCCTTCAGGCTGCCATGGTGGAGGATAGCCAGGGACCGGGCATAATACAGCCCTATTCCCGTCCCGACATTATACTGTCCCTTGCCGGAATCTACCTGATAATAACGCTCGAATATCTTCTCCAGCTGGGACGCGGGGATTCCGGGGCCGCTGTCCTGGACGGTGATGACCGCCCTGGAGCCGTCGATGTCCAGGTGGAGTCCGATCTCCCCGCCGGAAGGCGTGAACTTCACGGCATTGGAAAGCAGGTTGTAGCAGATGGTGTCGAGCTTGTCGGCGTCGAACCACATCGTGAACGACTCCTCGAGCCCGTAGCGGTTGAACCTGATTCCCTTGAATCCGGCCATGACCTCGAAATTGTCCGCGAGCTCGTTGAGCCTCGCGACTATGTCGCCCGCCCTCACGTCAAGCTTGAGCGTGTCGTTCTCCAGTTTGTTGAAGTCCAGAATCTCGTTCACCAGGCGCTGCAGCCTCTGGACATTGCGGGAAATCATGTCCAGCAGCTTCCTGTCGGGGCTCGCGGACGGAGTCTTGGCCGTGAGCTGGGAAACCGGACCGGAAATCATCGTGAGCGGAGTGCGGAACTCGTGAGACATGTTCGCGAAGAACTTCATGTTCATGTCGTTCACCCGCTTCTCCTCAGCTGTCTCCATTTCGGCGCGCAGCTTTGCCTGCTTCTCCTTGTCCGCCGCCCTGCGCAGACGGATGAAGAATATCAGCAGGCCGCTGAAGAGCACGGCATACAGCAATATCGCCCCCGTGCTCGCCCATATCGACGGCATCACCCTGACTTTCAGGGAATTCTCGGCATGGACGAGGCTCCCGCTCTTATCGGTCGCCCTGACCATGAAATTATATCTTCCGGGGGGGAGATTTGCGTAGAGCGCCTCCCTGTTGCTCCCTGCGTCAATCCAGTAGCTGTCGTACCCTTCCATCTTGTACCAGTAGCGCAGACGCGCATACTCGCTGTAGTCGATTGCGGCATAACTGATGCTGAAGCTGTTCTGCCCGTGCCGGAGCCGCACGTCCGGCTTGAGGGGCATGGCCTTGTCTATGCAACCGCCCATTCCCGGCCTCACCGGCACATTATGGACCTTCAGGTCTTCGAATACGAGCGGGACCTCATATTCCCGTGGCTGCTCCCTGGGGTTGAAGAGCGTCAGGCCGTGGGTGCCGCCGAACACGAGAGTGCCATCGGAAAGCCTGCAGGAGGCGCGGTCATAGAACTGGCTGCCGCCGATTCCGTCGGAAGTGGTGAAGTTCCAGAACCTCCCGCTGCTCCTCTCCCATTTGCCGAGGCCGTCCAGGGTGCTGACCCAGATGTCGCCGTTGACATCCTCCTCGATTGCGCAGATGTCGGAGCAGGGCGCGCCATGGATACGTTCGAGCCGCTTTGCGGCCACATCATAGCGTAGCAGGCCGTTGGCCACCGTACCTATCCATATATAGCCGTAGCCGTCCTCCAAAGCATCGGTAGGGGTGAACCTCGAACGGCTGATGCAGCTGAGCCAGTCGTCCTCGTCTACTTCCAGAGTCTCGCAGGCGTGCGTGCGCCCGTCGAAGATCTGGATATTGTTCATATACGACATGACCATGACGTCCCCGTTGCGCAATGCGCATACCGACGGGATGAAGCTGTATTTTCCGGGAGAGACATCCAGGGTTCTGAAACCGCTCCTTCCCGGGGTCATGGTATAGAGAAGCGAGGTCTGGGAACCTACCCATATCGTACCGTCACGGTCCTGGGCTATGCTCAAGGGCCCGAATGTGTCATACTGGCACTTCAAATCGAGGCTGCGGCCGTCCCAGGTGCAGTCTAGGGTGCGCCCGTCGTTCATAGTCAGCCAGACATGACCGCCCTTGTCGACAAGCACGCCCTGGACGGTGGCCCATTCGCGGCGCGGAAGCCCGGCGGGCAGGGAAACCCGGCTAAAGCGCCTGCCGGCGAAATCATATACGTACAGGCGTCCGTCGAGGGTCACAGCCCAGAGTTCGTCATCCCTGCCGGAGGAGAGTGCCGTAACGGAAACGTTCTCCAGGCACGAGGAAAGGTAGCGGTCGCTGTTAAAACGTTCCTTGTAGTTATAGTGGACATAGCAGCCCTGGTCAATGGAGCCGAACCAGATGTTGTTCCTGGAGTCGGCATATATGGCGCTCACATAGAAGTCCGGAGGAGAGAACGGGAAGTCGGCCTCCGACTCATTAATCAGCTCGCCAGCGGAACGGTCATAATAATAGAAGCCGTTGTCAAACGTGTCGAACAGCAGGTCCCTGTCACCATAGCCGTAGATCAGAGCCACAGATGAAGAGGTCAGGCCGCCGCGTTCGCCGAAGGCCTCGGGGAGAGGCACGAACCTGTCGCCGGAGCATTCATAGACATGCAGGCCGGGACTGCCGCCCATCCATATTTCACCTGTCCTGGTCATATAATATATGGTGGGGAAACCCTGCTGCCTCACGGAGTCCTGAACCTCGAAGGTTACGGCATCAATTTTGCGAATGTATTCCGGGTCGACGATATAGAGACTGCCGTCGAGCGGCGAAACCATCAGCCGGTTCATCTGGTTCCAGCCATTCTCAAGCATGGACAGAACCTTCCTGAACTCATTGCCCTCCTCGTCATACTCGAAGACCGACAGCCTGGTGCTTAGCAGTATGCGGCCGTCGAAAGTCTCCGACAGCTCCATGTTTGCAGTAAGGTATATGTCATCGAGACGCACGCGCCTGAAATCGTCGAGCCCGGCGTCATATATTGCGATTCCGTTGGTGGTCACGACCCAGAGCCTGCCGCGCGAGTCGCAGAAGACGTCAAACGCCTGATTGCCCGGAAGGCCGTAGTCATCGTCGACGAAATAATACTGGCGGTATTCGCGTCCGTTGAAGCGGTTGAGCCCCCGGCAGGTGCCGATCCAGATGTATCCGCGCGAATCCTCGGTGATGCTCCTGATGTTCTTGTTCGAGATGCTTTCGGACAGAACCGGCGATTCGAGGGGCGCGGAAAGCGGAAGCAGCGCGGCCAGAAGCGAGAAGGCGAAGAATTGCAGCATGAGTTTTCTCTTTTCTACAAGATAGCAATTTTTCCCTCACGAAGTACTTAAGAAAAGTTATTTTGAACAAAACCGAAAATTTTGAACAGACAGGAAAATCGTTTTGCGGTTTGAGCAAACATTCTTTACAGACGAGAAAAGCCAAACGAGCCAAAAAAGCCAATTTTGTAAACAAAATTTAACCACATTAAATCTAACAGATGAAAAGATTCATTGGCTCGGGAAGACTGTTATTGACAGTCCTTTCTTTCTTGGCCGGCACGTCCTTGGCGTTCGCCCAGGGACAGGTCACGGTTTCAGGTACAATCGTAGACGAGAACAACGCTCCTATGATAGGAGTCGGAATCGTTGAGCAGGGCACTCTCAACGGTGTCATTTCCGACATCGACGGAAATTATTCCATCGAAGTTCCTGAAGGGGCTACTCTCGAGTTCTCCTGCGTCGGCTACATCACCCAGCAGCACCGCGCGGTCGAAGGAACTCTGGACATCGCCATGATGGTTGACTCCAGGTCCCTCGACGAAGTTGTCGTTGTGGGTTACGGCGTGCAGAAGAAGAGTTCAGTGACTGGTTCCGTTTCTTCCGTGAAGTCGGAAGACCTGGAGGCCAGGACAATCACGAGGGTTGAGCAGGCCCTGCAGGGTAAGACTGCAGGCGTGCAGGTGCTCAGCTCTTCAGCAAGGCCCGGCGCTTCGCCGCAGGTACGTATCCGTGGTGTGAGCTCGAACGGCTCCAGCGACCCTCTCTACGTAGTTGACGGACGTATCCAGGACGACATCGGAGGTATCGACCCCAACGACATCGAGTCCATGGAAGTGCTCAAGGACGCGGCTTCTGCCGCCATCTACGGTGCCGAGGCGGGTAACGGTGTGATTCTGATCACCACCAAGCGCGGTTCAGGCAACGGACGCATCACCTACGACTTCCAGTTCACCAGCCAGAGCCTCGCCAAGGTGCCCCAGATGATGAACTCCGAGCAGTACATCGACTACTACACCGAGGCGGGCCTCATCAGCTACGAGAGCTTCTTCAACAACTGGGACTTCGAAACCAACACCGACTGGACCAAGGTCGCATTCGAGAACTCTCTGATGCAGCGTCACAACCTGACCTTCTCCGCCGGCGACGCCGACAAGTCCATCTACCTCTCCATGTCATACCTTAATAATAATGGTATGATCGTCGGGGATTCCGATACCTACGACCGTATCACCGGCATGATCAACGCATCATGGAAGATCAAGCCCTGGCTCGAGATTGGAACCAACAACCAGATCGAATACTACAAGGCCCAGAGCGTAGCCGAAGGTTCAGAGTACGGCAGCTTACTGCTTTCAGTGCTCACCCTTGATCCTCTGACCAAGCCCACGTATACTGTCGATGACATGCCGCAGTACATGCGCGACATCATGAACAACTCCTCATACGGCGAGCTTCTCAACGACGGACACGGAAACTACTACGGTATCTCCAACTTCGTAACCTCCGAGAGCCCCAACCCCCTCATCATGAGGGACCGCTCGTTCACACGCAGCAGGGGCTTCAACATCAACGGAACCACCTACATCAACTTCATGCCCATCGAGGGCCTGACCGTTACCTCACGTCTCGGCTACAGGCTTTCAGGCTCTGAATCCTACGGTGTGGGACAGGACTACTACGCGACCATCACCGCACAGCAGAACTTCCTGTCCGTGAACGCCTCCACCTACACTCCGACCTACTGGCAGTGGGAGAACTTCGCCAACTACAACAAGACATTCAAGGGCGGACACAACCTCGGAGCGATGGTCGGTATGAGCTACAGCGAGAGCCGCAACTTCGGCGTCTCAGGCAGCTACCAGGGCAGCAACGAGGACATCGGCTTCAAGCAGGACGACCCTCTGTTCTGGTACTTCGCATACGCTACAGCCACCGCGACCAAGAACGTGTACGGAGGCGAGCCCAGCTACAACCGCAAGTACTCCTACTTCGGACGTGTGAACTACGACTACCAGGGCAAGTACCTGTTCCAGGCTTCCCTGCGTGCCGACGCTGCCGACAGCTCAATCCTTCCCATTGACAACAGATGGGGCTACTTCCCTGCAGTTTCCGCTGGTTGGGTAATCTCCCAGGAAGACTTCATGAAGGACACCAAGAACTGGCTCACCCACCTGAAGTTCCGCGCGAGCTGGGGACAGAACGGTTCCACAGCTTCCCTCGGCGGATACTCATACGCTACCGTAGTGGCTTCCACCGGCAACTATCCTACCGGCAACGGTCTTGAGTACCTCCCCGGCTACGGCCCTTCAGCCACCGGAAACAACGAGCTCAAGTGGGAGACCTCCGAGCAGACCAACTTCGGTATCGACTCCAGGTTCTTCAACGACAGGCTCTCATTCTCAGTAGACTGGTATGCGAAGCAGACCAAGGACCTCATCGTGACCGGTATCACCCCCTCTACCGTGGTCGGCAACACCGCCTCCCCCGTGAACGCAGGTAACGTGACCAACAGCGGTTTCGAGTTCGAGCTCGGATGGCAGGACAGCGTAGGCGACCTGTTCTACAGCGTCAGGGGAAATCTCGCGACCCTCAAGAACGAGGTGACCTACATCCATGAGTCCCTCGACGCCATCGACGGAACCACCTTCCACACCTACGGAGCCATCACCCGCTTCGAGACCGGAATGCCCGCATGGTACTTCTACGGCTACCAGTTCGACGGCATCGACCCTGCAACCGGAAACCCGACCTTCGTTGACGTGAACGGAGACGGAAGCATCACCGACAGCGACAAGACCTACATCGGAAAGGGTCTCGCCGACTTCACCTACGGTCTCACCTTCAACCTCGCATGGAAGGGCATCGACTTCATCCTCTTCGCGACCGGCTCATACGGCAACGACATCTACAGCTGCCTGAACCGTAGCGACTACACCCTCAACAAGCTCACCTACTTCACCGAGGACAGGTGGACGGCGACCAACACCGACGGAACCATGCCCCGCGCAGGCGCCGACGGAATGAGCGAGTATATGACCTCTTCAGCCTCCGTATTCGACGGCTCTTACTTCAAGATCAAGCAGATGCAGCTCGGATACACCTTCCCCCAGAGCTGGATGGAGAAGATCAAGGTACAGAACCTCAGGGTATATGTTTCACTCGATGACTACTTCACCTTTGCCAGCTATCCCGGCTTCGACCCTGAAGTCACAGGTGTCGGCAGAGCCCTCGGAGTGGACAAGGGAAGCTATCCTACCTCAAAGAAAGTCGTATTCGGCCTGAGCTTAACATTCTAAAAACCACAAATTGAACTGAAATGAAAATCAAGTATATACTCGCATGCGCCGTTGCGGCCCTGTCTGCAATTTCCTGCAACAGTCTGCTTGACATCCCCCAGCACGGAGTACTCAATTACGACGACTACTACCAGACTGACGAGGAGGCCGAGACCGGCGTGAACGCCATCTATCTTCAGATGCGCGGACTGGATTACAACTACCTCATGGGCAAGAACATGCTGACCGACGACTTCTGGGCCGGCGGCGGCGTGCGCAACGACAACGCCCAACTCGAGGAGCTCAACGAGTTCACCTTCGGCATCGACCAGGGCTTCCTCCAGGGCATGTTCACCGGCTACTACCAGCTGATCTACAAGTGCAACGTAGTGCTCGGACACGTGGGCACCGACAGCGACATCAAGAACAGGTGCCGCGCCGAAGCCAAAGTGTTCCGCGCATGGGCATACTTCGAGCTTATCTCAATGTGGGGCAACCCGCCCCTCGTTGACCACGAGCTGACTCCTTCCGAGTACTCACGCCCCAACGGAACCACCGAGGAACTCTGGGGACTCGTGGAGAAGGATCTGACCGAGGCCATCGAGTCAGGTCTGCTGCCCGAGAAGTCCAACGCGGACGACCAGAGCGTATGGAGAGTCACCAAGCAGTACGCCCAGGCTCTGCTCGGCAAGGCCTACCTCTGGCAGGGTAAGTACCCTGAGGCCGTAGAAGCGCTTGATGAAGTCATCAACAGCGGACTCTACAAGCTCTACACCGGCCCCTACGAGGACATCATCGCATTCGACAACAAGATGAACTGCGAGAGCCTCTTCGAGAGCGTGCGCGTGGATGACGCCAACAACCCCAACGACAACTTCAGCTTCTCGAAGGTCATGATTCACTGGCGTACCGACAAGATGAACGTCTCCGCCGACATGGCCACCACAGGCTGGGGCTTCCTGAGTCCCAGGAAGAGCCTCTATGAAGACTTCGTGGCGGAGGAAGGCGAGGACGGCTACCGTCTGAACAACACCCTGAAGACCTATCCTCAGATTGTCGAGCTCGGCAACAGCGTGAGGGTCGGAAACTCCATCATCAACGAGGGTTACTTCATGTGGAAGTGGCGCGTGCAGAAAGCCGAGATTCCTACATACGCGGGAGGCGGAGTTATGGCCTCCATCGACAACCCCCGCTGGATGCGCTACGCCGAAGTCCTGCTGCTCGCTTCCGAGGCCAACCTCATGGCAGGCAACCAGGGCAAGGCTGACGAATACCTGAACCAGGTAAGGGAGCGCGCCCAGCTCGCACCGAAGAGCGGCATCACCCTCGAGGACATCCAGATCGAAAAGAGACTCGAGCTCTGCGGAGAAGGCACCCGCTTCCAGGACATGATCCGCTGGGGCATCGCAGAGGAGCGCATGAAGGACCAGGGCAAGAACTATCCCATGCTTGACTCCAACGGAAGCGTAACCTACGTCGAGACCGGCGCAGACCCCAGCAGCTACGGATTCAAGCCCAAGCACAACCTCCTTCCCTATCCCGGCGTGGAGATCCGACTCAATTCCAATATCACCCAGAACCCCGGATGGGAATAGCAGTCGCACCAGAACAATATCGTAAAAAACAAGATGAAGAAAATGAAAACACATCAGATAATTCTTGCCTGCTCCCTGCTTTTCGCACTCGGTTCATGCAACAAGGGAGCGGTGGCTCCGCTCACTGGCGAATATCCCAAGCCTGAGGAGTACACCCTGAACAAGGTGCTCTACAGCAACGTCGAGCAGAGCAACGGACTCTTCCTCTTCACGCTCGAGCTCTCCGATGAAGGAGTGACCCGCGCCGAGGACGGAAGCTATTCAGGAAACGGAACAGTGCTGAAGGCCACTTTCGCCGGCTCTTCATACTTCCTCCATGCGGCATCCTTCACCCCTGCTTCAGCCGGGAGCCTTATTTCCGGAAACTACATCAATGACGGAGAAGATGCGGCTGCAGTAATCAGCGTCTCCAACGGCACGGCCACTCCCAAGCCCATCTCCTCGGGCCAGCTGACCGTCACCAAGAACGGCGACGCCTACACACTCGGCGGTGTGGTATGGTTCGCGGACGAGAGCTATGTGAAGCTGGATTTCGCAGGAGAAATCGTCTACACCAAGCCGGAGCTCGAGCCCGTGGCTCTCACCAACCTGTTCTCTGTCACCAACAACGTTCCCAACGGAACGAACACCGTGACCCTGAAGATTGCGAGCTCCGGTCTGACCACGACCTTCAACCCCACGACGTTCTCGTATGACATCACCGGCACCGGCAACTATATCTCCATCGACCTCTACAGCGCCGACGGTACCATTGCACCCGGGACCTACACTCCCGTTGCGCATGACGCAACCATCGGAGCCGGCAACTATGTGATGGGCTACGACACCGAGGTTGACTGGGGATGGGGCCCCATGCCGATGACGAACTGGGGAACCTGCTGGTTCACCGTTACTGACAGCGTACAGGCCGGCCAGCACATCACCGATGGAAACATCGAAGTCACCCAGGACGGAGACAACTGGAGAATCTACCTGAACAACGGCAGCATCGCAGCCGAATATGTAGGTCCCATCAATCTCTGAGAATCCTGATGCTAGAAAAACTGCCCGGCCTGTCACCGGGCAGTTTTTTTGAATATTATTTCGTATCTTACAGCAGATAAAACTGTTCAAACCAAACATCAATGAAAAAAAACATTCTGACGGCGGCCCTTGCAGCAGCCATCTCATGTCCCGCCGCGTTCGCCGGCGGGCCCGCCATCCCGCAAGACCCTGAAATCGAGGCCAGAATCGACAGGCTTCTTGAAGAGATGACCATCGAGGAGAAAATCGGCCAGATGACCCAGCTGACCATCGACATGGTCACCGACTGGCAGACCAAGGAGCTCAGCGAGGAAATGCTGGACAATGTCATCGGCAAATACAAGGTAGGCTCTATCCTGAACGTTCCCGGAGGCGCCAGCCCCGACAGGGAGAAATACAGGGAGATAATCACCCGCATCCAGGAGAAGTCGATGGAGGAAATCGGAATACCCTGCATCTACGGTCTCGACCAGATTCACGGAGCGACCTACGTAGACGGGGCGACCTTCTTCCCCCAGGGCATCAACGTCGCCGCGACCTTCAACAGCGACTATGCCACCGCTGTCGGCGAAGTCACCGCCTACGAGACCAGGGCGGCCATGGTGCCCTGGACCTTCTCCCCCACCATGGACCTCGGACGTGACCCCCGCTGGCCCCGGATGTGGGAGAGCTACGGAGAGGACCCTCTGGTGAACGCCGTGATGGCCACCGCAGCCGTGAAGGGCATGCAGGGCGATGACCCCAACCACCTCGACCTCTACCATATCGCGGCCTGCACCAAGCACTTCATGGCCTACGGCATGCCCGTGACAGGAAAGGACAGGACTCCTTCGTCCGTGACTCCTTCAGAGCTCCGCGAGAAGCATTTCGCACCCTTCAAGGCCAGCCTGCAGGCCGGTGCCCTCACCCTGATGGTCAACTCGGCCAGCAACAACGGACTCCCCTTCCACGCCAACAAGGAGCTTCTCACCGGCTGGGTGAAGGAAGACCTCGGCTGGGACGGACTCATAGTGACCGACTGGGCCGACATCAACAACCTCTACACCCGCGAGCACATCGCCGAGGACCAGAAGGACGCCATACGCATAGCCATCAACGCCGGCATCGACATGTCCATGGTTCCCTACGACCCCAGTTTCTGCGATGACCTCAAGGCCCTCGTGGAGGAAGGCGCCGTGCCCATGTCGAGGATAGACGATGCCATACGCCGCGTGCTCAGGCTCAAGTTCCGCCTCGGACTCTTCGAGAACCCCGTATGGGACGCCGGGCAGTATCCCAAGTTCGCTTCGGAGGAATTCACCGCCAAGGCCTACGCCGCCGCGCTCGAGTCCGAAGTCCTGCTCAAGAACGAGGGCGGACTGCTGCCTCTCAAGGAAGGGGTGAAGATACTCGTGACCGGCCCTAACGGCAACTCAATGCGCACGCTCAACGGAGGATGGTCATATACCTGGCAGGGCGACAGGACCGACGAGTTCGCCGAGGAATACAACACCATCTACGAAGCCCTCGCGAACCGCTTCGGCAAGGACAAGGTGAACTATGTCGCAGGCGTAAGGTACAGCGGCAGCAACTGGCAGGATGAGGATGCGGGCGAAATCGGCAAAGCCGTGGCAGCAGCCGCCGAAGCCGACGTGATAATCGCCTGCATTGGCGAGAACAGCTATTGCGAGACTCCCGGCAACATGAACGACCTCAACCTCTCCGCCGGACAGAAGGAGCTCGTGCGTGCGCTCGCCGAGACCGGCAAGCCCCTGGTTCTCGTGCTCAATTCCGGCCGTCCCAGGATTATCGGCGACATCGAACCCCTGGCCGACGCCGTGGTGAACGTGATGCTCCCGAGCAACTACGGAGGCGACGCGTTCGCTGCCCTCGTGAGCGGAGACGAGAACTTCAGCGGCAGGCTCCCCTACACCTATCCGAAATACATCAACTCCCTCGCCACCTACGACTACAAGGTGTCCGAGAACGTGGCCACGATGGCCGGAGCGTACAACTACGACGCAAAGATGGACATACAGTGGCCCTTCGGCCACGGCCTGAGCTATACCGAGTTCGAATATTCGGATTTCAGGGTTGACAGGACCGAATTCACCGCCGACGACGAGATAGTGTTCACCGTCAAGGTGAAGAACAGCGGCAAGGTGGCAGGCAAGGAGGCCGTGATGCTATATTCGAGCGACCTCGTGGCAAGTTCGGTTCCCGACGTCATCAGGCTCAGGGCTTTCGACAAGATCGAGCTCCAGCCCGGCGAGAGCACCGAAGTCAGCTTCACGCTCAAGGGCAGCGACCTCGCCTTCGTGAACTACTACGGCAAATGGACTCTTGAGAAGGGAGGTTTCCGCATGCGCTGCGGCGACCAGGTGCTGAACATCAACTGCACCGAGACCAAGCTCTGGGAGACTCCCAACATCGACTAGAACCTGAACCGGCAAACAACAGGCGGGGGCCAGCCTTTCGGCAAGCCCCCGCATTTTTTTGATGTCCCCGTCCTACTGGATGCTCTCCACGAGCTTCAGCACACGGCGGCGGTTCTCGCTGATTTCGCCCGCGTCGCAGTTGCACTCGTAGTACTTGCCGGCCTTCTTGTAATATTCGATAAGAGGTTCGGTCTGGGCATGGTAGGTCTTGATGCGGTTGGTCACGGTCTCCTCGGAGGCGTCATCGGCACGTCCCTCTATGGCCGCGCGCCCTGCGATGCGCTGGCGTATCAGGTCGTCGGAAATCATCAGGGAGATGACCGCGGTCACGCTGCTGCCCCTCTTCTCGAGTATCTTGTCGAGATCGGCAGCCTGGGTGAGATTGCGCGGGAAGCCGTCGAGCAGGAAGCCGTCGTAACCCTTGATGGTGTCGAAGGCCGACTCAATCATGCCCTCGACCACTGAATCGGGCACCAGCTCCCCGGCATCGATGAGGCTCTTCGCCTTCTTGCCGAGTTCGCTGCCCGCGGCGATCTCCGCACGGAGCAGCTCGCCGGTGGAGATGTGCTTGAGGTTGTATTTTTCAGCTATGGCACCTGCATGAGTGCCCTTGCCGGCCCCCGGAGGGCCGAAGAGGATGTAATACTTCATATCGTGATCAATTACGTAGATGTCCTTGGTATTGCGCCCGAGCTCGTTGTAGTCGAGACCGAAGCCGACTATGAAGGCGTTGGGGATGGAAAGCCCCACATAGTCCACCTTGTCCGGCTTCCTGTAGACTCCGGGCTTGAAGAGCAGGGTACAGATCTTGACGTCGGCCGCGCCCTTGTCGAGCAGCATCTCCTTGAGCGCGACTATGGTGTTGCCGGTGTCCACAATGTCCTCGCAGATGATGATGCGGCGGCCGCTCACATCGGCCGTGAGACCCATCATGGTGAGCACCGTACCGGTGGACCTGGTACCCTGATAGGATGACATCTTGATGGAGACCAGCTCGCAGTTGAAGTCCAGCCTCTGCAGCAACTCGCCGGTGAAAGGTATCGCCCCGTTGAGCACGCAGAGCAGTATGGGCACGTCCCTGCAGCCCCTGAAGTCCGCATTGACCTTGTCAGCCACATCGTCAATCGCCGCGATGACCCTCTCGTGTGGGATGTACGGCCTGAAGGTCTTGTCGAGCAGAACCAGTTTTTCTTTCATAAGTCAGAATCTGTAGACTTGCCAATTTACTAATTATTTTCCTAAAAATCGCAGAAGCGCGGCGATTATGGCCATTTTTGGCTGTTTTTGCCGCTGACGCGCCATTAATACTGTTGCGCCTCGGCAATGAAATCCGAACAAGTTCGATTTGCATTGCACTCGGCTTCTGCGTATGTTTGCATCAGACTTGAACTATGAGACATGATTTCCTTTATTCTTCTGGCCGCCGTCGCCGCGGCCTCCGTCGCTCCCGGATTTCTCCCGGAAGCCCAGGACTCGACATTCACCGCACCAGCCCCGGACGGATACGCACGGCAGTCCGCCCAAGACTTCGAAGCCGCAGTGCTGACGCTCAGCGGGGCCTCCTGCATAGAGGAGCTCCAGGGCGGCGGACTCGAACGCTATGAGGAGCTTGCCGAGCATCCTCTGGACCTCAACCTGGCGGGCCGCGCAAAGCTGCTCTCGACCGGCCTGTTCTCCCAATATCAGGCTGCCTCGCTGATTGACTACCGCTCGCGCAGCGGAGACATTCTTTCGTTCAGCGAGCTCGGCCTCGTCGACGGCTTCTCCCCGGAATTTGCGGAAACCCTGCGCCCTTTCGTGCGCCTGCTGAGCAGGGACGCTCCAGGCACGCGCGAACGCAGGAGTTTCAGGCATTCGCTGACCGCCGGGGGCTCGCTGCGCAGCGGAGGAGGACGCACCGCGAGAATCAAGTATTCGGTGGAATACGGAGAACGTGCGGAATTCAACTGGAGCTCGCGCACCACCTATTCGGAACCCGAACCGGTTCCGGGCACCTTCAGCGCAGCCTGGTACGGAAAGCGACGGCTCGGCAAGGTCGTCCTGGGACATTTCTCGGCGCGCTTCGGGCAGGGGCTTGCCGTATGGAGCGGGTTCAGCATGAGCGGATACTCATCCTCGGCTTCATTCCGCAGGAACGCCTCCGGCTTCAGCGCCACCTCATCGGCGTCCGCGGAGCTGCTGGGCGTCGCAAGCGACTGGAACCTCGGGCCGCTCACGCTCTCGGCCGGCTGGTCATTCACGGGCCGCCGCATGATCGGGAACATTTCATGGATATCCCGAAACCTGAGCCTTGGGGCCACCGCGACCGAATCGGCGGCTTCACTGGACTGGCGGCTCTCGCTTCCCGACCTAAGCGTGTTCGGGGAGCTGTGCTCCGGATATCAGGGCCGGTTCTGCGGAGTCGCCGGGTTCATCCTGGTGCCGGAATACGGGCGCAAGCTCGCCGCGCAGCTGCGCTGGTTCGGCGAAAGCTACAAGGAATACAGCGGGGTCGCGCTCGGTTGGGAGACTTTCAGCATGGTGTGCACCGCCGACGCCGCCTACCGCCTCGACAAAAGGCAGGCGCAGTACAAGACATTGGTGCAGCTGAAGCCGGAGCTGGAGGCCGGAGCTTTCCTGTTCATGCCGAAGTTGCGCTGGAGCGGAAGGCTGCGCCCGTCGGAGGAGTTTCCGCTGCGCTACGACCTTCGCGCCGACATGGAGGTCCAATGGCGTGGATGGAGCGCCTCCGGGAGGTTCAACGCGCTGTGGTGCGAGAAATTCGCATGGCTGTGGTACGCACAGGCCGGCAGGAAGACGGAGAGGTTCACGCTCAGCCTGCGCGGCGGCCTGTTCCGCATAGACGAATGGAACGACCGCATCTACGTGTACCAGCAGGACGCGCCGGGGACGTTCAACGTGCCGGCCTTCTACGGACGGGGCTGGAACCTGTCGCTCTATGCCGCAGTGCACCTGGGGCGGCATCACAGCATCTGGCTGCGGCTGGACTGCGTGCAGTATCCCTGGAACCTCACGCCCAGGCAGGGCAAGCTGGAATGCCGCCTGCAATACAGGTGGCGAAGCTGAAACAATGGCAAGGAAATGTTTCCTCTTCTTCATTTTTTATCATTATCTTTACCCTGGAGCCGATTAAATGACCGTCATGAAAGAAAAAGAATACAAGGGGTATGCGCCGCCGTTTACAGTAAGTTCCCGGGCTGTCAGTCTGGTTGCCGAGATTTCGGCTCAAATAGAAAGATACGCAATACGCCTGGAACAGACGGACGGACTGCGCCTGCGGAAGGCAAACAGAATCAAGACAATCCACAGTTCACTTGCCATTGAGGGCAACAGACTGTCGGAAAGTCAGGTTCATGACATACTGGAAGGGAAACAGGTGGTGGCTCCGCCAAGAGAGATACAGGAAGTCAGGAATGCCATACGGACTTATGAACTGTATCCTTCACTGAATCCATTTGACGTGAAGGATCTCCTGAAAGCTCACGGGGTCATGATGGAAGCATTGATAGACAATCCGGGACATTTCCGCAGCGGAGGAGTCGGCGTATTTGAAAATGGCAAATGCATTCATCTTGCACCTCCTGCACAGAGGGTTCCGGAATTAATGTCCGATTTGTTCGCTTGGCTTGAACATGCTCCAGACCATTTGCTTATCCGCAGCTGCGTTTTTCATTATGAATTTGAGTTCATCCATCCGTTCAGTGACGGAAACGGGAGAATGGGCCGGTTGTGGCAGTCTCTTATTTTAGGACGCCTCAACCCGGTGTTCGAGCATCTCCCTATCGAGAATCTGGTATACGCCAACCAGCAGTCATATTACGAGGCAATAGGATCAAGTACGCAACAGACAGACTGCAGCCCGTTCATTGATTTTATGCTGAACGAAATCCTTAATGCGCTGAAGAAGTATCAAGGGGAACCGCTGATGACAGTTGTTCCTGATAAAGTTCCTGATAAAGTTCCTGATAAACTGAAGTCGCTTCATCCTGAGTTTTCTGACACAACGTGGGAGGTCCTTGCACGAATTATGGAAAATCCGCAGAATACGGCCGTTGAAATCGGAAAAAAGATGAATATCTCAGACCGCATGGTCAGGAAGCACATTGCCTTGCTGCGTAATGCGAATATCATCCGCCGGTTCGGAAGCAATAAGAACGGTTATTGGGAGATACTTAATGAAAATGGGGACGCGGGATTGAGCGCATTATGACTGCTTGCAAGAATGACGGTTTCTCCATACCGGAGTTTCGTTATGACGCTTCTGGTATCTGGACAATTTTTAGATTTGAGTATCCAGAAAGGGCTACGACACAAAGAGACCATAGATCTACCCAAAAGACCATACAAAACCTGACGGAACAGCTACAAGCAATATTGTCTTTCTCGAAAGAACATCCGGAAGCAACACGAAAGGAGATAAGCGAAAGTCTTTCTAACATTACAGAAGATGGTGTAAAATACAATCTTTCCCGTCTTCAAAAGATAGGTTTACTTAAACGTGCAGGAGGCAGGAAGCAAGGCCATTGGGAACTTCTATGAGAAAAATCGTCATAGCGTCGGATTCGTTCAAGGGTTCGCTGTCGTCGGCGGAGGTCGCCGGGGCGGTTTCGGAGGGCGTCAGGGAGGTGTTCCCGGTGTGCGGGACTGTGTGTCTGGAAGTGGCCGACGGCGGCGAGGGGACGATGAAGGCGCTGCTGGAGGCGCTCGGAGGTTCAACCGTGGAATGCGACGCCCACGACCCGCTGATGCGGCCGCTTCGTGCGGGATACGGAATATCGGCCGACGGCGGCACGGCCATCATCGACGTGGCCGCAGCTTCCGGGCTCACCCTGCTCCGGGAAGACGAGCGCAACCCGCTGCTGACCACGACTTTCGGTACAGGAGAACTGGTCGCCGACGCGCTGAAACATGGATGCAGACGCATCATATTGGGGCTAGGAGGGAGCGCCACCAACGACGGCGGCACCGGAATGCTCTCGGCCCTCGGTTTCCGTTTCCTTGATACGGCAGGAAGAGCGCAGCCCGGAACGGGTGAATCCCTGGGGCACATCGCGTCCGTGGACGTCTCGGGAGTCCTCCCGGAACTGACGGAGACCGAATTCATCGCCGCCTGCGACGTGGAGAACCCGCTATGCGGCCCGGAAGGCGCGACGATGGTCTATGCACCACAGAAAGGCGCCGACGCAGCACTGCTCGAAAAGCTCGAGAGCGGGATGCGGAATTTCGGCGCGGTCACGGAGAGATTCTGCGGACGCGGAATCATTGGAGCAAAGGGCTCCGGGGCCGCAGGAGGTCTTGGCGCAGGAATGCTGGGATATCTGAACGCCCGGCCGGTCCCCGGCGCAGAACTGCTGCTGGACTCATTGGGATTCGACGCACTTGCCGCAGACGCCGACCTGGTAATCACAGGCGAGGGGTGCATCGACGGGCAGACGCTGATGGGCAAACTGCCCCTCCGGGTGCTCAGAAGGGCGTCGGCCCTCGGCGTCCCGGTAGTAGCAATCGGAGGGCGCGTCACCATCGCCCATAATCCCGGCTTCGTGAAGATGATTGCGGTCTCCCCTGCCGGACTCCCGCCAGAAGCCGCGATGCGGCCCGCGACCGCATCGGAAAACATACGCAAAGCCGTCGCGGACTTGCTGTCGCAAGCCGGAAATTCCGGCCTACTCCGCTGACGACAGCTTGACGGCCGGCATTCCGGGCACGTACTCCCCTTCGTAGCTGACCTCTACCGTATCCCCGATAAGAAGCCCGTCAAGACCGCTCTTGTCGGCGTCTACGGTGCTGAACGTCAATGTGTCGCCTGCGGCGTCCACGACCATCACCGTGTTCATGGAAGCGTCCAGGACGGTTCCTTTCGAACTTCCGGCCTCCGAAGCGCCGCATCCCGCCAGCAGGACGCAGCATGCAATTGAGATAAATATCCTTTTCATGACTTCAACTGATTTGATTGCTTTCAAAGTTCCTCCAGCACCTTTTCCATCGCCGTGCTGCGCGAACCCTTGACGAGGACCAGCGCACCTGAGACCGGATGTTCGCGCAGATGGAGCGCAAGTTCGTCCGAGCTGCCGAAGCAGGGGAAGGCGGCACCGCAGGACTCTGCGGCGTCGCGGAATTCCTTCCCGACCAGCATGGCGTCGATTCCATGCCCCGTCAGCAGGGAAACGACCTTCCTATGCTCTTCCGCCGATTCGGCGCCCAGTTCCCGCATGTCGCCCAGCAGCGCAAGCCTGCGCGCCGCCTTCATCGAGGCGAAATTGTCGAGCGCCGCCTTCATCGACGAGGGATTGGCATTGTAGGCATCCACTATCAGGGTATTGCGCCCCGTGCGCACCATCTGCGAACGTATGTTGTCAGGAGCGAACTCCGCTATGGCTTCGGCGGCATCCTTGCGCGGCACCCCGAAATAGTCCCCTATGGCGACGGCCGCCAGCACGTTGTCGGCGTTGTATGCGCCCACCAGCTGCGTGCGGATCACGGCGCCGTCCAGCCTGATGCGCAGGAAAGGCTCCTCCGGCGTGCATTCAAGAATCTCCGCATGCTGGTAGTTGCGTCCGTATCCGAAGAAATGGCAGGGAATTCCCGCCGCCATGCCCTTGAGCTCGGCGTCGTCCTCATTGATGAAGATTACCGAGCCGCGACGGCTGCCGAGCCATTTGTAGAGCTCGCCCTTTGCGGCCTTCACCCCTTCGAAAGAGCCGAAGCCCAGCAGATGGGCGCGGCCGACGTTGGTGATCAGCCCGTAGTCCGGACGGCTCACCCTCACCAGCTTTGCGATGTCGTCCGGGTGGTTCGCACCCATCTCGATCACGGCGATTTCCGTATCGGGACGCATGGCCAGCAACGACAGAGGCACGCCTATGTCGTTGTTCAGGTTGCCTTCGGTGGCGCTTACACGGTATTTTTTCGCGAGCACGGCGCGGATCAGGTTCTTGGTCGTCGTCTTGCCGTTGGTCCCGGTGAGGCCGATTACCGGAAGACGACCTCCGTGCAGCCGGGTGCGGTGCATGACAGCAAGCTCCTGAAGTGCGGCGAAGGCGTCATCCACAAGAATCAGCCTGCCGTTTTCCGGAAGGCCCTTCCTGTCGGCCACGGCCCATGCGGCGCCTTTCTCCAACGCGGCGAGGGCATAGTCGTTACCGTCGAAATTCTCGCCCTTGAGCGCGAAGAATATCTCTCCGCCGGTGATTTTGCGGCTGTCGGTAGTCACCCGGCATCCGCAGTCCAGATATCTCGTATAAAGTTCTTCTGTTGTCATCATCATTGAATATTTCAGGCTGTGCAGACAGTGCCTGCCGCGCGGGAAGCGGAAAAGCCTGCCTCCGGGCGGCAGGTCAGCGACGCAGGCGGCAAAACACAAAGCTTCCGTTCAAACTATTTTACACCGGTGCTGCCGAAACCGCCGGCACCGCGTGCGGATTCCTCCAGACTGCCGCTCTCCTCCCATTCCATGCGCTCGTGGCGTGCGAGCACCAGCTGGGCGATGCGCTCCCCTCTTTCGATGACGAAGTCGTCGGAGCTGAGGTTCACCAGAATCACGCGGATTTCACCTCGGTAGTCCGCGTCTATGGTTCCGGGCGCGTTGAGCACCGTGACGCCCTTTTTCGCCGCAAGTCCGCTGCGGGGGCGCACCTGTATCTCATGACCGGCGGGAATCTCCACGAACAGACCGGTGGGCACGAGCGCACGCTGGAGCGGCTTCAACACTATCGGTTCGTCATTCGCGGCGCGCACGTCCATGCCGGCCGCCAGTTCGGTGGCATACTGCGGCAGCTCGTTGCCGCTCATGTTCATAACCTTGACTTTCATTTTGCCATATCTTTGGCGGCGCGGCACATGCCGTTCCGACGGGCCGCACCGTAACTTACCATAAAACCATCTGCCCGCATCTCCTGACTGCCAAGACCGAGACCGGCCCGCTACTTGGGCGCATAGCGGTACAGAGCGGCCGCTATTATCGCATACAGCAGGTTCGGAATCCACAGCGCGATGCCGGGCGGCAGGGTGTTGGTATACACGAACATCTCGCTGAAGCGCAGGAACAGGATATACGAGAACGCGAGCGCGATGCCTATCCCTATGTTCCAGCCTATTCCGCCGCGCCGCTTCTTGGCCGACAGCGTGACACCGATTATCGTGAGCACGAAGGCGGAGAAGGGCAGGGCCCAGCGCCGGTGCTTCTCTATCTGAGCGTACATCACGTTGGCGTCGCCCCTCATCTTCTGGGTCGCTATGAGTTCGTTGAGCTGCTTTATCGAAAGGGCCTCCACGGTTTTCTCGTTGTTGAACAGGTCCTTTATCTTCAGGGCTATGACCGTATCCACCTGGGGCTCGAAGCTGACCCTGTCCTCGAGGCCGGCGGAATATTCCCTCGTGAACACGCGTCGCAGGCGCCAGCCGTCCATGGTGCTGTCCCATACGGCGGTCTCAGCGCTCACCTTGCGTGTGAGCCTGTTGTCCTCGATGTTCTCCATCGTGAAGCGGTAGGCGGTGTTGTTCCAGCGGCTGAAGGACTCAATATAGATGAACTGGCCGGGCGATATCTGATAGTGTATGTTCCTGAGGTCGAAGTTGTTGTGGCGCTTGATGTATTTCGACTCGAATTCCACGCGGGTGGCGTTCGAGCGGGGTATCACATAGAGGTTCAGCCCCAGCGAGAGCAGGGCTATCAGCATGGCGGACGCCATGTACGGCACCATCATGCGGCTGTAGCTCACCCCTCCGGACAGGATGGCGATGATCTCGGAGTTCGCGGCCATCCTCGAAGTGAAGAAGATCACAGTGATGAACACGAACAGCGGCGAGAACATGTTGACGAAATAAGGTATGAAGTTCAGGTAATAGTCGAAGATGATGGCATCGAGCGGCGCCTCGTTCTTCACGAAGTAGTCGATCTTCTCCGAGATGTCGAAGATTATGACTATGCCTATGATGAGCAGCAGGGCCACGAAGAAGGTCAGGATGAACTTCTTCGCTATATAGACATCGAGCTTCTTAATATAGAAATTCCTCATATCCTTGAACTTATCCTGGCCACCGCGTCCTTCTTCCAGGACGCGTAGTCGCCGGCCTCGATATGAAGCCGCGCCTGACGCACGAGATCCAGGTAGAACGCCAGATTATGTTCGCTCGCGAGCATGGCGGCGAACATCTCCCCTGCGATGAACAGGTGGTGCAGATATGCCTTGGTATAGTTGTGGTCGACGAACGAGGCGCCGTCAGGGTCGATTTCACTGAAATCCTGCGCCCATTTGGCGTTGCGCATGTTCATTATCCCGTTCCAGGTGAAGAGCATGCCGTTGCGTCCGTTGCGCGTGGGCATCACGCAGTCGAACATGTCCACTCCCCTCTCTATGCCCTCGAGGATGTTGGCCGGAGTGCCGACACCCATCAGGTAGCGCGGTCTGTCCTCGGGCAGCAGGGGGCACACGAGCTCCAGCATCTCGTACATCTTCTCCGTCGGCTCCCCCACGGCAAGGCCGCCTATGGCGTAGCCGTCGGCGCCGAACTGCACGGCATGGTCGGCCGCCTCCCTGCGGAGGTCGGGATAGACGCAGCCCTGGACTATCGGGAAGAAGCACTGGCTGTAGCCGTAGAGCGGTTCGGTCTCGCGGAAGCGCGCGGCATATCTTTCCAGCCAGCCTTTGGTGAGGTCGAGGCTCTTGCGCGCGTATGAGTGGTCGGCCTCGCCCGGACAGCACTCGTCGAGGGCCATCATGATGTCGGCCCCGATTACGCGTTGGGTGTCCACGTTGTTCTCCGGGGTGAAGATATGGCGCGAGCCGTCGATATGGCTGCGGAAGGTGCAGCCTTCGGGGGTGAGTTTCCTGATCGGGCTCAGCGAGAAGACCTGGAAGCCTCCGCTGTCGGTGAGTATGGGCCTGTCCCAGGACTCGAACTTGTGCAGTCCTCCGGCGGCGCGCAGGGTGTCGAGCCCCGGACGCAGGTAGAGATGGTATGTGTTGCCGAGTATGATTTCGGCCTTGATGTCCTCCTTGAGGTCGCGGTGATATACGCCCTTGACCGAGCCTACGGTGCCGACTGGCATGAAAATAGGCGTGCGTACCGCTCCGTGGGCGGTCTCAAGCGTGCCGCAACGTGCCGAAGAATGCGGGTCTTTTGCAGATATGCTGAATTTCATCTTTCAAAGATAAGCAGAAAAGCCGAAAAACTGCCGCAAATGCTCAAAACCAGTCGCTTTTCAAGCGATAGTAATCCTTTCCGTCTATTTCATAGCAGGTGGAAGTATCCACTTTCTTCAACACACGCTCTGTGTGCGCTTTCTGCTGGTCGGCAGACATGAAGGTTTTATAGGTATCGGAAGCTTTCACATATAAATGCCCTTCATACTCATAAACCGGCACACGCGCACCAATATAGTAGTCCAGGGACTTCCAGTACCTGCGAAGTTCGCCGCCTCCCTTCACGTCCCCCGAGCGGTCGTCGGACGAAAAAAGTCCGTCCGACGAGCCTCCCGAAGCAAAGCCGATGAGCATCAGCAGGGCCGCCGCGACCAGAATCACCCACCACAACTCCCTGATGATGAATAGCGTCAGAGGTATCACCGCCAGAAGCTGAACGAGCACGACCGCCACGCTTCCTATCCTGACAAGCAGGCCTCCGCCGCCGAAAATCCCCTTGACTATCAGTGACACGAACGGAATGGCCGCAAAGACCGCCACCAGCGCAAGATACAGTGCGGACGCCGCGACGCCAAGCCAGCCCGCCAGATGATTGCCGGGCTGCAATATGAACTCGAAGACGGGGCCGGCAAGGGAAACGGCGCCGGCCGTCAGATACGAGAAAAGCAGGGCGGCAAGGAACTTCACGGCCCGCCGCACGGAATTCCCGTCCTCATAGAAGTCATAAACCTTGTTGAGTACTGCCAGAGGAACTGCCACGGCAAGCAGGGAAAGCACCAGACTCGAATACGGATGCCCGTCCCAAAACCCGTTGAAAGACTCCGTGGCTCCGGAGAACAGTGGAAGTATGAACAATACGCAGACAATCACTGACACTGCCGCGATGACTATGGCTCTGGGCTTCATGCAAACAGATTAATTTCAACAAAAATAGGCAAATTATCACAAATTCTTTTAATTTTGCCTGATAACTAATTTCGACTAATCACATGAAAAATGCTAATGTGAGCCTCAGGCTCATTCTGATGAACTTCCTGGAGTTCGCCGTATGGGGCGCCTATCTCACCTCCATGGGAAGTTTTCTCGCCAAGTCCGGCTTCGGCTCCCAGATATGGCTGTTCTTCGCCACCCAGGGCTTCGTGTCGATATTCATGCCTGCGCTCATGGGCATAATCGCCGACAAATGGATTCCCGCGCAGAAGGTGCTCTCCCTCTGCCACGGCCTCGCAGGAGCCGCGATGCTCGGTGTGGGCTTCTATGCGATGGAAGCCGGAAGCGGCATACAGCTCGGAGTGTTCTATACGCTCTACACTATCAGCGTCGCCTTCTTCATGCCGACCATAGCAATAGCCAACTCCGTGGCCTACAACGCTCTGGAAAAGGCGGGCAAGGACCCCGTCAAGGACTTCCCTCCCATCAGGGTGTTCGGCACCGTGGGCTTCATCTGCAGCATGCTCTTCGTGAACTTCATGCGCGGGACCGACGGAGTGCAGTTCCAGCACACCTACAACCAGTTCATCGTGTCCGGAGGACTCAGCATCATCCTCTGCCTCTATGCGCTGAGCCTGCCCAACTGCCCCTGCAAGCCCAAGACCGCCGAAGTGCAGTCTTTCGCCGACTCCACCGGCCTGAGCGCGTTCAAGCTCTTCAAGAACGGCCAGTTCGCGATATTCTTCATTTTCTCGATGCTGCTCGGAGCCGCGCTTCAGATAACCAACGGCTACGCCAACACCTTCATCACCTCGTTCGCCGACAATCCCGAATACGCCCACACCTGGGGAGCCAACAACGCCAACGCGCTGATTTCCCTGAGCCAGGCGTCGGAAACCCTCTGCATACTGCTGATACCCTTCTTCATGAAGAAGTTCGGAATCAAGAAGGTCATGCTGATAGCGATGATCGCCTGGGTGTTCCGCTTCGGATTCTTCGGACTCGGCAACCCCGGCGGCGGAGTATGGCTCTTCGTGCTGAGCTGCATAGTCTACGGAATGGCCTTCGATTTCTTCAACATCTCCGGCTCGCTCTTCGTCAACGAGCACGTGGACAAGGAGATGCGTTCCTCCGCCCAGGGCCTGTTCATGCTGATGACCAACGGACTCGGAGCCTCCATCGGCACCTGGGCCGCAGGCATAGTGGTCGACCACTTCGTCTACAACGCGGCCGAACCCAGCTGGAGCACCGCCTGGTACATCTTCGCGGCCTACGCCCTCGTGGTAGGAATACTGTTCATGATAGTCTTCAAGGATCCCGACAAGCACAAGATACAGGCCTGAGAGGGTTCAAGATACGGAAAACGCCGGAGCTCACAACTCCGGCGTTTTCCATGTAAAGGCTTCAGCACTCAGCGCCTCGCGCCTGCGCGGCGATGTCCGTGCTTCTTCCTGCTGCGGCTGAACACGAACGCGAGCACCAGCAGCACCACGATGGCGCCGATGATGAACACCGTCATGCCGCTGGCGTTGTCGCCCTTCACACGCGACCACATGGCCAGCAGCTCCTCGGTACCGCAGTCGTGCATGATTCCGCTGTCCTTTATGACGGACGCGTCGGGATACATGATCCGGTTCAGACATGCACCCTTGCCGGCTTCGCCGAAGAAGTAGCTGGCGTCAATCGGCTCGTAGGCGCTGCTGTCGCTCATGGCCGCGAGCACCTCGTCACCGCCTATTGCGCTCACATAGCCTATCACGTCCATGTTGCGCAGGGCGTTCTCGGGCTTGCACATGAAGTTGATGAAATAGCGGGCGGCCTGCACGTTCTTCGCATACTTGGGGATTACCCAACCGTCGAACCATACCACGGCTCCGGAGGCGGGAACTGCATAGTCGAGGGGAACTCCCACTGCCTCGGCCTCCTCTATGGCCCACTGGGCGTCACCGCTCCAGGTCAGGTTGAGCCAGGCCTTCTCCTTGGTCATCATCTCCTTGCCGAAATCGGCCTCCCAGCCTGCGATGTTGGGCTTCATCTCGTTGAGATAAGCCTCCACACGGGCTATGGATTCGGGCGACACATCGTATGAAAGTTCCTCGAAGGTCACTTCCCCGTTCTTCACGCGGTCGTAGTTGAGTGCGAAATTGAAGGCAGTGTAGACGTCGCGGAAAGCCTCCTTCATCAGCACCTTGCCCTCGAACCTGGGATCCTTGAGCACATCCCAGGTTGACACTTCCTCGGCGCTGACATACCTGGGATTGTAGGTGATGCCCACTGTACCCCACATATAGGGCACGGTATAGTCCACTGCGTTCTTGCCGCTCCCGTCCACCTGGGTCAGGAATTCGTTCATGAAGGGGGCGACATTGACGGTATAGTCGGGGGTGTCGCCGAAGTCCTTGTCTATGGGCAGCAGGAGGTCGGCCTTGAGCATGCGCTCGATGATATAGTCGGAGGGGCACACGACATCGAAGTCCTCATGACCCTTCTCTATCTTGGAGAGCATCACCTCGTTGATGTCGAAGAGCTGGTAGATGATCTCCACAGGCTCGCCCGTCTGCTCCTCATACCACTGCTGGAACTCGGTCAGAAGGTCCTCGTCGATGTAGTCGGCCCAGTTGTAGATTTTCAGGGTGTGCTCGCGGTCGGCGGCGAAGCAGGCGGCAGAAGCCGCGAAAAGCACGCATAATGCTGCGGCGAAGAATTTTTTCATTTCGTAATTTTTTGTCTGTTGTTTCTTGCTGAACGTATGTTGATGACTATGAGGAGCGCCAGCACCGCCAGGAAAATCAGCGTCATGAGCGGCCTGAGCTCGGGAGTCAGGCCTCCCTTGCGGGCGTCCGCATAGATATAGGTGGACAGGGTCTCCAGTCCGTGGTTGCCCTTGGTGAAGAGGGTGACCGCAAAGTCATCGATCGAAAGGGTGAAGGCCAGGATGAAGCCTGAGATCATCGAAGGCCGGATCTGGGGGATGATGACCTTGCGCAGGGCCTGTGACGGCGTCGCGCCGAGGTCGAGCGCGGCTTCGTAGATATTGGGGTTCATCATCCGGAGCCTGGGCAGCACCGTGAGCACCACGTAGGGAGTGCAGAAGGATATATGCGCCAGAAGCACCGTGACATAGCCCTGGCTCACCCCCACGGCGACAAACAGGATGAAAAGCGAAATACCCGTGATGATGTCGGGATTCAGCATCGGGATGTCGTTGAGGAAGGTGATCGCCCTGCGCCCGCGTCCCCGCATGTTGTGTATGCCTATGGCGGCCACGCTGCCCAGGATCATGGAGCAGAATGCGGCCAGCAGGCCTATGGTCAGGGTGTTCTCTATCGCCCTCACCATCGAGGAGCCGAGGCCTCCGGAGAACAGGGACTCATAGAGCTTGGTCGAGAATCCCGTCCAGTTGCCGAGCACCTTGGCTTCGGTGAAGGAGAATATGGCTATTATGAGTATCGGGGCGTACAATATGACCAGCAGCACCGCCAGATAGCCCCTTGCAAGCAGCTTTTTCATATCAGACCTCCTTTTTCTCCGTCACGTGCGCTGTCCTGGTCGGAGATCAGGGTCGTGAGACCGATGATCAGCAGCATTATCAGGGCAAGCGCGGAGCCGTAGTTCCAGAAACCGTTGTTGATGTTCTCCTGAATCGTCGTACCGAAGAGCTTGACCTTGTTGAGAGTCAGCAGTTCGGCGATGGCGAAGGTGGAGATGGTGGGCATGAACACCATGAGCACCCCGCTCCACACTCCGGGCATGGACAGCGGCACCGTGACTTTCCAGAACACCTTCCACGGCGTCGCACCGAGATCCTGTGCCGCCTCGATATACGAATTGTCCAGTTTGTCGAGCGAATTGTAAATCGGATATATCATGAACGGAAGGAAGTTGTAGACCATGCCGAAATACAGGGCCCCCTCCCCGAGCGGGAAGCGCAGGAAGTCGAAGAGCGCGACCGTGGCGAGGGTGCGGATCAGCATGTTTATCCACATGGGGAGGATGAACAGCATCACGGTTATCTTCGAGCGGTTGAACGAAGACTTGGTGAGTATCCACGCCGCCGGATATGCGATGAGCAGACACAGCAGCGTGTTGACGAACGCCACCTGTATGGAATACAGGAAGGTGTTCAGGTCATGCGGAGCGCTGAAGAACTTGGCGAAATTCGCCAGGGTGAAGGCTCTCGTCTGGGCGTCCCTGAACGCATACACTATTATCATCACGAGCGGGAGCGCGACGAACAGCACCAGGAATACCAGATATGGAAGAGCCCAGGTGGATCTCGTTATCTTCATTTCCCTGCGGAAAGTTTAATGTTCCCGGGGGCGAAGTTGATTCCCACGAGATCGCCCTTGTCCCATACGTCATCGGTGTCCACCCAGACATGATAGCCGTCCTCGGTGAGCACGGTCAGATGATAGTGGTCGCCCTTGTAGAGCAGGAAATGCACGTCTCCGGCGAACTGGCCGTCCTCCTGATGGTCCACGAGCTCAACATTGCCGAAGTCCACCGTCGCGGTGACCTTGTCGCCGGGCGCAAAGCCGGCCGCTGCGGCGCATTCGATTTCCGCGCCCATGAGCCTGATATGGCTTCCGTCCACGACCTCGGCCTCGAAGCTGTTGCACACACGCTCCTTGTGCATCACCTGGATGTCGTTCGGACGTATGAGCAGGCCCACCCGGGAGCCGACCTCGAAGGCGTTGTAGTCCTGGATCATCAGCTCGAAGCCCTTGTCGGTGTCCACGAACATCTCGTAGTGAACTCCCTTGAAGGTGCAGGACTTGACGGTTCCGGAGAACTGCGAGCCCTCGAGCCTGTGCATTATGTATACGTCCTCGGGGCGCACCACGACGTCCACGGGGACATTTTCGCCGAAGCCTTCGTCCACGCAGTCGAACTCATGCCCGAGGAACTCCACGCGGCGGTCCCTGAGCATGGTGCCGTTGAGGATGTTGGACTCCCCTATGAAGTCGGCCACGAAGGAGTTCTGGGGTTCGTTGTAGATGGACACGGGGGTGCCGGCCTGGAGTATCCTGCCTTCGTTCATCACCACGATATTGTCCGAGAGCGTGAGCGCCTCCTCCTGGTCGTGGGTCACGTAGATGAAGGTGATGCCGAGCTGGGCGTGCATCTCCTTGAGCTCGATCTGCATGTCCTTGCGCATCTTGAGGTCCAGGGCGGCGAGAGGCTCGTCGAGAAGCAGCACGCGGGGGCGGTTCACAAGCGCGCGGGCTATGGCCACCCTCTGCTGCTGGCCGCCGGAAAGCGACTCCACGTCGCGGCTCTCATAGTCGGTCATGCTCACCATCTTGAGTATGCGGCGGACACGCTTGTCGATTTCATCGGTGGGCACCTTCTGGAGCTTGAGACCGAAGGCTATGTTGTCGTACACATCGAGATGCGGGAAAAGCGCATACCTCTGGAACACCGTGTTGAACGGCCTCCTGTAGGGCGGCATGGACGAGATGTCCTTGCCGTCGAGCAGAATCCTTCCTTCGTCGGGCGCGAGAAATCCCGCAATCAGACGGAGCGTAGTGGTCTTGCCGCAGCCGGAAGGGCCGAGCAGGGTGACGAACTCCCCCTCGCGGATGTCGAGGTTTATGTCGTCAAGCACCTTCTTCCCGTCGTATGACTTGGACAGGTGCTGGAGTGAGATTACTATGTCCTTGCTCATTTCTCCCCGCTAAAAGAGACTGAATCTGAGATTGTAGCGTGCGCCTATGCTCAGGGTCGCCTGCGAGAGGACGGAATTCCATGCCAGCGAGGCGTGGAGCCTGAGGTCATCGGAATCATGAAGCGGATAGTACTGGAAGACGGCTCCCGCAGTCCAGCAATCGGGAAGCAGGGTCCTGTCGTCCGCAAAGGCGTACCAGCCGCGCAGGGCGAGGTCGAACTTGTCGGAAGGTGCGTATGCCAGCTTGCCCTGCAGCGTATGCCCGGGAGCGAGGGTCCAGCTGTCCTCGTCGAAGCCGTAGCTGTTGTTCCAGTCGAGGGTCAGGGCCAGTTCGTCGGTCAAATCGAAGTTCATGCCCACCGCGAACAGCCAGTCGTAGCCGTCCTTCGCATACTGGAGCGCGCTCGCGCTTCCTATGAGGGAATACCAGCCGTATTCACCCCTCCATTGGAATGAATATGCCCAGAGTCCGCTCGCGAAAGGATGCTCTCCGTACGGGGAGGTGGTCATCTGGAGTGTGAACTCGCTCATCTCCGAGGGGGTCATCCAGGAGACGGACGCGCCCCACTGGTAACATGCCAGACCGCCGGCGAGAGGAGAGGAGAAATCGGTGTGAAGGTCCCAGTCCCAGTCCTCGTACTCGAAGCCGCCGGTGGCGATCATGTCCTTTCCGAGGCCGATCGTCCAGTTGCCGAACGAGAAATAGCCTGCGAAATAGTCCACCCAGTTGGTCGTGTCGGACCGTCCGAGGTCCCTGTACGGCCAGGCGTAGTCGCCTCCGGCCTGCAGCCAGTGGTTGGCTATCGTCCAGGAGAAATGTTCCGAAAGGGAACCTTCAAAGAGAGTGTAAATTGAAGAATTGCCGTGGTTGAAACCCAAACCGGAATCGCCGGCATAAGTAGGGTTGAGGTCCAGGCGCGGGATGAGTGTTACCTCGGCATACCTACCGAGGTCGTCAGCCTCTTGCGAGAACGCAAGCAAGCCCGGCAGCAGAGCTGCGATCGATAAAAGTAGTTTCTTCATTTTTCGCTACCATAAAAACAGGTTTGGTTGAACTTCGGGCGCAAAGATAAAAATTAAATGTTCATATTTTAAGATTTTTTCAAAAAAGTGTGGTTAACTTTGCTTTTTATCATCACGAACTGACATCACCCATGTACAATTTCGACGAAACGATAGACAGACACGGCACAAGAAGCCTCAATGTAGACACTCTGAAGCAGACTTTCGGACGCGACGACCTGATATCACTCTGGGTCGCCGACATGGACTTCAGGACCCCCGACTTCATAATCGACGCCCTGCGAAAGCGTCTGGACCACCCTATACTCGGCTACCCAACCACGGGCGACGACTATTTCCGCATAGTGTCGGACTGGGTGTACCGCCTGCACGGCTGGAAGGTGGACCCGTCCGAGTTCAGATATGTCCCGGGAATAGTCAGGGGCTTCGGTTTCGCAACTCGCTGCTTCCTGTCGCCCGGCGACAAGGTCATCATCCAGCCTCCCGTGTACCATCCCTTCAGGGAAGTTCCCGAGGCCTGCGGCTTCGAGGTGGTGGACAACCCCCTCATACCCGTATATGACGGGGAGGGGTTCCTGAAAAGCTACGAGATGGACCTCGACGGGCTGGAGAAGCTCATCGACGGCAGAACCAGGATGCTTATGCTCTGCAACCCCCACAATCCGGGCGGGGTGTGCTTCTCCGAGGAGAGCCTGCGCAGGCTGGCGGATATCTGCGTCCGGTACGGCATCCTGGTGGTTTCCGACGAGATACATGCCGAGATGCTGCTCCACGGCAGGAAGCACCACCCCTTCGCCAGCGTGAGCGAAAACGCGGAGAAGTGCAGCGTCAGCTTCCTCGCCCCCTCCAAGACCTTCAACATCGCCGGGGTCGTCAGCTCCTACTGCATAATCAGGAATCCGGAGCTCGCGGAGAAGTTCTTCGGCTATCTGGAGGCAAATGAAACCGACTACCCCAGCATATTCTCCGCCGAGGCCACGAGGGCGGCCTACACCGACAAAGGCTGGGAATGGCGCAAGGAAATGCTCTCCTACGTCGAGGGCAACGTGGATTTCGTCTGCGCCCGGCTGAAAGCCGATCTCCCGCAGGTTCACGCCGTGGCGCCCGAAGCGTCGTTCCTGATATGGCTGGACTGCCGCAGGCTGGGCCTTCCACAGGAGCGTCTCGTGGATTTATTCGTCAACAGGGCCCGCCTGGCCCTCAACGACGGCACCATGTTCGGCAAGGAAGGGGCGGGTTTCATGCGCCTGAATGCGGGATGCCCGCGCGCCAAACTGGCGACCGCACTGGAAAATCTGGCGTCGGCAGTCAAAAGTTTATAAAAAATTTGCAGATTGACTTTTTTTGACTACCTTTGCAATCCCGTCAGGGCAATGGTGCTGTAGCTCAGGTGGTAGAGCAATGGACTGAAAATCCATGTGTCGCCGGTTCAACTCCTGCCAGCACCACAAAAACATGAAGAGACTACCGAGATAAACGAGGCAGTCTCTTTTTTTAATTCTGAAAGGATATGCGAAAACTGACATTGCTTGCGGCCGCGCTGATGCTCACCGCAGCTCTCGCTACGGCCGAGGAAAAAGACAACTGCTTCATCCCCAAGGGCAGCAAGTCCGCAGGGCTGGTGTTCTCCTACAACGACTACAACATAGGAAACGAAACCGGCTACGACGCACTCTTCTCCATGATCCAGGGCGCGAAGGCCTCTCTTGACACATGGAAGTTCTCAATAGCCGGCTCCTATTTCGTCAGGGACAACATGTCGCTCGGCCTGAGGCTGAACTACAACAGGACCTCCATAGGCATAGACGAGGCAGACCTATCCTTCTCCGACATGGGGCTCTCGCTGGGGAACCACTATCACATCGACCATGAGTACACTGCCGCCATCACCGGGCGCTCCTACATTCCCATCGCAGGCAGCCGCCGCTTCGCCTTCTTCACCGAGCTTGCGCTTGAAGGAGGGGTCGGACAGGGCAAGACCTACGCGATGAACGAAGGGCGCAAGGAGGGTACCTATTACGACAAGTTCTCCCTCAGCCTGGCGTTCTCGCCCGGAATCAGCGCTTTCGTGATGAAAAACATCGCCATGGAGCTCAGCATCGACCTGATGAGCCTCGACTGGACCAATACCGTCCAGGTGGCCAACCAGGTGGACTACAGCAACTCCAACAACTTCGGCATCCACTACAACATCGACCTGCTCTCCACCAGGCTCGCGCTCGTCATGTATTTCTAAAACGCTGACAAAATGAAGAAGACAATATTCCTGCTGCTCGCCGCCGCTTCGGCCTGCACCATAAAGAACGACATCGACTACCCTCTCGTCCCGGGCGACATCACCGACTTCGTGGTGGACCACCAGATGAGCGTGGAAATCAACAAGGCCAACCGCACCGTACACGCGGAGGTTGCCGAGAACGCCGACCTCACGCAGCTCGAACTGCTCAGGTTTTCCGTATCCGATAAAGCCCGCTGCAAAGAACTCAAGGTCGGCGACATCCTGGACCTCAGCGAGCCCCTCAGCGTCCACGTCAGGACCTACCAGGACTATGTATGGACCATCTACGCCACCGTGCGCGTTTCCGCTGAAATCGAAGTCAACGCATGGGCCGGCAGCGCCGTGTTCACCACCCCGGCGGACGGGGCGACCGCAGAAGGCGTATATGAATGGCGCAAGGAAGGCAGCAGCGAATGGGCTTCCAGCCCCGAAATCACCGCCCAGGCCGGATTCTACGTCTACGAGGCCACAGGGCTCGAACCAGGGACGAACTATTACGTAAAGTTCTCGCTGTCCGGGACCAGCAGCGGCGAGGTGGCGTTCAGCACGGAAATCGAAGCGCAGGTGGCCAACATGGGCTTCGACGAATGGTGCTCCGAGACCGTCTACAGCACCAAGACCTCATGGTATCCGGCCCCCGACGCCAGCAACGGCAGGGTATGGGATTCCGCCAACAAGGGAGTGCTCTTCATCGGACGCGACTGCGCGACCACTCCGGAAGCCGAGTTCGTGGCCGTGTCCGGCGACGGCAAGCAGGCGGCGAGAATGGAATCCATGTTCCCCAATTTCCTCGGCATAGGACGTTTCGCGGCAGGCAATCTGCTGACCGGCGAATTCCTCGGCACATCAGGCTCCGGCTCCAACCTCGGCGCCAAGATGTCGTGGGGAACCCCCTTCACCACAAGGCCTTCCGCACTCAAGGGATGGTATGCTTATTCACCCCAGCCCATCGACCATGACGACCTCGGCAAGCATCCCGACCTGGTCGGTCAGACCGACGGCATGCAGATACTCGTGATGCTCGGCGACTGGGACGCGCCCTTCGAGGTGAACACCGCCGAAGGAATCTTCATCGACCAGGAGAATGACCCCCATATCATCGCCTACGGCAAGATAGAGACCACCGAGGCCACCATCGACGGAGAAGGGAACCTGCGCTATGTGCAGTTCAACTGCCCCCTTGAGTACAGGGACCGCAGCCGCAAACCGAAATATGTGATAATAAACGCTTGCGCTAGCAGATACGGCGATGATTTCACCGGGGCCGTGGGCAGCCTGCTCTACGTCGACGAGTTCGAATTCGTCTACTGATGCCGGAAATTCTTCGTATCTTTATAGGATTTAAAATTCCGACGGATGAAATTCAGCAAACTGACCATATTCCTCCTAGCGCTTGCGGCGCTGGCCGGCACATCATGCAGGCAGAACGTACAGGATTCCGGGGCTGAGGCCGCAGTCGAAGAACAGCCGCCTCTCTACGGCTTCGAGCCCTCGGATTTCGACGCCGACACCGTGGAGGTCAAATACGGAGACACCTTCTCCGTGCTCATGATGCGCATGGGCATGGATGCCTCCGACGCCTACGCTCTCAGCGAGCTCTGCGACTCGGTGTTCGACCTTCGGAAGATAAAGGCGGGCAACCATCTCCACGCCTACTACGAGGTGACCGACAGCACCCGCGACCTGCGCTACGCGATATACGAGCAGGACAAGGTGAACGCCACCGTCTTCCAGTGCAGCGATTCCCTCGCGATATGGAATGTGGCCAAGCCAGTGGAGCACGTGCGCAAGTACACGGACGTGACCATCAACAGCTCGCTCTGGAACGACATGCTGGCGGCGGGCGGCTCTCCCGAGCTGATAATGAACCTTGCCGACATCTACCAGTGGAGCGTCAACTTCTTCACGCTGCAGAAAGGCGACAGGTTCCGCACCGTCTACACCCAGAGCGTCTGTGACGGCGAGTTCGTGGGCATCGACACGGTGCACTTCAGCCTCTTCGACGGGACCGGCTACAAGCAGACCGCCGCAGTCCGCTTCGATACCGGCGAGGGCAACGGCAACACCTATTGGGACAAGAACGGAGAAAGCCTCAAGCGCATGTTCCTCAAGGCCCCGCTGAAATACAACCGCATCAGCAGCCGCTTCTCCTACAGCCGCAGGCATCCGGTCACCGGAAAGGTCAAGCCTCATACCGCAGTGGACTATGCCGCTCCTACCGGCACGCCCGTGCATGCGATTGGCGACGGCACCGTAACGAAATGCGGCTGGGACCCCACCGGCGGCGGAAACCGCATACGAATCAAGCACAACATGGGCTACGAGAGCTCGTACATGCACCTTTCGAAGTTCGCTTCGGGCGTGCGTGTCGGCACCCGCGTGACCCAGGGCCAGCTGATAGGATATGTCGGAGCCACCGGCACGGCCACAGGGCCGCATCTCGACTTCAGGATATGGGAGAACGGACGGCCGATAGACCCGCTCAAGCTGGACTCCCCCGCATCGGAGCCGCTGGACACCGTCTTCCTGCGCGATTTCAACGCATTATACGAGAAATATATGGCTGAAGTCGAGGGCTACGGGGCCGCTGACAGCCTCGGCACGGCAGCCGCTGTTCCTACCGAATAAATCGTTCATGAATGTTGTATCTCCGGGCAAACCAGCTAAAATACTGCCTTCCTCGTAAAATTATACCTGCCGGCAGATGACTGCCTCCAGAGAGGTTCCGCTACGCTCCATCCCGCCGCTTTCGCGGCACACCCACTCACGGCCGTGGGCGGCCAGCCTCTCTGGAGGCAGTCACCTGTCGGCAGGATAAAAGCGATTTTAGATTATTAGCGTTATCCATTCGCCAGTTCTGGACAATTCGGTCTGCCACCGATAGGTTTCAGAGGCAGCAGGCCCGCTGACAGTTTTAAAGCATAGACAATGACAATAGAACCGATAGCCGTGTTCCGTTCTCCGCTTAAGGAGAAGTTCGGTCTGCCCCGCCAGGCGGGGCTGGCGGCGTCCCTGCGCGGCACTGTGGAGCTCCAAGCACCGTACAACATGCAGGACGCCCTGCGCGGGCTGGAGGAATTCGACTATATCTGGCTCATCTGGGGCTTCAGCCTCAACCGTCCCCGCCACGCAGACGCTCCGGAGCGGACGGACGGAAGCCCGGAAACATTCGAAGCCACGGTCAGGCCGCCCCGTCTCGGCGGCAACAGGCGCATAGGAGTGTTCGCCTCGCGCTCCCCTTTCAGGCCCAACGGACTGGGGCTGAGCGCCGTCAGGATAACCGGCATCAATTTTCAGAAATGCCGCATCGAGGTTGCCGGCGCCGACCTTGCCGACGGCACCCCTATATATGACATCAAGCCTTACGTCGAATACGCCGACAGCCACCCCGGAGTGCGCAGCGGCTTCGTGGACAGACACGGATGGAAGACTCTCAAGGTCGTCTTCCCGGAAAACATCGGGGAGAGATTCGACGACGCCACGCTCAAGGCGCTTGAGGAGATACTCACCCAGGATCCGCGTCCGCAATTCCAGCAGGACCCCGGACGCATCTACGGCATGAATTACGCCGGCAGCGAAATCAAGTTCCGCGTCACCGGCGACACTCTGGAAGTTCTGTAAACCTACTTCACGCAGGAAGTGATGTGGAAGCAGTGCTCCTGCCTCTCGTACTTGACGAGGCAGCGGGCTGCGTTCTTCTCGTCAAGGAGAACCTCGCCCAGCACCTTGGTGAGCTCGAAGGGCTGCATGAACGCCTCAGACTCATCCTCGCTGTAATAACGGGTATAGGTGATGTCGAAAGTGGTGCCGTAGCAGTGGGCGGAATTGTCGCTCGCATTGGGATTGCCGCTGCGGCGCAGCCTGTCCACATCCTCCTCTGTCCTCAGCAGAGAAGACACTATCAGCTTATAGTCCAGCAGGTTCTTGGCTTCAAGCGAATCGCTGAAAGCTTTTGCTATGCGCTGGAGCTCCTCGGCAGCGCCTTCGGTAAGATAAGGGATGGAGTACTGGAGGTCATCCACCACAAGATACTCGTTGTCCTCGATCCTAACGAGGCCGCGATGCGAGAAATCCTCCCTGGTCGCCGGTATTTCCGGCAGCCCGAGCTGCCGTGCCACCCTGAGATGCGCATCGTTCAGGTCCGCGAACAACTTCGCATACGGAAGCCTGTCACGGTAATAGATAATCTCTTTCCTTTCAGGTTTCTCACCCAGTCCGTCCACATCGTCGAACGGCCCGGATTCCTCCTTGCACTCCTCGGCAACAGGGGAAAGCGTCTCCGCCGGCGTCTCTTCAACTATACCCGTCCCCTCCTTTCCGCTGCAGCCTCCTCCGGCCAGAAACCCGGCGAGGAAGCCCAGCAGAAAAGGGACGGCCAATACGATCAGCCCCTTATGACTCTTCTTCATCTCAGGCCCCGTATTTCAGAACCGGCTGCCTTGCGGCCTTCGTCTCGTCCGGACGGCCTATGGGCGCAGTCACGGGAGCCGAGTGCAGGAGCCCGGGATTCGTCTTCGCCTCCTCGGCTATCTTCCTCATCACCTCGATGAAGGCGTCAAGAGTCTCGGGAGATTCGGTCTCAGTAGGCTCTATCATTATCGCCTGATGGAAAAGCAGGGGGAAGTATATCGTAGGGGCGTGGAAACCGTAGTCAAGCAGCCTCTTGGCCACATCGAGGGTCGTGGTGCCGTTGGGTTCGGCAAGGCCGTCGAACACGAACTCGTGCTTGCATACGGAAGGAACGGGCAGCCTGTAGCAGTCCTTCAGCGATTCCTTCACGTAATTGGCGTTTAGCGTGGCCAGTTTTCCGGCCATGCGGACATTCTCCTTTCCGAGCATCAGTATATAGGCAAGAGCCCTGAGCATCACCGTGAAGTTGCCGTGGAAACCGCTGACTTTCGGGACGTCCAGATAGGGCAGAACCCTTTCGGAAACGCCGACAGGGCCGCTTCCGGGACCGCCGCCGCCATGCGGGGTCGAGAAGGTCTTATGGAGATTGAGGTGCAGGATGTCGAAACCCATATCGCCGGGACGGACCACGCCGAGCAGAGGGTTCATGTTGGCCCCGTCGTAGTACAGCAGTCCGCCGCAGTCATGCACCAGGCCCGCTATCTCCCTGATGTCCTTCTCGAAAAGGCCGAGGGTGTTGGGGTTGGTCATCATGATTCCGGCGATGTCGGGGCCGAGCAGGGGTTTGAGGTCCTCCACGTCCACGAGGCCGTCGGAATTGGACTTGACCACCACGATTTCGTAGCCGCAGCAGGCTGCCGAGGCGGGATTGGTGCCGTGCGCGCTGTCGGGAACTATGACCTTGGTGCGGGCGAGGTCTCCCCTGCCAAGATGGTATTCCTTCATCAGCATCAGGCCTGTCAGCTCGCCGTGGGCGCCGGCGCAGGGCCGGAAGGTGAAATGCTTCATTCCCGTAATCGCCGCGAGAGCCCTGTCCAGTTCGGCGAACACCTCCCTGGTGCCCTCGGTGCTCTCTTCGGGCTGGAGCGGGTGCTGGCCGGTGAATTCCGGCATGGAGGCTATCTCCTCATTGATTTTGGGATTATATTTCATCGTGCATGAACCGAGGGGATAGAAGCCCGTGTCCACGCCGAAGTTCATCTGGCTGAGGTTGGTGTAGTGCCTGACCACGTCGGGCTCGCTCACTTCGGGCAGTTCCGGTGCGGAGCTGCGCCAGAGCCCGCCTTCGCGGGGCATCTTCCCTCCTTCGGGGGCCGGGAGGGAATATCCCGACCTTCCGGGCCTGGAAAGTTCGAATATCAGTTTGTCGTAATATCTCATATCGCAGCCTCCTTAACGGTTTTGACCAGTGCATCGATTTCATCTTTTCCGTGCTTCTCGGTGACGCAGAAGCTCACGTTCCCGTCCTCCGTGGGAAGAGCCGCGAAATATCCGGCATCCATCAGGGCATGCATAAGCCTGCCGGCCGGCATCTTCGGCCTGAGCACAAACTCCTTGAGGAATTCGCCCTCGTGCACGCTCTCGAAAAGTCCGGTCTTCAGGAGCTCGTCGCGGAGGTAGTGGGAGCGCTCCCAGCAGAGCTCGTTCACGCGCCTGAGGCCCTCCGGCCCCATCAGCGAGAGATATATCGTGCACCACAGCGCCATCAGCGACTGGTTGGAGCAGATGTTGGAGGTAGCCTTTTCGCGGCGGATATGCTGCTCGCGGGCCTGAAGCGTAAGCACGAAGCAGCGGCGTCCGGCGGCGTCCTCGGTCTGGCCCACGATTCGTCCGGGCATCTTGCGCATATAATCCTTGCGGCAGGCCATGAATCCCACGTAGGGGCCCCCGTAGTTCAGCGGAATGCCCAGGGTCTGTCCGTCTCCGACTGCGATGTCGGCACCCCATTCCGCAGGGGTCTTCAGCACCGCGAGCGCCGAGGGGTCGCAATATTCCACCAGCAGTGCGCCACAGGCATGAACCGCGTCCGCAAGCCCTCCGAGGTCGCATATCAATCCGTTCCTGTCGATGGAAGGGACAATCACCCCGGCCAGGCAGGACTCCAGCCCGGACACCTTCGAGGCCACATCGTCTGCAAGGACCACGTTGACCCCCTCATATTTCGCGTAGGTGCGCACGGTGGCTATGACATGCGGCAGGAGACCGGAAGAGAGTATAACTGTATTGCGCTTCTTCGTGCTGGCCAGGCACATCCTCACGGCCTCAGCGGCGGCGGTAGGCCCGTCGTACATCGAGGCGTTGGAGCAGTCGAGTCCGGTCAGGCGGCAGATCATGGTCTGCCATTCGAAGATATAGCGCAGCGTCCCCTGCGAAATCTCGCACTGGTAGGGCGTATAGGCGGTAAGGAATTCGCTGCGCGAGGCAAGATAAGGTATGGCGGCGGGCGTGACATGGTCGTATGCGCCCTGTCCGACGAAGACCCTGAGCCTGCGGTTCTTCGCGGCAAGCCCAGCGAAATGGTCGCGCACCTCCTGCTCGCTCATCGCTGCGGGCAGGTCGTATTCACCTTTGTAGATATAGTCCGCCGGAACATCAGAATAGAGGTCGTCCAGCGAACTGACCCCTATTCTTTCGAGCATGCGGGCTATATCCTCCTCCGTATGGGGGAAATAGCAGAATGTTCCCATGTTTCAGAAGAATCTCAGCCTACGAGCTTGGTGTATGCGGATGCGTTGAGAAGGCCGTCCAGCTCGGAGCTGTCGCTCATCTCTATCTTGATTATCCATGCGGAATAGGCGTCCTCGTTGATCAGCTCCGGACGGTCTTCAAGCTCGTTGTTGCATGCGACAATCCTGCCTGAAACCGGAGCGATGAGCTCGCTCGAGGTCTTTACGCTCTCCACTGCCCCGAAGTCGTCGCCGGCGCTGACCTCGTCGTCCACGTCGGGCATGTCGACGTAGGTTATGTCTCCGAGTTCGCTCTGCGCATAATCAGACACTCCGACGATGGCCACGTTGCCATCTACTTTCACCCATTCGTGGGACTCGCTGTACAGGAGTCCGTCTACTATCTTGCTCATTATTTCTTATAGTTTGTTTGATAAAATCTTTTCTTTACCACGGTTCCGGGGAACACGCGCTTGCGTATGCGGACATACAGGGGCGTACCGAGGGCCGCGCGGGCGCTGTCCACCAGCGCGAAGCAGAGGCTCTTGCCAAGGGTTATGGAATGATAGCCCGTGGTGACCTTCCCCACCTCGGTCCCGTCTTCGAGCTCGACCGGATAGCCCGCCCGGGGCACCGCGTTGTCCTTCAGCTCGATTCCCACAATCTTCCGGGACGGCCCCTGCGCCTTCTGCGCCGCGAGCGCGTCCTTCCCTATGAATTCGGGCTTGTCCAGCTTGCAGAACATCGAAAGTCCGGCCATCACCGGAGAAATCCCGGCGCTGAGCTCGTCGCCGTACAGAGGCAGTCCGGCCTCGAAACGCAGGGTGTCACGGCATCCGAGCCCGCAGGGCTTCACTCCGGCGGCCTCCAGTGCCTGCCAGTATCCGCGAATCAGCTCCGGGGCGGCGTAAATCTCGAATCCGTCCTCTCCCGTATATCCCGTGCGGCTGAGTATCACGCGGCTGCCGTCAGCGGCGGTCACGTCACAGAACTCGTAGAACTTGAGAGCGCCGGCGCCGGCGAAGCCCAGCACCTCCTTCACGATCTTCTCGGCTTCAGGCCCCTGGACGGCTATCTGCCCCCATTTCTCCGACTGGTTGTCTATGACCACGTTCCAGCCCTCAGAATTCTTCTTCATCCATTCATAGTCCTTCCCTATGTTGGAAGCGTTGACCACGAGCAGATAGCTTTCGGGTCCGAATTCCCTGTAGACCAGAAGGTCGTCCACGGTTCCTCCGTCCTCGTAGAGCATCATGCCGTAAAGCACCTTGCCGGGCTCCAGCCCGTTCACGTCGTTGGTGAATATGTGGTTGACGAACTTCCCGGCGTCCTCGCCAGAGATGAAGATTTCACCCATGTGGGACACGTCGAACATCCCGACGCTGTTGCGGACCGCGTTATGCTCGTCGATTATGCCGCTGTACTGTATGGGCATGTCGTAACCGGCGAACGGACTCATCCTGGCCCCGGCCCTGACATGCAGGTCGTGCAGACAAGTCAGCTTCAACTGTTCTTCCATCGTAGTAAGAGCTATTTGTTAAGGATTTCCAAGTCTTTCTTGAGTATCATGCGCGGCTCCATCATGGCAACCTTCTGGAAAAGGCGTATCCTGTTGCCGAGAGAGAGATACACCTTGTCCTCATGCTTGCCTTTGCGCCACCATTTGTAGAATCCCACGGGGTCGTTCTCGAAAGGAATCTTGGCGAGAATCCCGGCGCTGTAGCCAGGATAGTCAATCACCAGCCTGAGCCCCATGAACTTCTTGTAGTATTCGGGATCGGCGCGGCGGAGCTTGCTGACCAGAGGGTTCAGGACTTCAAGAGTGTCCACCTGGAGAATCTTCTCGCGGACTATCATCCTATGTATGCGCACCGGGTCGACATTGATCCAGACGCCCAGCTTAAGAGTCCTGGGGCCCTCGTCAGTGTCAAGCGTAAGTTCATCCATAGATGTGTAGACCTTCTCGGGGTCGAGTTCGAATTGTCCGTCTTCTTGCATCAGTAATTCTCCGGTATTTATACAAATATAGTGATAAAATTCGGGAAAAATCTTTTTCTTTAGCAAGAAAAATGCAATTTGGCACCATGGATTTGATTTTTTCGGATTTTTCCGGGCTTGAAGGCTCATGCTGCTACTGCTCCGAAGAGACTGCACGGGAGATGAGGAGACGCATTTCCCGGCTTCCGCTGGAAGCCGTACACTACATCGGCACGGGCGATTATCACTACCAGACCCTGTTCCGGCTCGAAAGGATTGAAAGGCCGTTCGGCCTGCTTCTGATAGACAACCATCCCGATGACCAGCCGGGAGCGTTCGGACAGGAGCTGCTGAGCTGCGGCAACTGGGTACTGCACGCCAGGCGGCTCCCCTTCCTGCACTGGTACGGCTGGGTGCGCAGGGCCGCCGATTACCGTGGCATAAGTCCGGAGGAAGGCCTGCCCCTATACCTCTCGATAGACATGGACGCGCTTTCGGAAGACTACGCCCGCACCGGCTGGGACCAGGGCGACATGAAGCTGGACGAACTGACGGGGATACTCTCGGATCTGGCCCGGCGCTGCGGAGGCGGGAAAGGAATCATCGGAGCCGACATCTGCGGGGGCATCACTCCCGGGAACGGAAGCGGCGCCGACATGGAGCTGAACCGCCGCACGGTGGAGACAATTGCAGCCACGCTGGATTTCTGAAAAAATTGCTAACTTTATGGCTGGCCTCGCAGAGGCGGATAACCAAAAACATGATCACAATGAAAAAATTCCTGATTCTGACCATCCTGGCGGCCTTCATCGCCGCCAACGCAAGTGCCGACGACGGCTATTTCCGAAAGAAGCACAGAGCCTTCAGCTACTCTTCCATGGAAATGAGCTCCGGCGGCCAGGCTCTCAAGAACAATTATGGAGCCGCCTTCACCTCCACCAGAACCTACTACCTGCACGAGGACCCCATTGCCGGTTTCATGAAGTTCGGAATCGACGCGACCTGGATTGACCTCAGCTACAACAACTACTCCACCACCGTGCTCGTGGAGGACGAGGGCCTGGTCGATTCACAGCTGCATCAGGCAGAAATCGGCCTGCAGGCGGGTATTTCGCTGACCTTCAATCCTGTGGACAAGCTGAACGTGGCGATTTACGGCCGCTACGCCCCCACGTTCTCGGCCAGCTACAGCACCGCTGACGCCACCATTCTCGGAGGCTACATGGGCTACATAGTGGCCGGCGGAAGGATATCCTACAGTTTCATAGGGCTCGGCGCCGAATACAGGAGCGGAAGCGGAGAGATGAACGACTTCCTCGAAGGCGGCAACTCCCCGCTGCAGATGAAAGGCTTCAGGGCCTATATCTCCTTCAGCTTCTAGTCACTATATCCTTGAATCCTACGGGGCCGAAGAAAAGGTGACGTGGTGCACGTCACCTTTTTTTCGGTGCCGCGATGTCAAGGAGCATGTTCGCGGCTGCAATTGCGCCTCGCAGGCGAAAAAAGCCTGTTCGGTGTCAGCCAATGCCCGAGCGCCGCCTACAGCAATGGCGACAGCAGGCGGGCCAGCGATTCGATGAACCTTACATAGAAAGGCCGCCGCGACCAGGTCGCAGGGTCAGCCTGCCAGCATTCCTTCTGGTCCTCCAGGAACGCGGCCTTCGCCACAGCGGCGACATCGCTGTCATAGATGAACGCGTTTATCTCGAAATCCTGCTCATAGCTGCGGACATCCATATTCGTCGAACCTATGGTCGTCACCCTGTCGTCGGAGACAATCGCCTTGGAGTGCATGTACCCGCGCGGGTAGAAATAGACCTTCACCCCGGCGGTGATGACGTCCTTCACGTAGGAGCGGGAAGCCAGCGGCACCGTGACGCCCCTGTCGCCCCGGTAGGGTATCATTATCCTCACGTCCACCCCGGAAAGCGCGGCGTTGCGGAGCACCATCAGCACCGGCTCGGTCGGGATCAGGTAGGGCGACTGGATGTAGACATACTTGCTGCTGCGCGAAATCATGCCCACAATTCCCTGCATGATCACGCGCCATTCGTCCATCGGCCCGGAGGTCGCTATCTGCATCGTCACGTCGCCGCAGGGCGCAATTTCCGGGTAGTACGCCCCCGAGACAAGCAGCTCTTTCGAGGAGAACTGCCAGTCGGCAAGGAAACTGGTCTGCAGTTCGGAGACCGCCGGCCCCTCCACGCGCATGTGGGTGTCCCTCCATTTTCCGCCGCGTATGCCGGTCGAATACCTCTCGGCGATGTTCATGCCGCCCAGGTAGCCGACCCTGCCGTCGATGACTACGACCTTACGGTGGTTGCGGTAGTTGGTGTTGCTGGACAGGAAAGGTATCTCCACCTTGATGAACGGCTGCACCTGCACGCCGCCCCGCTCCATGCGGCGGAAGAAGCGCTTGCGGGAAAGATTCGCCGCATCGTCGTACTGCAACCGGACCTCCAGCCCCTGCCGCGCCTTGCGCACCAGCACGTCTTCAATCTTGCGGCCTATAGGGTCGTCTTCAATCTTGAAGAATTCGAAATGTATATGGCTGCGAGCTGCTTCGAGGTCGGCCAGCAGGTCAGTGAACATCGCATCGAAATCGGTGTATACGCGCATGGCGTTGCCGCCGAGCGGATAAGCGCGGTTGGTCCGCCAGAGCAGCTTCATCAGGTCCTCGTCTTCGGCTGGGAGGTCCGTACGTATGCTGCCGCGATGCCGTTCCGCCGTCATTTTCTTGAGACGGTCCAGGTCTTCATCGGAAATCAGGCGCTTCCCCCGGTTGTCCCTGCCGAAGAAAAAGTACAGCACCAGACCTATTCCCGGCAGGCAGACGAGCACCACTATCCAGGCCAGCGTACGGACGGGATGCCGGTTCTCGGCTATGACCATGGTCACGATGCTGAGCACCGCAACCAGGAGAATTATGCTGAGCCACATTATCCGGAACTACTTTTTCGGGGGATCGATCTTCGCGTAGTAGCGCGCGTCGGTGATTATGGTGGCGAAATAAATCACCATCAGGAGCAGAAGCACGAAGAGTCCTGCGAGGTCAAGGGCATGGAGGGTGATGTCCACGCCGAAAAGCGAAATCCCGAGGGAGAATTCGCGCAGCGGACGTATCAGGACGAACAGGGTGTTCGCAATGATGCCCAGGATCCGGAACTCGGTGGGTCCCAGTTTGGCGTAGGTGAGCCGGAACTCCTTCTTGAGATGCGCGTTGACGCTGACGTTGATGGTCAGCAGAAGATAGAGCACGAGTATGCCCAGGGAGAGAGGGAAATGTATGAGTCCTGAAAGGCCGAGCCCGATGAACATCAGGCTCTCGTTGATACCGTCGACGGTGTGGTCAAGGTAATAGCCGTAGACCGGGCGCTGGGTGTTGCGCACCCTTGCGAGCGTGCCGTCGAGCGAGTCGCCGTACCAGTTGATCACGAAACCGAGGGACGCCAGCCACAGGAAAGCTACGTTCTGCCTGGTCAGCACATAGCCCGCCGCTATCACCAGTGCACCGAAAAAGCCTATCGCTGTCAGAATGTCGGATGTCATCCATTTCGGCTGACGTTCCGCCAGCCATATAAGGGCCTTCTTCTCGGCCGAATTGAGAATCGAGGTCTGTATTCTTTCAGCCTGCTTCAATCCTTCTTGCATATTTACGGTCATTAAGTCTGTATCCTGATAAAGATACGCATTATTCCATAAAAACAAACTTTATTCCAGCCCGGAATTGCCGAAAGCTCATATTCCGGCCGAAATCGCTATATTTATACGGCACTAAAACTTACGGCATGAACATTAGACTCCTGATTTCCGCCGCCCTGCTGACGGCGGGCATTTCCGCCGGGGCGCAGACCTTCAACGAATGGCGGAACCCTGAAGTGAATTCCTTTGGAAGAGCTCCGATGCACACCTCCTACTTCGCCTACGAAAGCAGGGACGCGGCCCTCGCAGGCAAGCCCGAAGAGTCGTCGAACTTCTTGAGCCTCAACGGCAAATGGAAGTTTGCATGGGTCAGGGACGCCGACGACAGGCCAGCCGATTTCTTCAAGGCCGGCTACGATGACGGCTTCTGGGATGAGATTCCGGTTCCGGGCATCTGGGAGCTCCACGGCTACGGCGACCCGATATACGTGAACATAGGCTACGCCTGGAGGAACCAGTACAGGAACAATCCGCCCCTGGTCCCTGTGGAGAACAACCATGTGGGCAGCTACCGCAGGGTAATCGAGATTCCCTCGGACTGGGAGGGCAAGGACATAATCGCGCATTTCGGGTCCGTCACCTCGAACATGTATCTCTGGGTGAACGGCAGGTATGCCGGCTACAGCGAGGACAGCAAGCTCGAGGCCGAGTTCGACATCACCCGATGGCTGAAGCCGGGAGAAAAGAACCTTATATGCTTCCAGGTTTTCCGCTGGTGCGACGGAAGCTACCTTGAAGACCAGGACTTCTTCAGGTACTCCGGAGTCGGGAGGGACTGCTGGCTGTATGCCAGGGAGAAGAAGAGGATTGAGGACGTGAGGGTGCTCACGGACCTTGACGCCGAGTATGCCGACGCGACCCTGGAGGTCGGGCTGAGCGGCGGCAGGATGGAGGTCGGGCTCGAGCTGCTGGATCACGAGGGGAACACGGTCATGTCCGGCAGGGTGCAGGCTCCGGGGACATTCAGCTTCGATATAGAGAATCCGCACAAATGGACGGCGGAGACGCCCTACCTCTACAGGCTGGTGGTCAGCGCCGGCGGAGAGACCATTCCGGTCAACGTAGGCTTCAGGAAAATAGAGATCAGGGACTCCCGGGTGCTCGTGAACGGAAAGAGCGTGCTGTTCAAGGGAGTCAACCGTCACGAGATGGATCCGGACGGCGGCTACGCGGTCAGCCGCGAGAGGATGCTCCAGGACATACTCCTGATGAAAAAGTTCAACATCAACGCAGTGCGCACCTGCCACTACCCCGACGACCCGTTCTGGTATGAGCTCTGCGACCGCTACGGACTGTACATGGTGGCGGAGGCGAACATTGAGAGCCACGGGATGGGCTACGGGGAGGCTACGCTCGCGAAAAGGGAGGACTATGCGCTGGCGCACATGGAAAGGAACCGGAGGAACGTGCAGAGGAATTTCAACCATCCGAGCATCATCTTCTGGTCGCTGGGCAACGAGGCGGGCTACGGCCCCAACTTCGAGGCCGCCTACGACTGGATCAAGGCGGAAGACCCCTCGCGCCCCGTACAGTACGAGCAGGCCGGATATGACGGGAAAAGCGACATCTACTGCCCCATGTACCTCGGATATGACGGTTGTATAAGCTACTGCGAAGACCCGGCGATGCAGAAGCCCCTGATTCAATGCGAATACGCGCACGCGATGGGCAACTCCGAGGGCGGATTCAGGGAATACTGGGACATAGTGCGGAAATATCCGAAATATCAGGGAGGCTTCATCTGGGACTTCGTGGACCAGTCCGTAAGGTGGACCGGAGACAACGGTGCGATGATATACGCCTACGGAGGCGATTTCAACCCCTACGACGCGTCCGACATCAACTTCTGCGACAACGGGCTCATGAGCCCCGACAGGAAGCCCAACCCCCACGCTTACGAAGTGCGGAGAATCTACCAGGACATCCACAGCTCGCTCACGGAGGATGGCGGCGTGGAAATATACAATGAGTTCTCCTTCAGGAGCCTCGACGCGTTCCGGCTGGAATGGACTCTGCTATGCGACGGGCGCCCCGTGAAGAGCGGGACGGTGGAGAACCTGCCTGCGACGGCCCCGGGAGGCCGCTCCGAGGTGAAGCTTCCGCTTACCGGACTTGACGGCGGGCATGAATGGCTGCTCAACCTCGGCTACTGCCTGAAGGACGCGGAAGGCCTGCTCGACGCCGGCTGGTGCGTGGCACGGGAGCAGCTCAGCCTCAGCGCCCCGGCGGTCCAGGAGGTCTCGCTGGAGAACCGCATCGGGGCCAACAGCTCCCCCGCCCTGCCGCTGATTGCCGACGGCGAACGCAACTGCCTGTCCGTCATCGGGGAGGACTTCCGCATCGACTTCAGTCGGAGCAGCGGTCTCATCTGCCGCTACGAGAAGGGCGGACTCTCCTTCCTGGACGAAGGAGCCGAACTGAAACCGAACTTCTGGCGGGCGCCGACCGACAACGACTTCGGGGCATTCCTGCAGCTGAAATACAGGGTATGGAAGAATCCCACGATGAAACTGAAGGAGCTCGAAGGCACGGTGGAGAACGGACTCGCCAAAGTCAGGACCCTGATGGAGCTGCCCGAGGTCCATGCGACGCTCGAACTCCGCTATACCATCAACAACGAGGGCGCAGTACTCGTGGAGCAGCGCATGACCGCTGACAAGAGCCGGAGCGATGTTCCGAACATGTTCCGCTTCGGGATGGTGATGCCCATGCCCGAGGAGTTCTCGGAAATCGAGTATTACGGACGCGGCCCCATGGAGAACTACGCCGACCGCAAGAGCTGCGCCGACCTCGGCATCTACCGCCAGAGCGTGGACGAGCAGTTCTATCCCTACATCCGGCCGCAGGAGACCGGAACCAAGAGCGACGTGCGCTGGTGGAGAGTCTTCAATGCCGAAGGCAGCGGGCTGGAGATCACCTCCGGGCTGCCGTTCTCCGCTTCCGCGCTGCACTACACGATAGATGCCCTCGACGAGGGTGTCGGCAAGTCGCAGGGGCACTCCCCCGAAGTCCCCGAATCCGGGCTCACCAACCTCTGCATCGACCTGGTGCAGGCCGGACTGGGCTGCGAGGACAGCTGGGGCCGCATCGCCAGGCCCGAATATCAGGTCAGATACGGCGACTACGAGTTCAGGTTCATGATCACCCCGGTAAGCCGGGTGTATTGAGCGGAGGCGGGATGCTACCTGCCGGGTGCCAGTTCTACGGCTACAGCGGGCTCAGGATAAAATAAGTTCATAATTTTACTCAACATATCATTAAATAAATGAAAAATAATATATTTGCATATTATATGATATGTTGAATATGACGAAGAATACGATGGGCACCAAACTGCCACGGAAATTGGAGCAGAAGATGCAGGTGGTGGGAGAGCAGATAAAGCTGGCCCGGCTGCGCAGGAATCTGAGCGTGGCTCAGGTGGCGGAGCGGGCTACCTGTTCTCCATTGACCGTGTCGCGCATAGAGAAAGGTGCTCCGACGGTGGCAATAGGCATTTATCTTCGGGTGCTTTACGCCCTGCAGTTGGATGATGACATCCTGTGGCTGGCCAAAGAAGACAAGTTGGGAAAGGCTTTGCAGGATTTGAGCCTGAAGACAAGGGAACGGGCGTACAAAAAGGAATAGGCGATGAAGAAACTTTATGTATACGCCGATTTTGACTGGCTCAAGGAAATGGAGCTTGTCGGAGAGCTGGGGTATGAATCGCTGCGTGGGTCTGACAGCTATAGCTTCTCGTTCCATGATGAGTGGTTGAGGAAGCACGGAGACCTGTTCCTGAGCGAAGATTTGAACAATTATCCGGGAATGCAATATACGCAGCCGGGGAAAGATATATTCGGGTGTTTTTCGGATGCATTGCCGGACCGTTGGGGGCGTTCCTTGCTTTTGCGCCGGGAACAAATAACTGCGTCGGAAGAAGGTCGGCCGATACGGCGGCTGTCATCGTTTGATTTCCTGACGGGCATAGACGATTTCTCACGCATGGGAGGTTTCCGTTTCAAGGAAGAGAAGGGCGGGAATTTCATCAATGTGGACGAATCCTTGAAGATTCCCCCTTTGGCGGATGTGCGGGAACTGATAGCAGCCAGCATGGAGATTGAGAAATGCGAGGAAGAAAACCTGCTGCCGGCCAGGAAGTGGATAAACCAACTTGTGATGCCGGGTTCTTCGTTGGGTGGCGCAAGGCCGAAAGCCAGCGTCATCGGTGAGGACAAAATGCTCTATGTCGCCAAATTCCCTTCACGCAAGGATGATTATGATGCCGGACTGTGGGAGCATTTTGCCCATTTGCTTGCGAAGAAGGCTGGAATCAATGCCGCGCACACTGAAGTCCTGTCCGTTGGAGAGAAATACCATACGTTGCTATCCCGACGTTTTGACCGCAGACCTGAAGGCCGCCGTATTCACTTCGCTTCCGCAATGACACTGTTGGGACTTTCTGATGGAGATAATGCCACGACAGGGCATGGCTATCTGGATATAGTTGATTTCATCATTCAGAATTGCACCGATGTGGAGGCAAACCTGCATGAGCTTTATCGACGGGTGGCTTTCAATATCTGTATCGGCAACAGCGATGACCATTTCCGCAATCACGGTTTTCTTTTGACCACAAAAGGCTGGACACTTTCTCCGGCATACGACATGAATCCAACGCTGAATAAGTATCAAAGCCTGCTGATCACTTCCACGTCGAATAAGGCAGATTTACGTATACTGCTGGATGCAAATGAGGAATATATGATAGGACGGAAAGTGGCGGAGGACATCATCCGGGAAGTAGTCAGCTCCGTAAAGGATTGGCGGAGACTGGCTGTGCGGTTGGGTATTTCGAAGAGGGAGATGGATATATTTGCTGGTGTGCTCGATGGTCGGGTAGCGGATTCTTAAGATCCTACATATCGAATGCCCATATACGATAAATCCCCGTAACTTCATCGGTTACAGGGATTTGTCAGAGTATGTAAGCTTGTCTTACTTGTTGAGAGCCTGCTCAACGGCAACTGCTACAGCGACGGTGGCGCCTACCATGGGGTTGTTGCCCATTCCGAGGAAGCCCATCATCTCCACGTGTGCGGGAACCGATGAGGAACCTGCGAACTGTGCGTCGGAGTGCATGCGGCCCATGGTGTCGGTCATACCCACCGTAACTTTGTGGAAGCCTTGCGGTTGTCCCTATAATTATCTATAAATCAACCAGATAGAATAAGTAAAATTCGCGATTTTCTTGCTCTGGTTAATATGTTTGTGAATAGTATGTGTTTTGAAAATTGTTACTATTGTAAATCAACAATTTAAGTTGTCTTAATTTCGTTGTTTTCTACACATTCTCCAGCCTACGCCATAATTTCGCGATTTTTCATTTTATATACCCCACACGGAATTAGTGCGCCGATAACAAAATGATATATAATGAGATAGAAATCATCATGGTTTGGAGGGGATATTGAGTGGCTGTTTATCGTCTTGTTGTAATTGCTGGGCGATTTTTAGTAAGTCTTTTTATGAATATCGGATTATTCCAAAGGTCAATAAAGTCTTTTATTGGTAAATGTGTTCCGTCTGTAAAATATCCTGTGTAAATATCAAGTTTTCTCTTTTTATCTGTTTCGTGAATATGAGGGACTGACGGGAATATGTCGTAATCTCCAATCTTCATATCTGATAGACGCAACAATTCAAGCATCCCACCCTCTTTGTGCGCAATCGTATTAACAACATCATACTTTTCTGCAAGTTTACTTTCGTCTCCCGTATCACTTTTTGGTATTGTCTCAAATTCATGCAGGATTTCAACAATAATAGAATATAGTGAAGTATTATGAGAAATTACGGATTTCAATTTTTGTAATCTTTCAAGCAACACATCGACAGGTATCATCTTTGCCATTAACTGTTCGATGCAAATAGTAAAATACAGTCGGGCATTTTCTGCTATAATAACTTTTGCCATATCATCAATCAATTAAAGTCCCTCCACCATTGCGGCAGAGGGACGGTTTGACTTATTCTTGGCCAATCTCTTTGATTGTTTCAAACTCTTTCCAGCCGTCTGCCTCATAATATGCTCCTACACATCCCTTCGGAACATAGAGATAATCTCCACCTGAAACGCCGCCACAAATTGGTGGTACATTTGTCCCTAATGTCATTGCAACATAACTGCCAGAATCCGTATCAACGGAAATATATCCAAATGATTCTATCATCGTGCAATTCCCGGCATCGAAAGACAGATGATATGCTCCTATGCTACCTACGGTCTTTAATCGGGACTGTTCTTCAAATGAAACGGAAACATTTGTAAACCTGTCATCATAACTGCCATTGTGTGTATTGCTGCGGAAAACATTGGCACCTATCGTCTCTACGCTAGCTGGAAAAACGATTTCAAGTTTTTCACAATACATGTCCCCGTAGTCATCTATCGAACGTTCCTTACCTGCTCCGGCAAAAGCGCAAGAGCCTACATGTCTCAATTTTGAATCCGGAGCAAATTCAACTGTACTCAAACAGGAATTTGCGAATGCCCCAGTGTACCTCAAAGGCTCGTCATTATAATTATAATTGATTTCTCCATCTTCAATTATCTCTACATTTGATGGGATATAGACATATTCAAGAGAACTGAGAGCGAATGTTTTCGGATGAATCGTTGTAATGCTCTTTGGCAACTTGATGTTTCTAATCGTTTCATTCTGATAGAACATTTCATCTGGCAAGTCATCAATGACCGCATCCGTCAAATCAAGAGTTGAGATTTTCCGTAATCCTTTTATAATCTCCAAGTCTTTATCATTCAATTCTCCAGATATTTTTAGCGAGGTCGCATACAATAATTCATTATCTGCCAACTCCTGTGTCAATGCTCCTGGCGTTGACACGATTACTTCTGTGAATCCTGGCTGAGTAAAAGTTTGCTTATGTTGTAATCCACTGCCGACTTGTATCAAAACAGTTACATCCCTTGATTCTCCTGTTTCATTACTCTCAGTAATATGGTAATCTATGCGGACATTAATATAAGTAGCCTCTCTGCTAACTTCATAAGTATATTCAAACCATGATGGTTTATCACACGTAACAAGAACATTATCTGAATTGTAATTAGCTGCACAACTGTATGTGGTTAACGAATAACCTTGACCTCCAAATGCATTTATATATCCCTCTTCTTTATGAGAATACGATGAAACAGAAGTGGTTCCAGGTTCTTTCTCGCACGAAGCGAAACACATTACCATAAGTGGCAATGCAAATAATAAAATCTTTTTCATTGTACTTTGTATTTACTGGTTTATATTCGGTAAGACAGTTTTTGTTTGTGCCAAAATCGACTTCACAGAAATAACTTTGCAGTTTTCCGTAGACATAATGAATTCAATAGTAATGTTTGGCTCGCTACAATCTGGAGCAATTTTGATAGAGGCTTTAGAAGTTCCGCGTACCTCTGTCCATTGGTTAATGTTTGATTCATCACTCTTTTCCGGAAGAATAGGAGTAATCGTAATTTCGCTTGTGACTTTTTCACATATGCAAGGAACTCCGATAGCATTTCTTGCACATGCTCCAGTCAATGCATCTTTAATAGACTTCTCTAATTTGTCTTTTGGACTGATTTCCTGTGCCATTATCGACAGTGCTGTGCCACCAACCCCAAATGACGGATTTATACAACAAAAGTGTGAGGCTGTTTCGTCTATCAATCTGAAGGTTGTGGCAAACCCGAATCAAATAAACGATGCAATACCCCACACTCGAATAGATATGGAGTATCGGCATAGACACACCGACAGCCATAGTCTAAACAAGAATGAGTGCTGTTCGTTGTCCTTGATTCTTTTGAAAATTGCCACATTTTCAGATTCGGACAGTGCGAAAACACTTTCAATATGTCCGCCTTACGGATTGCTCCATAAGACAATACAAAGGTATGAAAATATTCCACAAACAGCACTCATATTTAGGGTATTGCATCTAAATATCTGTCATTGTCTCGATTCGGCTTCCTCCGCAGCGATTTCTGCCATGATGTACTCATATTCCGCCTTGCACATATAGAACTCGGCGCAGGTGTTGAAGTATCTTATGCCAGTAGAGAGCATGGAATATTCAACCTCCCAGAACATGTCCCTCGGCTTCTTCTCCAGTTCTGCCAGTTCGCGTTTCAACTGTTCCCTCTGTCTGACACTTTCTCGAAGTCGCATCTCGAGTTCTCTTATTTCCCTTGTCGGAACGAATGCGTCCCAGTTCATTTTCTTGCTCATATTGTTTTCGTTTAATTGGTTATTCCATTTTGATTTTGTGAGTTGACTTTCCGGTGATTTGGGTTTGGATTGATTATATGTTGCTGTCTCCAGTGAATCTCTCCAGTTCAGCCATTTCATCCAGCAGAATGTCATTCCATATTTTGAACTCTCTGATAGTTGCGCTCTCCGCCAGATAGTAGCAATACTTTGCCCTTGCTTCATAGTATTCGATTCCAGCCTTGAATATCCTTTGCTTCATCTGGTGTTTCAAGTTCTGCTGCTTATTTTCCAGATTGTCCAGTCTCCTTTGCAACCTGTCTCTCCGTTGGGCATTTGCCTTTGCATCCCTGTAAAGTTCATTTGCGTATTTTGACGGCTCGAAACCGTTGAAACCTGTTAGTTCTTCCATTGTTCTTTTGATATTTAATTGGTTATACTGTTGATAGATAAAGAGACCTCCAAATCAACTCCAGTTAATCTGAAATCAAGTTGGAAGTCCCTTGAATACTCTGTTCTGTTGATACTGTTGTTTCAGCCTTTGTGACCTTTGCTGTTATCTCTCCGTCTGTATGGCTATTTCCTGTATCACCCAGTCCATTGAGAGTCCCTGACCGGAAGTCTGTCTGCCCCACCAGTAGCAGTCGTATGCGGCAAGTATCACTTCTCCGTTACTTTTCAGCATATCTGCCATAAACGGTGTAACAAGCCACCATTCGAGGACATCAGTATCTTCATCGAAATTCTCCAGTTCATCCCAGAGGGTGTCATCGTGTTTCATGAGTTCTTCTATGACGAGATTCTGATTGTCGAGAATCATGTCGTCCACAATCTGTTGTGCTGTCATATCATATAAACGAAAAAAGCCGTCCCTCGTGGGAACGGCTGGTTAAACATAAGTGTAAACTAATATCCGGAGTATTAGTCGTTTCCATAACGGTTTGCAAACTGTCTATATTATCGGGAATGTGTCTTAATCTGCCTGTATCTAATGCAGTACCTTTTCGGAGTACCCTGCATAGGTTGTCACTTGAAATGGATTCTGTTTCCCCTTGAAGTATGGGTAGGGGCGCTTTGGATAGATACTATGGGCGTATGCTTGACCTCTGCTGAATCTTAACTGGGAGTAGGTATAGTTAAAGGTAGATTCTATCTTGATTTTTCATCTGTATCCATATAAACGAAAAATCCTCCAACTCAATCTCGTCAGAAATCAAATTGGAAGATTCGTCAAAGTCAGACTGGATTACCTATGCTGGCACTCCGTTCTCGTAAAGGTACTCCGGTGCAATGTCCGCTCCATTTGACCAGAAGATAGTGTCGAACAGTCCGAACTGTATGAACTTCTCCTTGTCTTTCAGTTCCTCAAATGCAGGATATTTAAGCAGAGGGGACAAATCCACTTTCTTGCGTGTGCCGTCACTGAACTCGCACAGCAAGGTGTAGTCCTTTATGTATTCGACATCTTTAACCGTTATCATATCCTATCTCTTTATTTTAGTTATCAATTCTCCATTTTGAGCCTTTTCCCAGAGTTCCTCCAACTCTGTCATATGCTCATCCATGAACTCGTTTATATCGCTTATATGCTTCGACTTCGCCTTTCCTTCCACTATCCTGTCTTTCAAAGTTATCGTGAAATCACATCCGCCTCCTTTTACATGGATATGCGGTGGATTGTGGTCAAAGGCGTATATGTAAATCAAAAGCCCTCGTATTACAAATATCGACCCCATAAGCACTGTGTTTTATGCAAATGTAGCAAATTTTCTCTTAATCAGTCAGTTCATAGAATCTTATCCGCTACTTTATCTGGAATCCACACCTATTATATATAGGAAGTCTGACCTAATCTTTCCTCTTTCTGTCTCTTGTCTCGAACTCCGGCAGATAAAGAATCGCCACATCCGGTTGTTCTTCCACCTCGTAAAGATAGACTCTCCTTGTCCTCTGGATTTCGAGAATGAGCGGTATCTCTATCGTGGTCGTGCATATCAATGGTATTTCTCTCATTTCGCTTCTTGTTAAATGTTAATGGAATCTTCTATGGCTGTATCTCTTTAACTGGAATCTTGCCCTGTTGTGATATATCTAATGGCTTGTAATGGAATCTTCGATAGTGTCTCCAACTCAATTTTTCCGGTTATATGTAAGGCGAACCAATAGGTGTTTCATCCAACTAAAAACTGTTTTGGAGAATACATCATATCCTTTATCTATACCCACTTTCCCATTAGATAGACCTGTTATCTGTAAATGGAGCAAGCATTTCATTCATTGTTTCCGCTGCTATCAATCCTGCGCCTAAAGTCAAATTTTCTATAACATTTTTCAGTTCCGGCGCAATATCGGTAGCACCCTGTTCTACGGCTCTGGAGACTGATTTCCGACAGTGGATTTGAGGTAATATTTTTTATGGCATGAAATGCTGTTCTTATAGAAACCTCAATCTCATGCCCGAAAAAATCTGTCAGTTTTTTATCTGGAGACAGGAAGAGTTCATTTCGTCCGTCTGTCTTTCCATTATCTACAACAGGTCTGATATATTGGTCTGGTTGCCTGTTCTCTGGGTTGGAAGAGCATTACCATTTTTTTTGAGTTATGAAATGTATTTTATATAGACTTTCAATTTCGTTACTCAAAAAATATGTGGTTTTTTGAAGTCATGGCAGGGAGTGTTTCTTCTTTCCTCCCTACCGTGTTAGAAATTCTTTAGTGATATGAATGTCTTTCGCAGTATCATCACGCAGGCCGTGTTCTTCCCGTCAATGTATCTGCTTACCCTCTGCACCTCGTACCATTCGTCTATGTCGGTTGCCTTTGCGGTTTTCTTGATTCCGAGACTGTCGTATATCTTCTGGAGTGCCGATTTCACTTTCGCTGACGGAATCCATGTCTGCTTCTTCAGTGCCAAATCCAGCATCTCCACCACCTTTACGGCAAAGTTCTTCTGGCTCTCCGCTATCAGTCTGCGCTTTATGTTCGACTGGCGATATTTCATCTTCCTCACTTCCGCTGCACCTATCTTCTCGTATGCTTCCCTCACAAGCGGATTCTTCGTCTCTATCAGAACTCTCTCCGGATTAGGAGTGAAGCATATCTCCGGCTCGTTCTCCCTTATCTCACAGTATCTTTCGAACAGGTCTTGGAACTTTGCCCTCTGTGACAGTACCGCTGCCATTCTTGGCTCTGAATAACTGTCGCTGTTCGTTATCTCTATCCCCTGTTTCTTCATTTCATCCTCTACTGTGTTCCCTGCCGTATATATGCCGTTTACTGTCTTTCAGTTGAGTATCTCGTATTTTGCCATGTTCCTGTCCACTTTATATGTTCCTCCATTGTTGATGATGTATCTGTCATCGCTGTATGATATGATTCCCTGTGCTTTTGACTTTATCTTCTCCGGTGCCGAATTGAGCCATTGCACATATTCCTCCGCTTCCTCCACTCTCTTTCATGTCGCTTTTTCGAACTGTTCGAATGTGGTGTCCTTATATGGAAGCGTGTCATACAGGTGTACTATCTCCTTGTATCTCGAATCCCTTACCCGTCCGCATATCTGTATCATCGAGGTCGATATGTCTATGAGCGAGTGTCTTTTCATCGTGTCGCTTACTATGAATGTCATTCCGTCACTGTCGTATATGTCGCATCCGTCAAATGCAGTTGAAGTATAGATATTGATTCTCCTTATCGGGTCTGTCGTGCTGCTCCTCGGGAATCCACCCAATTTCAGAATGTTCTCGTCATTGTCTGCGCATACGATTCTTGCCATGTCGGGAGAGACTTTCAGTGTATCTACGACTGCCTTTGCCCCCTCGACACTGTTAAGGAAGATATGCAGGTTGTACGGGGAATCATGTTTCAGTGTGTCCTTGCATATTCCAATCATGTACTTCAGCGGACTTCCCTCTATCCTGTGGCTTCTCACTCTCACTGGCTCTATGTGCGGTCACTCTATCCTGTATTCCGGTAGCCCCATGAGTTCCTCCAGCCAGTATTCCCTCTCTATCGGGGTGGCGGACATGTAGGTTTCCCTCTTGAAGTCCCCAGTAATGGACAGCAGGTTTCGTATCGCACTGTTCCGGAAACTGTACTGGTTGAACAATAAATGCCATTCGTCCACGCACAGGTGCATCTCTCCATATGGGTCATATCCGAGGGAAGCCAGTGTCCTGCATACTTTCGGCACTGAATCGTAGGTCGTCATTATCTTCGGGCGGTCTCCGTGTCTCTGCATATAGTCCGCAATTTCCTTTGTCTTGTCTCCCTCTCCGTATATCGGCAGCAGGACTGGTTTGTTCCCGCTGTTCTCCGGAAACTGTGCGGCCTTGTTGCGTATGAGTTCCGTGAATGGCGCCGCTATCAGTGTGGGCGTTTTCTGTTCTGTTGCCAGAGTTGTAGCACCGCATCCTGTCGTCCCCTTGCTCAATATGCAGTTCTCCGGTATCTTCTCCATTCAGTCTCCGAGGTGTTTTGCTCCCTCCGGGGCTGTTATCTTCGTGTCTCTTGAATTGGTCGTTGTTTGATTGTCATTTTCGTATTTACGCATAACGATATAGATTTTGTTTTTGGAATTAAAACAGACTGATATTCAGCCATATCTTTTACATATACCGATTACCTTAATTTTTGAGTAATGGAATTAGTTTATTATAGACCTTGAATTTCGCAACTCAAAAAATATGGTGGTTTCAAGAATCTCGTTTATCTGGAATCTCTTTAGGTCTTTATAGCCGCTCTGAAAATATGGTAAGTCAAGGCATAGTAAAGGGAGCAGGCATTTTCAACCCCTCCCTCTTATCTGTGTATCGTTACGCATATATGACCGGCTTCTCCGTGACCTTTTCGGAGCCAGCCTGTGACCGGATTTGTCACTGTGTTTTTCTTGATTTCGATATACGAAGATAGGTAAAATTTTCGAGACTTCCAAACAGAAATCCATTGAAAATAAGCAGGTTAAATATATCGGAATTATAACTTCATCCGGCTGTTAGTTGTTCTCTCCATTGCATTGTTGGCTACCTTTAAGGCAGGAAATGCTGATTCTCCGCTGAAATTTGTTTTGGATTCTTCGGCACTGCCTACAATAAATTATGGCAATTATTTCTTTTAGTACATCAAAATTTATATTTTTGTCATAATCTTAAATAATTTAGAGTTATGTTCTCTGTTCAAGCAGTAAGTTATAATTCAAGAAAACATATTTATATTGATGTTTTTAGATTTAAGAAAAATGCAATTGAGTGTTATAACTATCTGAAAAATGAGGTGGACGAATATGCTGCAAAACATGGATATCGTACAACCGAAGAACTAACTCATATCAATAAGACTGGGCAATACTTTAAGATTGGGTATATATGTATAGACCAAAACAATTTTTTACTGTTTATGTTGGAATTGTATAATGTGTCTAATTCTGGTTTTCGAGAATTTATTGAAAACAATTATTGCGAAATAAATGGGAAAATAATTCCTTATTATATATATGAAGAACAAGTTTGGAGAAGTGAATTTCCAAATTTATTTACAAGCAATATTTCAGTTCCATTGATAGTTAAGTGATAGCCACACTATCTTATGTGGCGAACTGCTATTGAAAGACAGGGGAGGTCTCAATATCGGGGCTTCCCCTTGTTCTTTATCTGGATATGCCTTGCGTGGCTCTCACTGTGGCTGCACCGAGAACACATCCTTGATTTCCTGCGAGTAGACAATGCTTCCGTGGGGGAATGTCAGTTTGCGGTTCTGGAATGTCCTGCCGTTGGAGGTTCTGATGAAGTCCCTTACGGTCTGGGCGTATTCGCTGTGTCGGTACTGGTGGCATTGAAGCCAGTCGATTCCCCTTGTCATGTCGGGGTCTGGATTGCTACTGCCGATGTCAATGAGTCCCTGCGAACCTCCGATGAGGAACGAGAGTACGAAGCCCTCTATCTCCCTGTTCAGAAGAAGCGCGAAGTCGAGTTCTATTGTCCCTCCGTAGCGGAGTCCCGTCCAGTAGTAGGCCTGTCCGCTCCGGTCTATTCTCGGGGTGAGGATTAGCGAGGTGTCGGGGAAGTTCTCTGCCGCCGTTCTGATGAGGGAGACGAGCTGTGCGTTGGTCATTCCCTTGAGTTCGTTGCGCTGGTAGGGTGTGAATGATGTGTTGTTGTTCATGGTGATTGTGTTTAATGGTTGTCGGGTATATGACAGGAAAGGACAGGATATTGCACCTGCCCTTTGCCGTTGATTGGATTGAAGTTGAGTTGGAAGTTGGGTTGGAGATTCAGAAGTTCTCCATATTCGCATAACTATCAGCCAGTCTGTCCATTTCCTCTCCAATATACTTGTCTACTATCTTGGCATAGTGCGAGGTCATTCTGGTGTTAGTATGACCCATCATCTTGCTGACAACTTCAAGGGAGATTCTGTTGGTAATGGTGACAGTGGTTGCAAATGTGAATCTTGCGGTATGGAAACTTATCCTCTTGTTGATTCCACATAAATCCGCAATCTCCTTTAGATAGGCATCTGTGGAAGAAAGGTCTATCACTGGGAGCAAATGTTCTCCTCCCTTGTATTTCTCCAAAATGAGTTTCGGGATTGGAAGCAATGGAACTCTGAACAGAACTCCAGTCTTTACCCTGTGCTTCTTTATCCATGTCCTACCTGCTTCATCCGTTTCAAAATGGCTCTCGTCCAGTGTCTTGACATCTGAATATGACAACCCAGTGAAACAGCAGAATATGAAGATGTCCCTTACTCTTTCCAATCTCTTTATCGAGAAATCCTTGTTGATGATTGCCCGAAGTTCTTCTTCTGTCAAGAACACCTTATCTACCACTTCTCTCTGTACTTTGAAATTCAGGAATGGGTCGAATTTCAAGTATCTATTGGCTATCGCTACATTGATAACCCTTTTCAGACACCTCAAATACTTTACTGCCGTGTTCTTTCTCTGCTTATAGTCCTTACGCAGGAATGTATCGAAGTCGGAGATAAACGAATAATTCAGTTCCTGCAATGCCATATCATTACGCCTATACTTTTTGGAGATATATTCCTTTACCAGTACCAATGTCCGCTGGTAGTGATAGCAGGTATCACCGGAAATGTTCGTCCCTACGGCTTTCGACAGGCTTTCAAGATATTCATCATAGAGTTGGCACAGGGTCTTTTGCTGTATAGCATCTATCTTATCCAGATACGCATCTTTCAGCAGGCCGGCAGTCAGAACATATCCCCTGTCGAGAAGTTCCGATTCCTTGTCGTATATCCTGTTCCTTATCTGCCGGAGGGATTCGTTGATTGACTTGGCGGTATCGTTCGACCCTCGGACTTTCTGCTTGCCTGCATCCCAATCCTGCGGAGATACCTGTTTGTTGGAGGAAAATGTCGCACGACTTCCGTTCAAGGTTATCGTCACATTTATGGATGTTACTCCGCTCTTGTTTACTCTGCTCGGAGAAATCCAGAAGTTGATTGAAAATGTATGTCTTTCCATACTCAAATTGGTGGTTTATGAGCCGGAAAACCATAAATTTTTCTTCAATCATCTTGTTGATTCATAGTTTATTACAAGGATTGCCACAAACATGTCCGAAAAATGCCGATATGTTTGTGAATTGTTTGTGATTACACACCCGAAAATCCCCCTTTCCAGCCCCAGTCAGCAACCCGGTGACCGAGACCCGACAGACAGAATTTCCAGCACTCCCCTGCCCGGAATCACAGCGAATCATCACCGGAATCCAGCCGGCCATTCACCGGAAATCCGTGAAAATTCGCTATAAAATCACTGCAAGTTTCAGACACGGCTACATACGAAAAATCCCCGTAATATTGTGTATTACAGGGACTTGTCAGAGTATGTAAGCTGCCTTACTTGTTCAGGGCCTGCTCCACGGCAACCGCCACTGCAACGGTGGCTCCCACCATGGGGTTGTTGCCCATTCCGAGGAAGCCCATCATCTCCACATGCGCGGGAACTGATG
>UQQM01000004.1 GCA_900543205.1 uncultured Bacteroides sp. | reverse complement strand
CGGCGGGGCGTTGTCGGTGCCGTGGACTATCTTGAACTCGTCATCGCCTGCGCCCGCCGCCAGCTGGGGAAGCAGCACCACGTTGCCGAGTTCCACTCTGGGAAGCGCCAGACGGCCGTCTTCCGTGGCGAGATAGCTTCCCGGGAACTCCCCGTTGGCAGCAGCGGTCTCGGCCGCCATCTCCGGCCCGAGCACGTCGTCGCACCAACCGTCATAATCGTCCCCGGAGACCAGCTGGGGGTTGCCTCCGCTGATGAATTCCGCTATCGCCCCCTTGGCGTATGCGCCGAACACCGCACCCTGCTTCTGTATCAGACGTTCGAAGGCGTCCTCGTCGGAAGGAAGGCCGTCCACCTTGTAGCCGGCGGCCCTGAGCTCCTTCAGGAAATTGTAGAGCGAGGGCAACACCTCCATGCCTGCGGCCGTCAGGGTGTTCTGCCCGGGACCCTTATAATAGAATATCGCGACCTTCTTGTCGCGGTTCGGAGTCCGCTGGAGCGAGATGTAATTGCATACGGTTTCCACGAATTCCTCCAGACGCCCCGGAATGGCCTTCACATACTGCAGGCCGTCCCTGTCCTCGTAATGGCCGAACAGGGCGAAAGGGCGTATCGCGCCGTCGATTTCGGGAGTCACTATGCTCTGCGACATGAAGCCGCCGCTCATGCCCATCCTGTCCTTCTCCCATTCGCTCACCAGAGTGTTCACGTTGAGCGGCGAGAACAGCGGCACGTTGCGCTCCTCGAGGAAATCGACGATATAGTCGCCCATCCTGCCGTGGGCCATGTTCACGAGTGCCGAGAGCTCCAGCGAGTCGGCGTGGTGACGCAGGATGAAGATGCGCATGTTGGAGACGGGATAAACATTGACTCCGCTGCGTTCAAGCTCCGCAACCAGGCCGGAGGGCTCTCCCATGGGCCCCGTGACCACGACGGAAGGGGCGCCTTCCTTGAAGAGCCCCTCCGACCGCAGCCACTCCTCATATTCGCGGACCGAGGCGAAAACCAGGTCGTCATTCCCGGGATTCTCCACATCGCTGTGGAAAAGCAGCCCGGTTTCCGGAACACCCGGCGGCTCCGGCTCCGAGACGAACATTCTCCGGCCGCATATCCCGCTCCTGACATATTCGAGCATGTTGCGGTAATTCGTGCGGTCGCCGCCGGAAAGATAGGCGCTCAGCGTCGCCCGCTGCAGGGAGTCCACGGTGGTGATGTCGTTCGCGGGGTTGGTGGCCATCGTGGTGAGCATGGGTACTCCCCTGTCGGCGGCCTTCTGGATCATGGCGCGCTCATCCTCGGTGATGCGCATGCCCATGCCGTTGATGAACACGAAATCGCATCCGCCTATCCTGCGGAGCTCGTCGCCGTCCAGCTGGCGTATCCTTATGAACCTGCTGTCGTTAGCCTTGGAGATCTGTCCGAGTGTGAGCGTCTGGTAGTTCACGAAGCCCACCCTTACGGGAGAAAGCCATGCCGACCATATTGCGCAGATGGCGGCGCAGGCGGTCAGCACGGCAATGGTTACAAGTACTCTTGAACGAGTTTTCATCTTTTATCTGTTGTTGAATATTTCCTGAAGGTCCAACGACAGGCCAAGTGAAAGCGTGGTTCCGACCGTCGCGGGAGTGTTGTTGTAATAGTAATCAGGTATATAGTTGAACAGGTTGTCAATCACAGCGTTGAGTCTGACGCCGTGCCATATTCTCTGGGCTATGGAAAGCTTCCATAGGGTGTAGCCCGGATAAGTCTGCCTTTCGGTCTGGGTATAGTCGGTCAGGGAGGTGTAGACGTCCGAGGTGACCGATGACATGAGTCTGCCGGTCAGGGCGACGTCGAAGCCGTAGACCCTCCAGTCCTTGCCGTACTCGATCTTCACGGTTGCGCTGTGGGGACGAGTCGAGGATGTCATCGGCTGCCCCTTCTCAATCTTCTCGTGGGTGAAGGTATAGGATACCCTGTACTTGAGTCCGAAATCGTAGGCCGCCGAGAAGTTCAGGTCGAACCCGCTGACCTGCAGGGGCGCCATGTTGGTATAGACCTGGCCCTTGAGGGCTTCGCTCCATGCGGTGGTTATGCGGTTGTCAACGAGGTTGTAGTAACCTGTGACGGTCAGGTTGTAGCGGCGCGTCATATATTCGGCGGAAAGGGAGAAATTGTGGCTTTCCTCGGGCTCGAGGTCGGGGTTACCGTAGATCATGAAGATGTTCGCCATGTTGAAGCTCATGTACATCTCCTTGAGCGTCGGGGCGCGGAATCCTCCGGCGTAGGACGCCCGCAGGGAGCAGTTGGCCAGCTTGTACATGATTCCGAGCTTGGGCGAGGCGTGGAAGAGGTTCCGGTCGGAGAAATAGTCGAAGCGCAGGCCGCTCACGAAGTTGAGATTCCCGGTCGGGCTCCAGTCGAGCTGGCCGAACAGGTCGGCGGTGTACTGGCTTCTGTCGCCGTCCTCGAACTGGTAGGACATCAGATAGTCCCTCATGAAATCGCCTCCGAACACGATGTTGTTACTGTCGCTGAAGCTGTGTGTATACAGGGCGCGGATGTTGTGCTGGACATTGCTGTACTCCCTTACGTCATGTCTGTTCGCGACTATGAAATTGCTCTTGTCATACTGGTCGAAAGTATAGCTCATGGTCAGGTTGCCGCTTTCCGCGAAATCATATTCCGCTTTCAGAGAGCCGCTGAAGTCGCGGTAATTGTCCTTCACGTCTTCGGATGCGTCCCGCTGGCGGAAATAATAGCCGGCCTTGCCGGTGAGCTTCAGTCTGTCGAAAGGCCGGTAGACCAGCTGCTGCTTGATGTTGTAGTTCCAGCTGCCGTAGACCTTGGAATAGTCGCCGTCGTTCTTGAGGGAGATGGAGTCGCTCCGGACATACTGCGCGTTGGTGACGCCCGACAGTTTTCCCGACCTGAATCCTGCCGAGACGGAGCCGACCTTCTGGCCGAGGGTGCTGTAGCGGGAGTTCACGTTCACCGACCACGGCTCCGAGGGCTCCTTCGTGATGATGTTGACCACTCCCCCGACGGCGTTGGAGCCGTAGAGCGATGAGGCCGCGCCCTTGACTATCTCCACGCGCGCCACGTTGTCGAGATTCAGGCGGTTGTAGTCGATGTTGTCCAGGGTCTCGCCGGCCAGGCGTTCGCCGTCCACCAGGAAGAGCACGGAGTTTCCGCCGAAGCCCTGCATGTTGAGAGAAACCTGCTGGTCCATCGAGTAGGAGAACTCAAGTCCTGGAAGTTCGGTCTCAAGCAGCTCGCCTATGTGCACCACGTCGGCGCGCTCTATATCTTCGGCGGAGATGACCCTGGTGATGACAGGCACGTCCTTCAGCAGCTTCGGGGTGCGCGTCGCCGTGACCACCACGGTCTCGAGCAGCTCCTGGGATTCCGACAGGGTGAAGTTCTCGACATAGCTGCCCTCAGGTTCTTTTATTCGGCGGCGCTGGGTGTCGTAGCCTATTGCCGTGGCGACAAGCACTATCTGCTTCTGCCCGCCGGCTTCCAGCTCGAAGCTGTAGCTCCCGTCGAGCGCCGTCACGGCTCCGGCATTCTTCATCCCCTCCACCGTGACCCCGGCTCCGGGCACTGCGGCACCGCTCTCGTCGAGCACGCTTCCGCTTATCCTTATCTGCGCCTGCAGCGAGGCGGAGGCCGCGAACGAGAGGCAGGCGGCGAGGAAGAGTTTTCCTTTCATGTTCTTCAGAATTCTACGGGATAAACATAATCTATGGTCATGAAGCCCTTCACCCCGGTGGCGTCCATGTAGTTCGAGAGCTTGAGGGCCAGGTCGGTTCCGTCGGAGAGCTTCACGGCGTAGACCTTCTGCGACATGGAGTAGAGGGGCGGCATGGAGCTAGTGTCGACCTTGAGCCATTTGGACAGCTCGGGATTGTACCAGCTCTCGCAGTAGCCTATGTTGCCGTCCATCATGCCCGACATGTCCACGATAATCTGTTCCGTGGTCCACTCGTCCTCGACATAGTCGCCTTCGGGCATCTTCCCGGAGCTTATGAAGAGTTCGAGTCCGGTCATCCCGGTTTCAAGAGCGGACGCCCCGTTGGTCTTCACGTCATAGCGGTGCACGGCTATGTCCCAATCGGACGGAACTTCAGCGTCCGACATCCCCGCGGTCACGGCCGTCCTGCCATGGAAGTCCAGATAGACCCATTTTGTGTAGTCAGTCGCGTCTATGTAGACCGTGCCGGAATTTTCCGAGGGGTTGTACTCCAGGAAGCCGTAGTCCGTTATCAGATCTTCTTCACCCGAATCGTAGATTCCCTGGAAAATTCCGTTGCAGGACGGCAGCAGCGTGAGAAATGCTATGAGAAAAAGCCGCTTCATCCTTTATTCGGCAAGTATGAATTCAATGGTGAGACCGCCCATTACGGCAGGCACGGTAATCAGGAACTCCGCTGAGCCCGTCTTTGCGCCTATGGTGCCGTCAAGGGTGGCGGCGTATTCATTCTTGGTCTCTCCCATGCCCATCAGGGTCGTTCCCTCGCCCTTGAGCGTGTAGGGGTCGGAGCCGCTCACGGCCACATCCTGGAACGTGAATGAACCCCAGGTGGAGGATTCGTAGCTTACGCTCACGGTATTGTCGGTCAGCGCGGTGACTGTGAAGGTTTCGCCCTCGGTCACCATGGGGTCGGGACTGTATTGGAATGACGCCGAGGTCGTGCCGGTATAGGAGCCGGCCACTTCTTCCGCGATGTTGATTTCAGCCTCAGGCTTGTTGCATGCCGCGGCCGCCACGATTCCGAAGGCGGACAGCGCAATGATTGAAAGGAATTTCGTTTTCATGATTCAAGTGTTTTTTCGTTTGCGGATGCAAAGTTGAAGATTTCCGATAGCCATGTCAATCACAACATGTTGGTATTTACGTCACTGCAATGGCGTAAATCACAATATTTGAGGATTGACGCATAAGATGACGACATATAATTTTGCGATTGGAAATCACAAAAACACTATATCATGAATCTATTCTCAAAGCTTCAGCGATACATGGGCAAAAGGAGAATTCTCCTTCCGCTCTCACTGTTCCTGTCGGCGGCAAGTTCACTGGCAGGACTGATTCCCTACATCCTGATATGGTTTATAGTCAGGGAGTTGCTTATTCCTGGAAGTCTACCTGAAGACGGAGGAATCGTCAAATTAGCGATATGGGCCGCAGTATCGGCAGTATCCGGTGTGATTCTCTACTTTCTCGCCCTAATGTCCTCGCATCTCGCAGCCTTCCGCGTGGAATCAAACATACGCAAGGAGGCCATGAGGAAGGTGGTCGGAATGCCTCTTGGATTCTTCGAAAGCACCACGAGCGGACGAATACGCAAAATTATAGATGACAACGCTGGCGTCACCCACTCCTTCCTGGCTCATCAGCTGCCGGATCTCGCCGCTACACTGCTCGTTCCGGCAATCGCCGCTGTCCTGATTTTTACAATCAACTGGCAGCTCGGTCTCGTCTGCATGATTCCGCTGATCATCGCAGGAGGCACAATGATGTATATGATGAACACTTCCAGCCGCGAATTCATGCGCAAGTACATGAACTCGCTCGAGGAGATGAACACTGAAGCAGTCGAATATGTGCGCGGCATACCTGTGGTCAAGGTGTTCCAGCAGACCATCTATTCTTTCAAGAACTTTCACCGCAGCATCCAGAACTACAACAGGATGGTCATGGCCTACACTCGCAACTGGACACATCCCATGACTTTCTATACCGTGATAATCAACGGCTTCGCATATTTTCTGGCTCCTGCGGCCATCCTGATGATGACTCACGGGAATGACTGGGCCGCTGTGCTCGCCGACTTCCTGTTCTATGTGCTCATAACCCCGGTCTTCTCGGCGAGCATCATGAAAAGCATGTATCTGGTCCAGGCAGTCGGTCAGGCGGACGAGGCCGTCAGCCGGTTGGAGAATCTTCTGTCATACAGGAGGCTGGAAGTCAGCGAACATCCGGAAAGCCCCAAGACCTGCGACATAGAATTCCGCAACGTTTCCTTCAGCTATCCCGGGGCCGGAGTCAAGGCCATCGACGGAGTAGACTTCCTCCTGCCGGCAGGCAAGACTTATGCTCTCGTAGGTGAGTCGGGAGGCGGCAAGACAACCATAGCACGATTGCTTCCACGATTCTGGGAGGTAGACGAAGGTCAAATCCTGATCGGAGGGGTCGACATCAGGAACATATTGCCGCAGGAGCTGATGGACAACATTTCCTTTGTCTTCCAGCAGCCCCGCCTGTTCAAGACATCACTGCTGGAGAACATCAGATACGGCAAGCCGGACGCGACTGCCGAAGAAGTGGCACGGGCCGTGGATGCCGCACAATGCAGGGAGATAATAGACAGGCTTCCTGACGGACTTGACACCAGAATAGGCTCAGAAGGCACCTATCTCTCCGGAGGCGAACAGCAGAGAATAGCTCTCGCCCGCGCCATCCTGAAGAATGCGCCGATAATCGTGCTTGACGAAGCCACGGCTTTCGCGGATCCCGAGAACGAACACCTCATTCAGCAGGCTCTGCACAGACTGACAAGAGGGAAAACCGTGCTGATGATTGCACACAGGCTGTCGAGCGTGACGGACGCCGACCGGATTCTGGTAATAGACAAAGGGAAAATAGCAGAACAGGGAACGCACACCGAACTCATAAATGAAAACGGTATATACTCGCGAATGTGGGATGAATACCGGCACAGCATAAATTGGACATTAGGGAAAAAGGAGACTGAATATGCTTAAAATAATTCAAAACCGTTTCGCACTCTCCAGAAAGGGTGCCGAAGATTTCTGCAAGGGAGTTGCCTTCACGATTCTGCTCGACCTTGCACTCATGTTGCCGTTCGTATTTGTGTTTCTCTTCCTTGACGACTACATACGACCGGCACTCAATCCCGAAGCACAAGCGGAAAAAGACATCGTATACTATGTCGTACTTGGTCTGTCATTCATTCTGGTGACCTACCTAATCGGTGTCCGGCAGTACAACAGCACCTACACGTCAGTATATGACGAGAGCGCGGTAAGAAGAGTGTCTCTTGCCGAGAAGCTGCGGAAGCTGCCCATGGCCTTCTTCGGGGAGAAGAACCTCTCAGATCTGACGTCCACCATCATGGACGACTGTACTGATCTGGAGCACACTTTCTCGCATTCTGTCCCCCAGCTATATGCAGCGCTAATCAGCATAGGGTTGGTCGCAGCCGGCATGTTCCTCTGGAACTGGCAGCTCGCGCTGGCGCTGTTCTGGGTTGTTCCTGTCGCCCTACTGATGGTTCTGCTCTCTAAAAAGACGATGACGCGCAGGAACAAAGTAAACTACCTGAAGAAACGGGCGGTCAGCGAAGGGATTCAGGAAGGGCTCGAGAACATTCAGGAAATCAAGGCATACAACCGTGAGCGGGAATATCTTGATGGTCTTTATGACAAGATTGACACCTACGAGAGAGACCAGACCCGGGGCGAGCTCATGCTCGGTGTTCTTGTGAACGGAGCGCAGTGCGTACTGAAACTGGGGCTCGCAAGCGTCATAATCGTCGGAGCAGCAATGATTTCACAGGAGAATCTCGACCTGTTCACATGGCTTGTGATACTCACGCTCGGCTCCCGAATTTACTCACCGATTGATGAGGTGTTGAACAACCTTGCGGCATTGTTCTATCTTGATGTCCGTATAGACCGTATGAAAGAGATGGAAGCCATGCCCGTTCAGGGAGGAAGCCGGGACTTCAATCCTAAAGACTTCAACATTGAATTCAGGAACGTAAGCTTCTCCTACGAGGAGGGGAAGCAAGTGCTCGACAATGTCTCATTCATCGCACGGCAGGGCGAGACCACCGCGCTCGTAGGGCCTTCGGGAAGCGGAAAGAGCACAGCGGTGAAACTCGCAGCGAGATTCTGGGACATAAACGGAGGAGTCATCTCCCTTGGCGGCCAGGACATCAGCGAGATAGAGCCTGAAACTCTGCTGAAATACTACTCGGTGGTATTCCAGGACGTGGTGCTCTTCAACGCGTCCGTGATGGAAAACATCCGTATCGGCCGACGGAACGCAAGCGACAAAGAAGTGCTGCAGGTAGCAAAACTTGCGCAATGTGACGAGTTCGTATCAAAAATGCCCGAAGGCTATCAGACCGTGATCGGAGAGAATGGCGAAACCCTTTCCGGAGGCGAGCGTCAGAGGATATCGATAGCCCGGGCCCTGCTCAAGAACGCTCCGATAGTACTGCTGGACGAAGCGACAGCGTCTCTGGACGTGGAGAACGAAACAAAAATCCAGGCTGGAATATCTGAACTCGTCAAAGACAAGACCGTTCTCGTCATAGCCCACCGTATGCGCACGATAGCCAACACCGACAAGGTCATAGTCATAGAGAACGGGCATGTATCCGAATGCGGTTCACCAGAGGAACTCAGCAAAACCGGAGGCTGGTTCGCCAGAATGTCAGAGAGACAACGGATATCATCACACCACAAATGCTAGTACCTCATGAAAAAGGCCGGTGGGCTTCAAGACAGAAGCGACAGACGAGATTTATTCCTTGGGATTTTTTCATTTTTCAGCTGCTTTTTTGTTTGGATAATTTCAAATTGCTATTTTGCGTACAGGGACAAAGCGTTTATTATAAAACATAAAACATTTTAATTATAAATACTCTGACATAGACTCTTTGCCAGATAATAGAAGGAGAGGTGTAAAAAATTATAAGCAGAGGATACAACGAATATCAGAAAATAGCAAAAAGAGTCCTCGTAGACCGCTTTAAAACGGCAATTCCGGCCCATAATCGACACTCTGCTCTTCAAGGACTTTAATATCCTTGTCCTGGAAAAGTTTGGCTTGCTTCTCCAATCGGGAAATATATTCGTCTCTCTTTCCAGTGCATTCTATCTCTTCCTTCCTGGCTTTGCTCATCTGCAAGAACTTATCTTCCATGTCGATGCCAAGGAAACGCCGATGCAACAAGTTGGCTGCTATTCCGGTAGTACTGCTTCCGGCAAATGGATCTAAAATCCAAGCTCCGGGAACAGTCGACGCCTGAATAGCGCGAGCTATAACATTCAATGGTTTTTGAGTCGGGTGTTTACCACAAGATTTCTCCCACGGCGCTATAGCAGGGAGAGTCCAGACGTCACGCATCTGCGTGCCGCCGTTTATCTCCTTCATCAGCTCGTAGTTAAAGTAGTGCGGAGTCTTGTGGTCGTGTCTTGCCCACAGGATATATTCTGCGGAATGCGTAAAGTACCGACAAGAAAGGTTCGGTGGTGGGTTGGTCTTGACCCAGGTGATGCAGTTGAGGATCTTGTATCCGAGTTCAGTGAGGCAACGTGCAATAGAAAAGATATTATGATACGTTCCACTAATCCAAATTGTACCATTCGATTTTAATTTCTCACGGCACGCTTCCAGCCAACGACGATCAAATTTATAATCTTCTTCAAAGCCCTTGGATTTATCCCATGCGCCTTTGTTTACCGAGACCAGCCGTCCGCTCTGCACACTGATACCTCCATTTGAAAGATGGTACGGCGGATCAGCGAAGATCATATCGAACTTGAATTCGAAGGAGTTCAGGAGTTCGATGCAGTCTCCTTGCAGTAAGGTGAAGTGCTTATCATTTGATTTATAATATGGTTCTATCATAAATCAAATGAGCTTAGAAGAGATAATGCCGTTATCGAGGTCGGTGAGGTTATAGAGATCCGGGAGAACATCGAAGGTCTCTTTCAGGTTGTTCTTGGCCGAGAGCCAACCTTTGCCGTCGGTGATCCAGACGAAACGGAAGTAGTCCAGATCCTTGGTCTCGAGGGCGAGAGTCTTATAGCTGCGAGCTGTCTCGTTGAGCTTCGATCCCGAACTAGTATAAAAATTAGTCTCGATTCCGTATATCATCTCAGTCCTTTTAATTACGAAATCAAAACGTTTTTCGGTACCGCCTTCATTGGAAATGCATGAGAGATCTACATTCCATTTATCTTGTATCTCATGAATATACATTTCCTTGAAATAGTCCATGCCACTAACAAGCCCGGCCTTCTGAATATATGTCTCCACAAGATCCTCCATCGCATCTCCACCACGATTTTTGCGTGCATTGGAGTCCAGACCGGCTTCTACTCCTGTGACATAGTCAAGCAGATTATTGACATGCTTGTCACTCATCAGCTCAAACAAGCCGGTTTCACGCATAAACACCACGTATTCCTCGACAGAATAATTGGGTCGCTTAAAATTAAACTTTCGCTCCCCTTCCGTGTCTAAAATCAGTATCTCAGATTCCCGTTTGGCTAAAAGTATCGGAATGCATTTGAGAACTTCGGGATATTGCTGATATAGTCTGCGGAAATCTTTCTCAATGTCCGAAGATCCGACCAGCGAGTTCATCATGCAGAGCTGGACTTTTATACCGTCCACGTTGCGGTATATTTTGTCGAAGTCTGTGTAATACTTATAACCGGCTATAACTTCCTTGAAGCTATTTAACCACATGTCGAAGTCTCTCATTGTTGTCTATACTTGTGCCAAATTTGATATCATAATTTCGGAAACATTGCCACGGCCATTCGGGTCAGAGTTTATCATTCTTACCGCTGATACTCTTTTGATAAAATACTGGTTATAAATAGCATCAAAAAAGTTTCCACTAGGATTATCTACTTCAGGATCCGAATTGCTTAAAATAAACATAGCACCAGCTTCAGATATCTGATTACAGAAATCACGAAGTCTTATCTGTTCAGCATCGTCGAATCCGTCTTTTGAATATGATGTAAACGAAGATGTCTCATTAACAGGTTTATATGGAGGATCAAAGTAATAAAGAGTGTCCCGCCCAGCATAATAACCAGTATTAGTAAAGTCTCCGCATAAAATATCGACTTTCTGCAGCAATCGGGAAACTGCTCTAAGATTGTCTTTATCACAAATCCTCGGACTTGAATACTTCCCGTGAGGCACATTGAACAAACCTCTGGAATTTACACGATAAAGACCATTGAAGCAAGTGCGGTTCAGAAAAATGAACAGAGCGGCCGTTTCTACAGAAGCTGTTGATTTTGAATTAAATACATCCCTTTTATCCAGAAAATATTCTTTACGTCCGTCTGAATCAAGAGACAGATAATCAGTCTGCAAAATATCCAACTCCGATATTAAAGACGCAACATCTGACTTGATAACCCGGTAAGTACAAATAAGTTCCGAATTGATATCATTTATAATTGCATGTTCGATATTTCGATATTGCTGCAAAATCCAAAATAAGACAGCGCCCCCTCCAACAAACGGCTCAACATAAATCAGGTGCTTTCTGGAGGCCAAATTTGGTGGAAGGACTTTTTGAACTTCCGATAGCAATTGTGACTTTCCTCCAGCCCATTTAACAAAAGGATGAACCAGACTATCTGCATTTTGCCGTAAAATATCTCTTTTCATCTTTACAAAGTTATTAAAGATGTTGATATTCTAACAACGCCCCCTACCGCTTCTCCACCAGCTTCACCTCGTAGAGGCGGGGCCAGTATTTGCCGGTCAGGTAGATTTTGCCCGTGGCGGGGTCGAGGGCGATGCCGTTGAGCACGTCGGTGTCGCGGGTGCGGAGACTCTTGGGCAGAAGGCCGGAGCAGTCCACCGTGGCCTCGACGGTGCCGTCGGCGGGATTTATTATGGCTATCATGTCGGTAAGATAGACATTGGCCCATATCTTTCCGTCAATCCACTCAAGCTCGTTGAGATTGCGCAGCGGCCGGCCGTCCATCTCCACGTTCACGCTGCGCTCCAGCTGGAACTCGGGGGTCAGGAAATAAACCCGCGAGGAACCGTCCGAAGCGATCAGTGACTTGCCGTCGGTCGTCAGGCCCCAGCCGTCGCGGGGATAGGAATATGCGCCCTCATACTCAAGGGTGGCGGCGTCGTAGACGTATGCTACGCGGTTCGTCCAGGTCAGCACGTAGAGCTTGTCGCCAAGAATCACGGAACCTTCCACGAAATACTTGCGGTTGAAGTCCAGGCGGCGTTCCACCTCTCCGCTCTCGAGGTCCACTATCCTCAGCGTAGACTCCCCGTACTGCCCGGTGCTCTCGTAGAGCCTGCCGCCGTTGAAGAACAGCCCCTGCGTATAGGCTCCAGTATCATGGGAATATTCATTGACGACCTCTATCCTGTACTCCCTGACCTTTGCGGAGCATCCCAGACACGCCAGCATGCCCAGGGCCGCCGGAAGAAGGCGATAAAAAAACCTTTTCATTTCCATGGCTGCGAAGTTACGAACTTTTATTATCTTTGCATCCCGTTATGGACACAAAGTATATTTTCGTCACGGGCGGAGTTGCCTCATCTCTGGGCAAGGGCATAATCGCCGCATCCCTCGCAAAACTCCTTCAGGCAAGAGGCCTGAGCGTCACCATCCAGAAGTTCGACCCCTACATCAACGTCGACCCCGGAACCCTCAACCCCTACGAACACGGAGAGTGCTACGTGACCGAGGACGGAGCGGAGACCGACCTTGACCTCGGACACTACGAGCGCTTCCTCGGAGTCCACACCTCCAAGGCCAACAATGTCACCACCGGCAAGATATACTACACGGTCATCACCAAGGAGCGCGAAGGAGCGTACCTGGGCAAGACCGTCCAGATCATCCCCCACATCACCGACGAAATCAAGCGCCGCATGCTGCTGCTCGGCAAGACCGGCAAATACGATGTGATCATCACCGAAATCGGCGGAACCATAGGTGACATGGAGTCACAGCCTTTCGTGGAGGCAGTGCGCCAGCTCCAGTGGGAGCTTCCCGAAGAGGACTGCATGTCCATACACCTGACCCTGGTGCCCTACCTCAGCGCCGCCAAGGAGCTGAAGACCAAGCCCACCCAGCACTCGGTCCAGATGCTGCAGCAGTCGGGAGTCCAGCCGGATATAATCGTGTGCCGCACGGAGCACCCCCTGACCCCCGAAATCAGGAAGAAAATCGCAATGTTCGGCAACGTCAAGCCCGGACACGTAATACAGTCCATCGATGCATGGAGCATCTACCAGGTGCCACTCAACATGCACGAAGAGCATCTCGACGAGCTCGTGGTGCGCCACCTGCAGATAGACAACTTCACCCAGCCCGACATGCGCGCATGGAACGCGTTCCTCGAGAAGCTGAAGAACCCCAAGACCGAGGTGGACATAGCCCTCGTCGGCAAATACGTCGAACTCCAGGACGCATACAAGTCCATACTCGAGTCGTTCGTGCACGCGGGAGCCGCCAACGAATGCAAGGTCAACGTCCATACCGTCCACAGCGAGCACCTCAACGATGACAACGCCGCCGAGATACTCGGCAAGGCGGACGGAATACTCGTCGCCCCGGGATTCGGGGAACGCGGCCTCGAAGGCAAGATTTCCGCAATCAAATACGCCAGGGAGCACGGGGTTCCCTTCTTCGGAATCTGCCTTGGCATGCAGATGTGCGTGGTAGAGTTCGCCAGGCACGTGCTCGGCTGGAACGACGCCTGCTCGACCGAGGTCACCGCCAAGACCGAACATCCCGTAATCGACCTCATGGAGGATCAGAAGTCCACCACCATCAAGGGCGGCACCATGAGGCTGGGAGCCTACGAATGCGAGCTCAAGAAGGGCTCCAGAATCGCGGAAATCTACGGAAGCAACCTGATTTCCGAGCGCCACAGGCACCGCTACGAATTCAACTCCGACTTCCTCCCCGAGTTCGAGAAGGCCGGAATGGTTTCAACCGGACGCAATCCGCAGACAGGGCTAGTGGAGGTCATGGAAATCCCCTCCCACCCCTTCTTCATAGGAGTGCAGTTCCACCCGGAATTCAAGAGCACTCCCGAGCATCCCCAGCCTATATTCACAGCCTTCGTGAAAGCTGCTGCCGGGCAGCGCAAGGCCAGGAACAAGAAAGAGGAATAATACTCCAAATACCTATAAATCTGTTTCTTGGAATCTCGGTGCCGGCTAGTCCTGCATCGAGATTTCTTTAAGTTCGGCGCGATAGGCGGTAAGCAGCCGGGACTTGGAGATGAAGCCCAGATACTTGCGGTTTTCGTCAATCACCGGCAGACGCCATGCGCCCGTCTTGTCGAACTTATGCATCACGGAATCCATCTTCTCCCCGTAGTAGATATACTCCGGAGGAGTCTCCATGAGGTTGTAGACATGGATCTTGTCGTACTGGTCCGTATCGAAGAGATATTTCCGCGCAGCCGCAAGGTCCACCATGCCCTGGAAACGGCCCTGCGAGTCTATGACCGCCAGCACAGCGGCGTCGCTCTCCGAAACCATGCCGATGATATCCCTCAGCGGCGCGTCAATCTGCACCTTGGGGTATTTGTCCCGGATGAGGCTGTTGGTGTTCAGGAGAGTCAGCACGGCCTGGTCGCTGTCATGCGTCAGCAGGTCGCCGCTCTGCGCTATGCGCTTCGTGTAGATTGAATAGCGCTCGAATATGCGCACGGTGCCGAAGGACACCGTGGAAGTCAGGATCAGGGGCAGCAGGAGCTCGTAGCCTCCGGAGATCTCCGCTATCAGGAAGATTGCGGTCATCGGAGACTGCATCACCGAAGACATGAGCGCGGCCATGCCGACCAGCACGAAATTCTGCTCCGGCACCTCGGCCCCTGAGAGATTGAGGCAGCGGGCGACAACGAAACCCAGAATCGCGCCGGCAAACAGGGTGGGGCCGAAGGTTCCTCCCACGCCGCCGCCGGAATTCGTGAGCGTCATCGCGATTATCTTGAAGAACAACACCAGCAGGAAGAACAGCGGCACGCCCCAGGCGGAACGGGTCATGAACCCGAGGAAGGTGCTTCCCTCCACGTCAATGCCCCTCCCGGCCAGCAGGGCGTTGAGCGAATCGTAGCCCTGGCCGTAGAGAGGAGGGAAAAGGAAAATCAGCAGGCCAAGGCCTACCGCGCAGAGCAGCCAGCGGACATAGACGTTCCGTATACGCCCGAGCCTGTCCTCCAGCCAAAGCGTGCCGTTTGTGAAATAGAGCGAAAAGAGCCCGGCCGCCACACCGAGAATCAGGTAGAACGGGATATTGCCCATCGCGAACGGGGTCAGGGTGCAGGCGAAAACCGGAGTCGACCCCCTGAATACATACGACACCACCGTGGCGGAAATCGTCGAAATCAGCAGCGGAAGCATCGAATTCATGGAGACGTTGAACAGAAGTATCTCCATCGTGAAGAGCACGCCCGCAAGCGGAGCCTTGAAAATACCGGCTATCGCCCCGGCGGCACCGCATCCCAGCAATATCGTGATGCTGCGGTAGCTGAGCCCGCAGACCCTGCCGATGTTGGAACCTATGGCGGCACCGGTATAGACTATCGGGGCCTCCGCTCCCACGGAGCCGCCGAAGCCTATCGTGAAGGACGAGGTGAGGACCGAGGACCAGATATTGTGGGGACGTATCTTGGATTCGTTCCTGGACACGGCGAGAAGAACCTTCGTGACTCCGTGCCCTATGTTGTCGCGCACAACATACCTGACCAGGAGAAGCGAAATCAGCATTCCGACTCCGGGCAGGATAAGGAAGCGCCAGTTCTCGCCGTTGCCGTAGATGCTCCCGCCTACAAGGAAGTGGCTTATCAGCTCTATAGCCCTGTCAAGAACGACAGCGGCGCACCCTGAGAGTACGCCGATTATAAAACTGAGCAGCAGCAGTCTGCTGTGTTCGGATAATTTCTTCAGTGGATTAATCAGCTGCATCCTGTGGCTCGTCGTCCGCACCGTATTGCGAAATGTTGTCATCAGGCAGAGGGCCGCCCTCATCGCCGCCGACCGCGCTTGAGCCGGTCACCTGCTCGTTCTCCGCATCTTCCTCGCCTTCAAGCCAGCGCTCGATGTCATCGGCGTCGTCAATCTTCACCTTGATCTTCACAAGGTAGATCGCATCCGGAACCTCAATCATCACCGCATAGAACGGGGTGCCGTCAGGCTTGGTATATCTGACTATGTCAGGAAGATAGTCGCTTGATCCTTTGGGGTACTTCTCCGCGAAGGCCTCTGCCAGTTCGCGGGACATGTTCTCATAGCTGACGATGTGTCGTTTCTTGTTGTCGGCTGCCATATATTTCTTGAATTTGCGACTGCAATAATAGTATTATTTTTTTTGAAAAAAAACCGCCTTCTGCGCTTTTTTTCTGTCGGGGTCGCGTTCCACGAAAACCGGCTTCATCGTATGGGGGTCCAGACCCGTGCTGAACATCACCGAGGACGTAGTCATGGGGGTGGGCATGAAGTCCTGCACCTGGTCCATCCATATTCCCCTGAGACAGGGGTTTGCGCGCAGGCGGAGCATGTCCTGCATGGTGCATCCGGGATGCGAGGATATGAAATACGGAACGAGTTCGGTACGGGTGCCGTTTTCGGCGTTTATCCTGTCGAATTCCCTCCTCAGCCTTTCGAAAAGCCTGAACGAAGGCTTGCCCATATACTTCAGCACCTTCTCCTCGGTGTGCTCGGGAGCCACCTTCAGACGCCCGGAAGTGTGGTGCAGCATCAGCTCCCGCAGGTATTTCTTCCCGTTTGCGTCGAGGAATCCGTTCTCGTCGAGGAAGAGGTCATAGCGTATTCCGCTGCCTATGTACGAATGCCGCACGCCCTTGACCGCGTCCACCTTCCTGTAGAGCTCCAGCAGCCGCCCGTGGTCCACCTCGAGGTTCGGGCAGCGGGCCGGGAAGAGGCAGGACTTGCGCCGGCATTTGGAGCATATTCCGGTGTCCCTGCCATGCAGGCCGTACATGTTGGCCGTAGGGGCGCCGAGATCGGAGATATTGCCGTGGAACTCGGGCATCGAGGCGAGCCGGCGGACCTCCTTGAGTATGGACTCCTCCGAACGCGACTGTATGAACTTGCCCTGATGCGCGGCTATAGTGCAGAAATTGCATCCTCCGAAACAGCCCCTGTGCGTGATGATGGAGTCCTTTATCATGTCGTATGCCGGAATCCTCTTGCCCTTGTACCTTGGATGGGGCCGCTTCGTGAAAGGAAGGTCCCACCAGGAATCCATCTCTTCCGTGCTGGCGGGCGGATACGGAGGGTTCACCTGGACGTACCCGTCACCGACAGGCTCCACAATGGTCTGGGGGTGCAGCATGTTGGCATGGGTCTCAATGTTGTGGAAATTCTCCGCAAACGCCCGGGCGTCGCCGCAGCAGCGCTCGTATGAATGCAGGACCAGAGGGTTCTCCGCCCTTGGACGGCCCTTCCGCAGGAAGGCCAGCTGGGGTATGCGCTCGATCTGGCTCACGTTGCGGCCGGACTCGATGGCACGGGTGAGCTCGAGCATGGGCTTCTCCCCCATCCCGTAGCACAGCCAGTCGGCTCCGCTGTCCACCAGCACCGAGGGCATGATCCTGTCGTCCCAGTAGTCGTAGTGCGTCAGACGGCGGAGGGAGGCCTCGACTCCCCCTATCACCACGGGGACTTCGGGCCACAGCCGCTTGAGTATCCGGGAATAGACCGTCACCGCCCTGTCGGGGCGCTGGCCAGCCCTCCCTTCGGGGGTATAGGCGTCGTCGTGCCGGAGGCGCCTGGCCGCCGTATAGTGGTTGACCATGGAGTCCATGGCCCCCGCATTGACGGCGAAATACAGCCTCGGGGCGCCGAGCTTCCGGAAATCGCGGAGGTCATCCCGCCAGTTGGGCTGGGGCACCACCGCGATGCGGTAGCCGTGCCTCTGCAGCCAGCGCGCGATGCAGGCCGTACCGAAACTCGGATGGTCCACAAAGGCGTCTCCGGTGAAGATGATGACGTCTATGTAGTCCCAGCCGAGCTTTTCGACTTCCTTTACGGAAGTAGGTATGTCACATTCTGTCAGGCAGTTCAATTCCGAGTATCTTCATTGCCTTGCTGAGCACGGAGGCCAGCGTGGAGATGAGCACGAGACGCATCTCGAGCAGCTTCCTGTCCGGTTCGCGCAGTATCATGGTGTCGTGATAGTACTGGTTGAACTCCTTCGAGAGCTCGTAGCAGTAATTCGCGATAAGCGCGGGCGAAAGCGCCTCGGCGGCCTCGGCCACCTTCTGGGGATAGGATGAAATCAGCTTCACGAGACGCACCTCCTTGGGGCTCAGCGCGGCGTCAGTGTCCAACTTCGCTTCTATGCCCTGCTCCCCGGCCTTCCTGAGTATGGATTTGATGCGGGCGTGGGTATACTGGATGAAGGGCCCGGTATTGCCGTTGAAATCGATTGACTCCTTGGGGTTGAAGAGCATCTTCTTCTTGGGGTCGACCTTGAGTATGAAGTACTTGAGGGCCCCGAGGCCGATGGTGTGGTAGAGCCTGTCCTTCTCCTCCTCAGGCAGCCCGGCTAGCTTGCCGCTCTCGTCAGAAGTCGCCTTCGCCTCCTCGTACATCTTCTCGATCAGGTCGTCGGCGTCCACGACGGTTCCCTCACGGGATTTCATCTTGCCCTCGGGGAGCTCCACCATGCCGTACGACAGATGATAGATCTGGTCGGCCCAGCCGAAACCGAGTTTCTTGAGTATCAGCTTGAGCACCTGGAAATGATAGTTCTGCTCGTCGCCCACCACGTAGATGTGCGAATCCAGGCTGTACTCCTCGAAACGCTTCTCTGCGGTGCCGAGATCCTGGGTGATGTAGACGGAGGTTCCGTCCGAGCGCAGCAGCAGCTTGCGGTCGAGACCGTCGGCGGTGAGGTCGCACCATACTGACCCGTCGGGATCGCGCTGGAACACTCCCATGTCGAGGCCGCGCTGCACGAGCTCCTTGCCGAGCAGGTAGGTGTCATGTTCGTAATATGTCCGGTCGAAAGAGATTCCCAGAGCCTTGTAGGTCTGCTCGAAGCCGTCGAACACCCAGCCGTTCATCTTCTCCCAGAGGGCGCGCACTTCGGGGTCGCCCTCCTCCCATTTCACGAGCATGTCGTGCACCTTGTCGATGACCGAAGGGTCCTCCTTCTCCATCCTGGCGTACTCCACATAGCAGTCGCCGACGAGATGGTCGCCCTTCTTTCCGCTGCTCTCCGGGGTGGCACCTCCGAAGCGCTGCTGCCATGCGTACATGGACTTGCAGATATGCACTCCCCTGTCGTTCACGAGCGTGACCTTGATGACCTCGTTGCCGGCCGCCTCGAGCAGCTCCGAGACGGAGAATCCGAGAAGGTTGTTGCGCACGTGGCCCAGGTGAAGGGGCTTGTTGGTGTTGGGCGATGAGAATTCGACCATTATCCTGCGTCCGGTGGACGGGAGCCTGCCGTAATCGGAGTCCGCCGCCACGGAGGACAGCCTCTCCTGCCAGTACACGCCGGAGAGGGAAAGGTTCAGGAAACCCTTCACGGAGTTGAACGCGGAGATTTCGGCGCAGTTGGCCAGAAGCCACTCGCCTATGGCGTTACCTGTGGCGTCCGGAGCCTGCCGCGAAATCTTGAGCAGGGGGAAAACCACGAGAGTGTAGTCGCCCTCGAACTCCTTGCGGGTGGGCTGGACCTGAAGCGCCGACGGTTCGAGCTCGGCGCCGTATATCGCCTTGACAGCCTCTGAGGCCTTCGCGGCTATGAGCTGTTCCGCTGTCATCAGCCGAGGTAGGACTTAAGAAGTTTGCTTGCGGCCGGCTTCTTGAGCTTGCGTATCGCCTTCTCCTTGATCTGGCGCACGCGCTCGCGGGTGAGGTCAAGACGCTCTCCGATCTCTTCGAGGGTCATCTCCTGGCAGCCTATGCCGAAGAAGGACTTGATGATCTCGCGCTCGCGGGGCGTGAGTATCTGGAGCGCCCTTTCGATTTCGGTGCTCAGGGACTCGTTGGTCAGCCCCCTGTCGGCGCTGGGCGAATCCTCGTTGGGCAGCACGTCGAGCAGGCTGTTGTCCTCACCCTCGACGAAGGGTGCGTCCACGCTCACATGGCGTCCCGAAACCCTGAGGGTGTCGGCTATCTTGTCCTTCGGTATGTCTATCATCTCGGCGAGCTCGTCGGTAGAAGGCTGGCGCTCATTCTCCTGTTCGAACTTTCCGAGAGCCTTGTTTATCTTGTTCAGCGAGCCCACCTGGTTGAGCGGAAGCCTGACGATGCGGCTCTGCTCCGCAAGGGCCTGGAGTATCGACTGGCGGATCCACCATACTGCGTATGATATGAACTTGAATCCCCTGGTCTCATCGAACTTCTCGGCGGCCTTGATCAGGCCGAGGTTGCCCTCGTTGATGAGGTCGGGGAGGCTGAGCCCCTGGTTCTGGTACTGCTTCGCGACGGAGACCACGAAGCGCAGGTTCGCGCGGGTGAGCTTCTCGAGAGCTTCCTGGTCGCCCTTGCGTATGCGCTGGGCAAGCTCCACCTCCTCCTCCGGGGACACGAGCTCCTCGCGTCCTATTTCCTGAAGATATTTGTCAAGGGAGGCGCTTTCGCGGTTTGTGATGGATTTTGTAATCTTAAGCTGTCTCATCTCTTTTCTGAAACTTTTTCGTGTATATATACGTGCACGTTCTTAAAAAGTTTCAACAATCTCAAGTTTTTTATCAACAAAAAAGCGGCGGGGCCGGAACCCCGCCGCATGGGCAAATATCAGAAATATATTCAGTTCAGGAATCAGTCGTCCTTGCCGAATCCGAAGTAGCCGGGCCTTCCGGTCGAGGTCACGCCCTCGATGAAGATGGAGCGCCTGCTCTTCTTGGCGATTTCTATCACGTCCTCGGGCTTGCTGACCTTCTGGTCGTTGACATAGAGGATTATGAATCCGTCCACTCCTCCGGCCTGGGCCAGCCTGCCGTTGCCGGCGTCAACTATCTTCACGCCCCTGTCGGCGGGAGCCAGCTTCGCTCCGTAGAACATAACCGTTCCGTCCTCCTCCACGTTGCCTATCTCGTCAGTACCCTCCTGGAAAGTCACATCGAGGGTGATTTCCTTGCCGTCGCGCAGCAGCTTGAGCACCGCCTTGTCGCCGGGATGGAAGCTGTTCACCTTCTCCTGAAGCGCCGAAGGCGACTTGATTACGGTCCCGTCGACGGCGAGCAGGATATCTCCCTTCTTTACTCCGGCCTTCTGGGCGGAGCTGCCGGGAAGAACCTCATGAATAAGGACACCGTCCAGCGAATCCAGCTTGAGCTCCTTTGCTGTCTCCTCGTCTATCATGCTCATGGTGACACCGAGGGTCGCGCGCCTCACGGAACCGAAGTCAATCAGGTCGGAAACCACCTTCTTGACTATGTTGGAGGGAACCGCGAACGAGTATCCCGTGTAGGAGCCGGTCGTCGAGACAATGGCGGTGTTGATGCCCACCAGCTCGCCTTCCTTGTTGACGAGGGCGCCGCCGGAATTGCCGGGGTTCACCGCAGCGTCGGTCTGGATGAAGGATTCAATCTTGAATTCTCCGTTGCTCGGCATCGAGCGGCCCTTGGCGCTGACTATGCCGGCGGTGATGGTGGAACGGAGCTCCTCTCCGAGGGGGCTGCCTATCGCGAGCACCCATTCACCCAGCCTGAGCTTGTCGGAATCGGCGAACTGCAGCACGGGAAGGTTGTCCTCCTCGATCTTTATCAGGGCCACGTCGGTCGCGGGGTCGGTCCCGACCACGGTCGCGTCGTAGGTCTTGTTATTGTTGAGAGTGACCTTGACCTCGGTCGCGTCGGCCACCACATGGTTGTTCGTGACTATGTATCCGTCAGAGCGGATGATGACTCCGGAGCCGCTGCCCCTGCGTATGTTCTCCCTGGGCTGGCCTTCGTCACCGAAGAAGAAGCGGAAGAACGGGTCTATATAATATTGCTGCCTCTCCGATTTCACGGTCACCTGGACATAGACCACGGCCTCGACGGCGTTCTCCGCCGCGTATGTGAAATCAGGATAGTCCGACATTGCCAGATTGACAGTCCTCACCATCTTGTCGTCGGGCCCGTACACCACACGTGTCTCCGCCGGACCGGCCGTCTTGGCTATGCCGAAGGCTGTCAGTCCGCTTGCCAGGACGGAAATCAATACTACCAATATACCTTTTTTCATATTCTGAACAGATTTAAAAATCCGGAGGCCAGTAGAGTCAAATTACATGCCACGATTTGCAAAACGAAAGAGTTTCGGCAAAATTGGCGTCTTCAGATGTTTTTAGGGGATTTTTGATTACATTTGTTGTTATAAACTAAAACGACTGATATGGAATTCAATGTTTCTAGCGCCGACCTGCTCAAAGGCCTCTCCGACGTAGCGAAGGCCATTCCGGCAAAAACCACGCTCCCCATACTCGAGAACTTCCTCTTTTCGCTCGACGGCGACAAGCTGCAGATCACCGCGTCCGACCAGGAGCTCACGCTCAGGACCGCGATAGCCGTCCAGAACGCCGGGGAGAACGACAGCATAGCCGTCCCTTCCCGTCAGATGATGGAGCTCCTCAAGACTCTCCCCGACCAGCCCGTCACGGTCAAGACCACTTCGGAGAGTTCTTTCGAGTGCATCTGGGGCAACGGAAATTCCTCTCTGCCGTTTTTCCCCGCCGCCGACTACCCTGAAATCAAGGGTGCGGGCGAGGACGCGATGAAGGCCGTGTTCCCCGCGCAGGTGCTGGGAGAAGGCATAGGCTACACCGTATACGCGACCGCCGACGAGGAGATGCGCCCCGTAATGAACGGAATATATTTCGACCTCGACCCCGAAGGCTCCACCCTTGTGGCCACCGACGCACAGAAGCTGATTGCATACAGCACCAAAGAGGCCAGGGTGGATGAGAAATCCTCTTTCATCCTGCACAAGAAAGCCGCCAACGTGCTCCGAGCCGCCATAGACAAGAGGGACGACGAGGTCACCGCCGCCTTCGACTCCAACACCGTGGAGTTCCGCTTCGGCGACAGCCTCATGATATGCAGGCTCATAGTCGGGAAGTTCCCCGACTACCGCAGGGTCATACCGCAGAACAACTCGAACATACTCAAGATAGACAGGCTGCAGCTGCTCAACGCCGTGCGCCGCGTCTCCGTCTGCGCCAACAGGGCGTCGAACCACATCAAGTTCGAACTCCGCCCCGGCCAGCTCGAAATCACCGCCCAGGACCTGGGCTTCGCGCTCGCGGCCTACGAGAAGATAGCCTGCGAATACAACGGCGACGAACTGGGCATAGGCTTCAAGTCCCCGCACATCCTGGACATGGTGGGCAACATGCAGAGCGAGTCCATCGTCATGAAGTTCTCCGACGCGCGCAGGGCGGCCCTGATCCTGCCTTCCGAGGAAGAGGAGGAGAGCGGAAAGATATGCGGCATCCTGATGCCCATAATGATTTCATAGTCCGCCTATGCAACTCGAACTGAAGCGCCCCCTGCTCTTCTTCGACATAGAGAGCACCGGACTCAACATCTCGGCCGACGGCATAGTCGAGCTCAGTTTCGTCAAGATATTCCCTGGCGGCGAGCAGAGAATCAAGACCTGGAGAATACGCCCGTGGGACTACGAACACAGGTGCCAGCGCAAGATGAACCCGGAGGCCTCGAAGGTCAACGGCATCACCGACGACATGCTCGACGGCCTCCCGACCTTCTACGAGCTGGCCGACGAGATAGCGGACTGGCTCAAGGACTGCGACCTCGCGGGCTTCAACTCCTCCAAGTTCGACCTCCCGATGCTGGCGGAGGAATTCGAGCGCGTCAAGCTTGCGGGAAAGGACCTGCACGTGAACCTGCACGAGCCGCTCATGGTCGACGTGCAGAACATCTTCCACATGATGGAGCCGCGCAACCTGAAGGCGGCCTACCGCTTCTACTGCGGCGAGGAGCTCAACAACGCGCATACGGCCGAGGCCGACACCGTAGCCACCTACGAGGTCCTTAAATCCCAGCTCGACCGCTATCCCGAACTCAAGAACGACGTCAGGTTCCTGTCGGGCTTCTCCTGCCTCAAGAAGAACGTGGACTTCAGCGGCTACCTGATCTACGACAAGGACGGCGAGGCAGTGGTCAATTTCGGGAAGCACAAGGGCAAGAGGCTGCACGACGTCTACCGGACCGAACCCTCCTATTTCTCCTGGGTGCTCCAGGGCAGTTTCCCTCTCGACACGAAGGCGCAGTTCATCAAGCTCCAGGACGAATACAAGCTTGAGAGCCTGAAGGAGAAATTCAACGGCAGGCAATGAACATCGTGGTCCTGAACGCCGCCGGAAGGACGGTGGTGCGCCCCGACACCACGCTGAAGAAAAGCAGCGACGATTTCTATGTGCCCGACTTCGTCGGCCGGATAAGCTGGAGCCCCGTGCTGTTCGCCAGAATCAGCAAGCCCGGGAAGTACATAGCGGAGCGCTTCGCTTCAAGATACTACGACAGCATAAACTATGGACTGCTTCTGTATCCGGAAGACTTCATCGACGGCAGCGAAGACGGCTATGCCCGGGCATGCTGCCTCGACCACACTTCCTTCCTGCCCTCGCCCATGTACAACAAGGTGACCCAGGGGAGAGAGGGCAACAGGGTGGAGCTGCTCAGGAACGGCGCTCCCCTGTTCGGCACTTCCTTCGCGTCCGCCGCGACCGTCGAGGCGATGCTGACGGAGGTTTCGAAATACTGCTACCTGCGCACCGGAGACCTGGCTTGCCTGGAGCTCAGGCCGCGCGAACCGCTCTGCTCCCGTGGAGGAGAGCCCTGCAGCATCGACGGCAGCTGCTGCGGGAACTACCTGATGGATTTCAAGATAATCTTCTAGACCGGCCCGATGAGAATAATCCCGCCGCTGTACACCTGGAACAAGGGCATCTTCAAGCTTGTCAACGGCAAGCTCTGGCACAAGCCGTGGCTGCTCGGAGTGATACTGATGATATGCGTGGTGGTCGCCATGCTGCTGGCCAACATCCCGCAGACCAGCCACCACTATCATTCAATCCTCGAGACCAACATCCAGCTGCACCTTTTCAGCGACGACGGGAACCTGGACTTCCTGTTCCCGCGCGACATGACCGTGGAGAAGTTCATCAACGACATCCTCATGGTGCTGTTCTTCTTCCTCGTAGGCCTCGAGATCAAGAGGGAGTTCGCGAAAGGCGCACTATCCACGGCGAAGAAGGCCATGCTGCCCATAGTCGCCGCATTCGGGGGCGTGATAGCCCCGGCGCTGATCTACACTCTCATCAATTCCGGCACCGCAGCGGCGGGAGGATGGGGCATCCCCACGGCCACGGACATAGCCTTCGCCGTGTGCATAATCTCCATGCTCGGCAAGAGGGTGCCGCTTTCGCTCAAGGTCTTCCTGACGGCCCTCGCCGTGACGGACGACCTGATAGCCATCCTGGTGGTCATACTCTTCTACGGCGGAAAGATAGACCTCGGCCTGCTGGGGCTCGCCCTGGCGGTGATCGCGTTCGTCTTCATAATGCGGCGGCTGGGAGAGAAGAGGATGTTCCCCTATATCCTGTGCACCCTCCTCGTATGGGTGCTCTTCTACTACAGCGGAATACACGCGACCATGTCGGGAGTCGTGATGGCCTTCCTGATTCCCTCCGCCCCTCTCTACAACAAGGCGCAGTACTACCATAAGCGCAACAGGCTCATAGCCAGGCTGGACCAGCTCGCGGAAAGCTATCCCGAACCCTTCCCCAACCATGGCCAGCGCTACTGTCTGCAGCGGCTGGAGTCCGTCGCCCACGGCACTCTGGACATGAGCTACCGGATAGAGCACGCCCTCGGCCCCTGGGTCAATTTCCTGATTGTACCCCTGTTCGCACTTGCCAACGCAGGAGTCACGATCAGCGACCCATCCCTGTTCAACATCTTCAGATACGACAGCGGGCTCGGAAGCGTCCAGATGGGCGTGTTCTTCGGCCTGCTAATCGGCAAGCCGCTCGGCATCATGCTGTTCAGCTGGCTGTCCGTAAAGCTCAGGATAGGCGACATGCCCGCCGGTAGCAGCTGGGGCATGCTCGCCGCTGTCGCATGTCTGGGAGGCATAGGCTTCACGATGTCCATCTTCATCGACACCCTGTCGTTCGGAGACCAGGGCGATGCCGTGATGCTGGCGCTCAGGGACGCAGGAAAGATTGCGGTGCTGCTGGGCTCGCTGTGCTCCGGCCTGCTGGGCTCGCTGTTCATTTTCCTCGCCGGCCGCAGGAAATGACGCGCCCTTTTATTGCCACTTCGGATATTTTGCGTATATTTGCACTCCCAAGCCACTTTAGCTCAGTCGGTAGAGCAGCGCATTCGTAACGCGCAGGTCGCGAGTTCGAGTCTCGTGAGTGGCTCCAAAAGTTTTCATCCGGAATCACACCCTGCTTCAGGGTGAGGTCCGAATTTTTTGTGTACATACAAGACCTGAATATGAAAAGAATTGCGATAACAGGAATGGGGGCCGTCACCCCGATAGGAGATTCAGTGGCGGAATTCTGGAAGAACCTGGTCGCAGGCCGTTCCGGAATCGGAAGGCTCGACCGCTTCGTCAACGGGGATATTCCCGTAAGGGTCGCAGCCGAGGTCCGTGACTTCAATGCTGCCGACCACATGCCCAGACGCATCGCGAAGGATTCTTCGCTTTTCGCACAATACGCCTTCGCCGCAGCCGCCGAAGCCCTCGCGCAGAGCCGGCTCGACACCGCCGCCGAAGGATGGCGGACAGGGCTGGTAATGGGAACCTCGATGAGCGGAATCGTGGACATAGCCGAAACCCAGGAAGAAATGACCCGGAGCGGCGAAAGCAAGGTCAGCCCCAGATTCGTGCCGAAAATCCTGGGCAACATAGCAGCAGCGCAGATAGCGATAGAATACGGGCTCTACGGCCCCAGCATGACAGTGAGTACGGCATGCTCGTCAGGAGGCGACGCCATAAAGCTGGCTATGATGATGCTGGAGTCCGGAGAGGCCGATGCGATGCTAGCGGTCGGAGCCGAAAGCATAATCTGCCCCCTCGTGACCTCATCGCTCTCGATGGCCAAGGCCCTGAGCCGGGAGGAGGATCCCGCTCTCGCCTGCCGGCCCTTTGACCTGAACCGGAACGGATTCGTGATGGGAGAAGGCGGAGGGGCCCTGATGCTGGAGACCGAAGAGCACGCCAGAGCCAGAGGCGCGGAGATACTGGGATACGTGCTCGCGGCGGCCAACAACAACGATGCCTACCACGTCACCTCCCCGGCACCCGACGGGCACGGAGCCAAAGCCTGCATGAAGGCGGCGCTGGCTGCGGCGGGACTGGAGCCCAGGGACATAGGATACATCAACGCGCACGGAACTTCCACGCCCGTTGGGGACAAGGTGGAGATTTCCGCAATAAAGGAGGTGTTCGGCGGCTGCAGGCCGGCCGTCAGCTCCACCAAGGCCGCGACCGGACACATGATGGGGGCGGGCGGAATCACCGAAACCATAGCCTGTGTCATGGCCTGCCGCGAGGGCATATTGCCCGCGACCCTGAACACCGCCGAGCCCGACCCCGCATGCGAGGGGGCCGACATTGTCACGGGTGAAGCCAGGAAGACCCCCGTCAGGTACGCGATGTCCAACGCCTTCGGTTTCGGAGGCCAGAACTCAAGCATAATCGTTTCAGCCGAATAGACGAACAACCATGAACGAGAATCAGATTTTCAAGAAGAACTTCGAAAGCAGCTTCAGCTGGGTAGAAGGATTCATGCGCAATGTGCGCCGCTATGGCGACAGACCCGCGCTCTTCAACCCTCTGGACGGGACAAGACTCAGCTACGCCGGGCTGAATGAAAGGGTGAACCGGCTGGCCAACGCGCTTCAGGAAAGCGGAATCGGAAAGGGGGACGTCGTGATGTACATGATGCACAACAGCATTCCCTTCGTGCTCTGCTACATCGCGCCCCAGAAGCTCGGCGCAGTGAACTGCCCCATCAACTACTATATGTCAGCCGGCGAGATAGCCCTCAACATCGACGACTCCAGGCCCAAGGCTTTCATCTACGAAAGCTGCTTCGGCGAGACCGTAAACGCGGCCCTGAAGCTCTGCACCCATACGCCGGAGACAATAATCTCCTTCGGCAAGGACGAGACGGCGATGACCCGCATCACGCTGGAGGAGTATATGGACGGAAAGAGCTGCGGTGAGCCGATAGGAGCCGAAAGGCACGGAATCTACGACGAATGCACCCGGCTCTACACCTCCGGCACCACGAGCAGGCCGAAAGGCGTTCCCCTCTACTCAATCAACGAGGTCCTGTCGGCCCACGACGTGATCATGCACTTCCCTCTCGCCTACGGCGACAAGACCATGAACATGACCCCGTGGTTCCATCGTGGAGGACTGCATTCCGGCGGCCCCTGCCCCACCCTCTACGTTGGCGGAGAGGTCGTCATAATGCGTGAGTTCAACGCCGGGCTGACCCTGCAGTACACCCAGGAATACGGAATCAACTTCCTCATAGGAGTTCCTGCCGTGCTCAGCCTCCTCTGCCGCATGCAGGAGCAGGCCGCTGCCGACCTGAGCAGCCTGAAGGGCATCGTGACCATGGGCGCTCCGCTCGACAGGGAGAACTGCATACGATTCATGGAGACGCTCACGCCGCGCATTTTCAACGGTTACGGGACCACCGAGACCTTCTGGAACACCTTCCTGCGTCCGGAGGATCTCCCGGAACACGCCGGAAGCTGCGGCAGGGCATGCACCGACGACGACGTGAGGGTCGTCAAGGTCTATCCCGACAGATGCGCCGACCACGACGACCTGGTCAGCAAGGACGGAAAGGAGACTGGCGAAATCATAATAGCATCCCCGGCGAAATCGGGTATGCGCTATTTCGGAAACGACGAACTTACGGCTAAGCGCTTCCGCAACGGTTTTTACTATACCGGCGACCTCGGCACCTGGGACAAGGACTCATACGTCACCCTGGTGGCAAGGAAGGACGACATGATAGTCTCCGCCGGTGAAAACATCTATCCAGCACAGGTGGAAAACGTGCTGATGGAACATCCGGACGTTGCGGAAGCGTGTGTCGTAGGTCTGCCCGACAAGCTCAGGGAGCAGGTCGCCGTGGCATACGTGGTGCCCAGGGACGGCAGGCTCACGGTGAAGGACCTGATCCGGTTCGTCAACGGACACCAGATGCTCGCGGCCTACAAGAGGCCGAAGTATTACAGGATCTGCGAAAAGCTGCCGCATACGCCCACAGGGAAGCTGCAGCGCTCCATAGTGCGCGAGCATGCGGCAGAAGACTTCGCCCAGGGCCTGCTGCACCGCTAGCGGTACTTCCTGAAGGCTATGCAGGCGTTGTGCCCGCCGAAGCCGAAGGAATTGGAGATTCCCAGAGTCACGTTGCAGCTGACCGCCTCGCAGGGCGTATAGTCGAGGTCGCACTCGGAATCCGTGGCCGTGAGGTTTATCGTAGGCGTGACTATGCCCTCGTTCAGGGTCATCAGCGTGGCTATGGCCTCCGCGGCACCGGCTGCCCCGAACATGTGTCCGGTCATGGACTTGATGGACGTGATGTGGGCCTTGTAGGCGGCATCCCCGAGGGCAAGCTTACATGCGAGGGTCTCCGCGCTGTCGTTGAGCTTCGTGCCCGTGCCGTGCGCATTGATATAGAGCGTGTCAGCGGATTCGTCATAGCCGGCCTCCCTGAGAGCGTCGATGATGCACCTCGACTGGGTGACCCCGTCAGGACGCGGGGCCGTGGCATGGTAGGCGTCGCAGGTGTTGCCGTAGCCCACCATCTCCCCGTATATCCGCGCCCCTCTCGCGAGGGCATGCTCCAGCTCCTCCAGCACCAGCACAGCGGCGCCGTCCCCCATGACGAAGCCTTTGCGGTCGGCGCTGAAAGGCAGGGAGGCGTATTCCGGATCCTCCGCGCGGCTGAGAGCCTTCGCGTTCGCGAACCCGGCAATGCCGAGAGGGGTCGTCATGTGCTCGCAGCCTCCGGCGATTACGGCGTCGGCATAACCGTGGCGTATCGCCCTGAAGGCCTCGCCGAGCGCGTTCGTGGAAGTCGCGCATGCGGTCACCACGTCGATGCAGGGGCCGTTGGCATGGAAGCGTATCGCAATCTGGCCGGCGGCCATGTTGGAGATTATCGTCGGAACCATCATGGGAGACACCCAGCGGCCGCTCGGATCCCCGATCATCTTCTCCGTTTCGCGGTACTGGGTCTCGAATCCTCCGACGCCGGAACCCACATAGACTCCCAGCCTGAACGGGTCGATGTTCGCGTCCTCGCCTTCAGCCTGTAGGCCGGACTGCTCCATCGCCTGGATTGCGGCGGCCATCCCGTACTGCGCGAATTTATCCTGCTTGCGCACGAAGGCCTTGTCAAGCCCCAGCGCGACCCCGTCAAAGTTCCTGACCATTCCGGCTATCTTGACTGGGAGCTCTTCTGTCGGGAATTCGCTTATGAAGCCTATACCGTTGACTCCATGCACCAGGGAGTCCCAAAAGGTCCGTACATCGTTGCCGACAGGCGAAATGACGCCCATGCCGGTCACCACTACTCTGTGTCGCATATCGTTCCGTGTCTAATAAACCAGCCCTGAGGCGCCGGAAAGCAGTTTCTCGGCACCCCCGATTATGTCCTCCACTATCCCGGCGGCCGTCTCGCGCCTCCTTATCATTCCGGCGACCTCGCCGGCAAGGAAGCTGCCCCCGGCGTTGTCACCGTCGAACACGGCCTTGCGCAGGGAACCCGCGCCGAACTTGAGCACTTCCTCCCTGGGCACCTCGGGGTCGTATTCCATCTTGAAGAACTTCTTGGAGAACGGGGTCTTGAGGCAGCGCACTGCATCTCCCATCGACTTGCCGGTCACGATGGTGGAAACGTCGGACGCCTTGACGAGCTTCTCCTTGTAATTGTCGTGTATGTGGCATTCGTCGGCCATGAGGAAACGGGTTCCGACCTGCACGCCGCAGGCCCCGAGCATGAATGCCGCGGCCGCTCCCCTTCCGTCGAAGATTCCGCCTGCTGCAAGCACGGGGATATCGAGGGCGTCGACGATCTGGGGCACGAGGGCCATGGTGTGGTTGTCGCCGACATGTCCGCCGGATTCCGCGCCTTCGGCTATTACGGCATCGGCGCCGCATTCCTGCATCTTGAGCGCGTATGCGACCGATGCGACCACCGGAATCACCTTGATTCCTGCCGCCTTCCATGCGGGCATGTAGACTGCCGGGGAGCCGGCGCCGGTGGTAAGTATCCTGACGCCTTCCTCGATCACCATGCCGGCCACTTCCGCCGCGTTTGGCGCCTGGAGCATGATGTTCACGCCGAAAGGCTTGTCGGTAAGCTCGCGGCATTTGCGGATTTCCTCCCTCACGGCCTCAGTGCCGAAGTTTATGGATGAGATGATACCCAGGCCGCCGGCCTCGGAAACCGCCGAGGCCAGGCGGGCGTCGGCTATCCATGCCATGCCGCCCTGGAACAGGGGATGGCGGATGCCGAGCATTTCGCAGATTTTGCTCTTTATCATAGATTTATCCAGTTTCATCCCTCCCGGAAGCGTATCCCGGGACGGGGCGGATGCAAAATTACCTTATAATTTGCATTCGTCAAAATCTGCGGAACGCCCGGACGGCGTCAGTTCAGGTTGAAGCGCAGTCCGAGAGAGAGGCTGAAGTTGAACGGACGCTCTCGGTAGACGGTCTCGACGAAGCTTCCGTTGTCGAAATAATAGCTGAAGCCCGGCTCGGCATAGATGCCCAAAAGCTCGTTGAAAGAGTAGCCGAAGCCGAGGGAGGCGCCGACCGACCATTGCAGGGGTTCCACAATTATTCTGTCCCTGACCGTGGATTTCACCGCCGAATCCACGATGTAGGAGGTGGAAGTGGTTCCGCCAACGCACTTCTCCACCTTGCCGCCGGCTGTCAGATAAAGGTCGAAGCCTGCGGGCTTCCAGAAAGAGAACCTGGCCCTGAGCGGCAGGCCGACATAATGCAGGGTCTGACGTATGTCATAGCGGTTGTCCGCAGTTCCGGACGACATGTCCGACACCAGGCAGGAGTAGTCGAGTCCGCCGTCGAGGGCGAAGTGCTCACCGAAACCGAGGGAAAGCGACACTCCCACGCTCACGGGCTGCCAGTGCTCGGTATGGGTGCTCACCTCCTGGGAATTGTTGTTCAGCAGCACCGATGAATAGCCGACAAGCTGGTCGCGCTGCGCCGTCGGAGCCGGCATCACCGCCGCACCGTACATTCCGCCGTAGCCGACCGTCTCATTGCGGCCGGGGGCCAGGTTTGAGGCCTTCAAACCGAGGCGGAACCGGATTCCGCCACCTTCATCATCATCGTCACCGGCGTCGAAGACCTGCGGAAAGGCCATGTCCTCCTCCCCCGGAAGAGACTCTTCCGGCTCTTCCGGCCCGGGCTCCGGTCCGGGATTGCCACCCGGCTGTTCCGTGACGGCAGCTGCGTCTTCGGACGCAGGGGCAGGAAGAACTGCCTCCGGATATTGAAGCGGTTCAGTTCCGGCATGATCCCCCAGGCTGCGCTCCGGATCCGGCGGCAGTGCGGCAGCGGACGGAAGGAAAAGCTCCTCCTGCAGGACGGGAGCTGCGGCAAGAACCTGACGGGAAGCGGCCGGCATGAGCATGACACGGTCTTCGTCTCCACGGAACATGACCACGGACGCCAGAGCGGCTGCGGCGAAGGCAGAAGCGGCCCCGGCAAACATACGCCTTCTGCGCCGCATACGGCGGCGCCTGTCCCAGGCCGCGCCCACTCCCGATTCCACCGCATCCCATACGGAATCCGGCAGCGGTTCGGAAAAGGTCTCCATCTCCGACCTCAATTTGCCTTGCCAGTCGTTATTGCCCATTCTCTCTGTATTCTTTGATTTTTCTTGCAAGCAGGGACCTCGCCCTGCTGAACTGTGAATATGAAGTATTCTCGCTGATACCGAGGGTGTCCGCTATCTGCCTGTGGCTGAAGCCTTCGAACACATAGAGGTTGAAGACCGTCCTGTAGCCTTCGGGCAGCTCCGCAATCATCTGCTGGATCACCGCGAGAGGCACGTCGTCCACCTCGGGCTCCTCGTCCGGCAGCGAATCGGCGATTCCGTCGTCTTCGACGGATTCTCCTGCGCGGCGCCTCGAGCGCAGATACATCAGGGCCTCGTTGACGACCACCCTCCTCATCCAGGCCTTCAGCGAGCCCGGGCCACGCCATTCGAACTTGTCCAGCGAGGTGAAAATCTTCACCAGGCTGTCCTGCAGCACATCGGCTGCACTGTCGGCGTCACCGGTATAGCGACGGCAGACGGCAAGAAGATACTGCGCATACGAGTCGTATATGGCTCTTACTGCAGCAGTATCTTCATTCTTCGCCCTGCGGACGAGTTCCGCTTCGGCGACCGGCTTGCCGCTGCCGTTCATCAAGGGATTATCTTAGCGGCAGCTCCGTAGAGACCTTCTCGGAAGACTTGGTGCCGGTCTCTTCTCCGCCGGCCTTTTTCCTCTCGATAGTATAGCTCTTTTCACCGTCGTGCGAGATATACTTTATCGTAAGATGGTCGGGACGGGCGCCGATTTCGGGAAGGTCGGTGAGCCGGAAGGCTATCACTCCTGTCGATGCGAGTCCCGACATGTAGGCCGTGTCGTCAAGCGGGTCGTGACGGAGCTCCACCACGTACGGATCATCGGGGTCGGTGCCATAGACAAGGTTGATTTCGTGATAGATGTAGGGGTTGTTCCACCTGGCGGTGAAGGTGAGCGTGAGATAGTCGTCCTCGAGCACGGTATACCAGCTGTTGGTGATTATCTCGATAGGGGCGGAACCGTATTCATCGGCGTCCTCCTCCGTTCCGAGGGTGGGCACGACATCCTTGGTGCGTATGCTGTCGATGGCGTTCAGGAAGACTTCCCTGTCAAGCTTCAGGCCTTCCTCCTGGGGTCCGGTCCACGCCCCCTGGTCGCTATAGTTCACGAAGGCCCTCACTTCCTTTCCATAGGGGGACTTGACCAGGTTCGTGGGCTTCAAAGTGGTTTCGTCGTCCAGCTGGAGGTAGAAGATTCCGCCTTCCGAGGTCTTTGCGGTCACCACTGCATTGGGATAGAAATAATTTCCACGGAAATCGTCGTCCTTGAGGCAGGAGGTCAGCATGAGACCGGCTGCGAGCACGAGCGACGCTGTAATTGCAAATTTTTTCATAATCATTCGTTCTTTATACTTTCCGCTATGATAATGCAGGATTTCCGCAAACCTTGCATCAGCCTATGGGAGAAATTTCAGGTTTGAACACATCGAAGCCGCAGGAGTGGATCATCTCCCGGATTCCGTCCATCATCTCCTCGTAGTCTTCTATCCTGAATTCTCCGGGAGCCTCGGCATAGAGCACCTCGAAACTCAGCCCGAGATACTTCAGCAGCCAGCCGCTCTCGTGGAAGCCGTTCCTGAGATAGAACTGCTTCCTGCGCACGCGGATATCATAATTGGGGGCTCCGGGATCCAGCGGCTCTATGTCCAGCACGATTCTTTTGCCGGAATATTGTTCGCGCAGCATGGAGAGGATACGGCTTCCGTACCCGTGTGAGCGGGTCTTGCTGCTGACGGCAAGGAAGAAGACGTAGGCGAGCCTGGTATGGGGATAGACGGTGGTGAAGCCCACGAAGGTCTGTCCGTCGTAAACGGCCCAGACCTCGAGCGACCCCTTCGCCGCAAGCTCCATCTGCATTTCGGTGCTCATGAGCTCTTCGGGCGGAAAGGCTTCGAGGTTGACTTCGTCCATAAGGGGTATGTCCGGACTTCCGGGCAATATTCTTCTGAATTCCATAAATATCGTTTTTGAGTGGATTACAGCAATGATTTCGCGGCGCTGCGGCCTGCAAGGGCGCCTGTGGCGAAGGCGGAATGGAGATTGTATCCTCCCGTGTCGGCGTCGATGTCAAGCAGTTCGCCGCAGATGTGGAGCCCGGGCACCAGTCTGGACTCCAGGCTCTTGGGCACGATGCCGTCGGCCGAAACCCCTCCGGCGGTGACCACGGCGCGTTCGTAGCCCACGTAGCCCTCGACCGGCAGACGCCAGTTCTTCAGGGCGGCGGACAGCACATCGAGGTTCACCCGGACAGGAATCCTGCGGTTCCTTATCTTCTTGGTCGAGAATATCTCCGGATTCATCGTCAGGAAGCCCGGAACCAGCTCCCAGGGCATCAGCTTGCCGAGAAGAATCCGGCATTTCTCCTTTTCCTTCAGGTGGAGGGAGCGGGGGTCCGCATCGATTTCGGAATATATCTCCCTGACGCGCCCCTGAAGCTCTGCGGCGTCCACCGCAGCCTTAAGATCCAGCACCAGGGACACATGCCCTCCGTTCAGCATGGCCTTCACGGCCTGGCGGCTGAAACGGAAGCCCAGCGGCCCTTCCAGGCCGCCGTCGGTAAAGTCCACGTCGCCGAACTCCTCGTCAGCAATGCATCCGTCTATCACCAGCGTCATGCCTATGTTTTTCAAGTGGACGCCACAGAGCTTCTGGCCGAGTTCCGTCAAGGGGGCGCCCCGGTCTATATGATGAGGGAGCGCCGGGTCGGACTGTTCGGAGTTAATCATTTTGTAGCCCGCAGGGACAAGCGCGGTCAGCGAAGGGAAGGTGCGGGTTATCCTGTGCCCGAAACCCGAAGCCCAGCCATAGCCGTCGCCGGTCGAGCCGGTGCCGGGATAGCTCAGCCCGCCGGTGGCCAGAATCAGCCTGCGGCACTCGCATTTTTCGCCCGACGCAAGCTCCAGCACGAATTTCTCCCCTTTCCGGTCCATGGCCGTCACCTCGGAATCGCACATAATCTTCACTCCTTTGGAAGTGCAGGCCCTGACGAGGACGTCCACGACGTCCGACGCCCTGTGTGATTCGGGAAAAGCGCGGTCACCCCTCTCGACGACCGACTTCATTCCGTAAGATGAGAAAAGGGCGATCAGCGCGTCGGGGGTCAGATTGTAATATGCGGGGCGGAGCATGCCGGAATTGGCCCTTACATGCGACGAAAAGGCGTTCCACTCCTTGACATTGGTGAAATTGCACCGGCCCTTGCCGCTTATCATTATCTTGCGCGCAGGGCGTGGCATCTTCTCCAGCACGAGAACCTGCGCGTCCGAACCGCCGGCTACCAGGGAATCAGCCGCAGAATACGCCGCCATGAGCCCGGAGGCTCCCCCGCCGACCACAACTATGTCTGACTTCATAACTAGGTACAAAAAAGGGAAAGCTTAGCACATCGCACCGCTACAACCTCCTACCCTTGCTGCCTTCCGGCCCTGGGGGAGTTCAGAGGGAGCTGGTCGTGTACGACTTTCCCCGCCGCAAAGTTAGCAAAAATTCAGAAATTACCATGCCTTTCGGGCAGGACAGGCCGGCTACAGCTAAATATTGTTGAAAATAAAGGGGAGGATGTCATCCACCCTGTTGAACTTCAACACCTTGTCTGACGCGACGAACAGCACGCTCATGTCCTTCCCCGCCCTGGCCTGGTATTGCGCCATGACCTGGCGGCAGGCACCGCAGGGAGCGGCGGGATTCGGGCCGAGCCTTCCCAGGGGGCCGCCGGCCACCGCTATGCTGCACATCTCCTTTCCGGGGAACTGGGCACTGGCCGCGAACATGGCCGTCCTCTCCGCGCAAAGGCCGGAGGGGAAGGCGGCGTTCTCCTGATTGGCACCCTTGACTATCCGGCCGTTGGAGAGACGGACCGCCGCTCCGACATGGAAGTGCGAATACGGAGCGTACGCCCCGCCCATGGCATCGACCGCAGCCTCGGCGAGCTCGCGGTCTCCGGCGTCCATTTCCTGAAGGGAGGAATATTCGGTATAGACTATCCTTATCTCTTTCTCTGTCATTGAAATGTGGTTATAAAGCATTCAAATATAGCAAATTTTTCATACACTGATTTGACAAAACACAAAAGCGTTCCTAAATTTGCCCCGATATGAAGATTTGCATTGGACTTTCAGGAGGAGTGGATTCCAGCGTAGCCGCCCTGCTGCTCAAGCGCCAGGGCTATGACGTGTTCGCGATGTTCATGCAGAACTGGCACGACACCGAAGGCACGCTCCACGGCGACTGCGAGTGGGAGGAGGACAGGTTCGTGGCGGAGCTGGTCGCCAGGAAAATCGGCATCCCCTTCTATTTCGTGGACCTGAGCGGGGAATACCGCAAGCGCGTGGTGGACTACATGTTCGACGAGTATTCCCGGGGCCGCACCCCGAATCCGGACGTGCTATGCAACCGCGAGATAAAGTTCGACGCATTCCTCAAGGCCGCGCGCAGGCTCGGCGCCGACATGGTCGCGACCGGGCATTACTGCCGCAAGGAGGAGCTGCCGGACGGCAGCTGCCGCATTCTCGAGGGCAGCGATCCCAACAAGGACCAGAGCTATTTCCTCTGCCAGCTGAACCAGGAACAGCTCAAGGCCGCCATGTTCCCCATCGGCGACCTGCTAAAGCCGGAAGTGAGGCGGCTGGCACGCGAAGCCGAACTGCCGTCGGCGGACAAGAAGGATTCCCAGGGCATCTGTTTCGTCGGCAAGGTGGATCTTCCCGTGTTCCTTCAGCAGAAACTGAAGCCTGCCGAAGGCGATGTGGTGGAGGTCTTCGACGCATATTACGGACAGTCGGAGAAATATCTCCGCGACTGCGGACTGGCCGCCAAGGCCCGAAGCTGCGTACGGCCCGACCCCTGCGGTCATTTCCCGGACGCCGACGGCATCAGCGACGGGGAGCTGGAGGAACTCTCCAGGCCGCTTGACTATTCCGACCTGCATTTCGAGACGGAGACCTACCGCTCCGGCAAGCATCATATAAAGAAGACGCGCTGGAAGCCGAACCCCTTTGGAGCCATCATCGGAAGACACGAGGGGGCGCAGTTCTACACCATAGGCCAGCGGCGCGGGCTCGCCATAGGCGGACACGCAAAGCCTGTCTTCGTGATTGCCACGGACATCGCCGCAAACCGCATCTACGTGGGCGAAGGCGAGGAGCACAAAGGCCTGACGCGCAGCTGCCTGCGTATCGCTCCGGAAGATATACACTGGATACGCCCCTCCGAGACGATGGAGACCGGCGAAGTCAGGCGCTACCGCGTGCGCATACGCTACCGGCAGCCGCTCGAGGACGCGACCCTGCTGATGAGGTCGAACGGCCTGTTCATCCTGTTCGACCGCCCCCAGCGCAGCATCACGCCCGGCCAGTTCGCAGTCTGGTACGCCATCGACGGCGAAATGCTCGGCAGCGGGGTCATCTGACAACTCTCCTCGCGCGCGGCGTCATCCCGGCAGATTATTTCATCTGCCGCAGCGGAGCCACCCTGCCGATAGGGTTGCGGCAGCAGTTTCTACTGCCGGTGGGCTAATTCCAATACGGCGCCAGATTGCAAATCAGCGGAAACAACAATATGACGATGCGCCGGAAGATTGCAAATCTGCCGGAACAGCAGCGACAGCGAAGCGCTATAGCGAGGCGGCGACGGCGGAGGCGACGTTGATGCCGTCGAGGGCGCTGGAGACTATGCCGCCGGCATAGCCCGCCCCTTCGCCGCAGGGATAGAGACCGGGAATCGACAGATATTCCAGAGTCTCCGGGTTCCGGGGAATGCGCACGGGCGACGAAGTGCGGGACTCCACCCCGAGCAGCAATGCGGAATTGGTATAGTAGCTGCGCATCTTCACCCTCGGGAAAGCTTTCCGCAACCTTTCCGCGACCATGGGCGGCAGCAGCTCATGAAGAGGAGCGCTCACGACTCCGGGGCGGTAGGTGGTCTCCGGCAAGGACTTCGACATGCGTCCGTTGCAGAAATCCTCCATGCGCTGTGCCGGAGCGGCCATAGGGTTCCGCGCCCCGGCGGAGAAGCAGAAATCGTACATCGACCTCTCCACGGAACGCTGAAAGTCCATCAGGCGGAAAGGGTCCCCGCCCGGGACATCCTCCGGTTCGACCTGTACCACAACGCCTGCGTTGGCGAATTTGCCGGAACGCGCCGAATTGGACATCCCGTTGAGCACAACTGTCCCGGCTTCGGTCGAAGAAGGCACCAGTATGCCTCCCGGACACATGCAGAACGAGAAGACTCCCCTGCCGTCCACCTGCTCAACGAAAGAATACTCCGCCGCCGGCATTCCCGGCTTCCACTGCCCGTGGTACTGGTTCCAGTTGATCTTCTCCTGAAGATGCTCCACGCGCACTCCAAGGGCGAATCCCTTGGCCTCAAGGGCGCCGCCCATGCGGTGCAGCAACTCATAGACGTCACGCGCCGAATGCCCTGTCGCCAATATCAGCCGGGCTGCGGAATAGCTGCCTCCGTCAGCGGTATGTGCTTCGAAACCGCCGCCGGGCAGCCTTTCTATCGCCGTCACCCTGGAATTGAAATGATACTCCCCGCCCCGCCCGACTATGAACTTGCGTATGTTCTCGACCACGGCCGGCAGCTTGTCCGAACCGATGTGCGGATGCGCATCTATGAGAATGTCGGAAGATGCCCCGAAGCGCACGAGATTGTGGAGCACCTCGCGTATGTCGCCGCGCTTGGACGAGCGGGTGTAGAGTTTCCCGTCGGAGAAGGCTCCGGCACCGCCCTCGCCGTAGCAGTAGTTCGAATCCGGATTGACCTCGCCGCGCAGGTTGACCGCGGCCATGTCGGCCTTGCGGGCATGCACGTCCTTGCCGCGCTCAAGGATTATCGGGCGCAGTCCGAGCGTAATCAGCTTGAGTGCGGCGAACATTCCTGCAGGGCCCGCCCCGACAATGATCACCGGTTCGGCGCCGTGGACATCGCGGTCCTCGGGCAGAACGTAAGGGACATAATTGTCTTCCGGCGAATACGCCTCGTAGCGGTAGCGCCAGACGGGCTCCCTGCGGGCGTCGACCGAGCGCTTCTTCAGCACCCATTTCAGGCCGCCGGCCTTGGCTTCAATCTCCCTGAGCCTCGGTTCGCGCGTCAGCGGGCAGGTTATCTCGAATTCTTTCATGCTAAAAATCGGCCATCCTGGAAACCGGGGCGACATCCAGGGACGTGCGCTCGCCGGCAAGGTAGTGGTAATATCCCGCAATCGCGATCATCGCGGCGTTGTCGGTGGTGAACTTGAATTCCGGAAGGTAGGTGTTCCACCCGCGCCTGCGCCCCTCCTCCTCTATGCGGCTGCGCAGTCCGCTGTTGGCGGAAACCCCTCCGCCTATCGTGATTTCGCGTATTCCGGTCTGCTTCGCGGCCTTTATCAGCTTGTCCAGCAGGATGTCTATCAGAGCCTTCTGGAAGGAGGCGCAGATGTCCTCCTTGTTCTTCTCCATGAACTCGGGGTCCTTCCTGAGCTCGTCGCGCACGAAATAGAGCAGCGAGGTCTTGATGCCGCTGAAGCTGTAGTCGAGTCCGGGCACGTGCGGCTTCGCGAACTTGAAGCGCTCCGGGTCGCCCTGCTTCGCGAGCCTGTCGATCACGGGCCCGCCGGGATAGCCCAGCCCCATCATCTTGGAACATTTGTCGAAGGCCTCCCCCACCGCATCGTCGATGGTCTGGCCGAGTATCTCGAAGTGGAGCGGGTCATCCACCCTGACAATCTGCGAATTGCCGCCGCTGACGAGAAGGCAGAGATAGGGGAACTCCGGCCGATGGGGCTCCTTCCCCTCCTGCAGGATGAAGTCGGCGAGTATGTGGCCCTGAAGGTGGTTCACCATGATGATCGGGATATCGAGAGCCACGCCCATGGCCTTGGCGAACGAGGTGCCCACAAGCAGCGAACCGAGGAGGCCGGGCCCGCGCGTGAATGCTACAGCTGTGAGCTCGGAAGCCTTGACGCCGGCGCGGGAAAGAGCTTCGCTGACCACCGGCACTATGTTGAGCTCATGGGCGCGGGACGCGAGTTCCGGCACCACTCCGCCGTAGGCCTTGTGGACATCCTGGCTGGCGATCACGTTGGAAAGCAGATAGCCGTCGCGGATGACGGCCGCCGAAGTGTCGTCGCAGGAGGATTCTATTCCAAGTACTATGTCTGCCATAATCTGTCTTGAATACGGACGCCAAAATTACCTCATAAAATTCATTTTCCCAAAAAGCCTGCAGAAGCGGTTTGTACATCCGAAAAATGATTAAATTGCAGAGAAATGCAGAAACACATAGCCCTATGAAATCCAAAAAACTGATTATCAGAGCAATGGCAGTTTGCGCGGCTGCCGTTCTCGCGGCCGGGTGCAGCCCGAGGAGTGAAATGGACAGGTTCGTCGACAGGCTGATGTCCAAGATGACGGTCGAAGAGAAGATAGGCCAGCTCAACCTGGTGTCCGATCCCGGCTTCAGGTCCGACCTCTCGGGCAACACCAGCGCGGAAGACCTGGAGCTGCTGCGCAACGGCGGATTCGGAGCGTTCTACGGAATGAAGGACGTCGGCAAGATGACCGCCCTGCAGAAAATCGCCGTCGAAGAGACCCGTCTCGGAATCCCCCTTATGTTCGGAATAGACGCCATACACGGTCTCGAGACCACATTCCCCATACCTCTCGCGCTGGCATGTTCGTGGAACATGGACCTCATCGAGGAGAGCGCGGCCCGTTCGGCGAAGGAAACCAGCTCGCTCGGAGTCAGCTGGGTGTTCAGCCCCATGGTTGACATCTCCAGGGACCCCAGGTGGGGACGGGTTGCCGAAGGTGCCGGAGAAGACCCCTATCTCGGAGGTGAAATCGCGAAGGCCATGGTGCGCGGCTACCAGGGCGACGGCAGTTTCGAAAGCAACGACAAGGTGATGGCCTGCGTGAAGCACTACGCCCTTTACGGGGCTGCCGAGGCGGGAAGGGACTACAACACCGTCTCCATGGACCGCCAGACCATGTTCAACGTATACCTGCGCCCATATCATGAGGCCTGCAAGGCGGGTGCCGGAAGCTACATGAGCTCGTTCAACGAGGTCGAGGGCGTGCCCGCCACCTGCAACGAGTACCTGCTCGATGACGTCCTGCGCGGACTCTGGGGCTTCGACGGCTTCGTCGTCACCGACGCCACAGCAATCAACGAGATCACTGCGCACGGGCTCGGCGACCTCCAGGAAGTCTCCGCCAGGGCCCTCCAGGCCGGAATCGACCTGGACATGAACAGCAACGGGTTCATCGGAACCATCAAGAAGTCGCTCGAAGAAGGACGCGTGTCCGAGAAGGATATCGACAAAGCCTGCCGCCGCATACTCGAGGCCAAATACAGGATGGGCCTCTTCGACGACCCCTACAGATACCTTGACCCCGCAAGGGCCGAGGCCAACGTCTACACCGACGAATCCAAGGCCTTCGCCCGCAGGGCCGCCCATGAGAGCGCAGTACTGCTCAAGAACGAAGGCGGAGTGCTCCCCCTGAGCAAGGACATGAGGATAGCGCTCGTCGGTCCCCTCGGCAACGACCCCTCCAACATGCAGGGAACCTGGAGCATGTCCTCACACCAGAACGAGAGCGTGACCATACTCGAAGGCCTGCGCAACGCGGTCAAGGGCAGGGGCAGCGTCCGCTACGCCCAGGGCAGCTGGCTGGTCAGCGACGCGAATCTCGAAGCCAACCTGCGTGGAGGCATGATGGGCTTCTTCATGCCGGGCTACAAGCCGGAGCCCGTCCACAGCCGCCCGCTACAGTCCATGATCAACGAGGCCGTGGCCCTCGCAAGGCAGTCCGACGTGGTCGTGGCGGCTCTCGGCGAAATCAACAACATGAACGGAGAAGGCACGTCCAGGTCCGACATCAGCATACCCGAGCCCCAGAGGCAGCTGCTCAAGGCGCTCAAGGCCACAGGTAAGCCCATAGTGCTCGTGCTGACCACAGGAAGGCCCCTGACCCTCGAATGGGAGAGCGAGAACATCCCCGCGATACTCAACACCTGGGCCCTCGGAGCCGAAGCCGGCAACGCGATAGCCGACCTGCTCTTCGGAGACGTGAACCCGAGCGGCAAGCTCACCATGTCCTTCCCCAGGAACGTGGGCCAGATTCCCGTCTACTACAACCACAAGAACACCGGACGCCCCCACGGGGACTTCGAGCCCTACCGCAGGTTCACGAGCTGCTACCTCGACGTCATAAACGCGCCCCTCTACCCCTTCGGCTACGGACTGAGCTACACCAGCTATGAATACGGCGAGCTCCAGCTCTCGTCTGCGACCATCGGCAAGGGCGGAAAGGTGACCGCGAGCATAAGCGTGACGAACACCGGCGGCATGGACGGCGACGAGACCGTGCAACTCTACCTCAGGGACGTGGTCAGCAGCTCCACCAGGCCGGTCAAGGAGCTCATAGACTTCAAGAAGGTGCATATCCCCGCCGGGGAGAGCGTAACGGTGAGCTTTGAAATCGGCGAGGACAAGCTCAAATACTACAACCATGAGCTGGAATATGTCTGCGAGAGCGGAGATTTCTTAATCATGGCCGGGCCCGACAGCAACACTCTCAAGGAGGCCACGCTGACTCTCATCTGAAAATTGCTATCTTTGTAGGTTGCGGATGTACAGGAAGGGAAGTTACATAGTCGGCAGAATAGCCGGTCTGATCGCGATCTTGCTTCTGGGAAGCCTGGTCGCGGTCCAGACTCCCTTCGTACAGACGAAACTTACGCAGAAGGCGCTCGAACACCTGGTTCCCGCCATGCAGGGCAGGATAGGATACGACGAGCTCCGGATTCTCCCGTCGGGCGTGCTGCTGCTCAAGAATGCCGTCATTGTGGACTCGAACCCCTACACCGAGGACATTCACGGCAGGGGCTGGGAAAAGGTCGACACCCTGTTCACGGCCAGAACCATCACCGCCACCTTCAGGCTGGCCAGCATATTCGGCGGCGGGAGCGTGCTCATCGACAGGGTCGATGTGAGCGACGCCATGATGCATCTGGCGGTCGAGCCGGGGGAAGTGACCAATCTAGAACGCATATTCGGGTTGGAGCACACGGACGAAACCCCGGAGCCCGGGCCGGAGATTTTCAGCATCCGGAAAGTAAGGATAAGCAATTTCCGGTTCAGGCTCAACAACTTCTGCGAAGCCACGGCCGAATGGCCCGGATACGGCATCAACTATGACGACATCGACCTCACAACCGACATGAACGGCCATTCGCTGAGGTTCGCGGGCGGGCTCATGTACGGAGTCGCCGACAAGGTCACTCTGACCGAGAAGTCGGGATACAGGCTGCTCCGCGCAAGCGGGCGCTGCGTCGCCGGACAGGGCAAGACCCTGGTGGAGAACTTCCGTCTGACCGACCCGTGGTCGCAGCTCAACGTCAAGTCCTTCTCGATGACCTACGAAAATTCGGCATCCTTCGAGGACTTCATCACAAAGGTGCTGATGGAATGCGAACTCAGGCCATCCATGATAGGCATCCCCAGCCTGAAATACATGGCCGGCATCCTCGACGGAATCGATTCGGAGCTGGAGGTCCGGGGAGGCCGCTTCAGGGGCTATGTCAATGACTTCTCGCTCAGCGACTTCGACTTCAAGGACAAGGAGAGCGGAATATCCGGCCGCATAGGAGGGAACGCCATCGGACTCCCCGACACGGAACACATGCTGGCAAGCCTTCGGATTGAAGGGCTGAAGTTCAACACCTCCTCATTGTCCGGAGTCCTGGCGGAATGGATTCCCGACGCCGGAATCCCCGACCTTTCGCAATATGCCCCCGGAATAGGCTTCAGCCTGGACGCCAAGGTCAGCGGCCCCGTCGACAGACTGGCCGTGGAGGCGTCCCTGAAATCATCCGCAGGCATCCTGGCCCTCAACGCGGACGTAAGGAACCTTGCGAGCCCGGAACGGGGCGTCATGATTACGGGCGGAGTCGGGACTTCGGAGCTCGGGCTTGACAGAATCGTGCCCGGACTGCCTTTCGGCAACTGCAGCCTCGAAGCCAGGGCGGCCGCCATGCTGGACGGAGAGAGCGGCAGAATCAGGCTGGACACCCTCGACATAGGCAGCATAAGCTACAAGGGGATAGAATATTCCGGCATTTCCGCCTCCGGCAGCTTCATCGGCAATACGCTCAGCTGCCTGGTGGAAAGTTCAGACCCTTCGCTCGAGCTCAGCCTGCAGGCGCTCGCGACCCTCGGAAGCCGCGACAGTGTGTCCAGATACGCCGCAAGCGGCACCATAGGCAACATAGACCTCCACAAGCTCGGGATAGACCCCCGCGAAGGCATATCGAGAATATCCATGGACCTGGACGCCGACCTCAGCGCCGCCAGCGGAGTGCTCGAAGGCCACGCCGCGCTGAACGGGGTCAAGGTCGAGAACAACGGCGGCCGCATGGAGATAGGTGACATCTCCTTCCTTGCGTTCGACGGGAACGGAGAGCAGAATTTCAGCCTCAGGGCGCCCTTCGCCGACCTGTCCTTCACCGGCGACGGCGACATCGAAGGCTTCCTCGCGGACATGAGGGCCCTCACGCTGGACAGGCATCTTCCGGCGATATCCCCGGAATCCGCCGACAGCAGCCGCACCGGACATAGGGAATACAGGCTGGAGGCCGTTTTCCATGATTCGAGGGAGGTCCTCTCCTTCGCGATGCCCGGCCTCTACATCGCGGACAGCACCCGTTTCGCACTGTCGCTTTCAGTCGACGGCATGATGGACGCCAGTCTGCGCTCCCCCAGGCTCGCCTTCGGAAGGAACTACGTGCGCGGGGTGGAGATGGTGTTCGGAAGCACTGAACCGTCCATGGAACTGAAGCTTTCCGGCAGCGAGATGCGGGCGGGCAACATCATGGTCGACAGGCCCGAATTCACAGCGGACGCCCGGCAGAACAGTTTCGGCGCGGCGCTGAGCTTCGACGGCTTCGCCGGTGGCGGAAAGGACGGGCGCCTGCTCATGCAGGGCGGCGTGGCCAGAGATTCGTCGGGAGTGCTGACCATCAACGCCCACCCGCTGGATTCATATCTGGCCACCTCCGACGGCATCTGGGTCTTCGACGAATCCGACATAATCTATGACGGCAAGAACGTCAGGATCGACGGATTCAGGCTCAGCAAGGGACGGCAGCTGATCAGCATTGACGGCGCCTGGTCAAGGGACGAGACCGACACCCTCTCGGCGGAAGCCCGCGACATCGACCTCGCCATCATAGACGAGTTCCTGCCGGAGAAGCTGGGCATACGCGGCAAGGCGCACGGAAAGGTCCTGCTCACCTCGGGGAACGGCCCGCTTCCGGGCATGCTGGTCAACATGCGGCTGGACTCGCTCGGAATAGGCGGAGCCGACGCGGGAAGCATCAGGCTGGCAAGTTCGATCGCGGAAGAGAGCAGCAGGCTCAGGCTGATACTGCGCCACACGGTGAAAGACAGGGAGGCGCTCACCGCCGACGGAAGCTATAACCTGAAGAACGGTGACGCCAGCCTCAAGGCGCGTCTGGACAGTCTCCCCCTGACAACCGCCTCGCCCTTCCTGCGGGAGATATTCGACGATTTCGGCGGAGCCGTCAGCGGAAACATCAGCGTGGTGCGCGACTCCAGCGGCTTCGCCGTCAGCGGTGACGCCCTCCATGTGGACGATGTCAGCCTCGGGCTGGCGTACACCGGAGTCAACTACCATATCAGCGGGCCTCTCGGACTGGACAACACGGGCCTGCACTTCGACAACATCATAATCCGGGACGGAGCCGACGGAATCGCCTCGCTCTCCGGCACGATACGGCACTCCCAGCTCAAGGACTTCGAGCTGGACTCCCGGCTCAGCCTGGACAACATCAAGGTCGTAGACGCTTCGGAGGGCGGCAGCAGCGGCATCTACGGACTGCTGCGCGTCAGCGGCACCGCAAATGTGAGCGGCCCCTTCAGCGCCCTCGGAATCAACGCGGCGGTACGGACCTCAGGCATAGGAAACATACACATACCCGCATCGGAAAGCGTTTCGGGCACAACCACCAACCTGCTGAGCTTCACCGAACCGCCCAAGCCCGTCGACCCCTACGACGAGATGCTGTCGGACTACACGTCAGCCTCCGCCGGCGGCGGGGACATAGACATACAGGCCAGGCTGACCGCCCATCCGGGTGTCACCGCCTACATCGAACTTGACAAATCGGCAGGAAGCATCGCCTCCTTCAGCGGAGAAGGAAGCGTCAGCGTGCACCTGCGGCCGTCCAGCTCCATATTCGACATAAACGGAGACTACAACATCAGCGAAGGAAGCTACACCTTCTCGATTCCTGGCATCCTGAACCGCGATTTCGAAATACAGGAAGGCAGCAGCGTGAAGTTCAGCGGGAACATTCCCGACACGGAACTTGACATAGACGCGGTCTACAGGCTCAAGACCTCCTTGTCGTCGCTGATAGCCGACAACGGCGGCAGCTCCGACGACGCGGACAACGAATCCTCGGCCGGAGCCACGAGGGAGGTCGAATGCGGCATCAACATCTCCGACAGGGTGCGCAATCCGCGACTCTCGTTCAGCATCAACGTGCCCGACCTCAACCCGACCGTGAAATCACAGGTGGAGAGCGCGCTCAACACCGACGACAAGGTGCAGAAGCAGTTCATGGCCCTGCTTCTGCTGGGCTCGTTCATCCCGGACGAAAGCTCGGGAGTCGTCAACGGCTCCGACATACTGCTGTCGAACGTCACGGAACTCATGTCCAACCAGCTCAACTCCATCCTGCAGAAGCTCGACATCCCCCTCGACGTGGGCATAGGCTACCAGGGCACGAACGGAGGCACCAACGTCTTCGACGTCGCGATCTCCACCCAGCTTTTCAACAACAGGGTGATAGTCGGAGGCAACGTGGGCAACAGGCGCTACGGCAGCACCGCCGGCACGAACGGGGACGTGGTTGGCGACCTCGACATACAGATAAAGCTGGATCCCGAGGGCAAGTTCAGGCTCAACCTCTTCTCGCACTCGGCCGACGAGTATTCGAACTACCTCGACTATTCGCAGCGCAACGGGGTCGGCATCAGCTACCAGAGGGAATATGCCAGGCTCGGTGACCTGCTGGGAAGCATCTTCGGCACCAGGCGGAAGGAGGAACAGGACGACAACGACGACGGACAGACACGGATGACCGTCATAAGAATAGAAGATGAACAAGGGGAAACTATATCTGATACCGACTCCGCTGGGAGACAATGACCCTGCGGAAGTGCTGCCCGGAAGCGTGATGGAGAAAGCCTGCTCGCTGCGCGTGTTCGTGGTCGAGGAGACGAGGACGGCGCGGCGCTTCCTGTCCAGATACGGGCTCAAGGGGCGCATAGGAGAACTGGAGTTCCATGAGCTCAACGAACACAGCTCCGCCGCCGACATCGAGGCGCTGGGCGCCCTGTTCGACTCCGGCGAGGACGTGGGCCTGCTGTCCGAAGCCGGTCTGCCGGCGGTGGCCGACCCGGGTGCCGAGCTCGTGGGCCTCTGCCACAGGCGGGGAATCGAGGTGGTGCCTCTGGTGGGGCCCTCGTCGCTGATGCTTGCGCTGATGGCGTCGGGGCTGAACGGGCAGTCGTTCGCATTCTGCGGATACGTACCGGCCAAGACCGAGGAGCGCAGGTCCGCGCTGAAGGCACTGGAGAAGCAGTCGGCCGCCGCACGGAGGAGCCAGATAATAATCGAGACCCCGTACCGCAACGACTCGCTTCTTGCCGACATGCTCCAGACCCTTGCGCCGCGCACCAGGCTCTGCATAGCCGCCGACATCACACTCCCCTCCCAGTTCATCAGGACCGACAGCATAGCGGGCTGGCGCGGCCACGTCCCCGTGATAGGCAAGCGGCCCTGCGTGTTCATAATCCTAGCATAGACCGATGAAGATAGCTTTCCTGACTCTCGGCTGCAAGCTCAACTATGCCGAAACCTCCACCTACGAACGCGGATTCAAGGCAGCGGGGCTCGAAGTCGTGCCCTGGAACGAAAATGCCGACATCTATCTGGTGAACACATGCAGCGTGACCGCCGTCTCCGACAGGAAGTCGCGCAACCTCGTGCGCCGGGTGCACAGGGTGAACCCTGAGGCCATGGTGGTCGTGACCGGATGCAGCGCGGAGCTGCGCCGGGGCGAAATCGAAGGCATCGAAGGCGTCACGAGAGTGTTCGGCGCCAACGAGAAGACCCTGGTGGTGCCGGAGACGCTGAAGGCTGCAGGTCTTGCTGCCGATGGCGCAGATGGTGGTTGCATATCGGCTGACGGCGCAGGTGGTGGTTGCATATCGACTGCCGGCGGCGCGGGTGATGGTTGTCGCGATACTGACCAAGGTTGTCGCGAACGGATTTGCAGCGGATTTGCAATCCGCGACGCGGAATCAGGCCCGGTCGGGACTGCTTCCGGGCCCGCATCAGCCGGAGCCGACGCGGTCTTTGCAGCCTACAGCACCGGAGAGCGCACCCGCTCCTTCCTGAAGGTCCAGGACGGCTGCGACAACTTCTGCGCATATTGCACCGTACCATACGCACGCGGCCGCAGCCGCAACGTGCCCATAGCCGAATGCGTGGAGAACGCCCGGAAGATTGCCGCCGAGGGCGTGAAGGAGATAGTGCTGACCGGAGTGAACACCGGCGATTTCGGGCGCACGACCGGCGAGAGCTTCCTCGAGCTGCTGCAGGCGCTGGACGCGGTGCCCGGCATCGGGAGATACCGCATATCGAGCATCGAACCGAATCTGATCACCGAAGAAATCATCGACTGGATCGCATCGGGGACGAAGTTCCAGCCGCATTTCCATATTCCGCTGCAGACGGGCTCCGACGAGCTGCTGCGCAGGATGGGGCGGAAATACGACACCGCGCTGTTCGCCTGGAAGCTGGAATACATACGCCGCAGCATGGAGACGCCCGGCTCGCCGAAAGTCTTCTTCGGCATAGACCTGATGACCGGACTGCCGGGAGAGACGGAAGGGCTGTTCATGGAGAGCCTGGAGTTCCTGGAAAAGATACGGCCGGCCTTCATCCACGTATTCCCCTATTCGCGCCGGCCCGGGACGCCCGCAGCCTCAATGCCCGGCCAGGTGCCGGAAGCCGAGAAGCACCGCCGCGTGGCCGCCATCGAGGAGCTATGCGCCCGCCTGCACACTGAATTCATCGAGTCCAACCGAGGCATCCGCGAGAAGGTGCTGTTCGAATCCACCTGCCGGGGCGGACTCATGGAAGGCTATACGGGCAACTACATCCGCGTTTCCCGGCCCTACGACCCGGAACTCGTCGGAAAGCTGGTGGAGGTGGTGCTGTAGGTAGGAGCAAGGCTTGAAGATTACCGTACAGCCCCTATACTGCCGGCAGGCAGCCTCCCCCGCGACGATTCCGGCGGCGACGGCAAGCAGGGAGACAAGGAGTTGCCGGAGTTTCAGGGGCTATTCGAGAACGAGCCCGTCGTAGGCGGGATGCACGTGCGGTGGGAGAATCCTGCAGAAATCCTCGTATTTCGGAAGCAGGTGCGAGAGATGGGTGATGTAGGACTCGCGTGCGCCGACCTTCCCGAAGAAGTCGAGGCACTGCTGCAGCGATGGGTGCGAGCGGTGCTCCTCGGGCTTCACGCAGCCCAGGGTGATGTAGTCGAGGCCCTTGAGCTTTTCGTACTCCGAGTCGTCGATGTGCTTGATGTCCGTAAGGTATGCGATGTTGCCGAAGCGGTAGCCCAGCACGGAGAGGGTTCTGTCGCTCAGGTGCCAGCCCTGGATGGGGATGACCTCCGCCGTGGCGTCGGGCGCCGATTCGGGGGCGAGGTGGTGGTAGCCGAAACCCCTCTCCCAGACGAGAACCTCCTCGTTGGCGTTGGAGTGGACCGTTATGGGCTTCGAGGCGTCGATGGTGTGGACGCGCCATTCCGGGGCCCCGGGGTATTTGTGCTCGGCGAAGGCGTAGTCGTATTCCAGGCGCAGGGTGTCCTCCACATATTTCTGGCAGTAGATGTTGACCGGATGGCGCTCTATGAGGTTGAACGCCCGGATGTCGTCGAGACCGCCGGTGTGGTCCTTGTGGTTGTGCGTGAGCAGTATCGCGTCTATGTGGCGCACGTCCGCCCGGAGCATCTGGAAGCGGAAGTCGGGGCCAGCGTCGACGAGGATGGTGAGTCCGCAGTATTCCACGAGCACCGAGGAGCGCAGGTGCCTGTCCCTCGGGTCGGCGGATTTGCACACGGGACAGTCGCAGCCTATCATAGGCACGCCCTGGGAGGTCCCGGAGCCCAGGAAAGTGAGTCTTGCCTTTTCCATTGCGGGAGCAAAGATACTAATTTATGTTGCACACTGAATCCCTGACAACCAGTTCCGTGTTCAATTCGAGCTGCGGGATCTTGTCGGCGTTGCCCTCGATGCGGCTTATCAGTATCCTGGCGGCCAGTTTGCCCATCTCCTCGGTCGCCTGGCTCACCCTCGTGATCGGAGGGTGCATGTAGTCCAGGCTTATGTTGTCGTCGAAGGATATCACCGATATGTCCTTGCCGACCTTCAGCCCGCTGTCCCGTACCGCCCTCATGACTCCGAGGGTTATGGTGTAGCTGAGGGCGAAAATGGCCGTGGGGCGGTTCTGCCTGTTGAGGAGCAGCTTGGTCTCCAGGTATCCGTTCTGCTCGGAGAACTCGTCGCCCACTATGACCGCGCAGTCCAGCAGACCGCCGGCGCGCATCGCGCTCTCGAAGCCGTCGAGCCTCTTGCGGTTGGGCAGGGAGCTGATGTCCCCCTGGATGCAGGCGATGTTGCGGTGGCCGCTGTTGATCAGCATCATCGTGGCGTCGAAGGCGCCCTTGAAGTTGTTGGAGGTGACGTAGGGGATGTCGCGGCTGATGAAGAAACGGTCCACCAGTACGACGGGCATGGAACCGTTGAGCTTCTCGAAGAGCTCGGAACCGTTGCCGCAGGGGTCGGCCAGAATGCCGTCCACCTTCTTGGCAAGGAGGGTGGAGACGCATTCGGACTGCTCCTCCTCGTTCTCCATGGTCACGACCACTATCGAGCTGTATCCCCTGGCACTCGCCTCCTGGATTATGGAGCCGCACATCTCGGCGAAGAAGGGATTCGTTATGGACGGGAGCATGACTCCGATAATCTTCGTCCTGTTCTTATGCAAAATTTGCGCAAGCGGACGGACGGAATAGTTGCATTTTTCGGCTTCGGCTCTTATCACCGCCGCTGCGCGTTCGGAAATACGGCTGTCGGAGCGCCCGCTGAGCACCCTGGATATCGTGGAAACGGAATATCCGGTATTCTTCGCGATTGTGGACAGAGTTGTTTTCTTGGCCATGTAGAATCAGTGTTTTATGCAAAAATGCAAATTTTTACGCAAAATCACATAATTTGCTCACAAAAACGGGCGAACATTTATAAAATTTTTCCTATTCGGCAGCCACCAAACCGAAGTTTTTCGACAATTTCGGCTCTGTAATTAAACAAATAACACTAAAATCTGTTTCTTATGACCTTATTCAAGCGATTTCTGTTAGTCCTTGCATTCTGCTCGGCGGCAGCCGTCCAGATGTTCGCGCAGTCCGCCGTCAGCGGCACTGTCAAGGACCTGTCAGGACTTCCGCTTGCCGGAGTCGTGGTCATGGAAGAAGGCACCCAGAACGCCACTTCCACCGACCTTGACGGCAAGTGGTCCCTGAACGTCTCCTCCGGCGATGCGGAGCTCCGGTTCACCTGCATCGGCTATTACGACATCGTCACCGGGCTGTCAGGAAGAAAGGTTCTTGACGTGACAATGGAAGAAGACAAGATGCTGCTCGACGACGTGGTGGTCATAGGCTACGGCTCCACCACGCGCAAGGAAGTCACAGGCTCCGTGTCAAGCCTCAAGAGCGAGGACTTCAACCAGGGCAGCAACTCCAGCCCATACGACCTCATCAACGGGCGCATCGCCGGACTGAACATCATCCGAGGTGACGGAGGCGACCCCAACGGAAGCCTGAGCATCCAGTTGCGAGGCACCACCTCGATGTCCGCCGGGGCGACACCTCTCGTAATCATCGACAACGTGATAGGCGGCACGCTGGAGTCCATCAACCCCGAGGAAATCGAGTCCATAGACGTGCTGAAGGACGGTTCAGCGGCGGCCATCTACGGCACGCGCGGAACCAACGGAGTGATACTCATCACGACCAAGAAGGGTTCGAAGGGCAGCGAGCACGCCACTGTGGAATTCTCGACCTACGCCGGGATACAGACCGTCAACCGCAAGCTCGAGATGCTCAGCGCCGACGAGTTCCGCCAGGTGATGGCAGACGGCCACAGCGGATTCGACGGAGGCGCGGACACCGACTGGCTCGACGCGATCACGCGCAAGGCGCCCCTCACCCAGTACTACAACCTCGCGGTCTCCGGAGGCAGCAAGAACCTCTCCTACCGCGCCGCAGTCTCGTTCATGGACGAGCAGGGTCTGGTGCTGAACAGTGACCGCAACGACCTCCGCGGACGCATCAACATCTCGCAGACCGCCCTCAACGACAGGCTGACCATCAACTACAACTTCAACTACTCTTCGAGGGTGGCCCATCCCACCGACCAGTGGGCCGTACAGCAGGCTGTCAGGAGGAATCCGACGGAGCCCATCTACGACCCCGAGGACACCGCACACGGCGGCTACTACACCAACAACGGCCCCTTCCAGTACTACAACCCCGTGGCGATGCTCAACGAAGCCGAGAGGGAGAACCGCTTCAGGACCTTCATGGGCAGCGTGCGCGCACAGTTCAAGATCACCGACCAGCTTTCGGTGGCTGCGACGGGCTCGTTCAACCAGTACACCGGCAGCGAGAGCGAATATCTCTCGAAATACTATCCCCAGGACGCCACGCGTGACGGAGAGGCCGGAATCAACAACTACTGGAACCTGACCAAGCTCCTCGACATCGAGGCCAACTACAACGGCAAGTTCGGCGACCACTCGGTCCAGGCCGTAGCAGGATACTCCTACACCGACAACGTGTACGAGACCTCGTACATGTGGAACAAGGACTTCGACACCGACTACTTTCTCTGGCACAACATCGGCTCCGGAAGCGGACTCCAGAACGGAGAGGCCAGCATGTCCTCCTCCAAGGAAAGCAGCAAGCTCATCGCATTCTTCGGACGTGTGATGTACAACTACAAGGAGAAGTACCTGCTCTCCGTCTCCGCGAGATATGAAGGCTCGTCGCGCTTCGGAGCCAACAACAAGTGGGGTCTCTTCCCTGCGGTCAGCTTAGGCTGGCGCATCGACCAGGAGAACTTCATGGACGATGTCGAGTGGATTGACGAGCTCAAGCTGCGCGCCGGCTACGGAGTGACCGGCAACCAGGACATCGCCAACTACCAGTCGCTCGCGCGCCTGTCGCCCAGCGGAAAGTTCTACTACAACGGCGAGTGGATCAATTCCTACGGACCCGCCAGCAACGAGAACGATGACCTGCGGTGGGAAAGGAAGAGCGAGTTCAACTTCGGCGTGGACTTCACCGTACTCAAGGGACGCATCTCCGGAACAATCGACTACTACAACAGGACCACCAGCGACCTGCTCTACACCTACGCGGTGCCCGTACCGCCCAATCTCTACAGCTCCAAGTTCACCAACGTGGGCGTAATCAAGAACAGCGGAATTGAGCTCACGCTCAACGCCGTTCCCGTGATGAGGGGCGACTTCTCATGGAACACGACCCTGACCATGGCACACAACGAGAACATGCTCAAGAGCTTCTCCAACGAGGACTACGCTATGCAGTTCATGCAGACCGGCTACATCTCCACCGACTTCAAGCAGTATGTCGAGAGAATCTATGAAGGCCAGCCCATAGGCAACTTCTACGGCCCCGTGTTCACCGGCATGGACGAGAACGGCAACGCGACCTACAAGGGCGTGGAGCCCGGCGAGGCCGTGAGCGAGTCGGTCTACGAGGTCATAGGCAACGCCTTCCCCGACCTCACCTTCGGCTGGTCGAACAACTTCAGGTACAAGAACTTCGACCTCTCAATGCTCTTCAGGGGCTCGATAGGCAACGACGTGGCCAACATACAGAGGCTCTTCTACGAAGGTTACTACTATTTCGGGGGCAAGAACATCCTGAAATCCACCCTAGACTCTCCGGACAACGCCGGACAGACCACCTTCTCCTCATATTATGTCGAGGACGGCTCGTTCCTGAAGCTCTCCAACGTGACGCTTTCCTACACCTGGAAGCCCAACAGCGAATGGCTCAAGAACCTCCGCGTCTACGTGACCGGGCAGAACCTGCTCACCATCACCGGATACAAGGGCGTCGACCCCGAGGTCAGCCTCAACGGACTTGAGCCGGGCATAGCATGGGACTCCTTCTATCCTTCCACCAGGACCTTCCTGCTCGGAGTGAATCTCACGTTCTAATTGAAACGAAAATAAACGACAGAAAAGATGAAAAAGACATTTTTGGCCATAGCGGCGGCATTGACCCTGGCGGGGGCCTGCACCAATCTGGACGAGACCCTCTACTCGCAGCTGCCAGCTGACGGATTCTTCGTCGACGAGGAATCCATGATAAAGAACGTGGGCCGCGCCTACGCCTGGCTCTCCTCCGACTCCTGGGACAACGGCTACCTGCAGCACATGGGAGTCTGGATGCACGACATGGTGACCACCGACGAGTGCATCATCCCCTACCGCGAGACCGGACTCTGGTGGGACAACGGAGTGTGGATACAGGACCACCAGCACAGCTGGGACTACACCCACGACGGAATATGGAGCACCTACAGCTTCGTGATGGACGGCGTGACCCAGTGCAACCAGATACTCTACCAGATGGACGAGTCCGACGTCGACTTCGACGGAAGGGACAAGCTGGTGGCGGAGGTCAAGATGGTGCGCGCGTACCTCTACCTGAAAGGCATAGACTGGTTCAGGAACCTCCCCCTCGTGACCGACTTCACCGACACCTCCCTTCCCAGCCAGGTCCCTCCCCAGACCCTCTTCGACTTCATAGAAAGCGAGATTCTTGACAACGTAGCCTATCTGGAGGACGCCCCGACCTCGGCCAACTACGGCCGCGCGACCAAGGCCGCTGCATACACCATGCTCGCGAAGCTCTACATCAACTCGGAGGTATGGACGGGCAAGGCCATGTGGCAAGAGGTCTCGGAAGCCTGCGACAAGGTCATGGAGTTCACGAGCCTCCAGCTCGAAGGCGACTATTTCGCGAACTTCGCCGTGGACAACGAGGGCTCGACCGAGACCATCTGGGCCATACCCCTCGAAGCCAGCATCACCAACACCTTCCCCCTCCACAACATAACCCTGCACTCGCTCAGCCAGCAGACCTACAACATCACCAACTTCTGCTGGGACGGCGCCTGCGCCCTCGAGTGGCTCTGGGATTCATACGAGGAGAACGACCTCAGGCGCGCGTCCTGGCTCGAAGGCCCGCAGTACGACATCAACGGCGAGCCGCTGATGATAGACCCCGACAGGCAGCTCAACTACACTCCCTACGTGGGTCCCGTCTACGACCAGCAGAACCCCGCGCTGCTCGACTCCGGAGTCCGCATGTGCAAGTGGGAATATGAGAACGGCCTGGCCTTCCAGGCGATGAGCAACGACTTCCCCATCTACCGTCTCGCCGACATCTACCTGCTCAAGGCAGAATGCCTGATGAGGCTGAACGGAGGCACGGCGACCCAGGAGGCGGTGAACTACGCCAACATGGTCAGGGAAAGGGCCGGAGCCAGCGACTACAGCACCTCCACCCTCACCCTCGAGGAGCTGCTCAGGGAAAGGGCCAGGGAGCTCTGCTGGGAAGGTCACAGGCGCCAGGACCAGGTGCGCTTCGGCACCTTCGACGACCCTTGGGACAACAAGGACAACACCGACTCCTACAGGGACATCTACCCGATACCCCAGCGCGCCATGACGGCCAACCCCAACCTCGTGCAGAACCCCGGATATTCCAAGTAAATATCATGGAAAACTGTTTGAATTCTTGTCAGAATTTCGTATCAATCCGGCGGGGATTCAGACAGTTTTCTAAAATTAAGACACTATGGATATTTTGGTAATCGGCAGTTCGAACACTGACCTCACCGTCCGCGCGGGAAACATACCCAAGCCGGGCGAGACCGTCCTGGGCTCAGGATTCAAAGTGGACGCCGGAGGCAAGGGCGCCAACCAGGCGGTCGGAGCGGCGCGGCTCGGAGCCGGCGTGACCTTCAGCTGCATGCTGGGATGCGACGCCTACGGGGAGCAGTCCGTCAGGAACTTCAGGAACGAGAACATAGACACCTCCTACGTCTTCACCTGCCCCGGGGAAGCCTCTGGCGTGGCGCTGATCACTGTGGATTCGAAGGGAGAGAACTGCATAGTCGTGGCCTCCGGCGCCAACCTCAGGTTCACCCCGGCGGACGTCGACAAGATAGGCGACCTCTCCAGGTTCTCCCTCGTCCTGGCGCAGCTGGAGATTCCGGTGGAAACCGTGGCATACGCCGCATCGCTGTGCCGCAGGAGCAACGTACCCTTCGTGCTCAACCCGGCCCCTGCGGCCAGGCTCCCCGAGAGCATGTACGCCGACATCGACGTCATCACCCCCAACGAGACCGAGGCCGAAATCCTGACAGGAATCAGGGTGACGGACGGGAAGAGCGCGGAGACGGCGGCGAAAAGCCTCTGCGACAAAGGCGTGAAGACCGTGATAATCACCCTGGGCAGCAAGGGGGCGTACGTCTACAGCGAAGGGCGCGGCCGGCTCGTGAAGGCATGGAAGGTCGACGCGGTCGACACCACTGCGGCGGGCGACATCTTCAATGCGGGCTTCTGCGTCGCAAGGGCTTCGGGCAAGGATGTCGACAGCGCGGTCAGCTTCGCGTCGGCCGCATCGGCGATAGCCGTCACCCGCAGGGGCGCGCAGAGCTCCGCCCCCTATTATGACGAAGTAATTGAATTCATGAACACCAACAACAATACAAGACAATGAAAAGAACTTTGATGATACTTTGCGCCCTGGGCGCGATCGGCATTTCCGCAGGATGCTCCGGAAAGAGCGGCGTCCCGGCCGAAGTGACAATGAGCAAGGAAGTCCTGATGGACAAGATCAAGGGCGCCTGGGCCGGACAGACCATAGGCTGCACCTACGGAGGCCCCACTGAATTCCGGTATTCCGGAACCATGATCAACGACAACATCGCGATAGAATGGCCGGACGGCTACATCAAATGGTACTTCGACAACTCCCCCGGCCTGTATGACGACGTCTACATGGACCTGACCTTCGTGGACGTGTTCGAAAAGGAAGGTCTGGACGCCCCGGTAAGCTCGTTCGAGAAAGCGTTCTCCGAGGCCGGATACATGCTCTGGCACGCCAACCAGCAGGCGCGCTACAACATCAGGCAGGGAATGACAGGAGCCGAGGTCGGCCACTGGGAGAACAATCCCCACGCCGATGACATAGATTTCCAGATCGAAGCCGACTACGCAGGCATCATGTCGCCCGGAATGCCCAATGCCGCAAGCCATTTCAGCGATGACATCGGCCACATGATGAACTACGGCGACGGCTGGTACGGAGGCGTGTATGTGGCCGCCATGTACGCCCTCGCCTTCGTCAGCAACGACATCAACTTCATCGTCCGCGAGGCGCTGAAGTGCATCCCCGAGCAGAGCAAGTACTACAAGTGCATGAGCGACGTGATACGCTGGCACGAGATGTATCCCGACAACTGGGAGATCTGCTGGGCGCTCTGCCAGAAGAACTGGTCGTTCGACATAGGCTGCCCCGACGGAGTGTACCAGCATTTCAACATAGACGCGACCATCAACAGCGCATACATACTGATAGGACTGCTCTATGGAGAGGGCGACTTCACGAAGACCATCGACATCTCCACCAGATGCGGATATGACTCCGACTGCAATCCCGCCTCCGCCGGAGGAATCCTCGCCACCATGCTGGGCTACAGCAACATTCCCGAGAAGTACATGGCCAACCTGCGCGAAGTGGAGGACCTCGATTTCGCATACACCGACATCTCGCTGAACAAGGTATACCGTATGTCCTTCGACCAGGCGCTTGAAGTGATAGAGCGCTACGGAGGAAGCGTCAGCGACGACGCCGTCACCATCAGGTGCCAGACCCCCGAGGCGGTAAGGTTCGAGGAGTCATTCGCAGGACACTGGCCCAAAAAGCCCGTGAACCTCGGGAAGGACATCAGGGAGATTGACGAAATCGCCTTCGACGGCAAGGGAGTCGTGGTACGCTATTCTTTCGGAGACAGCCGCAGGGATCCCGGATACACCGCGCAGGTGGAAGTGTGGCTCGACGGACAGCTTTCGGAGACCGTCGTCCTTCCGATGGACGAGAACTCCCGCAAGCAGGAGCTCTACTACAAGTACAATCTGCCCGACGGAGACCACAGCCTCTCGTTCAGATGGCTCAACCCCCGCGCGGACAAGAGCATAGAGCTCACGTCCTACATAGTTTACACCGACAAGAAATAGAATCGCCATGTTCATAGTCAACAGTTACGCCCTGGCGGTGATATTCTGCTTCGTCACGATGCTCTGCTGGGGTTCATGGGGCAACACCCAGAAACTCGCGTCCAAGTCCTGGAGATATGAGCTTTTCTACTGGGACTATGTGATAGGAATGCTGGCATTCGCCCTGCTGATAGCCTTCACGATGGGAAGTTTCGGCAGCGAGGGCAGGCATTTCACCGAGGACATCGCCCAGGCCGACCTCAAGAACGTCGGCAGCATTCTGCTGGGCGGCGTGATCTTCAACGCTTCCAACATACTGCTCTCGGCCTCCACCTCGATCGCCGGCCTGGCCGTCGCGTTCCCGCTCGGAGTCGGGCTCTCGCTGGTGCTCGGAACCGTGGTCAACTACATAGGCGCCCCGAAGGGAGACCCGCTCTGGCTCTTCCTCGGAGTCGCGCTGATAGTGGTCGCGGTGGTGTGCAACGGCATCGCGTCTTCCAAGGTCGGCAGGAGCGGTGAGAACTCCAACGCCAGGAAAGGCATACTCCTGGCCGTGGCCGCCGGAATCCTCATGGCTTTCTTCTACAGGTTCGTGGCCGCAGCGATGGACCTGGACAACTTCGCCGCGCCCGCGCCCGGCAAGGTGACGCCCTACACGGCCATAGTCATCTTCTCCATAGGCGTGCTGGCCAGCAACTTCCTGTTCAACACTCTCGTCATGAAGAGGCCCTTCGTCGGAGAACCTGTCAGCTATTCCGAGTATTTCAAGGGTTCGGCGAAGACCCATCTGGTCGGCATGCTGGGAGGCGCAATCTGGTGTCTCGGAACGGCTTTCAGCTACATAGCCTCGGGAAAGGCCGGAGCCGCGATATCCTACGCCCTCGGTCAGGGAGCCCCGATGGTCGCCGCAATCTGGGGAGTCTTCATCTGGAAGGAGTTCAAGGGAGCGGGCAAGTCCACCTACGGACTGCTGGCGCTGATGTTCGCCTTCTTCGTCGGAGGCCTCGCCTGCATCATCATATCGGGCAACTAGACCGCCCGGAAGCCTTTTTTCTGCGGCCCTTCCCTCCTGGACACGCTCCAGGCCCGGGAAGGGCCGCAGGTCAATATTTTGTATAAAAATTTGCATATATAACATTTTCGCTATATATTGCGTTCAACTTGAACTTAAACGACCGATGAACTGGAACGAACTGCGCAGAAAAGCCGTCGAACACGGCTTTGAACTTCTAAAACACGGCAGCCGGCACGACATCTATCTGAACAGAGCCACCGGAAAGATTATTTTAATTGAGCGGCACTGGTCCCCGGAGGTCAGACCGGGAATCATGAACAGGTTGAAGAAATTAATCGGATTCTAAATCGAGGAAGGCATGACATTCAAAGTAACTATAGAGAAACAGACCGATGGCAGCTACATCGCCTATAACAACGAAGGCGAGGGAGCGGTGATCATCGGCACCGGAGCAACCGTGAACGAGGCGAAGGACGACTTCTTCCGCTCGATGGAAGAGACGGCCGAAGCCTGCAGGGAAGCCGGAATCAGCGGCCCGGAAATGTTGGACGGAGAGCCGCAGTTCAGCTTCGACCTCTCATCGCTGCTGGAATATTACGATGTGTTGAACGCCAGCGCCCTCGCCCGGAGGCTCGGCATCAACGAATCGCTGATGAGGCAGTACAAGGCCGGAGGAACTTATATCTCCGACTCGCAGCTCAAAAGAATAGAGGACGGCATCCACAGTCTCGGAAACGAACTGGCGCGGCTGAAGCTTGTCTGAAGCCGTCAACGGCCGCCCCGGCACGGCAAGGCGCGGACGGCGCGCCGAGCGGTCATTCCGAATATGCGGCGATTTCGCCGTTGTCCAGCATGTTACGGTAGATTTCGAGGGCGTTGCGCGGCAGGGCGTTCGCCGGATCGCCGCAGAAGGCCTTCAGGTCGTCCAATGTGAATCCGGGATGCGAAGCCGCGAATTCCGCCAGCTTGCGGCGTGCCGGGGCACCCGCCCGGCAGACGTCACAGGTTCCGCAGTCATCGGAATTCTCCTGCCCGAAATACCTGAGCAGCCAGCGCGAACGGCAGAGCACGTCTTCGGAGACGTATTCCTCCATCGCGCCGCTGCGCTCGGCAGCGGTCCGCTTGAGGAACTCGTATTTCGGCATCTGGAGGTCGAGGTTGCCCGGCATCAGCCGGCCGTGGTGCAGCTCTATCACGTCCGTGCGGTCGGACGGTATGTATTTTATGACATGCTCCAGCGACAGCGAGTACAGCAGCCGCCTGAGTCCGGGGATGTCGGTGCCCGCCGCAGCTGCGAGCGCCGCCTCATCGACTGGCACGGTGAAGCTGAATATGCCTGGATACCTGCGCATCAGGAACTCCAGCACCGCCGGCATGCGCGGATCCGGGAGCTCGATGTCGTAGAGTTCGCTCCTGTCGGCGAGTATTCTGACCCGCGTGTCGATGACGACATCCTCCGCCCAGCTTATGTGTCCGGATATTTCAAGATAGCGCAGCGCGCTGCGGGCCTGCGCAGGGTTGAGCGAGAAGTGCGAAGAGAATTCGGCAAGGTCGAAGCGGAGCTGGGCGCCCTCGCCGGCATTGTAGATTATCTGCTTGAATATGTGCAGTTTCTGATAGATGTCCTCGATGTATTCCGGCGGCGGAAAGGAGAGGCTGAGCATCTGGTGCATACGCTGGATGTCGAGCCTGTTCCATAGCAGGACGGCGTAGGAGCGCTTCCCGTCGCGGCCCGCCCTGCCGGCCTCCTGGAAATACGCCTCCGGACTGTCGGGCGGGGCGAGGTGCACCACGAAGCGAACGTCGGGCTTGTCTATGCCCATGCCGAAGGCGTTAGTGCACACCATCACGCGTATCTCCCCGCGTTTCCAGGCGTCCTGGCGCTTCTCGCGGGTGAGCGTGTCGAGGCCGGCGTGGTAGAACGAGGCGCTGACGCCCGAGGCTTCGAGCATCGCGGCCGTCTCCTCGCACTTGCGGCGGTTGCGCATATAGACTATCCCCGTCCCGGGGACTCCCCTGCAGATGTTCAGCAGCTGGCCGCCCTTGTCCTCGCAGCAGCGCACGACATACGACAGGTTCGGCCGCTCGAATCCGCTCCGCAGCATGACGAAATCCCGGGGTTTCCCCTCCGGACGCGGGGGCGCGGCGAGCTTCTCCATTATGTCCGCCGCCACCTTCGGGGTCGCGGTCGCCGTAAGGGCGATCACGGGGACGTCCAGACGCTCCCGGAGCCTGCCTATCTCGAGGTAGTCGGGGCGGAAGTCATAGCCCCACTGGGAGATGCAGTGCGCCTCGTCCACCACTATCATGCTGATGCCCAGCACGTCCAGATAGGAGCGGAAAAGGAAGGTCGAGAGCCTTTCGGGAGAGACGTAGAGGAACTTGAAGCCCCCGTAGGCCGCGTTGTTGAGCGCCGTGTCCACCTCCCTGCGGTTCATTCCCGCATGTACGGCGATGGCGCGGATGCCCCTGGCCTCCAGGTTCTGCACCTGGTCCTTCATCAGGGCGATCAGGGGCGTTATCACGAGCGCCAGCCCCCCGCGCATCATCGCGGGCACCTGGAAGCAGACCGACTTGCCTCCTCCGGTGGGCAGTATCGCCAATACGTCGCGCCCTTCCAGCGCGGCGTTAACGATTTCCTCCTGCATCGGGCGGAAAGAGCCGTAGCCCCAATATTTCTTCAGAGTCTCAAGTGCGGTCATAGCTCCGCAAATTTAGGAATTTTCACGACATGGCATGGAGTTGGCAGGAACATGGTCCGGTTCTTTGGAAAAGAAATAAATTATTAGTATTTTCGCACGATTTAAGAGGAATTGATATAAGTTTAACATACTCTAAATTCATAATCTTAATTATGTCAAAGATTGATTTAAGCAAGTATGGGATCAAGGGAACCACTGAGATTCTCTACAATCCTACCTACGAAGTCCTCTACAACGAGGAGACCAGGCCTGAACTCGAAGGCTACGACAAGGGCCAGGTGACCGAACTCGGTGCCGTCAACGTGATGACCGGCGTATACACCGGCCGCTCTCCCAAGGACAAATACATCGTAATGGACAAGAACTCCAAGGACACCGTATGGTGGAACACCCCGGAGTATCCCAACGACAACCACGAGATGTCCGAGAAGACCTGGAAAGAGGTCAAGAGCATCGCTCTCAAGGAGCTCTCCGGCAAGAGGCTGTTCGTAGTCGACGGCTTCTGCGGAACCCACAAGGACACCCGCATGAAGGTGCGCTTCATCATGGAGGTTGCATGGCAGGCCCATTTCGTGACCAACATGTTCATCCGTCCGAAGAACCAGGAGGAGTTCGACCAGGAGCCCGACTTCCTCGTATACTGCGCATCAAAGGCCAAGGTTGACAACTATGAGGAGCTCGGTCTGCGTTCAGACACCTGCGTGGCGTTCAACGTCAGCAGCAAGGAGCAGGTCATCCTCAACACCTGGTACGGCGGCGAGATGAAGAAGGGAATGTTCTCCATGATGAACTACTACCTCCCTCTCAAGGGCATCGCTTCAATGCACTGCTCAGCCAACACCGACCTCGACGGACAGAACACCGCCATCTTCTTCGGCCTCTCCGGAACCGGAAAGACCACCCTTTCCACCGACCCCAAGCGTCTGCTCATCGGCGATGACGAGCACGGCTGGGACGACGAGGGCATCTTCAACTTCGAGGGCGGCTGCTACGCCAAGGTGATCAACCTCGACAAGGAGTCCGAGCCCGACATCTACAACGCCATCCGCCGCGACGCCCTCCTCGAGAACGTGACCGTTGACAAGGACGGCAAGATCGACTTCAACGACAAGAGCGTGACCGAGAACACCCGCGTCTCTTATCCTATCTACCATATCAACAAGATCGTGCGTCCCGCTTCCGAGGGCCCCGCAGCAAAGCAGGTGATCTTCCTTTCAGCCGATGCGTTCGGAGTTCTTCCTCCGGTATCCATCCTGACCCCTGAACAGACCAAGTACTACTTCCTCTCAGGCTTCACCGCCAAGCTGGCAGGAACCGAGCGCGGAATCACCGAGCCCACTCCGACCTTCTCAGCATGCTTCGGACAGGCATTCCTCGAGTTGCATCCTACCAAGTATGCCGAGGAGCTCGTGAAGAGAATGGAGAAGAGCGGCGCGAAGGCTTACCTCGTGAACACCGGATGGAACGGAACCGGCAAGCGCATCTCCATCCGCGACACCCGCGGAATCATCGACGCCATCCTCAACGGCTCGATCGACAAGGCTCCCACCAAGACCATCCCCTACTTCAACTTCGAAGTTCCCACCGTTCTTGAGGGAGTTGACACCGGCATCCTCGATCCCCGCGACACCTATTCAGATCCCGCAGTATGGGACGAGAAGGCAAAGGATCTCGCAGGACGCTTCATCAAGAACTTCCACAAGTACGAGGACAACGAGGCCGGCAAGGCTCTCGTAGCAGCTGGCCCCCAGCTCTAGTCTGAAGGAAAGCATATCTGAGGGAGGCCCCGACAGGGGCTTCCTTTTTTGTATTTGGGATATTGCACCCGATGTTGAATCCACACCAGCTTCACGTGGCGAATTCCGGGAATATCGGCACCGAACTGCCGCAGGCGCTGGAAATCCTGCATGGTTCCAAAAGCAATGATATTCCGGGCAGGATTGACGGGAAACCGCTCAATAAGCGGATAAATTGATATATTTGCAACATTACTCTGAAACACAAACTGACATCTATGACCGCAATTATCGTAATCGTAGCCATAGCCGCCGTCCTGGTGATATGGTTCATCGCCGTCCAGCGCAAGCTGGTGGGCAAGGACGAACTCTGCAGCAATTCCATGAGCCAGATAGGCGTGCAGCAGAACAGCCGCTGGGATGCGGTCAGCGCCCTCGTGGAGCTTACGCGCTCCTACAACGAGCACGAGTACAAGACCCTCAAGGAGGTGATTGCACAGCGCCGGCAGATTGACGGACGCAGCAGCGCCGAGGAGGCTTCCGCCCAGGAGGAGCTCATCGGAGGCGCCATCTCGCGCATCAACCTCGTCGCGGAGCAGTATCCCCAGCTCAAGGCCGACGAGACCTACGCCCGGACCATGGAAAGCATAAACCAGTACGAGAACAACGTGCGCGTGAGCCGCATGGTATTCAACGACGCAGTCACCGCGTACAACCGCATCGTGAGGCAGTTCCCCGATTCCATCGTGGCCGGAATGCTGAAGTTCTCCGTCAGGGAATACCTCAAGGAGCCCGAGGGCAAGACGGAAATGCCGCCGGTGAAGTTCTGAGCCGACAGCTTATGAAACTATACGCAGCCTTAGCCGCCGCACTGCTGGCGGCCACTCTTTCCTGCATCCCGGTATACCCGCTGAGCCCGGAAATCCGCGACATTGACGTGACCGTGACCCTGCTGCCTGACGGAACCGCCGAAGTGAGCGAACGTTGGGACGTGTGTGCAGCCTCAGGCACGGAGTGGTATCTGGTGCGCCGGAATCTCGGAGACATCAGAATCGGCGGGCTCGAAGTCAGCGACGAGAGCGGGCGCAGCTATGTCAACGAGGGCGAATGGGACACGGACCGGAGCATTTCCGAGAAAGCCGGACGCTGCGGCGTCGTGACGAAGAACGACGGCGCGGAGATATGCTGGGGCATAGGCAGCCTGGGCGACCACGTCTTCGACGTAAGCTATTCCATGACGCGCAGCGTAAAGACTCTCAGCGACTACGACATGCTGCACCTGCAGACCGTCTCGCCGGGCCTGAGCTCCGAACCGGAGCACGTGAAGGTCACGGTGCGCGCACTTGAGCACCGCCTGGATACGACCAATACCCGCGCCTGGGGTTTCGGATACAGGGGCAGGGTGGATTTCCTCGACGGGGCGGTGGTGTTCGAGAGCACGGAGCCTTTTGTCAGGAACAGCTCGGTGATAGTCCTGCTGCGTTTCGAGAAGGGCATGTTCGACAGTCCCAGCGTACAGGACAGGAGCTTCAGCGATGTACTGGCCACCGCCATGGAAGGCTCTGATTTAAGCGGGTCCGACGACGGTTCGGCCGCTGCCGGGTTCGGCAAGCTCTTGGGTCTGTTCATGCTCTGCATGACCGCAATGGTCGGAGTCGGGGTATGGCACCGGCACTCCACACGAAAGAAGATTCTTGGCGTCAAGCCGTCGGAAGTGGTATGGAGCCGCGAGATTCCATTCGGAGGTGACCTGGAGGCGTCCGCCCGGACTCTCGACAGGCTCGGGTACAAATACAGCAGCGACACCCTTGCCGCCGCACTGATTCTGCGCATGGTCTACCGGGGAGCGCTTTCCGTATCCAAGGACGGGAAGGGCCGCGTGGAACTTTCCTTCAACGGCGGCAGCCTGGACAGCGGGGACAGTGCTGCGGACGAACTCTTCGGCATGATGCTGCAGGCAAGCGGGAGCGACAAGGTGCTCCAGCACAAGGAGTTCTCGCGCTGGGCGTCGAAGCACGTGAAAAAAGTGGCGGGATGGGCGGAAAAGGCCCTCGACAACGGCCGTGACCGCCTGCGCGACAGCGGCATGACGGGCGCGTCGGGCTATACTCCGGCCGGACAGGAGAACGCCCGCAAGCTGGTGGGGCTGAAGATGTTCCTGAAGGATTTCACCCTGATGGGCGAAAAGGACACCATCGAGGCCGTGCTCTGGCAGGACTACCTGGCCTACGGCGCGCTTTTCGGCATAGCCGACAAGGTGGCGGAGCAGCTCCGCGACATCAGCCCCGAGACCTTCAGGGAGGTCATGGACTACGACTACCCCACCATGCATGACCTGCTCTTCCAGACACGCATCCTCTCTCTCGCAATCACCAATTCCAAGGCCGAGGCAGCGGCTGCCGCCGCGAGCAGCGCACGCGGTCTGGGCGGCGGGGCGTCCTTCGGAGGAGGTGGCGGCTTCAGCGGAGGCGGCTTCGGCGGCGGCAGCCGCTGAAATGTCCCCGACAGCTCGGTCAGCGTTGGATTTTGAAGCCGAGGCTGAGGATGAGCTTAAGGGTGTTCAGGGCCGTGTTCCTGTCATAGTCGCGCTCCGATTCGGGCAGTTCCTCGTAGGGCACGAGGCAGGGATGACGTTTCTGTTCGTCGTCGCGTTCCGGGCCCCAGGTCCAGCCTTCGGCCATCCTGCCAGCGGCCCAGACCTCATGCACGTTCTTCGCCATCAGCTCGACAAGCGGTTCCAGCTCATCGGGCAGGCGTATGCCGGAAAGTTTCTCCGGACGGGGTATATATTGCTCTTTCATAAACTATATCATATTGTTCGCGTCATCATTCAGGTGCTCGACAATCTTCCTGGTACCGAATTTCCAGAGCTTGAAGCAGAAGAACAGGAACACCAGCATCAGGGCCCCGCTGAGCGCCGGCGAGACGTCCATGACGAAAAGTATGGAATCATAGAGGCCGTGGGCCAGAACCGGGGCCGCGACCACGAGCACGACATTGCGCGGCCTGCCGGCAGGACAGAACCTGACGAGCGAGAAATAATAGCCCATAAGCACGCCGAAGCAGAAATGGCCGGGAATCGAGAACAGCGCGCGCGGAATCGCGACCGAGAGGAAGTCTCCGGAATTCTGGAAGACATACATGAGATTCTCGAGCGCGGCGAAGCCCATGGAGACGCAGACGGCGTACACGATACCGTCCATCCGCTCGTCGAAATACGGGTTCATGCGAAGAAAGCGCCAGAGAACAAACAGTTTCGCCAGCTCCTCCGGTATGGCCGCCCCGAAGAACGCAGTGGCTATGCTGCCGCCGAACGAATGAATCTCCGGCGGATACAGCCCCGCCCAGCCGAAAGGGATTGACATGCAGAGAGAAAGGGGCACGGACAGCAGCCCCCAGCCGAAGGCCTTGAAAAGCTGGCCGGCAGGCTCCGGCGACTGCCTGTCCTTGCGGAAGATGTAGAACAGCAGAATCGCCACCGGCAGAAGTGCGGAAAGAATTATCCAGAACATAAGCCTGTCAGAATTTATTCATACAAATCAACAGCCAGCGCCTCTATGCTGTCCATAATGTGCCGGTACTCCTCTTCCTGACGCATTCTCTCAGTCTCATCTTCATACGAATTCGCATAAAAAACCTCCATTTCCCCCGTAATCGCATCATATCTGGACAAATCCCCGAAAGTATGGTCGAGCATCATCGTCGAGATGAGCTGGCCCCGTTCATCCACTGTATTGTATATGCTTGTCGTTATCCTGTTGTCCGGGTCGAACATTATGGACGCCTCCAGATAACCGTCAGCATTATATATCGATTTGCTCTTCGCATTGCCGCCACTCTGGGGAGCGGGAACAAGATCCCCGTCCTTGTCATAGCAGGCTATCATCAGGAGCTGGCTGTTCTCGTTGTATAATGAGACCATGCGGCTGAACCCGGCGTCAGCATTGACCGGCTCCATCTCCTCGCCGAAAGCGGCGCTTTCCACGAGATTCCCATACTTGTCATAGGTATTCCGGTATGACGCATATCCGCATCCGGGCTGACGGCAGACTGTCAGGTCTCCCGAAGTGTCGTAGTACGACACTCCAAGGTGCCTCCCATAGTCATCATACTCGTTTTCGGCCCGGAAAAAGCCGTAAATGTTCTCAGTAGGCAAGCCGTTGACGTCGTAGAAGCTCATTTCGGCGATTCTGCCGAACGTGTCGTATGCGTTGGACACCTTATGGAAACCTTCCCGGCTGACTACAGGTTCATCGCCGGTACCGAAATATGCAATGCTCTCGACATATCCGGCGGGATTGTACGAATACCTGATCCTATGCGCGTCCAGCTGGGCGGCACGTACGGGACGGCCTTCCGGATTGAAAGCTGCGACTGAAATCAGGAAGCCGCGCCAGTATTCCATTTTCTTCACCGCCCAACCGTCTGAATTCACGACCGGCTCACCGTCAGTTCCGAAACTGCGCTGCTCGACGATATTGCCATACTTGTCATAGTCGGCCTCCATCACGGAGTAATTCATGTTGTTGAGGCCAGGCTCGAGATTCTCGTCATAAATTTTCTCTACCACGGCATTCCCTCTTGCATCATATTCATATCTGATACAGGCGGCATTATTGTAACTCCGGACAGGATTGCCGTACTCATCGAAGACAGCCATCTCAACACAGTTGCCGTTATCATATTCCAATTCGGCATACGCATACTGCAATGTAGGGGAAACCGTAAGTTCCCCTCCTCCGTCCAGGAACTCGACCTTTGATACATTTCCCATGTCATCATATCCGAGATGCAGGCAGTGTACCGACCCCATAGTCAGCGCATTGGCCGGAAGACCGTTTGCGGCGAAGGCGGACATTTCGACAAGCCTGCCGTCATGGAAACGCTGTCTCATGGAGGAAAAACCTGCCATGCAGTTGACCGGCTCTCCCTTCTGCCCTAAAACTTGCACATATATCAGATTCCCGTCATCATCATACTCATACCGCATCTCCGTATAACCCTCCCTGACCTTCGCCCGATTGCCGTTCACCCCATAATTCACTACTCTGAGCAGTCTGTTGTAGGCATCGAAGTCCATGACGAGATGATGGGCGCCCTGCAACGAAGAGCACGGCAGGGAATCCGTTCCGAAGAACTGCATGTCGTTCGGTCTTCCGGCCCTGTCCACCTTATATCGGGCAAGATGGTAACCTCCGTCCGATGAGGCGCCCTGCAGAGACCTGTCATAATATACTGCAGGAGCCCCGTCAGTTCCGAAATAAGAGACATCATACCCGTTGTCACTGAAACTGAGAATGCACGATGAGAAACTCATCATATTGATGCACGGCTGTCCATCGGGGCCGAAGAACTCCTCCGTCAGAACCCGGGTTTCGGGATTCCATGCGGACTTGCCCACGGAGTATTTCAATTCGTTGAAACATGGATTTCCGCCTGAATCAAAATAGGACTCGCTGCTTTGGAAGCCGGTCGCGTCATCGTAGGTGAACCTTCGTCCGGCGACTCCGTACCTGTCTTCCGTTCTGTCTCCGTCCTCGTCAAGATAATACATTTCCAAGATGCGGCCATAATCATCACGGACATATTCAATGCCGTAGATGCCGTTCTTGTCATAACCAGGTTCATTGCTTCCATTGTATTTCTTGTACATTTTCCTCACGACGAAACCGTTGAAATCATATTCGTAGACATAACGGGCTATCTTTGAATTTGCATTCATGAAGAATCGCGACAGGTCAAAATCTCCGGAAGTCATGGAATTGCGAATCGAAGTGCTCGAGCCTGCCATATTGGCCTCGTCTCCGGAAAGCTGGTTCTTCAAGTCCGCCTTGGTAAAGTCGGGGCTGTAGTCCTCCTTGTAAAAGACCTTTCCCGTAGAATTCTTCCTGGTCACCGAAGTGAACACACCGTCTTCGTAGCCCAATTCGAGGATTGCCGCCCGATCCGTTGAGGAAGTGCCCGCATCTTCCATCACCGAGCCCCAGATATTGCAGCTCACCACTCTTCTCAACTTTCCGTAACGGCTCTCGAAACGGTAATATTTGTAACATTCGTCAAGTTCGTTCCGCTGCACGGGGAAAATGCCTTCAGGCATACCGTACCTGACCACATAGTCGACAAAATACTCTTTCTTCACCCTGGCGAAATCAATCAGGACCACCAGCGCACACATGGAAATGACCCCCAGGACGGAATAAACGGCATACCGCCTTCTGCGCTGCCGGGCATACCTGTCCCAGAGCTCTCCGAATTCAAGCCCCAGCATTCTTGCCACCGTCCTTACGAAAGCCATCCGCCGGCCGGCAGACGCCTCGTCCACCCCGAGAAGTTCCTTCTCCGGATGGGCTGCGACATACTCCCTCAAGACGTCCGGGAAAAATTCAGAGGCATCCTCTCCGTCCCTCCGGCCCACGATGTAGGGAATGATGTCCCTGCTCCGGCCCATGTCCAGGAACAGCTTGACCTCCTTGTTCACCCAATACGAAGAGGCGGAATTCCTCGAACATATCACGATGAGGAACTTCGAATCCGAAAGTTCCCTGGAGATTTCCTCATTCAACTCCCCCGCCCCGAAATCGGAGCCGTCCCTGACCACAGGCCTCAAGTACCTGGAATCCATGAATTCGTTCTGAATCGACGTAGGCAGCTTATAGGACTCCAGCCAACGCTGAAGGCGCTTGGCCGTCCTGATATCCTTATGGCTGTAGCTTATGAAAGCATACTGCTTCTTTACAGATTCCTCCATATTCATATTATTCCTTCTCCTTAAGTCTGACTTTTCCGTGGCCGTCCACCATGATCAGGATGGCGGGGATGGCGCGGTTGAGCTTGCTGTCGTAGGGCTTGGCCCCGGGGTCCACCCTGTCGAGGTGGGCGAAGCTGCAGATGTTCGGGTGCACCCTGTCGGGACCGAACTTCAGAGCCTTCTTCCTGGCGTCAAACTCTGTGTCGATGCGGCCATATTCCATGGACCTGTAGCTTTCGCTATTCTTCAGCGCGGCCTTCTCCGCATCGTCTTTATGATACCAGCCCACCTCCTTGCGCCACGCCTCCAGGGACGGCAGCGCCGCCTGAAGGTCTTCGGCCATCCTGCAAAGCTCCGCGTCCTGCTCCCTGTCGGCCGGGCTGAACTCCATAAGCAGCTGCTGCATGTTCCAGCGGTTGTGCTCGCATTCGGCCAGAGACTCCCCGGCAGCGGCGATTGCACCGTCCAGCCAGTCCTCAAGCCCGGGCACCGCGAACAGATCGTCAGGCAGCCTGCCGCAGACGGAGCGCAGCTTCTGGTACATGGAATCCACGAAATATCTGTTGGACCACTGTTGGTACACGGTGCACTCCTTCCAGGCATCCCTGAGGTCCTTCCATGTGGACTTGTCCGCCATGTCCCTCCCGGCGGCTCCGGCATTCTTTCCGTCGAAAATATACACTCCGTTGACCAGCACGGACTTGATGTAGGACGAACGGTTGCGCATATATTCCCCGTAGGACATGCCGAAGGGGCGCAGCTTGGCGTAGCGTCCGTCGTTTCCGGGGGCTCCGTTGAGGTTGGCGACTATGTCCGAAGCCTCCTTCTGGTACACCCATATCTGCTGCACCTTGCGGTAGAGTTCGGAAGGCAGGTAGAGGGCCGCCGCTATCGCATGGCTGGTCCGGTTGAGGCATACGGCCACCGTCAGGCGCGCGTTCCTCTCCGAAGCGGCGACGCGCAGGTATTCCCTTACTGGAGCCGACTCTATCTCGCCCTTTATGAATTCGAAGTCAGTATCGATGAAGTTCCCGTCTTCGCCGAGGTGCTTCCAGCGGCAGTCGGGGGCGGCCATGGGGTCGGTCCATCCCCTGTCGGCCGTGAAGGCGCCGGCTCCGCAGACTGCGGCGTCGAGATAGCGGTGGCGCGCCAGCCCGAACAGGCTGCGGTAGCGACCCTTCATGAACTCCATCTCCCTGTCGGCGTCCGAGGCTATGAAGCTGATGCGCGTGCGCGCCTTGCGGAAATTGGGATAATGCGCCTGGAAGGCGGCCTCGATTCCCATGGCCACGCCCATCTTCGACATCCCGACGACTATGAAATGCACGAATTCCTCCGAATCGGAGGAGAGGCCGCCGAAACCGTCGAGCGGAGTATAGGACACGGCGCCCCCGGGGAAGGTGAGGTCGGCATAGCTCCCGTCCACCATGACCCTCTGCGCCCAGCACTCGTAGCGGTTGAAAGGGATGAACACCAGCCTGTCCCTGACCTCCCGGGGTATATCGGAGAACTGGAAGATGGAGAAGGTAGTCTGGTATTCGAACAGCACCTTGCATACCTTGCGGTGGGCTCCGGAATGCTTCGACAGTTCGGCGGCCAGAAGGTTGACGCACTTCATGTTGAGCGCATCGTGGGGACTCTCGCCCCCGTCATCCCCGGCATTCTCCCCGAGCACGTATATCTCGGTGGCCAGCTGAGGGTGCAGGGCGGCGATTTCCTCCGCCGAATCGCGGCGGGCGTTATAGATGACTACGCGGTCAAGCTCTCCGGCGGGCAGCTGGGACGCGAGCCTGTCCCTGAGCTCTTCGGGATTTCCGGCGGTCTGGAGCAGCACGTGGCGGTTCGCCCTCTCGCGCCTGAAATCGATGTCATCGGATTCCCCGGCCAGCAGGTTCCTGATGACCGACGCGACTATCTCGTTGGCGCCTATGACTATGGCGAAATCCTCCCCGGTCTGGCCGGCGGAATATCTTATCTTGCCGCCGTACCACTGCTCTCGGCGCTTGTCGAACCAGTTGATGAGGGTGGAGACCAGCAGGCCTGCGAGCAGGATGGTGCCGAAGACCGCCAGTACCGCCGTCCAGCCCCGCGCGGCGGCGTTCTGGGTCATGTGCTGGTTGCCCGGGTCGATGAAATGGTAGAAGACGGACCAGAATATTCCGAATTCTTCGGCGTTGTCGGCCGAGGGCAGCATCTGCTCGGGGCCCAGCCCGCAGAGCATCACCGCAAAGGTCATCGAGAAGGGAAGCAGCACCACGAGGCACACGACCCGGCGCAGAAAGCTGCCCTTGACGAGCATAAGGTCGAACTCGATGCGGCGCCGGAACCACATCGTCAGGGCGCCTCCGAGGTATGCAAGGCCGGCAACCCCCAGCACGGTGCACACTACAGCCTCGGCGGTACCGCCGGATCCGGCGAAGAAAAAGACGATCATCGCCGTCAGGCCTGCCAGGATGGCGGCATAGTCAAAGCTCTTCCAATGGTCCTTCATGGTGAAATCTTGTCAGAATCGGATTCGGTGACATTCAAAGATACGAATAAAATTCAGTATCTTTGCCCTAATGGGCGAATTGGATACAAATATCCAGTATCTCGGCGGAGTGGGGCCTAAAAGGGCCGAACTGCTGCGCCGGGAGCTCGGCATAGAGACCCTCTCCGACCTCATCCATCTCTATCCTTTCCGCTATGTGGACCGCAGCGGCATCACCCCGATAGCGGAGGCCCGCCCCGACCTTGCCTCGCTCCAGATCCGCGCCAGAGTCGTGAGCCGCACCCTCTACGGGCCCTCCGGAAGCATAGTGTCGCAGGACACCAACCCCATACATTTCAATGCCTGCAAGCGCATGTCGGTTATGGTCGAAGACGGAAGCGGCGCCATGGAGATCGTGTTCTTCAAGGGCATCAGATGGAACTACGGCCGCCTCGTTCCAGGCAGCAGCTTCATTTTCTTCGGGAAGCCGCAGGAGTTCAACGGACGTATCAACATGGTGCATCCCGAAGTGGACGTTCCCGCCGAAGGCCATGTAACCCAGTCGGCCCTCACCGGGGTCTACCCCAGCAGCGAGAAACTGAAGCTCGGAGGAATCACCGGGAAGGTCATGAACCGGCTCGAAGCCTCGGCGCTTTCGCTCTGCCTGCCGGAAATCAGGGAGACCCTGCCGGCCTACATACTCGAGCGCAAGCGGCTGATGCCGAGGAACACCGCGCTCTGGAACATCCATTTCCCGAAAAACCAGGAAGCCCTGCAACGCGCCTCCTACCGCCTCAAATACGAGGAGCTTTTCCTGCTGCAGCTCGCCCTGCTCAAGCAGAAGTACATACGCTCCCGCGCCTCGCACGGGCTCGTGATGCCAAAGGTCGGGCCGGACTTCCACAGCTGCTACAACGCCCTGCCCTACAGCCTCACCGGCGCACAGCAGCGCGTCATAAAGGAAATACGCGCAGACCTGACGAGCGGCATGCAGATGAACCGCCTGCTCCAGGGGGACGTGGGCTCCGGGAAGACCATGGTCGCCGTGCTGAGCTGCCTCATCGCCGCAGGCAACGGCTACCAGAGCTGCATCATGGCACCCACCGAAGTGCTCGCGCAGCAGCATTTCGCCAACATACGCAAATATCTGGCGCCCACCTCCGTCAGGGCCGCGCTGCTTACCGGCAGCACCGGACAGAAGGAGCGCCGCGAGATTCACGCCGGACTCGAGGACGGAAGCATAGGCATCATAGTGGGCACACACGCGCTGATCGAGGATGACGTCGTGTTCCGGAACCTCGGGCTCGCCGTAATCGACGAGCAGCACCGCTTCGGAGTCGACCAGCGCGCCCGGCTCTGGGCGAAGAACAGCACGCCACCGCACATACTCGTGATGACGGCGACGCCGATTCCGCGCACTCTGGCGATGACGCTCTACGGCGACCTCGACGTCTCCGTGATAGACGAAATGCCCCCCGGGCGCAAACCCGTGAAGACCGTCTGCATAGGACAGAACCGCAAGCCCGCGATGTTCAGATTCCTCCGCGAGGAAATCGCCAAGGGGCGGCAGGTGTTCATAGTGTACCCGCTGATCTACGAGAGCGACAAGCTCGACCTGCGCAATCTGCAGAACGGCTACGACGAAATCATGCGTGCGTTCCCGCTGCCCGACTACAAGGTGGCCATAGTGCACGGGCAGCAGGGCAACGAGGAGAAGCAGTTCAACATGGAGGCCTTCGCTGCAGGACGCGCCGACATCCTCGTGTCCACGACGGTCATAGAAGTCGGGGTCGACGTGCCGAACGCCTCGGTGATGGTGATAGAGAGCGCCCAGCGTTTCGGGCTCAGCCAGCTGCACCAGCTGCGCGGCCGCGTCGGAAGGGGCGCCGAAGAATCCTACTGCATACTCGTGAAGGACGTGAAGACCAGCCGCGAGGCGCAGCAGAGACTGAATCTGATGTGCGCGACCGAAGATGGCTTCGAAATTGCAGAGCAGGACATGCGCATGCGCGGGCCGGGCGACCTGGAAGGCACGCAGCAGAGCGGGCTTCCGGTTTCGCTGAAGCTGGCGTCGCTCGCCAGGGACGGGGGCCTGCTTTCAGAGGCCAGAAGGGACGCTCAGGGCGTGCTCGACGATGACCCTTCTCTGAGCTCTCCGGCAAACCTGCCGCTCGCCGAGGAGCTCAAGAAAGGGAAATACGAAATCAAAAACTACAGCACTATATCATGAAAAGAACAATCATCTGTTTATTGGGACTGATTTTGACCATGACATCATGCAACGACAAGCTGTCCGAAGGATACATCGGGCCTTCGGACATCAGTATCGCCGACGGGGTGATGACCCCGGAGACCCTGCTTGCCCTCGGAAGGATATCCGACCCGCAGCTGTCGCCTGACGGAAGCACAATACTCTACTCCGTCAGCTACACCTCGATAGAGCAGAACCGCAGCTGCGCCAACCTCTTCGTCTGCAACACGGACGGCAGCGACAGGCGCCAGCTCACCGCGTACGGGAAGAGCGTGAGCAACGCCCGCTGGTCAGCCGACGGCACCAGGATATACTTCCTCTATGACGGACAGATCCGGGAAGCTCCCTACAAGGACGGCAAGCTCGGAAAGATGAAGACCCTCAGCGACGTGCCCGCCGGTATCAGCGGTTTCGCGGTCTCTCCCGACGAAAGCCGGGTCATCTACATCAGCAGCATAAAGAACAGCGCGCTGGAGAGCCCGTCCGACAGCGACCCCGCCCTCGACAAGGCGCAGGCGTACGCCACCGAAGGCCTCATGTACCGCCACTGGGACCACTGGAGAACCGAGATACCGCGCAGCTACGTGGCTCCCTTCGGGTCAGCGGGAATCACTCCGGATAACTCGGTCGACATACTCGGGGAGGGCAATCTCTACGAACTGCCCCTCGAGCCCTACGGAGGAATCGAACAGCTGGACTGGGCGCCTGACAGCCGCCACATAGCATATTCCTGCAAGAAGCTCACCGGCATCGAGTACGCGTTCAGCACCAACAGCTGCATCTATGTCTACGACTGCGAAAGCGGCAACACCGTGGCTGTGACCACCAGCGGAGGCTACGACACCGACCCCGTATGGAGCGGGGACGGACACCATCTCGCCTGGATTTCAATGGAGCGCGACGGCTATGAAGCCGACAGGCAGCGCCTGATGCTCTGCGAGACCAGCCTTGACGGAGGCTTCACCGCAGGCGAGCCCTACGAGCTCAACCCCAACTTCGACAACGACATCGCCGGAATCGTATGGCACGGCGACGAAATCTTCTTCAGCTCACTGGTTTCAGAAGCCGTGCAGGCAATCTTCTGCGCCGACCTCAGCGGACAGATGCTCCGCGTCACGAAACCCGACTGGCACTTCGATTTCGACTCGCCTTTCGCGGTGCTCACCAGCGGCGATGAAGTCAGGCTGCTGACCTCTTACCAGAGTCTGCACTTCCCCACCGAGCTCGTGGCCGTGGACATCAGGGGGACGGGCACGTCCTACACCCAGATCACTTCCGAGAACGCCCATATCCTCGACCAGCTCGCCGACGTGAGCGAGGAGAGCGTGCTCGTGGAGACCGTGGACCACAAGCAGATGCAGTGCTGGATACTCTATCCGCCCCAGTTCGACAGCACCAAGGTCTACCCTGCGGTGGAAATAGTGCTAGGAGGCCCCCAGGGCACCAACTCCCAGGGCTGGAGCTACCGCTGGTGCTACAGGCTCATGGCCCAGCAGGGCTACGTGGTCATCATGCCCAACCGGCGCGGCACCACGGCTTTCGGACAGGAATGGAAGGAGCAGATTTCGGGCGACTATCCCGGCCTGAACATGCAGGACTACCTGAGCGCGGGCAAGTACCTCAAGAGCAAGCCCTATATCGGCAAGCTGGCCTGCGTGGGCGCATCCTACGGCGGATATTCGGCATACATGCTCGAAGGCATGGACGAAGGCCTGTTCGACTGCTTCATCGCCCACGCCGGCATCTTCGACGAGAAGCAGCTCTGGTTTACCACCGAGGAGATGTGGTTCGCCAACTGGGACAACGGAGGGCTGACGGAATATGCCTACCGCAAGGGTGAGACAGGGCCCGCAGGCGACGGTACGACCTTCGGCGGGATGCAGCAGGCCGGTGCGCCATACGCCACCACCGCCAAGGCCCGCAGGCACTATTCGAACTCCCCCTCATCGATGGTCACCAAATGGGACACCCCCATACTTTGCATCCACGGCATGATGGACTTCCGCATCCCCTATGAGCAGGGCATGGCGGCCTTCAACGCCGCACAGATGATGGGAGTTCCGTCCAAGCTGGTCATCTTCCCCGAGGAGAACCACTGGATACTCCAGCCGCAGAACTCCATCTACTGGCACCGTACCATCTACGACTGGCTTGACAGATGGCTGAAAGACTGACACCGGTGCGCTTCGCGCCGGACGGGCCGTCTAAAGGTTCCGCGCTGCGCGCAACGGCAGAAAACAATGAAATGCAAAACAATTACAATATGAAACTGGAAGAACAGATCCAAAAGGACATCATGGCCGCGATGAAGGCCCATGACCAGGTAAGACTGAATGCAGTACGTTCCATAAAGTCGGCGATACTGCTCGCCAAGACGTCGGAGGGCGCAAAGGACAGCCTCGAAGACGCCGACGTGATAAAGCTCATAATGAAACTGGCCAAGCAGCGCAAGGAATCGGCCGAACAGTACAAGGCCGCAGGCAGGCCCGAGCTCGCCGAAAACGAGCTGGCGGAAGCCGCAGTGCTCGAGGAATACCTTCCGAAGCAGCTCGGCGAAGAGGAACTGGAAGCGAGGCTCAAGGATATAATCGCGGCTCTGGGGGCCTCCTCCCCCGCCGACATGGGCAGGGTCATGGGAGCCGCCACGAAGCAGCTCGCAGGTCTGGCCGACGGACGTGCGATTTCCACCCTGGTAAAGAAACTTCTGGCATAGATGGTCAGAATCCAGGACATAGCGGCGGCCATCGAAAGGATTGCGCCGCTGCGTTTTCAGGACGATTTCGACAACTCCGGCCTCCAGGTCGGCTTCCCTGCGTCCGAAACCGGCAGGGTGCTGGTCTGCCTCGACGTGACGGAGGACGTGGTGAAGGAGGCTGCGGACAAGGGCTGTGGTCTCATAGTATCCCATCATCCTCTGCTCTTCAGGGCCCTCAGGCAGGTCAGCGACTCGACGTACCAGCAACGTTGCGCGGTTGAGGCCATACGCCGGGGCATAGGAATCTACTCGGCGCACACCAGCCTCGACAACGCGCCCGGCGGCGTAAACCACAGGATAGCTTCGCTGATAGGCCTGGAGAGCCTGCAGTGGCTTTCGCCCAAGCCTGACGGGGAATCCGGCTCAGGGCTTGTCGGGAATCTGCGCGAGCCTCTGAAGGACGACGGGTTCCTCAGCATGCTGAAGGACAGATTCGGAGTCAGCTGCCTGATGCACTCGCAGACCTCAGGCAGGACGGTCAGGCGCGTCGCCCTCTGCGGCGGTGCCGGTGCCTTCCTGCTTCCAGACGCCATAAGGGAGGGAGCGGACTGCTTCGTATGCGGAGAATTCCACTACCACGACTATTTCGAGAACAAGGGCGTGCTGCTCGCCGAGCTGGGCCATTACCAGAGCGAGCAGTTCACCATGGATCTGCTGGCAGACATGCTCGGCTCGGCCTTCCCCGGCCTTGAGGTCATAAAGACATCAATCGACACCAACCCCATCCGATACAGCAAATGAACAGCAAATACACGATGCACTTCAACGTGAAGTGCTATATGACTGACTACAACCACAACCTGCGCCCTGCAGCCTTCCTCGACTGCGCCCAGGACATCGCAACCGACGCAGCGGCGGAAATCAACCTCGGAGACCCCACTCTGCGGCCTCTCGGCTGCGTCTGGGTCGTCGCCAGGATGCACACGAAGTTCCTGCGTCCGGTTAAGTTCAACGAGAAGGTCTCCATGTCATCATGGCACAAGGGGATAAAGGGGGTGAACTTCCTGCGCGACTACCAGCTCTGCGGAGCGGACGGGGTCCCGGCCGTGAATTCTACCAGCTCATGGATAGTCATGGACATGAAGACGCGCATGCTCTCCAGGGACGCCTCTGTCTGGGAAATCCTGAACCGTGAGCCACAAAGTGCCGAAAGCGCCATCGAGGAGCCCAGCCCAAAGATAGTGATGCCGAAGGGCGGAGACATCAGGCTTATCGGCACCCATAAGGTGCAGTGGTCCGATGTGGACTTCAACAAGCACGCGAACAACGTGAAATACACTGTCTGGGCCATGGACGCCTTGCCCGAGGAACTGGTCTACAGCACCTGGCTGAAGGAACACTACATCAATTTCAACAAGGAGGTGCGCCCCGGCGAGACCGTCGAGCTCTACCATGCCGAAGCCGGCGGAGCCCACATAATCGAAGGGCGCGTCGGCGACCATCAGGCCTTCATCACGAAGTTGGTCTTCAGCGAATAGGACGTTTGGCGGAACAGACTTGCAGCGGGGCCTCCCGGCTGAGGCTCCGATCTGCCGTCATTTGCAGTGGCGGAGCTTGGCATACTTGAGCAGCAGCAGCTTCTCGCCATGTCCGTCGAAACGGATGCGGGCCTTCATGTCGGGATAGCGGCCGGATATTTCAAGAATCTCGCCGGCACCGAAACGTATGTGCTCGACACGTTCGCCCGCACGCAGTTCCGTCATCGGGACGGCCTTGAAGTCAGGGTCGATTACCGGAGGGACAGCAGGACGGGCTGACGGTGCGGCGGCTCCGGGACGTCCGGAAGGCGCGGACTTGAAATCCGTGCCGACATGCGGATCCGTACCGGCATGCGGACCGCGCCGCCCGTGTTTTTCGTAGGTGACCGCGCCTGACCTGCCGTAGCTGGCGGACGAGCCGTATGACGCGCCCTCGCGCGAGCCGCCGGCCCGGAAGCCGTCCAGCCTTCCGCCTGTGAACCTCGAACCGAAGCCTCCCCATTCGTGGGTTACCCCGCTGTTGTCGAAATCCCTCGCAGGCAGTGGGTTTTCGATATACGACTGGTCGATTTCCCGGATGAAGCGCGAAGGCGCGTTGGACTCATGCTTGCCGTTGCGCATCCTGGTCCCGGCGAACGACAGGGTGACCGCCTTCTTGGCACGGGTCATCGCCACATAGAACAGGCGCCGCTCCTCTTCCACATCGTTGGGCGACGAGGTCGCAGACATGCTGGGGAAGAGGTTCTCCTCCAAGCCGGCCACGAACACATAAGGGAACTCCAGCCCCTTGGCCGAATGCACCGTCATCAGCGCGACCTTGTTGTCGTCATTCTCTTCCGAATCCACGTCCACGCTGCTGAGCAGGGAGACGTTCTCCACATAGTCGTCAAGAGTGAACACGGGCATAGCCGCGCCGGGCTCCTGGAATTCGTCGGCATCCATGGCCTCCTCCTGCCTTTCCTCCACGAAGACAGCGGTCGAGTTCATGAGCTCGTCCAGATTCGCAATCCTGGCCAGTCCCTCGATGGAAGTGTCGGCCTTGTAGAAGGCGTAGAGCCCGCTCTCGTCGGCGATGCGCACCGCCATGTCGTGCGCATCGGTGAACGCTATCTGCGCGGACAGGCGGACAATCATCTCGCAGAAGGGCTTGACCTTCGGCACTTCCATGCCCGCGCGCAGGAACGGCAGGGACTTCTGCCTGGCGATGTCCTCCACGGCGTTCAGCGTGACTCCGCCTATGCCTCGGGCCGGCTTGTTCACCACCCGGCGGAAGGACTCGTTGTCATCGGGGTTGATGCAGAGCTTGAAATAGGACATCATGTCCTTGACTTCGGCGCGCTCGAAGAAAGAATTGCCCGAATAGATCATATAGGGGATGTTGCGGCGGCGGAGCTGCTCCTCGATTGCGCGCGACTGCGAATTCGTGCGGTAAAGAATCGCGAAATCCCGGTACTGGGCATGGTCGGAACGCACCCTGGCTATTATTTCCGAAACTATGCCCACAGCCTCGTCCTGCTCGGTATAGGCCTTCAGCAGGCGTATCTTCTCACCGGCCTCCCCCACCGCATAGCACTGCTTGGGTATGCGGCCCGCGTTGTGGGCTATCAGGGTGTTGGCCGCGTCCACGATTGTGGACGTGGAGCGGTAGTTCCTCTCCAGGCGGAATATGCGGCAGTCCGGATAGTCCTTGCGGAAGTTCAGTATGTTCTCGATCTTCGCGCCTCGGAAGGCGTAGATGGACTGGCTGTCGTCGCCTACCACGCAGATGTTCCTGTGGACGGCCGCCAGTTTCTTGAGAATCAGGTACTGGGCGTAGTTGGTGTCCTGGTACTCGTCCACCATTATGTAGAGGAAGTGCTCCGATATACGCTGCAACGCCTCCTTGTTGTCGCGCAGCAGGTAGTTCATGTTCAGCAGTATGTCATCGAAGTCCATAACCCCGGACTCCTTGAGCTTCCTCTGGTACAGCTCATAGAGGTCACAGAGGCGCGGCCGCCGGGAATGGTAGTCGGCGTTCAGCAGCTCGCGGCTGTTGCGGTATCCGCTGACGGTGATCAGGTTGTTCTTGGCCATGGAGATACGTGACAGCACCTCGCGCGGCTTGTATATCTTGTCATCCAGCTGAAGCTCCTTGATGCAGGCCTTCATCGCGCTCTGGGAATCGGAAGTGTCGTAGATTACGAAACGCTCCGGGTATCCAAGCGACCCGGCATATTCGCGCAGGAAGCGCACGAACACAGCATGGAAGGTGCCCATGACCAGCCGCCTGGCGCCCCGGCCGCCGACCATCGACGCTATCCTCTCCTTCATCTCCCCGGCCGCCTTCTTGGTGAAGGTCAGGGCCAGCATCCTGCCCGGATCGACCTCTTCCGCGAGCAGAAGCGCTATCCTGCTCGTCAGGACCCTGGTCTTTCCTGAGCCGGCCCCCGCAACTATAAGCACGGGGCCGTCGGTACAGCTGACGGCATTTCTCTGCTCTTCGTTCAGCCCCTCGAAAACTGCATTCACTTTCTCCTCCATAGGGGCACGAAATTACGAAAAAAATGGCTATCTTCGCAGCGCATTTTGCATATCCTAAAATTGTCATACTAAATGTCACAGAACATCGTTTTGAAAAAAGGTCTGAACATCCCCATCAGTGGAGAAGCAGAACTTCGTGTCTCAAAGGCGATTGCACCGGGCATTGTTGCGGTCAGGCCGACCGATTTCAAGGGTCTTCTTCCGAGGCTTCTGGTCAAGGAGGGAGACTCTGTGCTTTGTGGTTCTCCCGTCATTGCAGACAAAAAGAACCCTGACATCCTCCTCACCTCCCCTGTCAGCGGAACGGTGAAGGCGCTCGTCAGGGGCGAGAAGCGCAAGCTGCTGGCCGTCCTCATCGAAGCGGACGATGAACAGAAGTGCATCGACTTCGGAGTCAAGGACCCCAACAGCATGGACGCAGGACAGATCAGGACGGCTCTGCTTGAAAGCGGCCTCTGGCCGTGGCTCATCCAGCGCCCCTACGGCATCATCGCCGACCCTGCCGCAAGACCTTCCAACATCTTCGTTTCGGCCTTCGATTCCGCTCCCCTCGCCGCAGACACCGACTTCTGCTTCGGTTCCGAAGTGAAGGCGATCCAGGCCGGAATCAACGCGCTCGCAAAGCTCACCGACGGTGAGGTCCATGTCTCCTTCGACGCGGACGCACCCAATTCCGAGCTCCGCAGCCTGAACGGTATCCACGCCCATTACTTCAAGGGCAAGCATCCCGCAGGCAACGTCGGCGTGCAGATAAGCCACATCAGGCCCATCCGCAAGGGCGACACCGTATGGACCGCCTCCCTGCTCGGACTTGCCGCAATCGGAAAGCTGTTCACGAAGGGACGCTATGACCTGCGCCGCAAGGTTGCGGTCTGCGGCCCCATGGCCATCGAGCCTTCGTACGTGGAGACCCTCCCCGGCATGCCAATGAAAGAACTTGCAGGCTTCTTCGGAAGCAACGCGGCACAGGACCGCTTCATCAGCGGAAACGTGCTGACCGGAAGCAACGAGGGTGCCGACGGCTACCTCGGATTCTTCCACAACCAGATCACCCTGCTGCACGAGGGAACCGAAAGGGAGCTCCTCGGCTGGCTGCGCCCCCTGCGCTGGAAGCAGTTCAGCACCGACCACAGCTATTTCTCATGGCTCATGCCCAAGAGGAAATATGACATGGACACCAACCTCCACGGCGGAGTCCGCGCCTTCCTGATGAACGACGGCTACTATGCCAAGGTTCTCCCCATGGACATCTATCCCATCTACCTGACCAAGGCCTGCCTTGCCGGAGAAATCGAGAAGATGGAGCAGTTCGGCATCTATGAAGTTCTGCCGGAAGACCTCGCCCTCTGCGAGTTCGTCGACCCCAGCAAGAACAATATCCAGGAAATCATCGCTAACGGCATCGACCTGATGCTAAAGGAAATGGCTTAGAAGTATGAACAAGATTTTTGAAAAAGGAGGCAAACTGCACTGGCTGCACTCTACCGTGGACGCTTTTGAGACCTTTCTCCGCGTTCCCGGTACCGTGACCCGCAAGGGTTCTCATGTGCGCGATGCGATTGACCTCAAGAGAATTCTCATAATAGTGCTTATCGCCGCCGCTCCGGCAGCCCTGTTCGGAATGTGGAACGTGGGCTATCAGCACAGCCTCGCCATCGGCGACACCGGGCTCAACATCCTCGGAAACTTCTGGTACGGCTTCCTCAAGGTGCTTCCCCTCTACATAGTATCCTACGTTGTGGGTCTCGGCATCGAGTTCGCCGCCTGCCAGATACGCGGTGAGGAGGTCAGCGAGGGATTCCTCGTATCAGGCTTCTTCATCCCGCTCATCGTCCCCGTGGACATCCCGCTGTGGATGCTTGCGATTGCCGTAGCTTTCGCGGTAATCTTCGGCAAGGAAGTCTTCGGCGGCACCGGAATGAACATCTGGAACCCCGCGCTGCTCACGCGCGCCTTCCTGTTCTTCTCATACCCCAGCTACATGTCCGGCTCGGAGTGCTGGATAAGCTTCAGGAAGACCGATACCCTGGTTGACGGCTTCACCGGAGCCACTCCCCTCGCCCTCGATGGGGCTCCCGCCCAGTACGGTACAGGATTCTGGGATCTCTTCATCGGAACGGTTCCCGGCTCCGTGGGAGAGACTTCGGTAATCGCGATACTCATCGGTGCGGTCATCCTGATCTGGACCGGAGTCGCAAGCTGGAAAATTATGGCAGGCACCGTCATCGGAGCCCTTGCGGTAGGATTCATCGGCGACATCGCCGGAATCAGCAAGTTCCCCTGCTACATGCAGCTCCTCTACGGAGGATTCGCCTTCGGAGCAGTATTCATGGCGACGGATCCCGTCACCTCTGCCCAGACCGAATGCGGCAAATGGATCTACGGTATCCTGATCGGTGCGCTCTGCCTCATGGTAAGGCTGTTCAACCCCGGATACGTCGAGGGAATGATGCTCGCAATCCTGCTGGCGAACACCTTCGCACCGCTCATCGACCATCTCGTGATCAGCTCACACCTTTCACGCAAGGCCAAGAAACTTAAAGCAGCGTAAGCCATGAATACGAACAGTAACTCATATACTATAATCTATACGGCTATAGTAGTCGTCATAGTGGCTGCCGTGCTCGCTGTCGCCGCAATGGCCTTCAAGCCCATGCAGACAGCAAACATCAAGGCTGAGACCCTGTCCCAGATGATGGTGGCCGCCGGACTCGGAACAATGGACGAGTTCCAGGAGATAGGCAACGACAACGTGCTCGTGAGGTACTCCGAGAACATCGAGGAGGCCTTCACGGTCAACCTTGACGGCAGCAAGGTCGCAGACCTCAAGACCGACAAGGACAATATCGAACTCGTGGACAACTTCAAGCCCCAGGACGTAGCCATCAAGAACCAGGGAGACGCGACGCTTCCCGTCTACAGGTTCAAGTCCGGAGCTACGGTGATTCCCATCTACGGAGCCGGACTGTGGGGTCCCGTGTGGGGATACATAGCCCTTGACACGGACTACAGCACCATCCTCGGAGTATACTTCGACCACAGCGGCGAGACCCCGGGACTCGGCTCGAAAATCAAGGACGACCCCGAATTCCAGGCCCAGTTCATCGGCAAGTCATTCGACCTCGACAATGCTGCCAACCCCTTCGACATCCTCAAGGGCGGAGCCGCCGAGGGCAACGAGCATGCGGTTGACGCAATCAGCGGCTCGACCATGACCTGCCGCGGACTTGATGCCGGAATGGACCTCTGGATAGGAGCTTATGTCAATTATCTCAAGGCCGCTGCAGCCGAAACTGCAAGCGCGGAGGCCTCAACAGTAACGGAGGAATAAGCCATGAACAGCAAACTGAAAGAAACAATCATAAATCCCATATTCAGGGACAACCCGATTGCCGTGCTGATTCTCGGTATCTGCTCTTCGCTTGCAGTTACCGTACAGCTCAACGGAGCCTGCGTGATGGCAATTTCGGTGACCATAGTGACAGGTTTGTCCAGTCTCGTATGCTCCATCATCAGGAACACGATTCCCAACCGCGTGCGCATCATCGTGCAGCTCGTGGTGGTGGCAATGATGGTCAACCTCGTCGACCAGGTGCTGAAAGCCTACATGTACCCCGTAGAGAAGCAGCTCTCGGTCTATATCGGACTCATCATCACCAACTGTATAGTGATGGGCCGCATCGAGGCTTTCGCCCTCGGCAACAAGCCCATCCCCTCGCTGCTTGACGGTCTCGCCAACGGCGTAGGATACGGTCTCATACTTGTAATAGTCGCCTTCTTCCGCGAGCTTCTCGGAAGCGGCACCCTCTTCGGAATGCAGGTCCTCCCTGCCGGATACGAGCCCAACGGACTCGTGATCCTGCCTCCTTTCGCGCTGATTCTCCTCGGCTGCGTAATCTGGGTGCACAGGGCGGTGTTCAAGGACCTTCAGGAAAAATAACAGCGTAGCCCTATGGAATATCTTAGTTTGTTCGTAAAGTCAATCTTCATTGACAACATGATATTCTCATACTTCCTGGGTATGTGTTCATACCTGGCGGTATCGAAGAATGTCAAGACAGCCCATGGCCTCGGCCTCGCTGTGATTTTCGTGCTGGTTTTCACCCTGCCGATCAACTACCTGCTCAACAAGTACGTGCTGACCCCCGGAGCCCTCTCATGGCTCGGGCCCCAGTTCGCCGACGTTGACCTGAGCTTCCTCGCGCTTATCATATTCATCGCCGTGGTGGCAGCGTTCACCCAGCTCGTCGAAATGATAGTCGAGAGGTTCCTGCCCAGCCTCTATTCCTCACTCGGAATCTTCCTGCCCCTTATTGCGGTCAACTGCGCGATTCTCGGCGGTTCGCTCTTCATGCAGCAGAGGGATTTCGTGAACTGCGGCGAGTCCATCGTATACGCGCTCGGTTCAGGTGTGGGCTGGTATCTCGCCATCGTCTGCCTTGCGGCAATCCGCGAGAAGATGAGCTACTGCAACGTTCCCAAGCCCCTCAAGGGCATAGGCGTGACCTTCATCACGGTCGGTCTGATGGGCCTTGCATTCATGATTTTCATGGGAATTCAACTTTAGAAGAAGGAAAGAGATATGAGTGCAACAGTCATTTCAGCGATAGCGATAATCCTGATTGTAACATTGCTCCTCGTGGTGGCGCTCCTTGTCGTCAAGGACGCCGTAACCCCCAAGGGCACCATCAAGATAGACATCAACAACGGTAAGAAGGTTCTCGACGTGAACCCCGGCAACAGCCTGATGTCGACCCTCGCCAACGAGAAGATCTTCCTCCCCTCAGCCTGCGGCGGAAAGGCAAACTGCGGCCAGTGCAAGGTGCAGGTGTTCGAGGGCGGCGGAGAGATTCTCCCCACCGAGACCGGATTCTTCAACCGCAAGCAGATTAAGGAAGGCTGGCGTCTGGGATGCCAGGTCAAGGTGAAGAATGACCTCAAGATCCAGGTTGCCGAGTCCGCCCTGTCGGTCAAGAAGCTTGAATGCGAGGTCATCTCCAACAAGAACGTGGCCACCTTCATCAAGGAGTTCGTGGTCAAGCTCCCCGAAGGCGAGCACCTCGAGTTCAAGAGCGGTGAGTACATCCAGATAGACATCCCCGAGTACCACCTCAGCTTCAAGGATATCGAAGTCGAGCCCGAGTACAGGAAGGACTGGGACAAGTACGGGTTCTTCAATCTTGAAGGAAACAATCCCGAGCCTACCGTCAGGGCCTATTCAATGGCTTCCTATCCCGGAGAGAAGGGCATCATCAAGCTCAACGTGCGTATCGCCACCCCTCCTTTCGACCGCAGCGTGCCGAAGGAGCAGGGCCCCAAGCTCCTGCCCGTGAACCCCGGCGTAGGTTCGACCTACGTGTTCACCCGCAAGCCCGGCGACAAGGTGATGATCAGCGGCCCTTACGGCGAGTTCCTGCTGCCTGAGAACGATCCCGAGAACATCGAGTACATCTTCGTGGGCGGAGGCGCCGGAATGGCTCCTCTCCGCAGCCACATCATGCAGCTGTTCAAGACCCTGAAGACCGGACGCAAGGTAAGCTTCTTCTACGGAGCCCGCGCACTTGTGGAGGCCTTCTACCTCGAGGACTTCGCCGCGCTCGAGAAGGAGTTCCCGAACTTCAAGTTCCACCTCGCCCTCGACCGTCCCGACCCTGCAGCCGACGCCGCAGGTGTGAAGTACACTCCGGGATTCGTCCACAACGTGATGTACGAGACCTATCTCAAGAATCACGAGACTCCCGAGGACATCAAATACTTCATGTGCGGACCTCCGATGATGGTGGCTTCCGTGAACAATCTGCTCGATTCTCTCGGAGTTCCCACGGAGAACATCCTCTACGACAACTTCGGCGCATAGTTCCGCCGGACATACTATATGGAAAGACGGTCATCTGGCCGTCTTTCTTTTTTGTACAGAACGGCCGGAGGGGTTTTCTGTACCGCCGGGACGGAGCGGTACAGAACCCGCTTCCGGCAAATGATATCCAAGAAATAAGAAAGATAAATCTGTGCTAAGAAACAGAAAAAAGACGGAAATGTTTTTTATGAAACGCTCGGACTGTCGGCGCGAAGGTCTACCTTTGGGCCATGAGAAACTTCGAGAAACACCAAAGCCGGCATCCCAACTTCAACCGGTATCAGCCCAAGGACGCTCTGCCCCGGCGCCGGACCATTCTCTTAACCTTACTGCTTAGCTTGCTTGTTTCGTTGCCGGCTTTTTTAAGCATATCCTGCGGGAAGCAGCCATCTCCGGGCATCCCTGACGACGGCAGGGAGCCAGAGACTGTGGACTCCACCCTCACGGTGCTGAAGTTCAGCAGCCCGGCCGAATATCCGGTAACGTCCCTCCAGGTGCTCGTCTACAAGAGCGAAGGTACGAGAAGCCTGGAGAAGATGATTACATTCGAAGAGCTCCCGGATTCCGTGGGCATAATGACTACTGTCGGGGAGAAACTCGTAGCCGCCGTAGCCAACTCGCCGAAAGCGCTGAGTCCGGTAGCGCTTGACAGATACGACTCCCTCAAGGAGCTGGGCTACGAATTCGGCGACGAGGACTGCTCCTGCCCCGTGATGAGCGGACAATGCACGACCGTGTCCCAAAGCGGCGGAATAGCCTTGAAACCGCTGCTCTGCCAGGTTGTGGTCTCCTCGATAAGCAACACCATGGACGATTACGAACTGGTGGAGAGTCCGAGGGTCAGGCTTACGGGCATCAGCTGCTACGCCCCCGTCATGCAGGAAGAAGATTTCCTCCCTACCGAAATCGCCGAATACGGAGAATGGGCGGACCTGCCCTACGACATCGGCATGTTCACGCAGAATCCGGGCACTACGCTCTTCTGCTACCCGAACGAGAGCTCCGGTACCAGCCTGGGAGGGGTGAATACCGCGATAGAGCTGGAATGCTTCGTAATGGGCCAGCTCTGCAGCTTCACCGAAAACCTGCCTCCCTTCGGCAGGGGCTCGAAACTACTGGTCGACATCACGGTGGACGGCCCGTATTCCTGCCGGTTCCGGATAACGGAGGAAAAGGCCAGGCCGATTTAGAAAAGCGCGCAGAAAGGGAGATGGGGAAAATCATTGCAGACCTGTTCGGGGAAGAGCTGAAGACGGACGAAACGGCAACCGAATTAGATCTCAATTTCGCGTTACTGAAGCTGAAACACAGAATCAAGAGGAAATAATATGTGCCGGACGATGCTTTCTGAAATAAACTGGCTATCTTCGGAGGGAAAAGAACGCGAAAGAATCGGAATATGGCAACGGTTTCAGTCATCATCCCGGTGTACAATGCCGAAAACTTCCTGGCAAGGTGCCTGGACAGTCTCCGGGCCCAGAGCTTCAGCGACTGGGAGGCGATATGCGTCGATGACGGCAGCAAGGACGGAAGCGCCGCCATACTCGACGGATATGGGGAATCAGACCCGAGGTTCAGGATAATGCACAAGAGCAACGGAGGCGTCTCCCAGGCCCGCAATGACGCCCTGGAGCTGGCCTCCGGAGAATTCCTCATGTTCGTCGACAGCGACGACTTCCTCCATCCGCAGGCAATGGAAATCTGCGTGGCCGCCGCCATCAGGGACAAGTCCGACCTCGTCGCATTCACCTACGACAGAGGCTTCAGGACAAGGCTTGCGATAAGGCACTTCCTCGGGCTGGGCGACCCTTCCGCCTTCAGGTTCCGCCGCTACCGCCCGGAAACGGTGGAAAGCCGCTTCACCCGCGACATATTCGACTGGGTGACCGAACGCTCCGACGGGAAAGTCCCCGGGGGCCAGAAGCGCTGGGCGATAAAGCACTGCCAGCCATGGAGATGCCTCTACAGAAGCTCCGCAGTCAGACATATCAGGTTCATAAAAGGCATAATCTACGAAGATTTCCCCTGGTGGAGCGAGGTCCTGCTCAACATCGGCAGCGCCACCATCATCAACCTCCCCCTCTACTACTATTATCCGAACAAGACAAGCTACATAGCATCAGCGCAGCAGCAGTACAGGATACGCAGCCTGAAGACCGCCATCGCGGCCGCAACCGAACTTTACGGCCGGAAGGCCGGAAAGAGCCAGCTTGAGGCCTGGCAGGAAAGGTTCCTGGAGCCGTTCAGCGAAAAACTGGAAAAGAAAATCAGGCGCTTCGGCGATGCAGCTTCCCGGACAGGTACTTCAGATACCGGGCGGCCATGACAAGGGGGCTCGCAACCAGCAGCCTCTCCACATATTGCCGGCCATAGAGGCGCGAGGCATCCTCCACGACAGCCCGGCGGCAATCCTGCGGAACATGGTCCAGGACATATTTCAGAGCCGCTCCAAGACAGCCGCAGTGCCTGGTGAAGGATGACTTCTTCACGAAAGGGAACCCGGCCCTGAAAAGCCTCGCTGGCGCATTGTAGACCGACTTGCCCGAAAGTCTGAACAAGGCTCCGTAAGCCACCCCACGGGCGTCCAGCAATCCGGTCAGACCGTTCTCATAGCGTTCGCACACCGCTTCCTTGCTCTCCTCCACCCTTACCGAGCGCAGGAACACGTCGAACCACGGGCTACCGTACACTTCCCTGCCCAGCCCTATGAACCATGACTGGAGATGCGGGGCGTGGCCGTGAGGATGCACGGCGAGAGCGAACGCGGAGCGCCCCAGCCCCTCCATGCGCTCCAGATACGGGCCGAGCTCCATCAAAGGGCCGAAGACCGAATCGTTCACCAGATAGACATAATCGTATTCCGGGAGGTCCAGATTCTCCGCCGCCCAAATCCATGCGCGCTTGTAGGAGCCGAAATCGTATTCATGATGCGCCGCGCAGTCCGTATGGAGACAGAAATCGTCGAGTCGCGCCCTGTCCTCCTCCCCGAACGAGCAGTCCGATGCCAGAACCACGTCTCCGCAACTCGAAAGGGCGCGGAGATACAGTATCAGCGAGGGCCCGGCGACGCCGTCCCTGTCGAAAGCGGCAAAAAGGAAGAGTCTTCTCGGCATCACATCAAAGATACATCTTCATCATCACATCGGCAAAACTCCCGGGAACGGGATTCCTGGCGTCCGACGACTTGTATTCCGTCTTCTGGAAGGCGGCCGAGGAGACTATCCTCTCGAAGACATCCGCATCAAAGGGTCTGGATGCGTTCCCGAACCACAGTTCATGAGTAGGGTCCTGCACCAGTCTGGGCATGCTTCCGAACAATACGGCGGCCTTCGCGTTACACTCCACCACCTTCCTGAACAGCAGCTGGTGCACGAAATAGTCCACGGTGGAATCCTCGTGCCTCCAATAGACCGACATGGCCTCACGCCACGCCTTCAGCAGATATGCACCCCTGCGACCGCGTATGAAGCAGTTCTGTATGAACGAATACGAGCCCCTGAGGGTCTCCCCGGCCATATACACGAAGAAGTCCTGGTCAAGCATCCATTCCGGAAGCTCGGCGCCGATGAAATCGGTAGCATCCAGCCAGAAACCTCCGTAGGCATAGAGAAGCTCCACTCTGCACAGGTCGGCGAAATGCGCCGGACGGATAAGGCCCCGCCGCCATTTGTCGACCACATGCGAGGGCAGGTCTATCCAGTCGAACACGCTCCTCCCGTCGAGAATCACCAGTTCATGGGCCGAATTCGCCCTCATGCTACGCCAGCAGGCCTGCACGACAGGCGGCGCCTGGGACTCGCCCTGGAGCCACATGCTGAAAATCCTTTCCGGTCCCGGGCCGCCGCCCACAGCCATGTCCTCCGGGACATCACTGAACTCCGGGACATAGCGGTCAAGGTAATCGCAGACTGCCTGCGCCGTCACCGAACCGCGCACCCTGCGGCGCTGCGCGGAACTTCTCCACGGCCAGTTGAGGACATGCCCCTCCAGCACCACGCGCGCTCCGAGCCTAAACCTGGACAGCTCCATTTCCCAAACTGAACTTGAAGCCGAAAAGCATCATGAACTTCCTTCCGTCTTCGTCCCTCTCTATGCAGAACAGGAAGCGCAATGCCCGGCCTATGGTGTTATGGACGAACACGGACAGTGAGGACAGCATCCCGGCGCGGACGGTGTACATCTCATACCCTGCCGCCTGCACCATTATGCAGAGCAGACGCTCGTACACATGGGCAAGCGTACCCTGGGAATGGGAGGAAAAGTGCGTTCCCCACATCTCATCCGTCAGGCGGAGCCTCTGGATTCTGCCTAACACGGCCGCCCTGGCCATGAATATCGAGCCGGCGCAGAAATAGGCCTCCGAACGTCCGGACACAAGGCCTATCCTCTCCTTCTCCCGCCTCAACAGGACTCCGTTCTCCGGAAGACGGCTATGAAGGTCCTGCTTGAGCTCATAGCTGCATATTATGCCGGCCTTGGGCGTCTTTTCGAAACATTCCAGACAGGCCCTGAACTTGGCGGGACTTCCCAGAATGGCGTCCACGAGCAGGTCGCGCCAGCGGTAGTCCCTCATTCTCAAGCCGTTGATACGATAGCCGGGGGTGCTTCCCTTCGTATGCAGCTTGAGTATATAGTCATATCCGGCCAGGTCGGTCTTCTTTATGACCTTGATGAACGGCCAGATATCATAGCCTATGTTCTCGACCTTCATGAACTCCGCATCGGGGACAAAATCCCTTATGGTCCTGAAAGCCACGGCGTCATATTCGGTATAGGTCACGACCAGCTTCCAGTCGCAGCCGCAGATATTCCCGAGCTTTCGCACGAAATAATCCACCTGGTCGGGATAATACATGTGCAGTATCACCAGCAGCTTCTTCATAGGCACGCAATCATATTATGTTCTCGAACCTCTCCGGGATGCGCACGATTATCCTGAGCTCGAACATCGCCGGTTTGTTCAGGGCGTAGGGCGGACGCACAATGGTCTGGCATATCCTCGCAAAGCGCACCCAGGAGTCGAAAGGGCGCGCCCGCCTGGTGGAGACCAGGCGTATGGTGCGCGAACGTTTCTTCATGTGCTTGCCCCAGCCCTGGCTCAGGCGGTCCTTGTCGTTGAACCTGTCCTCGAGCCTCTTCTTGTCAAAATAACCGAAATGCAGCAGATAGAGGTCCTTACCGATATGGAAATTATGTCCCTTGACCCTATGGAAGCCCGAGCCCCAGCGGCATGGGACGGCGACTATCGAAGGTTTGGTGTAGCGCGTACCTATCTGGGCATAGCGGCGTTGCTGCAGGAAGGGCCTGTCGGAAGTGATGTCGCCCTCCTCCCCGAGCTTCTGTCCGAAATCCAGGCCGAGGGCTGACAGGGAGACATCTATCTTCTGTGCGGAAAGATACTCCGCAAGACTCATCCCCCGCGCCGGGTCTACGACAATGAATTCATCGGCGTCGACGCCTATCACCAGGTCATAGCCTCCGGCAAGCAGCTTCGCGGCCTGTTCCGACAGGAAGGACAGCCTGCCTTTCTCGGCCTGAACGACCTGGCTGCCTATCTTCTCGTGAAGGAAGGCGTTGGTTCCCTCGCAGAAAGGAGCTATCTTCTGGTCCGTCCCGTCGAAGAAGATGTAGAGATTCTCCTTTCCGAGCTGTCCTCCGTAGTATTCCACCCACTTCTCAAGGTAGAAGTCATCGTTCCTGACCATGGTCAGGGCTGCAATTCTTTTCATCATATATATCTTGCCGTAAAGGTCCCGCTGTTCTTCAAATCCTCGGGCGTACCCTCGAACACCACTTCCCCGCCCTTGTCGCCGGCGTCCGGCCCCAGGTCGATGACCCAGTCGGCCGAGCGTATCACATCGGGGTTGTGCTCGACGACGACCAGCGAGTGTCCCGCCTTCAGCAGGACATCGAAGGCACCGAGCAGTTTCTCCACATCGTAGAAATGCAGGCCGGTGGTCGGTTCGTCGAAGATAAACATTATTTTCTCAGGTTTTGAGGAATTCCTGCTTATCGACAGGAAAAATGCGAGCTTTATTCTCTGGCTCTCCCCTCCCGAAAGAGTGGAGCTGCTCTGTCCGAGCTTTATGTAGCCTAGCCCCACGTCCCTGAGAGGCTTCAGCTTCTCAGCCACGGAAAGCGATTCGGGTTCGCTGCCGGCGGCAAAGAACTCTATGGCCTCGTCCACGCTCATGTTCAGGATGTCATCCACGTTCTTCCCCCGGTAGCGCACCTCGAGGATTTCAGGCTTGAAGCGTCTGCCTCCGCATTCCTCGCAGACCATCTCCACGTCCGCCATGAACTGCATCTCTATCCTGACCACGCCCTCGCCCTGGCATTCGGGGCAGCGGCCGCCGTCGGTGTTGAACGAGAAGTAATTCGGGCCGAACCCGTTGATCTTGGCATATTGCTGGGCGGCAAGCAGCTTGCGTATGTCATCGTAGGCCTTGAGATAGGTGACGGCGTTGGAGCGGGAGCTGCGGCCTATGGGATTCTGGTCCACGTATTCCACCCTCGTGATTCTGTCAAGGTTGCCGCCGAGCCCCCTGAAGGTGCCGGGCATGTCACCGGAATCATGGATGTGCCGGTAAAGTGCCGGATACAGTATGTCCCCCACCAAAGATGACTTTCCCGAACCGGACACGCCGGTCACGACGGTAAGCGTCCCCAGCGGGAAACGGACGTCTATGTCCTTGAGATTGTGTTCCATCGCACCCTTGACGGTGATGGAATACTGCCAGCTGCGTTTCTCGCGGGTGCGGCGGCCCCGGCGTCCAGTGAGGTACTGCAATGTAAGCGACCTGTCCACATCGGATTCCGGAATCCTGTCCGCGAGCCTGCCCGACCATACTATCTCCCCGCCGCTCCGTCCGGCCAGCGGACCCATGTCAATCAGCAGGTCGGCGGCGCGCATGATTTCCTCATCGTGCTCGACAACCACCACGGTATTGCCTATGTCGCGCAGGCGGCGCAGCACCCCGATCAGCTTCTCGGTGTCTCGCGGATGCAGGCCGATGCTGGGCTCGTCGAGGATATACATAGAGCCGACAAGGCTCGACCCGAGCGCCGTGACCAGGTTGATACGCTGGCTCTCGCCGCCCGAGAGGGTGTTGCAGGCACGGTTGAGCGTCAGGTAGGACAGGCCTACATCGCGTATGCACTCCAGCCTGGAGACAATCTCTGATATGGGTTCGGAAGCCACCTCGCGCTCGCCGTCAGGCAGCCGGAGCTCCCTGAAGAACGCCAGGGCGGAATCTATGTTCATCGAAAGGACCTCATTGATGTTCTTCCCTCCGACCTTCACCCACAGGGCCTCCTTGCGCAGGCGGCTCCCACCGCATTCGTGACATTCCGCCCGCCCGCTGAAGCGGCTCAGCATGTACTTGAACTGTATCTTGTAGCGCTGGGTCTCCACCCAGTCGAAGAACTCCCTGATTCCGACGAAGCTGTCCGGGTCGTTTTCGACCGAATGCGTCTCCCATATCTTCTTGCGCACCTCTTCGGAAAGGTTGCAGTAGGGTTCGAATACGGGTATGCCGTAACGCGGCGCCACCCGGATCAGCTGGTCCTTGAACCAGCCCATCTTCTCGCCTCGCCAGCAGGCGATCGCCCCGTCGTAGATGCTCTTGCTCTTGTCCGGAATCACCAGATCCTCGCTGATACCTATGATCTTGCCGAGCCCGCCGCAGACCGGGCAGGCCCCAAGCGGGGAGTTGAAGCTGAAAAGGTATTCGTCAGGCTCGCGGAAAACTATCCCGTCCAGCTCGAAACGGCTGCAGAAACGTTTCAGTCCGCCGTCTTCGGCAGCAACCGCCATGTCGCCTCCGCCTTTGGAGAAAGCCGTAGCGACCGATGAAAGCAGGCGAGTGCGCGTGTCTGCGTCCATCTCCCCCGATTCCGGCATGCGAACGCGGTCGACAAGAAGCCATGCGTCCGCAGGATAGTCGCCGTCCCTCTGCAGCACATCATCTATGCGGACAGGGACGCCGTCGGCGTAGAGCCTGTTGAAGCCGTCCTCCTTGAGTCCGAGCATGAGTTCGACCTTGTCCTCGCGGCCGGGCCAGCCGAGGTCGGCCAGCACATAGCATGTTCCCGTGCATGAGGACAGCCAGGCCATCACGGAGTCGACCGTATCCTTGCGCACCTCGTTCCCGGACACAGGAGAAAAGGTATGGCCGACACGGGCGAACACCAGGCGCAGGTAATCATATATCTCGGTGGTGGTGGCAACCGTGGAGCGGGGGTTGCGCGTGGTGACCTTCTGCTCTATGGCGATAGCCGGCGGAATGCCGTCGATGGAATCCACATCCGGCTTGGTCATGCGCCCGAGGAACTGCCTTGCATACGACGACAGGCTTTCAGAAAAACGTCTCTGCCCCTCGGCGTAAAGGGTATCAAACACAAGGGAAGATTTGCCGGAGCCGGAAATTCCGGTCACCACGACAAACTTCCCTCTGGGTATGTCCAGCGACAGGTTCTTGAGATTGTTGACCCTGGCGCCTCTGATTTCTATGTTGTCTTCCACTAACGCTGTACTTCCTCGTGAGCGGCCTTCTTCGCGGGCTTTGCGGGAGCGGGGGCGTCATCTTCTTTGAGTCCGCTCCTGAAGCTCTTTATCCAGTCGCGGCCCCAGAGCACCCATACGCAGGACAGGACTCCGCCAAGGAAGATGAAGGCGATGAGGGTCATCATCTTCGAAGGCTTGCTGGGCTCAAGAGGCATGGTGGGAGGCGTAATCACGGCGTAGACGGGAGTCTCCATCTGCACCTTGGCCTTGGCCATCTGGAGCTGCTGGGCGCAGGTGGTGTAGAGGCTGTTGTTCAGTTCCATCTCACTGCGCAGGCGGTCCTGCTCAATCATCACGCTCTGGCGCACGACACCCTGGTTCGCGTCGACATACTGGGCGTATTTCTGCTGTGCGTCGTAATAGACCTCGCGCGCCTCGTCATAGAGCTGCTGGTAATATTCCAGGTCCTTGCGGGACTTTTCCGTGCGGTAGGCTGTCACGTATTCCTGAAGCTGTTCGATGAGGGCTTCGGAAAGCCTGGTCGCCACCCCGGGATCCTGGACGGTGACATCGGCCGAAATAACCGAGGTCTTGCTGTCCACCGAGATACTTATGGAATTCCTGAGGGCCTTGGCGATGTCCTCCTGCTCCTTCGTGAGAGCGGAGGGGTCAAGGTCGGCATAGCCTTCCACGGGCTCCGTCTTCTCCCGGAACAGCCCCATGAACCATCCGAGGGCCTTGAAAGGGGCCTGAATCACGTAGGACCACCAGGGAGACCTGGTATAGTTCTTCAGGTAGTCATAGAGGTCGGTGTTCACGGTCTCGTCCTTGTGCTCGAAGCTCACGGGCATGGAGAAGAGCTCGACGATGAAGGGATTCGAAGACACTATGTCAGGATAGAGATCCGGATACACGGCGTCCGAGGTGCTGACGTTGTTCGGGTTGATTCCCGCCAGCGAAGCCAGCGAGTTCAGGCTGCCGGACGACCTGTTCACGACCTCTGGGGCCATCCTTGAACTTACGGTATATTCCTTGGGGATGCTGAAGCCGACAACCAGCCCTACTACTGCAGCGACTCCGCACCACTTGAGTATGAGTTTCCAGTTCTTGAGCAGCTTGCGGAAAAGTTCCATCAAGTCTATCTCTTCATACTGCTCTTCCACGTATTTGTTCTCTTCCATATCAGACCGCTATAAGAAAAGGTTGGTGAGTACTGCAATCATTGAAGCCAGAGAGCTGGACGCGCTCGTGACGGAGGCTAACTCTCCGACGGACATCCTGCCGCGCTCGGGCTTGGCCGGAACCACGATCGTACAGCCGGGCTCCACTTTCGCGGAAAGCGAACCGCTGCGGGAGGCCGAGCCGTTCATATAGACTATGAACGCCTTCGAGCGCTTGGCGTTGACATTGTATCCGCCGGCGGCGTTCACATAATACTTGACGGACTTGCCTGGCTCGTAGATGACCGCGTTGGGGAACATGACCTCGCCTATCACGCGGACGGTTCCGGTATATTCGGGAATGGTGATCACGTCTCCTGTCTTGAGCACGATGTCATAGTCGGAACCGGGATTGGCGAGGGCCTTCTCGAGGTCGACCGCCACATTGTAGGATCTCGTGATCGTATCGATGCTCAGGCTGTCGCGGGAAGCGGCGATCTGCATCAGACGTCCGAGGGCTTGGCTGTCGCCGTTGTCGTTTGCACGTATGATTCTCGCGCCCTTGAGATATGCCTGATTCGTCACGCCTCCGGCCCTGGCGATCAGGTCGGAAATCCTTTCATCCTTTCTGAGCAGCTGGTATCCACCGGGGAAGGTGACGGCACCGCCGAGATTCACGTAAGTCTGGGAACGGTAGCCGGGCGACCTGCGCACGGAGACCACATCGTAAGGTTCGAGGATAAAGTCCTCACCGCCGTCCACGGCGAATCCGTCCCTTATAGGGAAGCTGAAGGTCTGTCCGAGGGTGTCGCTGGCCTCCATGCTGTCCGAATCCATTATGCGTCTGGCCACGTCCACACGTGCGGTGGAGGCGCCCTCAAGCAGTCCTCCGGCCTGCAGGATCAGATCCTCGATGGTCGTGTTGTCGGAGAATACGAACTCCCCGGGACGGGCCACCATTCCGTTGATGGTCAGGGTTCCCCTGTCTTCAAGTTCGTGGATTCCCGAGACCACGAGCACGTCGTTCTTCCTGAGCAGCACGTCCTCTGACGCCCCGGAAAGCACTCCGGCGAGATCCACTGACAGAGTCTCCACAGAAAGGTCCTCTTTCTCGCGTATCAGCACGGCCCTGGGCAGGAAGGCGTCCTCTTTGGGGCCGCCGGCGAAGCTGACAAGCTGCCTCACGGTCGCTATGTCCCCGCCAAGCTGGTACTGTCCGGGTCTGAACACATAGCCCCTGACCTCGACCATGTTGGAGAACCTGTCGAGCGAGGCGCCGACATCCACGGCATCGCCGTCCTCGAGCATGCAGGACGCATAGTCCTTGTCCTCAACGGTAAGTATCTCGCGCTCGTCGCCGCTCTGGCGCACGAGGCTCAGGTTGGCCCTGAAGGCGTCGCTCGCGAATCCGCCTGCATACTGCAGCAGGGTCTCCACGCTCTCGCCCTCCTTCATCTCATATTTCATCGGGCGCTTGACCTTGCCCGCAATCTCGACGAGACAGCCGTAGGTAGGAACCATGATGACATCGCCTTCCTGAAGCCTGATGTCGATGTCCGTCCGACCGTCCAGAAGGTACCCGTAGACATCGACGGAAGCGATCTCCTTGCCTGACCTCACGACCTTGATGTCGCGAAGGCTGCCGGTCGCAGTCACGCCTCCGGCCCTGTAGATGGCGTTGAACACGGTGGAGAAGGCTGAAAGCCTGTAGGTGCCGGGAGTGTTCACCTCTCCGAGCACGTTCACCTGTATAGTCCTGATCCTGCCGAGGGTCACGCTCACCGAAGACTTCGAGCCGTCAAGCCCTGAGAATTTGGTGGACAGAGCCTTGCGGATTCTGGTGGACGCCTCGTCTATGGTAAGTCCGCTGAGCTGGACAGGCCCGACGCGGCTGATGCTTATGCGGCCTTCGGGCGAGATGACCTGGTTGATCAGAGCCTCGTTGTCACCCCATATCTCAATTACGACCTCGTCCCCGGGGCCGAGCCTGTAGTTCTCGGGCGTGGCCGTATTCTCGTTGGGTTCGAAAGTCAGCGTCCTGCTGCGGAATATGTTGTGACCGAAAATGTCGCTGCCGGTTGAAGCCTCCGCTTCGGTGTATTCATACACTTCCTCGGCGCCGGAGTCTTCGGTCACGTTCTCGGTCCGAATTTCGGATCCGGCAGCCGCACGTGTCGAAAGCTTGCTGTCAATCAGCTGCCCCGTCACGGAAGCGGACTGCTCGCTCATCAGGGAATTCTTTATCCTCTCCGCCTGGGCGCGGGTAACGCCCTTTGCAAGAAGCTCCTTGCCGATTTCGGTCTCGCTCTTGCCCGACTGAAGCGCCGACTGGGCATATTGGATCACTTGGTCGTCTGACATCTGCGCGGCGGCGTTCAGGCTACCGAAGCACAGAAGTGCAGCAAACAGAACAATAATTCTTTTCATATCGGTTTTATAATGAACTGACAAAGATAGCAAGCAGTTTGTAATTATTCAAGAAAATCAGGTCGGCTCCCTGCCGGGAAGCAGGAAATAAAAAAATTTTCGGGACGGATATTGCAATTTCACAAATTATGCCTATATTTGCATCCGCTTTCAACGGAAAGCGACCAGCGCAAAGCAAAACTGGTGCGGTAGTTCAGCTGGTTAGAATGCCGGCCTGTCACGCCGGAGGTCGAGGGTTCGAGTCCCTTCCGCACCGCGAAACCCCTTGCAGAGTGTTCTGCGAGGGGTTTTCAGTTATCCGGAAATGCCGGGGTATAATTGACATTTTTGGTTGGTGAAACCTCTATAACTTGTTAAGATTCTGCAATATAAAGAAATTAGATGAAACGCGTTTCATCTAATGAGTGATAATCGAAAAATAAGGAGGTGCCAACGCTGCCCGGAATGCGGGCCGCATGATGCAATGTAATAGGGTGTGCGGAACGAGTCTCAGAGGTTCAAGTGCAGAAATTGCAAGTCTCTATTTTCGACCCGGAGGAAAGACGTCTCGAAATCGAATCGGTTTCCGTGGTTCAGTAAATGGGTTTCAGGAAGGATGACGATCGAGGAAATCTCAAGGGCCAGCGGCTACAGCAGCAGGCAGCTCCACCGGTGGTTCGATGAATACCTGGACGAATATCCGACATGGAATATAAAGACGACGGCTCCAGTTTATCTGCTTATTGACGGTACATATTATTCGGCCTAGTTGACATTTGGGGTGATGGAATCACTGCAATGTATTGATTTTAATATATTTGCAGAGATTATTACCGATATGTACAAAAAAATACTTTTTCTGTGGGTCTGCGAAAGTGGTCAGGAACGGCTTGAGAGGCCATATTCAGAGGTACAAATGCAAGGATTGCGGACGTCGCTTTGACGGAGGTCGGCGTCGTGACAAGGCGCAAGTGATTACGGATTATATCGAGGGCAAGCAGACACGGAAACAGCTAGCCGCAAAATACGGCGTGTCAGTCAGGACGATAGAGCGTGACCTGGAGGGGATGCGCTACGTCCAGAAAGTGTCAAAGGACAAGAGTGTCGTGATCCAGATGGATACGACCTACTGGGGCCGTAATTTCGGGCTGATGGTGATAAAGGACACCTACAGGAACAAGATCCTATGGCGCAAGTATGTCAGATGCGAGACGGTAGCGGACTACCTGGAGGGCGTGAACTGGCTCAAGGGGCATGGCTTCAGGATATACGGTGTGGTCATAGACGGCCTGCGCGGCTTGGCGGAAGCGCTGAGGACGTATCCGGTCCAGCACTGCCAGTTCCACCAGATGATGACTGTGAGGCACTATCTTA
>UQQM01000003.1 GCA_900543205.1 uncultured Bacteroides sp. | reverse complement strand
CTGCGGCCAGGGTGTCGGCGGTCTCGCCCGACTGCGAGATGGCGATGACCACGTCATCGGGGAAGATGACTGGCCTGCGGTAGCGGAACTCGGAGGAGTACTCGACATCCACGGGTATGCGCGTGAGATCCTCGATGATGTACTTTCCGATAAGCCCCGCGTGCCATGAGGTGCCGCATCCGCAGATGATGAAGCGCCTGGCGTTGAGTATCCTCTCGCGGTGGTCTATGATGCCGGAGAGTTTGACGGTACCGAGCTCCGGGTGGAGCCTGCCCTTCATGGAGTTGCGCAGGGCCCTGGGCTGCTCGAATATCTCCTTGAGCATGAAGTGGGGGAAGCCGCCCTTCTCGATCTCGCTGAGGCTGAGCTCCAGCTGGCGCACGACGGGGGTCTGCTCGACGCTGCCGAGGTCGGTGATGCGCAGCTCCTGCCCGCGCTGGATGTAGGCTATCTGCTCCTCCCCGAGGTAGACCACCTTGTTGGTGTATTCGATGATGGGCGAGGCGTCCGACGCCACGAAGTACTCGTTCTCGCCCACGCCGATGAGCAGCGGGCTGCCCTTGCGTGCGGCTATGATCCTGTCGGGCTCCTCCTTGTCGATGATGGCGAGCGCGTAGGCCCCCACGACGTTGCGCAGCGCCAGGGGCACGGCCTCCCCGAGGGATATGCCGTGGGAGTCCATCATGTACTGTATCAGCTGGACTATCACCTCCGTGTCGGTCTGGCTCACGAAGTGGTAGCCCAGGCGCGTGAGCTCGGTGCGCAGCGCGAGATAGTTCTCGATGATGCCGTTGTGGATGACAGCGAGCCTGCGGTTCTCCGAGACGTGCGGGTGGGCGTTGACGTCGCTGGGCTCTCCGTGGGTCGCCCAGCGCGTGTGGGCTATGCCTATGCTGCCGCTGACGTCCTTCCCGGCCGTGAGGTTCTCGAGGTCCTTCACCTTGCCCCTGGTCTTGTAGACCACGAGTTCCGAGCTGTCGTTGACCAGCGCCACTCCCGCGCTGTCATAGCCCCTGTACTCCAGGCGCTGCAGCCCCTTTATCAATATCGGGTAGGCCTGGCGGCCTCCCACATAACCTACTATTCCACACATGTCTGTCGTATCTTTTTAAAAGAATGTTCTAGAAATCGATTGCGTCCATCAGGTCCTCGAGCTGCCGGCGCTCCTTCTTCGTGGGCCGGCCGCTGCCCTTGTCCCTCTGCAGGACTATGGTCTCCTTGGGAGGTCTCAGCTTCTCGAGCTCCTCCAGGGGAGTAAGATTCTCGGCGAAATCCGGCACGAGGGCCGCCCCCATCCTGCTCTCGCTGAGCTTGACGACCCTGTAGCTGAGCAGGGCCGAGCCTCTGCGCACCTCGATGGTGTCGCCGGGCTTCACGGCTTTCGCGGCCTTGGCGTTCACTCCGTTGAGCTTGACCTTGTTGCCGTTGCAGGCGTCGGCGGCGTCACTCCTGGTCTTGAAGACCCGGATCGCCTAAAGGTATTTGTCTATCCTTACGCTGTCCATCAATAGAGATACATCGCGTGATGTACTGATGCGCAGCTCTCCTCGCCCTTGATGGCCTTGAGTATCTCCAGGGCGAAGCTCACGGCGTGGCCGGCGGAGCGTCCGGTGATTATGCGTCCGCAGCGCACGGCGGGTTCCGTCAGGTATTCGGCTCCTTTGGCCAGCAGCTTGTCCTGGAAGCCTTCGAAGCAGGTGAAGCGGAGTCCCTCGAGCCCGTCAAGCTGGCTGAGCACAAGCCCGGGCGCCGCGCAGATCGCGGCGAGCGAGCCGCCGGCGGCATAATGCTCCTTCATGGCCTTGATGAGAGGCCTGCATTCCGCGAGCTTCGTTGAGCCGGGCATGCCTCCGGGGAATATCATGAAGTCCTTTCCGCAGGTGCCTTCGTGGTCTATGACAAGGTTGCAGAGCATTTCCTCCGCACCCACGGTCACTCCGTGCGACGACTGTACGAAAGGCTCGTCGGAAATGGAGATGAGTCCGGTATTGACCCCTCCTCTGCGGAGAACGTCGTTGGTCGCGAGAGCTTCGACATCCTCGAAGCCGTCGGCCAGAAATATGTTAACTCCTTTCATCGTTATTTGTTTTTCGGTTTTCAGGCAGCTTGTCCGGGCAGTTCGGCGGGAACGTCCGGGTCGATGTACTTGTCGGGTTCGATTCTGGAATTGGTCGTCTGGAGCAGGACGGTGTCCCTGTCCATGGGGACCAGGTTGAAGTCCCTGCATTCTGCCGGGACTAGCAGGCTGTCGCCGTACTCCAGGCTGAAGCATTCGGGTGCTCCACCATCCCCGGGAATCTGGAACTCCGCCTTTCCTCGGACGCAGCTGAACAGCACGAATGAGTCGCTGTCCCCGTGTCCCCTGAAGACGGTCGGAGAACCGAGTTCCAGCTTCCTTATCGAGAATTGTGGTATCTCGGCGAGAACAGCGCCCCTGCCGTTGTCCGGGACATATTTCCTGTAAGATATGAAGTCCAGGGCATCGGTGAAGCCCAGTGACGGGTCGAACTGGTCTTCGGACACTTCCATGCCCCTGCCGTGCAGGCAGAAGTCGAGGGGCGAGGACTCGGCGATTTCCAGAATCTCCAGCTCTCCGTCCGCGCAGTGCGGAGTCCCGGCCGGAATCAGGAAGCTCTGTCCTTCCACGGGAACGATGTCCGTGAGCATCGTGTCCGCCCTGTCCGCTCCGCAGTTTTCGCAGAACGCACCTGCGTCCGTGTCCTTGCGGAAGCCTATGTGCAGCCTTCCGCCTTTCCCGGCCTTCAGGATGTACCACAGCTTTTCCTTGCCGAGGAGGTCGTAGCGCTGCTCCGCGGTCTCGTCGTCGGGATGGACCTGGAGCGGCATTCTCCCCGTGAGCCTGAGCAGGCGGACGCATACGGGGAACTGGCGCCCGTAGTATTCGTAGACCGTGTCTCCGACTATCCTGTCGATGTAGGTGTCCATGAGCTCGCCCATGCTGTTGCCGGCGAGCCATCCCTCGCGTATCAGCGAGTCTTTGTAGCCGAGGTCCGCAAGCTTGAATTCCTCGTACCCCCATGGGCGCTCATCGCGTATCGAACAGAATTTCAGCGGATATATTTTCCTTTCTTCTCCCATTGTGAAAAGACGAAGTTAAGAAACTGTTTGAACTTTATCAAGATTTCAGCTTTTTCCGCGTGCGGCGAGAAGCGAAATCAGGAAGCCGGTGAGTGCCACCCCGCCTGCGGTCATCAGCACGTCGCCCGCTTCGAGTACGCAGGGATAGGCCGAAACCATGAAGCCCCCGGGCATGTTGACGAGCCCGAAATGCTGCTGCAGCAGCGCTGCGGAGATCCCGGCCAGCAGCCCGGCGGCCAGCCCCGATAGCGAGACCAGCCAGCCTTCGAAGACGAAGATGCGCCTCGTGAAACGACCGGTCGCGCCCATGGCCTTCAGGGTCATCATGTCGCCGCTCTTCTCTATCTTCAGCATCGAAAGTGAGCCGAAGATGTTGAAGGCAACGATTACTACCACGAATATGAGTATGGAGTAGATTGCCAGCTTCTCGTATTTCATCATGCGGTATATGGCCGGCCTCTGCATCTCGCGGTCGAGCACCTTGAATCCGGGCCCAGCTAGCGAGCCTATTTCGCGCAGCATCTTCCTGTCCGCCGGGACGGAGGTCCGCAATTCTATTCCGGTGACCGCGCTGTCTTCGCCGAGGAGCCGCCGCATCGTTTCAATCGGGACTATGACAGTGCCCGCGTCGGTTTCCGAGTCTATGCTGAACAGGCACGAGGGCACGACGCTCACGCTTCCGAGCGAGGATGCCGGGCCTGCAAGCGGATTGCCTGCTCCGGACCTCGGATAGCAGAGCTTCAGCTTGTCGAGGAAGCGGGGGTTGATGCCCATCTCGCGGGCGAGCCCGGCTCCGACCGCCGCCTGTTCGACATCGCCGAATTCCAGCGAGAACTCACCGGCGGTGACATGGGAGGAAAGAGGGGAGTCCTGCACATATTGCCGGTCCACTCCCTTTGCGAGCGCGATGCCCTGGCGTTCTCCGTAGACCAGCAGCACGTTCTCCTCGAGCACGCAGGATATGCCGCTGACGCGTCCGTCCGCTGACAGGCTCCCGAGCAGCTCCGGAGCCGGGGTGAAGCGCCTTCCGTCGGCAGGAGTCACCAGCACGTCCGGGTCGAGGTCCGAAAGGTTGCTTTCGATGATGCGGTCGAAGCCGTTGTATACCGAGAGTATCAGTATCAGTGCGGCGGTGCCTATGGCCATGCCGGCCGCGCTGATCGCGGAAATCACATTGATTACGTTATGCGATTTCCTGGCAAGGAGATAGCGTCTGGCTATGTAGAATGCGGCGTCCACCTATTTCTTCAGCAGCTCGTCGATATGTTCGGCATAGTCCAGCGAACTGTCGAGCATGAAGCTGAATTCGGGCACTATGCGCAGCTGCGATGCGACCTTGCGGCCGAGTTCTCCGCGTATCGCCTTCTTGTTGTCCTCGAGTATCTCGAGAACCTGCTGCGCCTTGTCCGACGGGAATATGCTCACGAAGACCTTGGCTATGCTGAGGTCGGGGCTGATGCGGACTTCGCTGACCGTGACCAGGCTTCCGGCGAACATCGCCATGCCTTTCCCGCGTATGATTTCGGCAAGGTCGCGCTGCAGCTCCCTCGCCACCTTGAGCTGTCGTGTACTTGCAGGCTTATCCATTGATGCTGATTATGTAATAGTCCTTCTTGCCTTTCTGCACGAGTATGTATTTCCCGTCGATCACGTCGGCTTCGGTCAGCTGTCCCGCGATGTCGGTGAATTTCTCCTTGTTGATGCTGAGCCCGTTCTGCTGAATCATCTTGCGGGCTTCGCCTTTCGAGGGGAAGATGGAGGTCTCCACGGCCAGGGCGTCGAGTATGCCGAGGGGGAGCCTGCTCCTGTCGAGGCTGAACGAAGGCACGCCGTCGAATACGGCGAGGAAGGTCTTCTCGTCGAGGCTGCGGAGCTCCTCGGCCGTCGATTTGCCGAAGAGCATGCGGCTGGCCTTGACTGCCATGTCGTAGCCTTCCTGCCCGTGGACCATCACGGTGACCTCTTTCGCCAGAAGCTGCTGGAGCTCCCTGCGCTCGGGACATTCCCTGTGCGCGGCGACGGCGGCCTCGATGGTTTCGCGGTCAAGCATCGTGAATATCTTTATGTAGCGCTCGGCGTCTTCGTCACTGACGTTGAGCCAGAACTGGTAGAACTGGTAGGGCGAGGTGCGCTCGGGGTCGAGCCAGATGTTGCCTTTCTCGGTCTTGCCGAACTTGCCGCCGTCGGCCTTGGTGATCAGCGGGCAGGTGAGGGCGTAGGCCTGGCCTCCGCAGCTGCGGCGTATGAGCTCGGTGCCGGTGGTGATGTTGCCCCACTGGTCGGCGCCTCCGAGCTGGAGCCTGACGTTCCTGTGCTGGTAGAGGTAGAGGAAATCGTAGCCCTGGAGCAGCTGGTATGAGAATTCGGTGAAGGACATGCCTTCGGATGAATCGCGGCTGAGCCTCTTCTTGACCGAATCCTTGCTCATCATGTAGTTCACGGTGATCATCTTGCCTATGTCCCTGGTGAAGTCGATGAAGCTGTAGTCCTTCATCCAGTCGTAGTTGTTGACGAGCTCCGCCTTGTTGGGCGCGTCCGAATTGAAGTCCAGGAACTTGGCGAGCTGGGCCTTGATGCACTCCACGTTGTGGGCGAGGGTGGCCTCGTCGAGGAGGTTGCGTTCCTTGCTCTTCATCGAAGGGTCGCCTATCATGCCGGTGGCCCCTCCCACGAGGGCGTAAGGTTTATGGCCGCATGCCTGGAAGTGCTTGAGTATCATGATGCTGACGAGGTGCCCGATATGCAGCGAGTCTCCGGTGGGGTCGATGCCGACGTAGGCGGATGCAGGGCCTTTCATGAGCTCTTCCTCAGTGCCGGGCATGATGTCGTGGATCATTCCCCTCCATTTCAGTTCTTCAACAAAATTTTTCATGTAGTCTGTTTCCGTTTTTCAGTTGATTGTGCAAAGATACTTTTTCTTTTCACGAAAAATGACGAAATTCGCAAGGATTTGAAAATTCATGGTCCGAAATCAGTACGAACATATAAAACATATTGGAAATGAGAAAGAAAATCGTTGCGGGCAACTGGAAGATGAACACTACCAAGCCCGATGGAGTCGAACTTGCAAAAGCCGTGGCCGAGGGTGCGTCCAAGGTGCCTGCCGGAGTAGGTCTCATCGTAGCCCCTCCCTTCACCCATCTCTGCGCCGTAGGCAAGGCCCTCGCCGGTTCCGGAGTGGAGCTTTCCGCACAGAATTGCGCCGACCATGAGAAGGGCGCCTATACTGGAGAGGTTTCAGTCGACATGCTCAAGGCTGTGGGCTGCCAGTGGACCATACTCGGACATTCCGAGCGCCGCCAGTATTACGGAGAGACCGACGGGAAGCTCGTCGAGAAGGTGAAGCTGGCCCTTGCGGGCGGACTCGGCGTGATTCTCTGCGTCGGTGAGAACCTCGACGAGAGGGAGGCCGGCAAGCACTTCGACGTATGCTCCGCCCAGGTGAAGAACGTGCTCTACAACTTCACCGCTGAGGACATGAAGAAGGTTATCGTGGCATACGAACCCGTATGGGCCATCGGAACCGGCAAGACCGCCACAGCCGAGCAGGCCGAGGAAATCCATGCGCACATCCGCAAGGTTCTGGCCGAGAAGTTCGGCCAGGAGGTCGCTGACGACACCACCATTCTCTACGGCGGCTCATGCAAGCCTTCCAACGCAAAGGAGCTCTTCGCCCAGCCCGACATCGACGGAGGCCTTATCGGCGGTGCTGCCCTCAAGGCGGACGACTTCATCCAGATAGCCCTGTCCTTCTGATCAGGTCTGGGAGATGATAACGAGAGGGGGTGGCCCGGAAGGCCATCCCCGTTTTTCATTCCAGCAGCTTTATCATCACTCCCGTGCGTCCGGAGCTGCTCCAGAGCCATACCTGGTCGCCCTCGATGCGGAGAACCTCCAGGTCCAGGTCATCGCGCGTGAGGATGTCGGTCTCGGTGGTCCATGTCAGGTCTCCGCTGACCCTCTGCCCTATGTTGGCCGGAATCTCCGAGAGCACTATCGAATAGTAGTCGGAGGTGTTGTCGGTCTGTGCGCGGAATTCCCTGCGGTCCCGGCTGAACGCCAGCTGGCAAGTCAGAGGATCGTAGCGGAACTGTATGGTGCTTCCTATCTGCAGCCTTATGTCGTTGTTCTCGACGAAGGCGTTGCGTCTTCTCGTGTCGTTGCATCCGCAGAGGAGCACGGCTATGGCCAGAAATGCTGCGAGTCGTCTCATTTTATGCGTATCTGCTTTACTATCAGTTCCGAGCTGCCGTCTTCATAGAAGATTTCGGCTTTCAGCATGCCGCTGCGGGTTACGGTGTAGAATCCGTCGGACCCGGCCTGTATCCTGGCTCCGTCGAAAAACCAGTCCACGCGGGCCACGCCGCTGGCGTTGAATATCCTGAGGGGAATCTTCGTGCCGGCCATGAAGCTGCCGTCGGAATATCGTGAAGTCCCGCTCAGGTAGATGTAGGGATAGGTTCCTTTCCTGTAGACCTTGGTGATGAAGCTCGTGTCGGCGGAGAATTTCTGGTGTTCCGAAAGCCTGAGCCTGACCGTGACCTTGTAGGGCGTCTGGGCGTTGAGCCCTTCTATGGTGTAGCTCCTGGCGTCGCCGGCGACGTTCACTCCGCCGGTCTCGCTTCCGTCGGTCCACTCGATTTCGAAGCCCTGGTTCTCGCTCAGCTTGTCATCGACCTCCCAGCTGACTATCGCGGCGTCCTGGAAGACGGTGGTGCCGCTGATACTGACAGGCCTGACCACGCTGAAGGAGACGCTTCCGTCGTCGTTCCTGCAGATGTCGATCAGGGCGAGCTCCGAAGCTTTTCCGCCCCAGCTGCGGAACGATGGTTCGGTGTCGGAGCCGAAGCTGTCTCGGGTTCCGTTGGGGAAGAACAGTCCGGAGATGCCGTCCGTCCCGGAACCGGCGGCAACTATTTCGGCGCACTGCCTGTCTGGCCGGCAGTTTATCTGACCGTATTCCCAGCGCTCCGAGGCCGTGAGCTCCCTGCCGTAATAGTCCGAGAGACCTGCCGGGTTCGAGGATTTGTCTATATGGTATATCAGTAGCCCTCCCGTCCCAAGGGGTGCGTCCCAGCCTTCAGGGGCGCGGCATTCGAAGAGGAAGTACTCTCCCTCGATGCCGGTTTCATATTTTAGGTAGCGCCTGCTTCTGTCGATGGGTTCCAGCCTGTAGTCTCCTGTCGCAAGTTCCTCCATGGTACCGGCCCCCAGAGTCTCGAGGTCCAGGGCGTTGAGGTTGGGAGGACAGTTCCCGTCGCTGTTCTTGCAGCCCTCGTCCATCAGCGAAGTGCTCCACAGGCCCTCCGATTCGCCACCGCTTTCGGTCCCGTCGGTATCGTAGAGGTCGTGCAGGCCGAACACATGGGCGAGTTCGTGGCAAAAGACTCCTATCCCCGCCGGTCTCGGGTTCAGACCGGAATCGGACGCCAGTTCGCAGGATACCGCGAAACTGTCCACGGTCTTCCCGTCCATTGAAAATCTCGCCTTGAAGTCGCTCATCTTCCCCTGCTGGGGCCAGATGTTATCCGACGAGGCGCCGTCGGCCTCGCTGAGCCCGGCCGCAAGGATGAATACGTTGTCGACATATCCGTCGGCGTCGTTGTCGTAGAGCGAGAAATCAATCCTGTCGGAGACAAGGCTGCATGCTTCCCGGACCGCTTCGTAGAGCAGTACGTCCCGGCGGTCGGAATAGTTGCTTCCGTAGTATGAGCATGGCTTGGAAAGCGTGACTGCCGGGGCGAGGTCGAAGATGAATTCGGTCTCTCCTCCGGACTGGTCGTTGAAGTAGTCCTGGGCAAGGAGCACGGTCTGCTCCAGCTCGGCTTCGGTGCAGCTGAACTGCCTGTCCTGAAACTGAACCGGAATCACGACCATCCTGAAGACGGAGAGCAATATAGCCAGCTGGGGTACCATCGTCTCAAAATAGAAGCAAAGAGCCGGCAACCTCGCGGCTTCCGACTCTTGGACGTGTACTAAAACCTAAACCTGTAACCAGGATGCATGAGGTTTCAGCAACGTTGCAGGAAAACTGAAAAATAATCCGATTATTTTTTGGTCTCTGCAACAGATACCTTGCGGAACTCCTTGAGGTCCTTCATGAGCTCAAGAGCGGCCTTGCGGGCCCTTGCTCCGGCGGCCTTGTTTCCCTTCGCTACCTGTGCGTCCGCGTTTTCCTTGAAGAGAGCATAATTCTCTCCGATTCTTTTTACGAGTTCTTCCATGATGTTGATTTATTTATTGGTAATGAAATAACGTGCTATCGGAGTGCAAGATAGTAAAGAAAATAATTTCCGCAAAGAAATTATTGCTGTTTATTGCCCGTTATCGGGCGATTTGTTGATTTTTTTGCGAACGTTCAGCTGGTTCATGGCGGTTTCCATGCCGGCGAGCCCCCATGTCTTTATTCCGGCTATGACCTTTTCGGCTATTCCGGGAAGCTCCGCCTTCTGTTCGTCAGTGAAATGTCCGAGCACGAAATCTATCTGGGCCCCTGCGGCGAAGTCGTGTCCGACGCCGATTCTGCAGCGCGGGAATGCGGGGGTTCCGAGCAGCTCGCAGATGTTCTTGAGCCCGTTGTGCCCTCCGTCGCTTCCGGCCTTGCGCATGCGTATGGACCCGAAAGGAAGGTTGAGGTCGTCGCAGACCACCATCAGCTGCTCCGGAGCGAGGTCGAGTTTCTGCATCCAGTACCTTACAGCGTTCCCGCTCAGGTTCATGTAGGTCGACGGCTTGAGCAGGTGGAACTCCCTGCCTTTCTCGCGGACCGTCGCGAGCTCGCCGTAGCGGTCCGGACAGAACAAGACATTGGATGCCTGAGCCCAGGCATCCAATACCATGAATCCAATGTTATGTCTCGTGGAGGCGTATTCGGCTCCTATGTTGCCGAGGCCGGCCACGAGAAAACTCTTCTCGGACACGGCTTGCGGATTTTACTGCTGTGCAGCCGAGTTGCGGGTAGCCTTGACGCCGCAGATGATGGTATCCTTGTCGGTGAGGACGGCGGCGTTGTCGACGGTGATGTCGCCGGCCTTGATCCTCTTGTCAAGTCCGAGGGACGAGATGTCCACGGTAACCTTGTCGGGGAGGTTCTTGAGCAGGGCGCTGATGCGAATCTTGCGCTCCCTCTGATAGAACTTTCCACCCTGCTGTACGCCGACGGCGTGTCCGGTGATTTCGAGGGGAACGTTGATTGTCACGGGCTTGGTTTCGTTCACTGCGAGGAAGTCCACGTGGAGGCATTCGTCTGAGACGGGGTGCCACTGAAGCTCGTGGAGCACGGCGGTCTGGGCCTTGCCTCCGTCGATAACGAGATCTACGATGTAGGACTGGGGAGTGTTGGTCAGAGCCCTGAGCTCCTTTGCGTCAACGGTGAAGAGGACATTGTCCATCCCGCATCCGTAGAGGTTGCAGGGTACGAGCCCCTGTCTGCGGATAGCCTTGATCACGGCCTTGTTGCCTGCCTTGCGGGCCTGGCCCTTGAGTTCGAAATGCTGCATTTCTGATAAATTTGAAAATGTGTTACTCAATCCGGTGCGGAACCGGATCCCATTGCACCAAAACCCCATGGTTTTAAAATGCGCGCAAATATACGGAATATTATCATATATTTGCAAATGTGACTGAAGTTTATGGAGACAGAGGGACAGGGCATACTTTATATAGTGCCGACTCCGGTCGGGAATCTTGAGGACATGAGCTGCAGGGCGGTCAGGGTGCTCAAGGAGGCCGACCTCATACTCGCAGAGGACACGCGCACGACCGGCGTGCTCCTGAAGCATTTCGGCATAGAGGGCAGGCTGCTTCCGCACCACAAGTACAATGAGCACCAGACCGTGGAGATGGTGCGTGGCCGCATACTTGCCGGGGCGGACGTCGCGCTTGTCAGCGATGCCGGCACCCCGGGAATCTCAGACCCCGGCTTCCTGCTCGCCAGAGCCTGCGCGGAGGAGGGGATAGAAGTCCGCACGCTGCCGGGCCCCACGGCCTGCATCCCGGCCATAGTGTCGTCCGGGCTGCCCTGCGACCGCTTCTGCTTCGAGGGCTTCCTGCCCCACAAGAAAGGACGCCAGTCACAGATAGAGAACTTAACCAAAGAGACAAGGACTATGATATTCTATGAATCGCCGGCCCGGCTCGTCAAGACTCTCGAACAGTTTGCCGCGGCCTTCGGAGAGCAGCGGCGCTGCTGTGTCTCCCGTGAAATCTCCAAAATCCATGAAGAACATGTGAGAGGAACCCTGGCCGAGGTCCTCGCGCATTTCCGTGAATGCCCTCCTAGGGGCGAAATAGTGCTGACCGTCGCAGGAGCCGACCGTGTCAGGAACACTGTGCACAGGAACAAATACAGGAGCGGAGATGAGGGAGAGGAAGGAAGCGGCGGAGAAGAGTAGCGGAAGCTCCGCAGTGTTCAAGACAGGCGCGATATCGCTCGTGTTTCTCGTGATAGGCTATCAGGCCGCGCTCTTCATCAACAGGGCGGCCCTGCTTGGCATAGAGGCTGCCAGGGACAGTCCGGACACGGTCTATGTCGTGCGCCATGCCGTCCCGTCTTCGGACAGTCCCGTTTCCGGGGCCCGTGCTGAAGCTCCACGGGAGGTCCGCGCGACCCAGACGACAGCTGCGCCAATGGTGCCGGAGCTGTCAGCGGACACTTTCAGGCGCGAGGCCGCCCATTCTCCCAGGGTGCAGGAGGCCCGCCGCCGCACGCGCAGGGTGGAGTCGTTCGAATTCAATCCTAATACCGTGAGCGCCGAAGAGCTCGTGCGCCTGGGATTCAGCGAGAAGCAGGCGCAGTCCATAGTCAACTACCGTTCCAAGGGAGGCCGTTTCCGGCGCAAGGGCGATTTCGCGAAGTCCTTCGTGGTGTCGGACTCGATCTACAGGCGGCTGGAGCCGTATATCCGTATTCCCCTGGTCGACATCAATTCAGCCGATTCGGCGGCTTTCGACGCGTTGCCCGGGATAGGCCCGTATTTCGCCGCCAAAATGGTGGAGTACCGCTCCGAGCTCGGGGGCTATTCGTATCCGGAACAGCTCATGGACATCTACAATTTCGGCCGGGAGCGCTACGATGCCCTGAAGGATCTGATCAGTTGTCCGGAGCCCGCCCCGTTCGAGATATGGACGCTTCCTGCCGAAAAGCTGCGCGAGCATCCGTATATCAGGACCTGGCAGGCGGCGCGGGCCATCGTGCTCTACAGGGAGAACACTCCGGCCGACAGCCTCTCGGTGGAGGGGATTGCGGAGGCCGGCATACTTCCGGAGGAGGATGCGTCAAGGCTTGCGCGCTGCCGTATCGCTAGCGTCTCGGATGGTGGCTGAGAATCTCCTGCTGCCAGCTGGCGGAGTCTATGTGGGTGTAGATTTCGGTGGTGAGTATGGATTCGTGTCCGAGCATCTCCTGCACCACCCTCAGGTCGGCGCCGTTCTCCACCAGGTGGGTCGCGAACGAGTGCCTGAAGGTATGCGGGGAAATCTCCTTGCGCACTCCTGCGGCGAGTGCCTGCCTCTTCACCATGTTGAACACGCTGACGCGGCTCAGCGGACGGCCGAACCTGTTGAGGAAGGCTATGTCGCCGTATGCCGGCAGCGCAGGTTCGGGACGCAGCCCGAGATAGTCGGAAAACGCCCCGGCGGCCATCTCCCCGAGCGGGACCAGTCTTTCCTTGTTGCCTTTCCCGATGACGCGGACGAAGGCCTCGTCGAGGTAGACCGAAGAAATCTTCAGGGAGCAGAGTTCGGAAACCCTCAGCCCGCAGCCGTAGAGAATCTCCAGTATCGCGCGGTCGCGCACTCCTGTCCAGGTTCCGCTTGGGACGGAATCCATGATTGCGGAAACTTCCTCCACGGAAAGGACTTCGGGGAGGTTCCGCCCTATCTTCGGCTGGTCAAGGCCGTCGCAGGGGTTGTCCTTCCTGTCGCCTTCAGTTATCATCCAGTCGAAGAAGGACCTGAGCGCGCTCATCGCCCTGGCCTGGGAGCGGCTTGAAACCGTTTTGGATAACGAACTGAAATAGCCGGCGAGCTCGTCGGCACCGCTCTCCTGCGGCGGCGTTCCGGAGGCTTCGAGGAATGCCCGCACGTCGGAGCAGTAGGACGCCACCGTGTTCGGCGACATCTGCCTCTCCACGCCAAGATGATAGGCGAAGTCCTTGACTATTCTTTCCAGATTCCTGTCCAAAATATACAAATGTAACAGTATAGATGGCGCGTCAGCGGCAAATATACGCAGAAGCCGAGCGCAGAACAAACAACATTTGTTATGCCGAGGCGCTACAGTATAGATGGCGCGTCAGCGGCAAATATAGGAATAATCGGCGGAAACGTTGGCCGGAAAGGAAATATTGCCTAACTTGCCGGGTCGTGAAAAAGTATACGTGCATATTTCTGCTCATGCTCTGCGCCCTGGCCGCCGTATCCTGCAGCCGGGACGGGATGCGCGCGGATGAAGACGGACCGTACAGCGATGTGTTCATCTACTGCGCCCTCGGCTACAACAACCTGAGCGGCTACCTCCTGGACAATCTTGAAGACATGAAGGGCGGAGTCCTGCCCGAACGGGTGCGGGACAGGGCCGTGGTGGCATACTGCCACAACACTCTCCCGGGCGGAGGCTACGACACGCCCAACCCGCCCGTGCTGCTGAGGCTCTACCGGGACGAGGGAAGTGTGCATACCGACACGCTCAAGGTGTACTCCGAACACGCTGTGGGTGCTTCGGCCGATGCGATACATGAGATGCTGCTTGATGTCCAGGAGATGTTTCCGTCAGAAAGCTACGGAATGCTCTTCTCCTCGCACGCCAGCGGCTGGATTCCGGTCGGCTACAGCCCGAGAGGCGAAAATCCTTACGTGAGGACGCTTGCTGAATTCGGCCCCGACCCGTCCGTCCCTCTTCCGCTTACCAAGACCATGGGTGCGTATTACGACGGCTCTTCCTCCAATTCCATCGAAATCGACGTGCAGGATTTCGCCGCCGCGATTCCAATGCACCTTGACTATCTTATACTTGACGCCTGCATGCTCGGCTGCGTGGAGGTTGCCTGGGAGTTCAGGAATGTCTGCGACATGGTGGCATTCTCACCCACGGAGGTGCTGGCCCAGGGCTTCGTCTACGATACCATGGTCATGAACCTGCTAGGCGGCTCCTCTCCCGACGTGGAGAAGGTCTGCAGGGAATATTTCGAACAGTATGACAGCAAGGATGACGGTCTTGAGCGCTCGGCGACCGTGAGCCTGGTTGATTGTTCGAAGCTCGACAGGCTGGCCTCCGCCTTCGCTGCCATAATCGAAGACGCAGGAGAGAACCTGCCGGGAATCGACAGGAACAACGTCCAGAAGTACTTCTATAACAGCAAGATGTACTATTTCTACTACGACCTCAGGGATCTGGCCGCTGCCCTGTCCCCGGACCCCGCCCTGCTTGCGGAGCTGGACTCCGCTCTGGATGACTGCGTGGTCTATCACGCCGAGACCCCTTCGTTCTTCAATCTCGAACTCGAACGCTGCTGCGGGCTCAGCGTATATTTCCCCTCTTCCTCCTGGCCGGTGCTGAACGCCTATTACCGCACTCTCGGCTGGAACGGTGCCGTGCGGCTGCTTGAATAAAATGATTGTTGCCTTTTCCTGAATTTTCAGTAACTTCGGGAAACTTGACTAAAATTTAAAAATTATGAAAGATTTCAACGTCCGGCAGCAGTGTCTGCCAGGAGTTCGCGACAAGGAGAACTCCGGCCGCGAGACATTGGGCAAATTTTTTTACGATCTTGCCAAAATCACTTTTACGGCACTCGTGGCCGGAAATCTGGTGTCATTTCGACTTCATTGCTTTCATTTATTATGGCCCTTGGTAACGTTTTTTGCTGTAATATGCGTCATTTGCATCGGTATCATAATATGGATGTATACCAAGAGGGGAAAGAAATGGCTTAAGAATCTTTGACAATGTCTGTTCTTGGAAACCTGCTGTGGCTGCTGCTGGGCGGCCTTGTTCTCGGGCTCGGATACATGGTGGTCGGGCTCATTTTCTGCATCACGGTAATCGGCATCCCGTTCGGGGTGCAGCTGATCAAGATAGGTAGTTTCGCGATGTGGCCCTTCGGCAACACTCCGGAGCTTACCCGCATGCCGATGAGTTGCCTGAGCTTCTGCTTCAATCTGCTCTGGATATTGCTCGGCGGCATAGTGATTGCCGTCATCCATGCCGTTCTCGCCGCGATTTTCTACGTGACGATAATCGGCATCCCATTCGGCAACCAGCACCTCAAGCTCGCGAAGCTTGCCCTGATTCCCTTCGGCCAGAGCGTGGTGAGCACGAACTGAGAGCCTCCGGTTTTGCAAAATGGATAATAAGCGGTAATTTTGGGGCTCAATTCGCCTGACCATGTATTCAGAAGGACATAGAAAATCGGGCTGCATCGAGGTCGTATGCGGCTCAATGTTCTCCGGCAAGACGGAGGAGCTCATACGCCGCCTGCGCCGGGCGCGGTTCGCCAACCAGAAGATAGCCATTTTCAAGCCTGCAATCGACAGAAGATATTCCGATGTGGAGGTCGTCTCCCATGACCTTCACAAGATAGGGTCCACACCGGTTTCTTCTCCCTCGGAGATTCTCGACGTGGCCGGCGACGTGCAGGTCGTGGGCATAGACGAGGCACAGTTCTTCGACGAAAGCCTCGTGGACGTGTGCCAGACCCTGGCCAACAGGGGCGTGAGGGTCATCGTGGCGGGCCTGGACACCGATTTCAAGGGCGTGCCCTTCGGCCCTATCCCCAAGCTGATGGCCGTGGCGGAGGACGTGCAGAAGGTCCATGCGATATGCGTGCGCTGCGGCAGCCTTGCGAATTATTCCCACCGCCTCAACAAGAGCGAAGACCTCGTGCTGCTGGGCGAGAAGGATGTCTATGAGCCGCTCTGCCGTGACTGCTATCTGAAGGCGGTAGCCGAAGAATCGGAGTAATGGACAATCTGTCCGCCGTATTCGCGCGCAACTGCTGCGTCCGGCGCATCTGCAAGGCGGAATCGGACGCTTTTCTGGATTCATACCACAGGCTCGGCGCCACCGGCGGCCGTTATCGCTACGGCCTGTTCGTGGAGCGCAGCACCGGGGCCTCGGAAACCCAGCTTCCACCCGGAAGCCTGGTCGCGGTGGCCGTATTTTCCAATGCGAGGCGCTGGCTCAAGGAGGGCAGGCGCGTGAGTTCATACGAGTGGATACGCTATGCTTCGCTGCCGGGAATAAGAGTGGTCGGCGGGATGGGCAAGCTGCTCCGGGCCTTCATTGACGAGGTCCGCCCCGATGACGTGATGAGCTATGCGGATGCGGATTATCCGGACGGGGGCGAGTCGTATGCGAGGCTGGGCTTCGAGGCCGAGGGCATGGTGGAGCGCGCCGGGCACCGCAATGTCAAATACCGTCTGAAGCTTTAGTCCGGCTTTGTCATTTCATCGGCGAGGGTGCGGACTATGTCGTAGTCGTAGCCTCTTGACAGCGCATATTTTATCAGTTTGAGCTTCGCGGCTTCGTCGCCTGCGAGAGTCTTCCATCTGGCTTCCATCAGCTTCCTGAGCTTTTGGACGGCCCTCTCCCCGTCGATTTCCTCCAGGGCTCCGGCTATGATTTCCGGAGGGATGCGCTTGGCTGAAAGCGCGAACCTTATCTTGACGGGGCCCCATCCGGTGATTCCTGACTTCTCCCTTGCGAACGCTGCCGCATACCGCCTGTCGTCCAGGAATCCGTCAGCCGTAAGGCTGTCCAGCAGCTCCTGTGCGGCCGCAAGATCCCCGTCAAGCAGTCCGGCGGCCTTCTTGAGCATGTCGGAGCTGCAATATTCCCGTCTGGCGCACTGGCGCTCGAGCTTTCCGAGTATCTTCTTCTGTCTTTCGTCCATCAGAAATCAAAACCGAATGATGCGTACAGCCCCCATTTGTAGGGTCTTGACCAGTGGCAGTTGAGCTTTATCGGCCCGGCCACGAAGTCGTAGGCTATCTCGGCCCCGAACGCCCAGCAGTCGGGGGAGAACTCCGGGATGAACCTGGATGCGCTGTCGTTGCTCTCCACGAGGCCGGCCAGCGCCGAGACATAGAGCTTCCTTATGGGGTTGTAGCGGAATTCCATGGTGGCGGTGCACAGGTATTCGTCCGCCACCATGACATTGTCTATGCCGAAGAAGGGAATCTGGCTGTCGGTGTAGCGTCCGGAGATGGCTCCTCCCACGAAATTGCTATGCAGTACGGAAAGGTTCTTGTAGATATGCCCCTCGCTGTCGGTGGTTCTCGGAGACAGCACGGCCCTGAGGTTGACCGACGGGATTATCGCGAATTTCTCGCCGGCTTTCACCACGCTCCTGAAGCTTGCCGCCAGGGCGAAAACCGGATTGAACTCCGGGTCGCCGAACTTCATGAAGTCATAGTTGACGCTGAAGGAGAGGTCGGTGCCCTTGGAAGGGTAGTAGAAGTCGTCGAAGGTGTAGAGGCGTCCTGAGGCGAAAGCTCCGAGATAGTCGCCGCTGAGGGCCTTTTCCGAGAACGCCCCCTCGATGACCGAGCCCAGATGCGTGTTCCTGTTGAGGTCAACGTACTGGTTCTTGATTCCGGCTTCGAAGTTCAGCCTTGTCCAGCGTACGTCCGTGAGGTAGACGAGCTCTTTGTGCGTCCAGTAGGAGGCGTCGTAGGTCATGTTTTCGAAGGGGGTGCCGAGATTGCCCTTGTAGCGCGATATGGAGGCCTTCACGTTGATTGCCGGGAATTTGGGGAAGTCCAGGGAATAGTGGAGGTCAGCCTTGAGGTTCTGCCCGAGCTTGGCGGTGAAGTTGAAGCGCGAGCCGGTCATGCTGTTGGTGTTGATGCCGAGGTTGAACAGCAGGGATGCCCATTCGTCGGTGTCTATCCTGAACCCCAGGCCTATGTTGTGGGCCGGAGCCTTGACGAAGTCGAAGACCAGCTCGTAAGGGCTTTCGGAACCCAGCATGGTCCAGGTCACGGAAGAGAAGGCCCCTGTAGCCTGGAATTTGCTCATGACGTCGTCGAGCTCCTTCTTGCCGACGGTCGCCCCTTCCCCGAAGGTCAGCAGCTTGGAAATAATCGCGGCCTCCTTCCCGCTCACGCCCTGGAAGCGAATCTGTCCGATCCGCACAGGGGTTTCGGCGATGTTCACCGCCTTGTTTTCGGCATCCTGCAGCTCAGCTCCCACCAGCTCCTTCAGCCTCAGGAGTTCGGAGGATCTGGCTTTGGCGGCAGCGTATCCCCGGACGAGCATCGTGTCCACCGCCGCGCGGCTGAAGCTCATCATGTCATATCCGGATATCTCCGGCTTGATCAGCACGTCCGGCAGCTTCACGTTCTTGTGGAACGAGTCCGCCCCGAGCATGTCGATGAAACGCCACACTATGTCCACGAGGTTGTTGACTTCCTCATATCCGGGCTTGCTGTCCGAAAGGTCTATGCCTATTATGTAGTCCACCCCGGCCGCCCTGGCGATGTCGGTGGGGAAGTTGTTGCGTGTGCCTCCGTCGACGAGCACCATGCCGTCCGACCTCACCGGCTCGAACAGGGCCGGGATGGACATCGTGGAGCGCATCGCGGCGTTCAGCGAACCTTCGCTCCAGTTCTTCGCCTTCCCGGAGACCACGTCCGTGGCCACGCAGGTGAAGGGCAGCGGAAGTCCGGCGAAAGATACATCGTCCTGCCATCCGACGGTGAGGCTGGACAGCAGATTGTTCACGTTGAAGCCGTAGGCGTAGCCTGAAGGCAGCGAACCGAGGAAGGTCTGCCGGCGGTAGCCCGGTCCTTCCGGAAGGCGGCTGTCGAACACCTCGCGCGCGGTGTCGAAGGGGATGGAGACGACATAGCGCGAGTTGTACATCTTCATCGAATACGGGATATAGACAGGATCCACATAGTCGGAGAGCATCACGTTCCAGTCCTGGTTGCGGAAAAGGGCTTCGAGCTCGCCGCTTCTGTAGCCTACGGCGTACATGCCTCCGATCATCCCGCCTATGCTGGTGCCGCAGACGAAGTCCACGGGCATGCCTATCTCTTCGAGATATTTCAGGGCTCCGACCTGGGCCGCACCTTTCGCTCCGCCGCCGGACAGCACCAGACCTACGGTGGGACGATGCTCCCTGAGGCGGATTTCATCCATGCGGGCGCGTGCCCGGACGAAGAACGCCGAGTCGGCCCTGGGGGCCACGCTGTCCATGGTCAGTCCGTTCGGGTATTCCTGTGCGGCAGCTCCGGCGGCGGAGAGCGTCACTGCCCACGCCGCGAGTGCTGACCGGCAAGCATTCCGCAGGCGGCCATGATGTCCTGTCCTCTTGATGTCCTTATCGTGCATGTTATTCCGTTGCTGTTGAGTCTGTCCCTGAAGGCTTCCATCACTCCGTCGGCGCTGCAGTCGTAGGGGAAATCCGGAATCTTGTGGAAGCGTATGAGGTTCACGCGGCATTCGAGTCCGCGCAGCAGCCTTGTGAGCGCATCGGCGTGGCGCTTGTCGTCGTTGAAGCCGGCGAACATGGTATATTCGAAGCTCACCCTGCGCTGGCCGCTGAAGTCGTAGCTGCGGATGAGTTCCAGCACCTCGCGCAGGGGGTAGGCCTTCTGCACCGGCATCAGCTCCAGCCGCTCGTCGGGGAAGGGGTTGTGGAGGCTGACCGCCAGATGGCAGCGCTGCCCGTCGAGATACCTGCGCAGCTGCGGGATTACCCCTATAGTGCTGAGAGTTATGCGCTTGGGGCTCCAGCCGAAGCCCCAGTCGGCGGTGAGCACCTCAATCGCCCTGCTTACGGCGTCATAGTTGTCGAGAGGCTCGCCCATGCCCATGAACACTGCGTTGGTCAGCTCCGCGCTCTCCTCTATGCTGACGAACTGGTTCAGGATGTCGGCCGTGTCGAGGTTGCCGTGGAAGCCCTGCCTGCCGGTCATGCAGAAACGGCAGCCCATGCGGCATCCGGCCTGCGAGCTCACGCAGAGCGTCTTTCTCTCGCCGTCGGGAATCATGACGGCCTCGATGGAGGACTCTTCCGGCCCCGACGGACGTTCGCACGCGACGGGGAACAGATATTTGCGGGTGCCGTCGGAAGAGGTGACGGACGCGGAGGGCTCGCGTATGCCGAGGTCGAATTTCTCCGACAGCGCTTCCCGGGCGGCCTTGGATATGTTGGCCATCCTGTCCCAGCTGCGCACGCGCTTCGAATACAGCCATCCGGCTATCTGCCTGCCTACGAACGGTTTGAGTCCGCAGGACACGGCGGCGGCCTCGAGTTCGCCGAGGGTTTTTCCGAGCAATTTCTCCTTCATCGCAATCCCATTTGTCCGTTTCAGGAACAAACTTACGGAAAAATGATTAAATCCGAGTGTTTTAAGTTGGCGAAAATAAATTTGCTCCGCTCTTGGCTTCTGCGTATCTTTGTCCTGTTCCGCAGGCGCGGAGACTTTTAGACTATGTAAAACTTTTTAAAACTAAAATCTTATGGCAAAAGACACAGAAGTTCAGGGACAGGATGTCAATGCGGCGAAGCTCAAGGCTCTTCAGGCCACATTGGACAAGATAGAGAAAGACTACGGCAAAGGGACGATAATGAAACTGGGCGACCAGCCGGAGTGGGACGTGCAGGTGATACCCAGCGGTTCTCTCGCGCTTGACCACGCCCTCGGCATAGGAGGTTATCCGCGCGGAAGAATCGTAGAAATCTACGGACCCGAATCCAGCGGAAAGACCACCCTAGCCATACACGCGATTGCGGAGGCGCAGAAGGCCGGGGGGATAGCAGCCATGATAGACGCCGAGCACGCCTTCGACCGCTCCTATGCCAAGGCGCTCGGAGTGAATCTCGAAACCCTGCTGATCTCCCAGCCCGACAACGGCGAGCAGGCTCTTGAGATAGCCGACAACCTGATACGCAGCGGCGCCATCGACATCATCGTGATTGATTCCGTGGCCGCGCTGACCCCCAAGGCCGAGATCGAAGGCGAGATGGGCGACAACAAGGTCGGCCTGCAGGCCCGCCTGATGAGCCAGGCGCTGAGGAAGCTCACCGCAAACATCGCCAAGACCAACACCTGCTGCATCTTCATCAACCAGCTCAGGGAGAAGATAGGGGTGATGTTCGGCAACCCCGAGACCACCACCGGCGGAAACGCATTGAAGTTCTACGCTTCGGTGCGTATCGACGTGCGCCGCACCACCCAGATCAAGGACGGTGAGGAGGCTCTCGGCAACCGCACCAAGGTAAAGGTCGTGAAGAACAAGATGGCCCCTCCGTTCAAGAAGGCGGAGTTCGACATAGTCTACGGCGAGGGTATTTCGCATGTGGCCGAGGTTGTGGACCTGGCGGTCAATTTCGACATCATCCACAAGAGCGGAAGCTGGTTCAGCTACAACGACGAGAAGCTGGCCCAGGGTTCCGCAGCCGTCAAGCAGCTTCTCAAGGACAACCCCGAGCTCTGCGACGAAATCGAGGCCAGGGTCCGTGAGGCTCTCAAAAACGTGAACGACTGATGGCAAAGATAATTCTCACGGGCGACCGCCCTACAGGACGGCTCCACATAGGGCATTATGTCGGATCCCTCAGGCGCAGGGTGGAACTGCAGGACAGCGGGGAGTACGACAAGGTGTATATCATGATAGCCGACGCCCAGGCTCTGACCGACAACGCCGACAACCCGGAGAAGGTGCGCCAGAACATCATCGAGGTCGCCCTGGACTACATGTCCGCCGGCCTCGACCCTTCGAAGTCCACGATGTTCATCCAGTCGCAGGTCAGCGAGCTCACCGAGCTCACGTTCTACTATATGGACCTCGTGACCGTGCAGAGGCTTCAGCGCAATCCGACCGTAAAGCAGGAGATACAGCTCAGGGGCTTTGCCGAGAGCAATGACGCCGGCGAGAACCGTCCGGGCATTCCTGTCGGCTTTTTCTGCTATCCGATAAGCCAGGCCGCCGATATCACGGCTTTCAAGGCAACGACAGTGCCGGTGGGGGAGGACCAGGAGCCCATGATAGAGCAGACCAGGGAGATAGTGCGGAAGTTCAATTCCGTCTATGCCCCCGTGCTGGTGGAGCCTGAAATCCTGCTGCCCGAGACCAACGCCTGCCGCCGTCTGCCCGGTACCGACGGGAAAGCCAAGATGAGCAAGTCGCTGTGCAACTGCATATATCTGGCTGACAGCGAGGAGGAGGTCAGGAAGAAGGTCATGGGCATGTATACCGACCCTCTGCACGTGCAGGTCTCCGACCCGGGCCATGTCGAGGGCAATACGGTGTTCACCTATCTTGACGCCTTCTGCTGTCCCGGCCATTTCGCCGAATTCTGGCCGGAGTACGCGTCGCTGGACGAGCTGAAGGACCATTATCGCAGGGGCGGACTCGGGGATGTGAAAATCAAGAAGTTCCTCAATTCGGTGCTCCAGTGCCAGCTCGCCCCCATCAGGGCCAGACGCAAGGAACTGGAAAAGGACATCGCGTATGTCTACGAAGTGCTTCGCAAAGGTTCCGAACTGGCCCGCGAGGCTGCCGCGCAGACACTTTCCGAAGTGAAGAGGGCCATGCGCATCAACTATTTCGATGCCGACGTGCTCGCATCGCTGACTGCCGAGCAGTCGGAAAAATACAGCGGCAGGTAACCCGGGAGTAGGGCGATTTACCGAGGGCGGGTCAAAAGTCAGACTCGCCCTCGTAATTGTATGCATGCCGCAGCTGTGAATTCGCCATAACTGCTTTCAGTGCAGCAAGTTCGGCTCTCCTAATTATAGTTCAGTTTATTCCACAAACTCCAGCTCGTTGAGCAGGGCTCCGGCGCCGCAGACCTTGTCGACCACGAAGAGCAGGTAGCGTATGTCCAGGCAGATGTTGCGGCAGAAGGCAGGGTCGAAGGCGATGTCGCTCATAGTGCCCTCCCATACCCTGTCGAAGTTCAGGCCGATGAGGTTGCCGTCCGCATCGATCACCGGGCTTCCGGAGTTGCCTCCGCTGGTGTGGTTCGTGGCTATGAAGCAGACGGGCATGTCGTCGTAGAGTCCGGTCGCATAGAGTTCGCGCAGCTTCTGGGGAACATCGTAGTCGAAGATTTCCGGATTGTCCTTCTCCATGATGCCGGTAAGAGTCGAAACGGGCTTGTAGTACACCCCGTCGGAGGGTGAATATCCGGCAACATTGCCGTAGGCCACTCTCAACGTGAGGTTGGCGTCGGGGTAGAAGGCCTTTTCCGGCTCGAACTCCATCTGCCCCTGCATGTAGTCCTTGTAGAGGGCGGTGATTTCGTCGCTTATGCGCAGGTATTCAGGAAGCAGCACGTTGTTGTAGTGCTCGGTGAAGGCCTTGCGGAAAGCATACGCCGGGTCGTTCGCCGCGTCCGAAAGCTCGCCCTTCGAAAGTCCGCCGCCGAAGACGGCATCGGCCCATGCCGGAATGCTGCCGTACCTGACCAGAGAAGAATCGAAGCAGGCCGGCCTGAATTCCGCCGGGACATCCTTGGAATATGCGTCCATCAGCGCGATGAAGCACTCCTTGTCGACGGGCAGCCACCAGTCCTTGTAGAAATCATCGGCAAGCTGCGCCCTGTCTTCTTCGGAAGCGTTGCAATATGCGGTGGCGAATTTCGGCAGCTCAAGAGCCAGCGCGGTTTCGGAAGTGTACTCCCTGGCGAAGTTCAGCGGTTCGAACACCTTGTAGAGCGAATCGAGCCTGTCGAGCAGGCCTTCGTAACGTGTGCCTGCCGCCCATTCGGCGAATCTCGCCTCGTAGGCTTCCTTTTCCTCCACGGTGCCGTTCCTCTCGATTCCTCCGGCCTCACCCTGCCATTTCTTCCATGCGTTCGACACGTTGGCGTATTTCGAAGAATAGCGTATGCGCAGGTCCTGGCTGGAATCCATGTATTTCTTCATTATCTCCAGCCTCATGGTGCGCAGTGCGATTTTCGCCGGGTCGGAGATTTCGCCGATGTAGCGCACCTCGTCGGAAGTCACGTACTCGCGGGTGCTTCCCGGGAAGCCGTAGATGAACGTGAAGTCTCCCTCCTGCACTCCTCCCGTGGCGATTTTGAAATATTTCTTCGGCCTGTACGGCACGTTGTCCTCGCTGTATCCGGCCGGCTCGTTGTCGGGGCCGGCATAGATGCGGAAAATGGAGAAGTCCCCGGTGTGGCGCGGCCACATCCAGTTGTCGGTGTCGCCGCCGAACTTGCCTATCGAGGAGGGCGGAGCACCCACCAGGCGCACGTCTCTGAATTCCTTGTAGACGAAAAGGAAATACTGATTGCCGTAGTAGAATTCCTCCACAGAGGCGCTTAGCCCCTTTCCGGCGGCTTCCGCCGAAGTCACCAGGCTGTCGATGGCGGCCTGACGGTCAGTCGCGGATGACAGCTCCGAGGTGACGTCCTGCATGTATTCCAGGAACATCACGCTGAGCCCGGGGTTGGGCAGCTCGTCCGAGCGCTCAAGCGCCCAGAAACCGTCCTTCAGGTAGTCATGTTCGACCGAACTGTGCTTCTGTATCTGGCTGTAGCCGCAGTGGTGGTTGGTGAACAGCAGGCCTTCCGGGGAGACCACCTCGCCGGTGCAGCCTCCTCCGAACAGCACGACGGCGTCCTTCAGCGAAGCCTGGTTGATGCTGTAGATGTCTTCGGCATCCAAAGTGAAGCCTTTGTCGTGCATGTGTTCGATGCGCTGGGATATCAGCATGGGCAGCCACATGCCTTCGTCGGCACGTGCTGACGGCAACAGTGCGGCTGCGGCAAGCAGCGCGATCAGGGTGTTCCTCATATTCATGTCGAAATTTTTTTCCGGTTCCGGCGACTCAGGCTATCTGTGGCTTGCCCGGACGTTCTTTCCTGCCGCTTTCCGGAAGTTCGCGCAGCTCCATCTTCTCCTCCTGGAGCTTTTTCCATTCCTGGCGGTTGCGCCAGATGTCCACGGCGGTGAATATCGCCGCACGCATGGAGAGAGGGTCGGCCTCGTCATGTCCCGCCATCTCGTAGGCGGTGCCGTGGTCGGGGGAGGTGCGGACTATGGGCAGTCCTGCGGTGAAGTTCACGCCATCTTCGAAGGACAGCGCCTTGAAGGGTGCGAGCCCCTGGTCGTGGTACATGGCCAGGGTGGCGTCGAACTTCTCATAGTGGCCAAGCCCGAAATATCCGTCGGGAGAGAACGGGCCGTAGGCCATGATGCCCTCTTCATTGGCTTTCCTTATCGCCGGGATGATTATGTCCTGCTCCTCGGTTCCGAGCAGTCCTCCATCGCCGCTGTGAGGGTTCAGGCTGAGCACGGCTATCATGGGCCTGTCGACCATGAAATCCTGGCGCAGCGAGCTGTGTATAAGGCGGAGCTTGCTCAGTATCTTCTCTTCAGTTACCTGCGACGGCACGTCCTTGAGGGGGATGTGTCCCGTGACTACGGCGAGCTTGAGCCTGTGGCTGACCATGAACATGGCCACGTCCCTGGCTCCGAAAGCTTCCTGGATATATTCCGTGTGCCCGGGGAAGCCGAAGCCCTCGTTCACCATGGCCTTCTTGTTGATGGGGCCGGTCACAAGTACGTCAATCTGCCCTTCCTTGAGCTCTGCGACGGCCCTGTCCAATGCGGCGATGGCCGCCCTGGCCGATTCCGCAGTGGCCTGTCCGGGCTCGGCGAAACTGTTGTCGGGAAGGCAGTTGACTATGTTCACGCGCTTGGGCTTGGCCTCGGAGGCGCTGTTGACCGCGTATGTCTCCATCTGCTCGATTTCGGGAATGGTCTTGCGGTAGAAACTGAAAAGCTTGGGCGAACCGTAGACGACCGGGGTGAACTGGTCGAGTATCCTGGGGTCTGAAAGAGCCTTGATGATGACCTCGTAGCCGATTCCGTTGGAATCGCCCTGGGTAATGCCAACTATTATCTTGCCGTTCTGCATATAGTTTATTTGTTTTGTCCTTGGTCTGCCGCCATATTGTCTCCGGCGGCGGCATATCCGCTGTCTTCAGGGAGTCCTGCCGCGGAGTAGGCGGCTACCGCCAGCCTGTCGCAGCGTTCGTTCTCCGGATGCCCGGCATGTCCCTTGATCCAGTTGAAGCTCAGGCTGAAGTCGCGGCTGAGTTCGTCGAACCTGGCCCAGAGGTCATGGTTCTTCTTCCTCTTCCAGTTCTTCGTCACCGTGTTCACCACGTATGTGGAGTCGCTGAACACCCTGACTTCGGCGCCCTTCCAGCGTATGGCCTCCAGCCCCTTGATTACAGCCATGAGCTCCATCCTGTTGTTGGTCGTAAGTGCGTATCCTCCCGAGAGTTCCTTGCGGAGGTCGCCGCATTTCAGCACGACTCCGTAGCCTCCCGGACCGGGGTTTCCGCTCGAAGCTCCGTCGGTATAAAGATATATGGGCCCTTTGGTTGCCATTGTCACAAAAATAATTAATTTTGTCCGATTAAAGAAATTCAACCTGAAATGGAATACAAGAGAAGCATCATGGTGACGGGCGGCGCGGGATTCATCGGGTCGCACGTGGTGAGACTGTTCGTGAAGAAGTACCCGGAGTACCGGATAGTGAACGTGGACAAGCTGACGTACGCGGGCAACCTGGAGAACCTGAGGGACGTGGAGGGGAGCGCGAACTACGAGTTCGAGCGTGCGGACATCTGCGACTTCGGGAGGATGAGCGAGCTGATGGAGGAGTACGCAGTGGACGGAGTGATCCACCTTGCGGCGGAGAGCCACGTGGACAGGAGCATCCGCGACCCGTTCACGTTCGCGCGGACGAACGTACTTGGGACTTTGAGCCTTCTTGAGGCGGCGAGGCGGCGCTGGGAGTCGCAGCCGGAGGGGTACGCTGGGAAGCGGTTCTACCACATCTCGACGGACGAGGTGTACGGAGCTCTGGAACTGACGCACCCGGAGGGGGTGGAGGCGCCGTTCAGCACGGCGGCGTCGTCCGGGAAGAAGCACCTGGCGTACGGTGAGGAGTTCTTCACGGAGGGGACGAAGTACCGTCCTCACAGCCCGTACAGCGCGAGCAAGGCCGGTTCTGACCACTTCGTGCGCGCGTACCACGACACGTACGGGATGCCGACGGTGGTGACGAACTGCTCCAACAACTACGGGCCCTACCAGTTTCCGGAGAAGCTGATACCGCTGTTCATCAACAACATCCGTCACCGCAAGCCTCTTCCGGTGTACGGGAAGGGGGAGAACGTGCGGGACTGGCTGTACGTGGAGGACCACGCGAGGGCGATAGACCTGATATTCCACGAGGGGAAGGATGCCGAGACGTACAACATCGGCGGGTTCAACGAGTGGAAGAACATCGACATCGTGAAGGTTCTGATAAGGACGGTGGACAGGCTGCTGGGACGGGGCGAGGAGGAGGACATGGGTCTGATCACGTACGTGACGGACAGGAAAGGTCACGACATGAGGTACGCGATAGACAGCCGGAAGCTTCAGCGGGAGCTCGGGTGGGAGCCGAGCCTTCAGTTCGAGGAGGGGATAGAGAAGACGGTGAGGTGGTATCTGGAGAACGGGGAGTGGATGGACCGCGTTACGAGCGGCGAGTACGAGAAGTACTACGAGCAGATGTACAAGGGCAGATGAGGCGGCTGCTGACCTCTCTTCTCGCCGTCATGCTGCTTGCTTTGCCGGTCTCGGCGCAGTATCGCTGCGCATCTGACAGCTCCGGCCTTGCAAACGATGTCCCCGCCTTCAGGCCCGTGCAGCTGATTGCACCTGCAACGCTGGTCGGTTCGGGCGTGGCGATTCATTTCCTTGCACATGACAGTTGGGACGCGGCCGTGAACGAGCGATTCAGCGCCTGGCGCGGAAATTCCCCGGGCACGAAGGTCGATGATTGGGTGCAGTACGTCCCGTATGTCATGGATCTGGGGCTTGCGTTCGCCGGAGTTCCGGCGGAGAACGCTTTCGTGGACAGGCTTGTCGAAAGTACGCTTTCATTTGCCGCCGTGGCTGCGGTTACGAGGGTTACCAAGCTGCTCGTGGCCTCTCCGCGTCCTGTCGGCGACCTCCGTTCTTTCCCTTCCGGCCATACCGGGACGGCGTTCACCGCCGCCGAGCTGGTGAGGATGGAATATGGCTGGGGCTGGGGTGCCGGCGCCTACGCGATTGCTACGGCCGTAGGTGTCATGCGGATGTACAACGGCGCCCACTGGCTCAGCGATGTGCTCGCCGGGGCCGGGTTGGGGATACTCTGCGCGCACGTGGGACGATGGCTTCTAGAGCCGGCGAAGAACCTTTTCGGCATCCCCGACACGGATTGGGGTTCGGGTCGCCGCAAGGACGGGCCGGCTCTCTCTGCCGGACTTTCATCCTCGGTCGACCCGTACAGCGGTGCGCTCTGCATGGGCGTTGCGCTGCGATTTTGAGACAGGTCCGGCTGGCGGATAACATATCTGGCAGAACAAACGGGCAGCTGCTAGAACAAAATTTGGTTTGCGGAAGGGCGGAAGCAGTTGTCCCGGAGAGGCTAGCCGCCCGCGGCTGTGAGCGGGCGATGCGAAGCATCGATGAAGCGGAGCGGAACCTTGACGGGGCAACTGCTCCCGCCCGCAGCCGACAAAAAATGAAATAAATTTATATTATGAAGATACTGATAACAGGAGCGGCCGGATTCATCGGCTTCTCACTTGCCAGAAGACTGCTTGGCCGCAACGACACAGTGGTCGGAATCGACAACCTCAATGACTACTACCCGGTTGCGCTCAAGCGAGCCCGGCTGGCTGAAATCGACAGCCCGGCCTTCAGGTTCATCGAGATGGACATAGCCGACAGGAAGGCTCTGCCGGAGCTCTTCGCCGCCGAACATTTCGACTGCGTGGTCAATCTTGCGGCGCAGGCCGGAGTCCGCTACTCCATCGAGAACCCCTGGGCCTACGTTGACAGCAACCTCGTGGGCTTTGCGAACATACTCGAATGCTGCCGCCACTACCCGGTCGGCCATCTGGTATATGCAAGTTCGAGCAGCGTCTACGGCGGCAACGAGAAGGTACCCTTCAGCGAAGATGACAAGGTGGACAATCCGGTGAGCCTCTATGCCGCTACCAAGAAATCCAACGAACTGATGGCCTCATGCTACAGCAAGCTTTACGGCATAAAGACCACCGGACTCCGATTCTTCACGGTCTACGGACCCTGGGGACGGCCGGACATGTCGCCCATGCTCTTCGCCAGGGCCATAAGCGCAGGTCAGCCCATCAAGGTGTTCAACAACGGGGACATGATGCGCGACTTCACCTATATCGACGACATCGTGGAAGGGGTTGTCAGGGTCATGGACCACGCCCCGGCCAGCCATGAGGTCTACAACATAGGCTGCAGCAACCCCGTGAAGCTCATGGACTTCATCAGCGAGATAGAGAACGCACTCGGGCGCAAGGCCGAGAAGCTCATGCTTCCCATGCAGCCGGGCGATGTCTATCAGACCTACGCTGACACTTCCAAGCTCGAGCGCGATTTCGGCTACAGGCCCGGAGTCACCCTCCATGAGGGGATAGGAAAATTCATCGAGTGGTACAGGTCGGACAAGAACCCTCTCCGCTGAAATAGTCGAGGACGGCGCCGAGCACCGATATCCGGTCGGATTCCGAGATGAAGGTCTCGAGCGGAACGGACATCGCCGCCGTTCTGAATCTTCCCGAATCCTTGCAGACCGCCGCCCCGAAACGGGAGCCGGGATACGTCAGCCAGGTTCCGGCTTTCCTGCCGACGGCCCTGAGTCCGTCCGGGCTTTCGATGCAGTAGATGTCGGGGTTCATCCTGTCGGAATATTCCATACCGCCGACATGGCCTGCCGTCGAGGCGTTCGGTGTCGCCAGGGCGTAGCCGAACAGGGACTTCACGAATGCTGCCGCATCTTCGTCGCAGTCCGAAGCTATGTTGCATCCGCTGATGAAGATGTTGCCGTCCGCGCCGGCGAAGTCCGAAAGTGCGTCGCAGAGCTCGTCCGGGAACACCTCATACCTGTCAGGAACGGCGCCTCGGCCTATTCTGGTGCGCGCCTGCTTGCCGCATATCAGGTCGAGCGCGAAGATGTCCGACGGCCTTTCCGCTTCGCAGAAGGCCTCCCTCGACATTGAGCAGAAGCCGTAGCCCAGCTGCATCAGCGCCCTGCCGTGGACAGAAGGGAAATCGAAGCTGTTCCCCGCCACGAATTCTCCAGCGCGGTCGTCGTAGGACGCACCGAACCCGGGATAGTCGTTGTCTATGAACTCGGCGGACCTGTCATATTCGTAGTTCTCCCCGATGAATCCGATTTCGCGTATGTAGGGGACTCCGCTGTCCTTGCGCGAATCGAAGCCGGCATATTGGGGCGTGTCCACCCATGCGGGAGCCGAGACGCGGTCGAAGTTGTTCACCACGAGCACGGTCCTGCAGCCGTCCGCTCCTTCGGGAATCCCGGCGGAGAGAATCTCGGAAGGGAAGCTCCTTCCTCCTGCGTTCCATGCCTCCACCTTGAAGCTGTATAGATGCCCGGGTCTTATCGGCAGTTCGATGCAGGTCGCTCCGGTCTCGACGCCTCCGTCGAAGGCCCCGTCGTCAATCCGGGTGTAGACCGTATAGCCGCTGCTTACGGCCGTGGGCTCTGCCGGATCCCCGGTGGGCTTCCATTCGAGGCGCACCTTGCCGTCTTCCGTCAATGTGGCGGCGAAGGCATGTACCGGAAGCGGCTGTACCATGTAGTTGCAGCCGTAATATTCGCTCAGCGTCTTGAGTATGCCTTTGTAGACCGCCCTGCAGACCGTGAAGCGGAACGAGGGGTCGAGGGCGTATTTCATGTCGGCGAGGTTCTGGTGGCTCAGCAGCTCCAGTATCATCGCCGGAACCCCGGTGGTGCGGCTTTCGCTGTAGCTCTTGTCCCAGAGGCCCCGGCGGTTCCATGTGGAGTCGAACGCGGCCCGCACGTCCTCTACCACCTGGGTCTGCACGTAGTCGCAGAGCAGCCTGCTGATGATTCGGTCGCGGCCGTCGGAGAACTCCCTTTCGCCGTCGCAGCGCAGCGTGTAGATGGCCAGCGTGCCTATGGTGCTGTCGGCCTGGGCGAGCCCGGCGTCGGTGTGGAACGCAAGCGAGAGGTCTAACGGGATTCCCTTCTGCTCGTTCATCATCACCGTCCAGCGCCCGCGCGAGGCGAAGTCGTTGGTGTAGTCGGTATCCCAGTTGCGGGTGACGGTGCTGTCGGCCCCGGCCCACTGCATCCAGTAGTGCGCGCCTTCCTCCCAGCTCGCTACGCCGGAGGTGCTTCCTTCACGTTCGAGCTTGCCCATGCCTCCGCCTATCTTGACCGCATCGGCGGTGACCACGCTGCCTTCGGGGCCCCGGTTGTCGAGCATCACCGAGCAGCCGTCGCCTTCGGGGAATTCGAAGGTGCCCAGATATACCCAGGTGCCGCCGCCGCGCTTCTGGTTCACGATGAATTCGCTGGTGCCGCCGAGGTGGCGGACGGTGTAGTGTGCGGAATCGCTGCTGTTCTCAAGCGTCTTCCAGGACACGTAGACGGCATAGCTGCCGCGCTCTTCTATGGTCGGCGTCCATACTGCACGTGCGCTTATGCGCTCTCCGCTGCATGCGGCCATTCGCGCCGTTCCGGCCTTGAAAGGGTTGTCGGAGAAGCGGTAGCTGCTCCTGAAGTCCGCGAAACCCTCGCCGGCGTCCTCCCATGGGCCGCTCTCGGCATAGCTGCCGCTCTTGCGCATGCGTCCGTCGCGCGGACCGTCGAATGCCGGGTCGTTGTCGGCGATGATCTCCCTCCACTGCGTGTCGCGCTCCCTGGGCGTGATGACGTAGGCTCCGGCGTTCTCGAGCATGGGTATCAGATAGGGGAGCACGAATGACGGGGTAAGCATGTCCTCGACCGTACGGTGCAGACAGGCCCTCTGCCACAGCCATGTGCCGCTGGCTTCGTCATAGTATTTGCCATGGCTCTGCCATACCGCCAGGTTCCTGCCGTCCAGTCCCGCCGGGAAACGGCGCACTCCCGCCTGCGTCACGAAATGCCCGTTGTCCTCCCTTGGGTCCGGGATGCTGTGTCCGTATCCGGACGGCCTTCCGTCGCTGCCCTTGTGCGGAAGGGCGAGCTGCGGGAGTTCGTAGCGGTTGGTGTATATCCGTCCGAGCCGGGAGCCGTCCGCAATCGAATCGCAGAGTCCGGAAAGCGTGGCGCGGAACCAGTCTATGTCCTCCTCGTGCCAGGGATAATAGGAGAGCTGGCTTGAGAAATAGAGGTCGAAGGTGGTGCCATGCTGCCGTACCCGGGTGATCGAGAGCCTGTCTTCCTCCACGCCGGTGCGCTCCTTGAGCAGTGTGAGCAGGGAGTCGCAGACCGGCTGGAAATCCTTGGTCCTTATCGGGCCGGGAAGGGCCGATGCGTCGTATGCGGCGGCGCCGGATGCCAGCAGCAGTGCCGCGAGCAGTTTGTGCAGACCTCTCCTCATGCGCGCCTCCTTTCCCGCTTCATCGAGATGCAGGCGAAGATGAATGTCAGCAGGCTGGAGCAGCAGATGGCTATGCAGTCGGCGGCGAAATCGTTCAAGTCCTCGCTGCGGTAGGGGAGCGACGCCTGCACCAGTTCGGTGATGCCCGCGAAGATGCAGCAGAAGACGCAGGAGTTCAGGACTGCGACCAATATCTTTCCGATTGTCTTCTTCTCTCCTCCGTAGGCCATGTAGCCTATCACCGGCATGGGGAAGAACATGCAGAAATGCACAATCTTGTCGGTGGGGATGCCCAGGAACGTCTTCTGGATGTCGGGCATGTCGTTGAAGTCCGCGAAGCACAGGAAGGCGACCACCGCGAGGTAGAGAAGGAGGAAAAACCGGAACAGTATGCTAGAGAGTCTGCATTTCATAGAGCCGTTTGTAATAACCGTCCAGAGCTATGAGCTCTTCGTGCCTGCCCCTTTCGACTATGCGGCCGCCGTCCATCACGATGATTTCGTCGGCGTTGCGGACCGTGCTGAGCCTGTGGGCGATTGATATGGTGGTGCGGTTGCACATGAGATTGTCCAGAGCCTCCTGGACCAGACGCTCGGATTCGGTGTCCAGGGAGGCGGTGGCCTCGTCGAGGATGAGTATGGGCGGGTTCTTGAGTATGGCCCTTGCGATGCTGATTCTCTGCCTCTGGCCGCCGGAAAGCTTCACGCCCCTGTCGCCTATGTTGGTCTGATAGCCTTCCTCCTTCTCCATGATGAAGTCGTGGGCGTTGGCTATTCTGGCTGCGGCGACCACCTGCTCCATCGTGGCGTTTTCTATGCCGAAGGCTATGTTGTTGAAGATGGTGTCGTTGAAGAGTATGGGATCCTGGTTGACGTTGCCCATGAGCGAACGGAGGTCGCGGGTGCTCACGTCGCGGATGTCGGTGCCGTCTATCGTTATGCTGCCGCCTGTAGTGTCGTAGAACCGGGGAATCAGGTCCACCAGGGTCGATTTGCCCGCTCCGCTGGCTCCGACTATCGCTATGTTCCTGCCTTTGGGTATCTCAAGGTTTATGTGGTGCAGGACCTCGCGTCCGTCCTCGTAGGTGAAGCTCACGTCGTTGAAGCGTATCCTGTCATTGAAGTTCTTGAGCGGCTTGGGATTCTCCTTGTCCTTGATGGGGTTCTCGGCGTTGAGTATCATGTCTATCCTCTCCATCGAGGCCAGTCCCTTGGGGATGGAGTAGGCCGCTTTCGACAGGTCCTTTATCGGCTGTATCACGCTGTAGAGTATGGCCATGTAGGCCATGAAGGAGGGCGCGTCGATGATGGCGTTGTCTCCGAGAATCAGGGTGCCGCCGAACCAGAGCACGATGGCGATCATCACGGAGCCCATGAATTCGCTCACGGGGTGGGCCATGGCCTGACGGGTCGCTACCTGGCTGTTCTTGCTCTTCATCTTGTCCGTGACGTTGTCGAAACGGTCCTGCATCTTCTTCTCGGCGAGGAAGGCCTTGATGATGCGCAGTCCTCCGAGCGTCTCCTCGACCTGGCTGACAGTGTCGCTCCAGTAGCGCTGCGCCTCGATCGAAGTGGCCTTGAGCCTGCGTCCTATCGCGCTCATTATGCCTATCATTATCGGGGCGAAGATGATGGTGAAGAGGGTCAGCTTCCAGGACATCCTGAAGAGCACCGACATGTAGATGAGAATCAGGATGGGGTTCTTGATCAGCATCTCGATGGTGCTGGTGATGGAGTTCTCGACCTCCTGTACGTCACCGCTGATTCTGGCCAGGATGTCGCCTTTACGCTCCTGGCTGAAGAATCCGAGGGGGAGCACTACGATCTTGTTGTAGATCTGCGTGCGCATGTCCTTGACGACCCCGGTGCGTATGGGCACCATCACGGCGGCCGCGCCGAAATAGCAGGCGGTCTTGATTGCCACGATCGCGCAGAACACCAGGCAGAGCATCAGTAGCACCCTTGCCGGCCCCCAGACATCGACATATTGGGAGATGTACCAGTAGACGTTGTTGCTTATCTCATTGAAGGGCATCCCCTTGTGCCAGGGGATGAACTCGTATGTGTTCTCGCCTACGTTGAAGAGTATCTGCAGGATGGGAATCAGCAGCGAGAACGAGAACACGTTGAACAGTCCGGAAAGGACATTCATCGCCACGGAGCCGGCAAGATACCCCTTGTAGGGAGGGACATACCGTTTCAGAATTTTCCAGAATTCTTTCATAAAGACTACAAAGATAATCAAACCCGGACATATTTGAAAAATTAGGAGCAATAATGCAATCTGTTGGAAATTAAAGGGAAAATTCTTGGCATTCAGAATTTTGTTTGCTGCTGAAAAAGTAGACACGGGAAGGTAGAAAAAGATTGAAAGTTGTAACAAAGAAATTCTTTTCTGTCCAGGAAAAAGTGTACTTTTGCAGGAGTGATAATCTTGAATATGTGGAATTACTATTGAATAATAAAGGTGAATACGTGAATTATGAGAAGGAAGATATACGATAAACTGCTGGAATGGAAGAAGAACCATAAAGGTGATACCGCTCTTTTGATAGAAGGAGCTAGGCGTATAGGGAAAAGCTATATCGTGGAAGAGTTCGCACGTAAGGAATATGCGTCTTATATTCTGGTGGACTTCAGCAAGGTAAATCCGCAAGTGATGGAGTTTTTCAACCTTTATCAGGACGACCTCGACATGCTTTTCATGAATCTGGAGCTTTACTTCAGGCGAAAACTTACTCCACGTCAGACGAAAGACGAAGAGGCCCGTTCCTTGGTCATATTCGATGAAGTGCAGTTTTGTCCCCGTGCCCGTGCCGCCATCAAGCATTTGGTGGCTGACCGTCGCTATGATTACATTGAGACAGGCTCGCTCATTTCCATCAAGAAGAACGTCAAGGACATCATGCTGCCTTCCGAAGAACATGCCATCGAAATGTTTCCGATGGACTTTGAGGAATTCTTGTGGGCTATGGGAGACGAGATGCTGATGCCTTATATACGGATGCGGTTTGACAAACGTCTTCCTATGGAGGCTTTCCACCGCCGGGCAATGGATTATTTCCGGCAATACCTGATTGTCGGGGGTATGCCGCAGGCTGTCGCCAAATATGTGGAAACGCGGGATTTTGAAAATGTAGATGAGGTGAAGCGTGACATATTGGCTCTTTACCGCAATGACATTCACAAATACGCCGACAATCAGGAAACCAAAGTTGCGGCCATCTTTGAGGAAATACCGGGTCAATTGCAGAAACATGAAAAGAAGTTTGTCTTGTCAGCCTTGCAGAGCGAAGCCCGTATGCGTGACTATTCGCAGGCTTTCTTTTGGTTGAGTGACGCCAAAATCATTAACTGCTGCCATAACTCAACGGAGCCGGGTATCGGGCTGAAACTGAATGAAGAGCGCACCACGCTGAAATGCTACATGGGCGATACCGGACTGCTCATCAGCCATGCTTTCGACGAGCGGGGAATAGTAAGTGCAGACGTTTACCGGAAGCTGATGTTTGACAAGCTGGAAGTGAACGAAGGTATGCTGGTGGAGAACATCGTAGCGCAGATGCTCCGTGCGGCAGGACACAAACTTTATTTCTTCAGCAACAGTTCACGGGCATCGGCAGATGACCGCATGGAGATTGATTTCCTGATAGCCAAACCTGTAACGACCAGCAGGCATAATATTTCCCCCATAGAGGTGAAGTCCGGGCAACGTTACACGCTGAATTCATTGAAAAAGTGCATAGCCAAGTATGGCTCCCAGTTATCCACACCCTACGTGCTCCATGACAAAGATGTGAAAATGGAAAACGGCATTGTGTACCTGCCTTTATATATGGCTCCGTTGCTTTGAATGATAGCATTGCCATTGCAATGCCCGCAAGGAAGGAAATAGTGTATTTGTGGATGAAATTGCCGATATTCGTAAAATAAAGACTTTTGATATGGATCTCTACAACAATGTGATGAGCAGGGCCGGCAAGATGGTGAAGCGCTGGTGGCTGCTGCTTATGCTCGGACTGCTCATAATGGCGGCCGGGATAGTCGTTTTCTGTTTCCCTGCGGAAAGCTATATGACCCTGAGCGTGATTTTCGGAGTGCTGATGCTCGTCAGCGGCATTTCCGAGCTGGTGGTTTCGCTGGGGAGCCGCAATTTCTTCATGATGCGCGGATATTCCGTGGTCGGGGCCGTGCTGGACCTGCTCCTCGGAATCTTCCTGTGCTGTTTCCCCGGAGTCACGCTTGTGGTTCTGCCGGTGGTGCTCGGCATCTGGCTGCTGTACCACAGCTTCATGATAATCGGCTTCGGCGGCGACCTGTCGACCTTCAGGCTCGGCGGCTCGGGCTGGGTGATTGCCGGCGGTGCACTGCTCATGGTGTTCTCCCTGCTGATGCTTATCATGCCGCTGACCGTGGGCATGGCTGCGATCGCGCTCGTGACCGGACTCGCCTTCCTGTTCGCGGGCGCGCTTATAGTCGCGCTGTCGCTTCAGCTCAAGCGCATGCATGAAAATGTCCGGAACCGTTATCCCGGTCCGGACTACGGGGATTAGGACAGGGCCGTCACTTTCCCGTGAAGAGTCTCCGTAAGCCGTCCGCCAGATACGAGGGGACATAGCAGAGGACTTCTCCCGGCATTATCGGGAGAAGTTCGGATTGCTGGCGGAGCACTATGAGGCAGCTCTGCATCTTCCTTAGGATGAATGGTTTTCCGGACTTGCGGGCGGGTTTGCCGTAGAAGCCGAAGTTGCCCTTGCGCAGAATCAGCTCCCCGCATTTCTCCGCCCTGCGTCCGCAGTCCGGGGTGTAGAAGGGCATTTCTTCCTTCGGCAGGCCGAGCTTGTTGACGGCAATCCATCCTATGAGTTTCCAGCAGTTCAGCAGCCTGAGCCTCCCGAGGTTGCAGTGTGCAGCATGTCTCTGTCGATTTTCCGTCCGTGTACGTGGAGATAGCTGCACCAGTCGCAAATCTGGCGCAGCCCTATGCCGCCCTTGAGCAGATGGTTCGCTATATGCTGAAGTATGAACACGGCATCGAAATCCTCAGGCGGCAGATTGACTTCCACTCCGTTGATTTCCACATGTCGCAGCTTCGACGGGTCGCCGAGCATTTCGTCCGTCCAGCGTTGCAGCCTGCGGTTGACGAAGGGGTTCACCCCGAGCATCACATGGCTGTGGATTTCAATGGAGCAACCCCGGCGGTTGAAATGGAAATGCTTTTCGCTCTCGTTCTCCCGGCCTCCGCTTTCCCCGAGCGAGCTGACGATTCCGCAGGCTTTCAGGTATGCGGGGCCTTTTCCGGGGTACAGGTCTATGTCGCCGCACATGCGGTGCTCGGGAATCAGGTAGTTGAGGGCGAGACCCTGACCTTTGAGCAGTATGCCTTCAATGCCTTCCTCGCGCAACCGGGATTCGATTTCGGCCAGCACCGAATCCAGCAGACGGTGGGCCTTGCGGGTGGCCTCGGTGATGGAGAAGAGTCTGCGTGCCAGTTCCGGAGGCGGCATCTGCCTTTTCGGAAGGGTGTCCGCTCCGTCGGCGAAGATGCAGCTCACGGTCTGCATGGCTGCCATACGGCAGAGAGTCTCCCAGTCGGCCCCGTCGGCGAACAGTCCGGAGTCCGCCTGCCCGCCCCAGAGCCCTGAGCGTATGAGCTCGAAGAATTGTTCTGTATTCCTTTCTTTCATCTCAGGAAAAAGAGGGCGGCCAGAAATTCCCCGGCCGTCCTCTCTGAAGTCAACATGATTGTTTTTGAAATATAGGGCTTTTATTACTCTACCGTCGGAACATCTTTAACGGGAGTACCATTGACTGTGATGTTAGTGCTGCCGTAGATTCTTTGACCATTGAAAGTGCAGGCGTCATCATAGGTGAAAGTGACCCCCAATCCTTCTCCGGAGTTAGCATAGGCATAGACGGCAGGAAGGTAGTCTGCTGCTTTGCCGATAGAACTTACCGTACAACCTTTTAATGTGACATTTGTAGGGTATTGGTATGCATTTGTACCTTTGTTCCCTATAGTAAGAGCAGAAACGTTCACCCTATTACCTGTCCCCCAGTTTTGGTTGTCAAAGTAGGAGCCTATGGTTTCGTAGTCATCATCTGTATACTCAAGAATAATTTCGGTGTTGCTGACTACAGCGGTGCCTCCCCTAACCATCATTCCGTGTGTTGTGCCATAGACATTGCAGTCATTGATTGTGATGTCAGAAGGAATGTTGAAGAACAATGTTGTTGTCGCCTTGAATGTGGAGCCTTCAAGAAGTACAGTGATATTCTGATTAGCGTCGCTGGCGTTAGTGCTTACGGCATAAGCAGGAGCTGTAACTGTCGAATTGCGTATGGTCAAATTCCCGTTGTTCTCTACGAAGAAACCATTTCCGCTTGTATTATATATTACATTATCTACAACGAGCACTCCATCGGTGGAGGTTGCGATGCCTCCATTTGCTATGTCGGTGTAATTATTGGAGTTTATGGTTCCATTATTGATGGTCATTGATCCTCCCAGAACAAGAATTGCAGAACCTTCGTCAATATCCAAGTTCAGACTATGCTGATTGAGATTCAGGATTTTATGTGTGCCTGAGGGTATAATAAGGGTTTGATCAGGAATCTGGATGTCCCCGGCTAGGGTTATGGATGCATCTGATATGCCGTTGGTGAGGGCATTGATGAGGTTCTGTGCATCGGAGATGTTGCCGACAACTTTTTTTGTTACTTTGGAGGCGAATTCTCCGTCGTAGGGCTGGTCGCCGTTGGTGACGTCACGTCCGCCGAGGGCGCCGATGGTGGTGACGGCTTTAGTCTCGTAGCCGTTGGTATTGTCCTGGACGAGGGTGATGTTCTCAACCGAGCAGCCTCCCATGCCGGACTGGGGACCACAGCCTGTGATACCGCCTAAGTCGCGGTAGGCGGTGATGATGAGGTTCTTTGCGGTGCAGTTCACTACCTTGTCGTCCACTACATAATATCCGATTATTCCACCGGCCTTGTCGCCGTTGTCGTAAGAATCGCCGCTGGCTTCGGGAACGGTTGTGATGGTGCCGCCGTCCACATGGCAGTTCTCGACGGTGGCTCCATTCGTAGAGGAATAAGCGACTACAGCTCCGGCATAGTGGGTGCTGCGGATATCCACATTCTTGAGTGTAACATTCTTTACAGTTCCGATGAGTGATCCGAAGAGCCCTGCTGCTGCATCTCCTTCAGCATTGTCCGATGCGGTCAGGTTGCTGATGGTATAGCCTTGTCCGTCGAATGTGCCGTGGAATGAGATTCCGGGATAGCTCGTGACATTTCCTATCGGCGTCCATTCATGTCCGTTGAGGTTGATGTCGTTCATCAGCCTCAGGGTCTTGTCTTTGAAAGTATCATTGCCCTTGTTGACCTGCTGCGCCACCCATGCCAGCTCGGCTGCGCTCTTTATGTAATATACATTCGCGTCGCTGCCGTCAGTCTCGGGTTCGGAGACGGAAGTTCCGTCCCAGCTGCCTTCGATGTCACCGCCGATGGTGCTTTCCTCGAGAGTGAAAGTTCCGGTGATGAAGGTGTTGCGGGAGATGTTCTTTCCGATTACGGACTTGGTGACGGTCTTGGACTCACCATTGGAAGTGTAGCTGAATGTGAAATCCAGCTTCTTGTCGGTGAGGTCGGCGGGAAGCACCACGAGAGGGAAGGCGACTTCTTCTCTGGCAGCTACCTCAATGTTTTTTATGGTGACGCTGATCTCGTTTGTCGGGTCATCGGAGGGGTCCAGTTTCGTAGGGTCTTCGGCGGTAAGGTCAAGTGTCGCTTCCTTATGGAACACAGTCTCCGAGTTCTGGGTGCTGACCGAGAATCCCGTTACCTTGATTTCATGGTCCAGCTTGTTGTTCACCGTGAATACGAACGCCGCAAGGGGGTTCTTGAAGCCTATGTTAATGTCCGTTGCGCTCGCCTTGACATCGGCGGAGCCCACCATGTAGAAGTATTTGCCGAAGTCGGAGGGCTCGGAGTAGGTCTGATCTCTCAGGTCCACCACAATTGCTTCCAAATTCGTGTTGTCATCCGAATAGGGATAGTAGGCGTGGAGAGCTCCTTCGGTGAACGGAGTTTCAGCGCTGAATTCGGCGCTTGGGGTGTCATCTCCTGAAGAGAGAGTGTAGGCATTATTTGCGTAGTTTCCGTTGAATACGCCGATTTTGTCTCCTGAAGCCCATACCAGGCTGAGCCCGTCGCCGACATAGGTTTTTGTGGCCGCATCGCCTTCACGGGATGCCGTGATGGTATACAGTCCGTCAGGCACCAGCTGCTCGCGGTTGCACGAAGCGAGGGAGAGCACTGCCGCTCCCAGGCATAAGAGGATACTGAATTTTTTCATGGCTTGCTTAATTATAAACCCCAGGAGTCGTCGGGGATCGGTTTTTCGACAGTGCCATAGCCAGAGTCAGCGAGCACGCTGCTCTCGGGAATGATTCCTACGGTCTCCACCTCGGGAGATACGTAGGGCAATTTGTTTTTATCCATATTTAAATAGAATTTAATAGGTTGAACTGCTTTCCGGAACGGGAGGGGACAAAAACAAAGGCAACATCATGCCCGTGCGGACATGACGCTGCCTTGACGAAGAGGCCGGCGCACGCTAAACTGCGCTTCTTCCCCCCATAAATATGGTCGTATTCACGTAATTAGACTGCATGCTTCGCAAAGATAATCAATATTTCGGGATATTGTCCGCAGAGGCAGGATTTTTACGAAGATACCTGCCGGAGTCCTATTGTCTCAACACAGTATTCTGTGATTTTCCTGCGGTGGGTTATGAATATCACGGTCCGGCCCCGCACTGCGGATTTCAGGTTCTCCATCAGCCGGGATAACGAGAACACGTTGAAGAGTCTCGAGAGTTTGTTGAGCGCGATTGAGCCTGCCAGAAGTCCTTCATAAAGTCTACCAAGATAGCGATAAGGCGCTCTTTTACAAAATTTTGTTTTCGGGAAAGCAGGTGAGCCTTTGATGTATTTGTCCTATCACTTGATGAGATTTAGGACGACTCTTGTCTCTCCAGATTATTTTGTGATGAATACCGTCGCATCATTCTATACAATATGTATGGCGAAGATTTGTATGTGGCTTTTGAAAAGGTAAATAACAAGAGGGCGGGTCAAAAGTCAGACTCGCCCTCCTGTTATTCGTACTCCTGATGGAGTCCGGTTCCAAATATTCAATTCTCAAAGAGGAAAAATTCCTTTTTGGTCACCCTCTTGCTGAATTCTGAAATGGAGAGTTATTCCTCCCAGGTTATTTCTAGGCTATCAATATACATGGCTCCTGATTTGGATCTGAAGCCAATATAGGAATAATCTCCGGTTACTTCGTATGTAGCTATCGGACCGTCGCTTTTCTTGATTTCGGCGATCACTTCTCCATTTTGACTTCCGGTGTCATATAGTTCAGTGGCAGAGGTGTAAGGTTCATTGCTTCCAAAAATCTGAAGGACTCTTTCGTTAGAGGTACCAGAACTCCAATTGACTATGATTTTCTTAACCTTACCATTAGAAGCAGTAGTTACAATACCACAATCACTGTCTTTAGATCTTAATTGAATTGCATCTTTACTTGTAGCCGAAGTTGACTTGGCGGTTTTTCCTGCATAGACAGCGCTTGAATTTACTTTTACATCAGAGAAATTGGTATAACTATTATCAGTAGCTTTAAACAGGTCTGAAGTAAGAACATCAGTAATTGTATCTGATACGTATGATGCGGAACGCTGTGTGAGGGTTACGGTTCTTTCGAGCCCCGAATCGCTAGTGACAGTGAAGACGACTTCTACGTTTGAAGTCTCCTGATTCTGGGGATATGTAACAGTTATCTTTTGATTTCCGGTTCCGTGATCCGGTGATACGGTGTAGAGAGGATTCTCAGATTTAATCGTCCAAGATTCGTTTGCTGTGACGTCGAATGTTGTCGTTCCGGAATCGGCAGTGACGTTCAAGGTGCCTGGTGTGACATCGCAATAAACGGCTTTTACAAGATAAGGCAGAATATTGCTGCTGCTAATAGAAGAATATGCACCAAATGATTTATGCTGTGTTGCATACTGCATGGTCTTGTTCTTTTCAACATTGACAATGGTAAATTCTTCATCTTCTGTCTGCTTTATTGACCATACATTGCCATTCTGACCCTCATCGGAGGTTCGATTGAAAGAGTTATAGTCGCCATCCATGTAGTAATAGTTTCCGGAAGCATCCTGAATCGTATAACCCCCGTCAACGGACTTGATGGTGAAGGCATTTCCTCCGGTGCTTACAGGGGAACCACTGTTGTCGGCTGCGTCATCAACATCGAGATAACCATATTGAGAGGTAAGAGGTTTTGCAGTTTTCCATCCATCACTGGTTTTGGCCATTATCCAGTATTCGCCATCTGTTATTTCAGGATAAGTTGTGAGATTTTCCTCTTTCGCTCCAGACATGTCGAACTCTGCGGTGTTGAGCCAGTTTTCGAGAAGGAGAGTTCCGCTCTTCTTTGCCTTGAATTCTTTTGTATATGCCGTCGTTGCGGTCTCGGCTCTGATGGTCAAAACGTCACCGGTGTTCATGCTGACGCTCCATGAAGTGAACCAGATGTCGTTGACTCCGGAGGAAAGGGGAGAGGCATAGCTTACAGCTATGGTATTCTCACCTTCGCTTATCGCACCGGCTTCACTGGTGCTCAAGTCGAAGCTTCTTTGGCCTGCGGCATCTTGCCCTTCAGGGAAAGTGATTACAACGCGAGTAACGCCATTGGCAAGGTTTGTCAAAGTGAACTTGTTGAGAGCTGCGATTCTCCTGTAGTATGCTTCCCATTCGAAGTCCCCTGTCTGAAAGTTAGCAGGATCAGTAATCATTACATAGGCCGCAGGGTCATACGAGTCGGCGGTAGCTGACTGCCTGCTGGGCAGATTTATCGGTGCTATGGTGGATTCAATCCATCCGGCGGCAGAATAGGGGTATACGCCGGCCATCTTGGTGTGGGTCGTAGTATTGACGCTTACAGTGAAAGTGCCAGTCTTTCCGTCGACGCTGCGGGTAAATCCGTCAGAACTGAAAACGGCGGGATTCTTCTCACTGTCACCGAAGAGGACAATTTTCATCTTTTCGGTCTCATCCCATAAAACATCAGTTCCTTCGATGTGGGTCTTGGTGGTGTTGGAGACCTCTTCAACCGTTGCATGCACGGTGATGGTTGAAGTGCCTTCCTCGCCCGACTTGAAGTTCTCCTTCTGGCATGAAGTCAGCGACATTGCGGCTATTGCAGCAATGAGGCACAAGGGTTTGTAGAATTGTTTCATTAGGAGAAATTTGTTAGAACCAACCATCCAAGTCGTTGGTGAATTCGTCGTAGCTGCCGGGGCCGCCCTTGGTGCCGGACTGGCAGATCATTCCTTCGGGAACGATGTCGTGGATTTCGCACAGGGGAGCCTTGTAGGTCTCGCGGGTGCTGTTTGCGCTGTTGACTTTGGTCATGGGATATTGATTTTTAAGTTAAAAGTTTCTGAATGCGGGCCAGTCGCTGTTCTTCTCCGCGTCGGCTTCAAGGCCGTCGGGCAGGCTGACAAACAGGTCGAAGCCGGTCATGGACTCTATTTCGTCCACGCTGACGGCGTGGTCCGGGTACGCTTTGGAGTCGGAATATGATTTGTGCTCAAACCAGAAACCGATGGCTGAAGCGTTGGTAACCGTTCCTGCACTGCTGCGCTTGACCTTCAGCACGGCTTTCCAGAAATAGTTGGGAAGCGGAACCTTCCTGGAGTCTTTGTTTGGAGTGATGTATTCTATAGGTTCATCGTTCCCGACTGTCTTGTAGGCGGGGCCTGTAACGACATAGAGAGTGTCACTTCCTGAAACGAGACCCCTGATCGCATTCTCCAGGTTGGCCCAGATTGTGCCGTTGAACCCGTTCTGGATCTGGGGAACGCTGTTGGTGGCGTAGAAAGTCTGTTGCTGCATGGTGCTGTTCCTGTTGCGGTCGCCATTGGGGATCTGATGCCCTCTGGAGTAAATCCCACCATAGCTTCCGTCCCAGACATTTATCTGGTCGTCTTCCGGAATGTCCGGATTCTTCTTCCAGTCGGGCCGGTCTAGATTTCCAATAGTGCCCGCATACAGCGGATAGGCCGTCCACATCGAGCTGTACCATTCTGTGGTGTAGTAATAGGTGTAGTTGCGGTCTCCGCCATCGAAGAAGGTGTCGAGGTATTCTTCGGTTCCCAGATATTTCGGCAGTTCCAGCCATCCTGGCTGTCCGTCGGCTCCGCCGGCGCTTTCGGATATGCCGAGCTGGATGATGGTCGCTGTGGCCGAGACGCCGGAGGAGGAAGACAGGGCGATCGTCGCCTGCTTGCGGATGTCATCTTCGTTGGCGTTCAGGTAGACTTGCAGGCGTCCGTCGGATGCGGAGAGTGATTTGACGATTCCGTTGGGGTCTGACGTGGCGGCCGCGGATATCTGCCCCTCGACATTGTATGTCCTGTAGTTGAATACGACGGAAGGGGCGTTCGCCGCAACGGTCCTGCTGCTGGTCTCGAAGATTATGGAAGGGGTGATGGCCTGGTTCCAGGGGATGAGGTATACAGGAATCTGGTTGCTGGATTCCTTGTAGGTGGTGAACCGTGGGCTCGAGGCATTGTATTCCAGACGATAGTCCGGCTTGTCTGAATGGATGATGGTGGCAGTGCCGTCGGCATTGATGGATATGGACAGTTCAGACGGAATGCTGCCGGCCGAGACGTTCTTCTCCCCCTTTATCTGGAAGTATTCGCCATTGCATTCCAGTGAATACCAGTCGCCGTATGTTGCAATTGTCCAGACGCAGTTTTCTATGCCTGCGACTGCATCGAATTCGGAGCCTGCAAGACTTTCATAAGGCACGGAGACTCCTGACTCAAGCGGTTCGAAATATTTTCCGGCGCACTTGGAGGTCATGAGAATCCATTCGCCGCCCTTCCTTGCCGTGGCACCTATGAGATATTCGCCGGGAAGTCGGTCTATCTTCGTCTTCTCCGCCCCGCTCATGTCCACCGCCAGCTTGTTGAGCCGGCCTTCGTAGAAATTGATTCCGCCGTCACGGGCGGTGACGGTGCGTGTCCAGACGTAGTTGTCGGTGGTGACTTTTATGGTGAGCGTTCCTCCTGCGGGAATCTCGGCCTGCCATGAGGTGAACCATATGTGACAGGATTCACTGGCAGGGATGGGAGAAGCATAGCTGACGGTGATGGCATCGAGACTCCGGATCATCTCGCCGGAGAAACCGGTCAGCAGGTCGAGTTCGCGGCTTCCTGCGAGCGAGATTCCGGGGGAACTGATTTCAACAGAATGTATGCCCTCGTCTATCCCGTTGAGGGTAAGCTCATTGAGAGCTGTGGCCCTGCGGAAGGATGCGTTCCATGTGTAGCTTCCGTCTTGCTGTTGTATTTCTTCTATGCTCGATGGCCTAGGAGCAAGAAGGTAGGCTGCAGGATCATAGCTGTCGGCAGTGGCGTTCTGCGTGCCGGGAAGTTCTATCTGGAACCCGTCGTAACTGTCGGATACGGCTGCCGAACTGGGATAGATTCCTCCGATGACCGTGTTCTGACTTACGAGCCCGGCAGGGAGAGTGAAAGTAAAGGTGATTGTCGGGGAGCCGTCGCCGTCGACGGTTTCAGATTCTATGATCTCTGTCAGTTCGGAACCGTCAACGATTCCGAGGGACATTTGTTCCTGCCCCCCCCAATGAACTTTATACTCGGGATCTATATAGGTCTTGGTCTCGGATCCGCGGAGCGGATCGACTTCCGGATTGACGCTGAGCTTCACCGTTTCCGGCCCAGGACCGAGGCTTTGCTTGCTGCAGGAGACCGATGCGGCTGCAGCTGCGACAAGAGCCGCGAAGATGAGAATTCTGCCTGTGCCGCTCATAGCCTAATATGAACCGTTATCGAAGATGTCGTCGTACTGGCCGGCGCCTTCCGGGTAGAAGGTGCGGTCGGAGGAGCAGATCACTCCTTCATAGTCAAGAACAATTGTCCGGCATTCCGGAGCTTCGTACTGTTGCATCAGCTTGCTTATTATTTAAAAATTTTAACTTTCAAAGTTAACAATTTATAATATCAATAGCAAAAATACCATTGTTGTGAAATTGTTAAAATAATATTACAGGGCTGCATTGGCGGGAGGCGGGGGTTGTGAAACCTTATTTCCCCGTGAACAGCCGCTTGATTCCGTCGAGCAGATACCAGGGAAGATGGCGCAGGACCTCGGCGGGGATCACCCGCAGCAGCTCGGCATGCTGCCCGATTACGATGAGGCAGGTCTGCATCTTGCGGAGAATGAAGTTGATGTCGAGGTTGCGGCGTGCGGCCTTGTCGTAGTGGCCGAAGTTGCCTTTGCGGAGGATGATGCGCAGGCAGCGCAGGGCCCGCTTTTCGTGACGCGGGGAGTAGAAGGGCATTTCAGCCTCTGGAAGGCCGAGACGGTTGACTGCGAGCCATCCGAAGAGCTGCCAGCAGTTCATCAGCCGGAGCGTGCGGAGGTTGTTCCCGAGGCGGGCGCGGTCGATCTCCGCTGCGTGGACGTGGAGATAGCGGCTCCAGTCGCAGAGCTGACGCAGCCCGATTCCGCCCTTGAGCAGGTGGTTCGCAATATGCTGAAGTAGGAACACGGCATCGAAATCCACAGGCGGCAGATTGACTTCCACCCCGTTGATTTCCACATGGCGCAGTTTCGACGGGTCGTCGAGCATTTCGTCCGTCCAGCGTTGCAGCCTGCGGTTGACGAAGGGGTCCGCTGCAAGCATCACATGGCTGTGAATCTCAATGGAGCAGCCCCGGCGGTTGAAATGGAAATGCTTTTCGCTCTCGTCCTCCCTGCCTTCACTTTCGCCGAGAGACCTGACTATCTCGCAGCAGCGCAGGTAAGCGTCGCCTTTGCCCGGATACAGGTCGATGTCGCCGCACATGCGCAGCTCTGGATGCAGGTATGCGCGTGCGACACCCTGGCCCTTCAGCAGTATGCCCTCGATGCCCTCACGTCGCAGTCCGGCCTCGAGTTCGGCGAGCACGGCGTCGAGCCTCCGGTTCGCCCGGCGTATGGATTCTACGGTCACGAAGAGACGGCGGGCGGTCTCGGCAGGCGGCATCAGTTCCCGGGGAAGGGTGCCGGCGCCGTCGGCGAAGATGCCGGTGAGCGACTGCATGGAGGCCAGCCGGAGAAGCGCCTCCCAGTCGGCTCCGCCGTCAAACGGGGAGCTTGCAGCCTTGCCGCCCCAGAGTCCGGAGCGTATCAGCGCAAAGAACTGCTCTATGGTGTTGCTATGGTTCATGTCGTTGCGGGTTGCCGGCTTCCCGGGTCTTTCCTGCGCACACCGGGGCCAGTTCGATAATGTCGCTGCAGTATTCGGTGATCTTGCGGCGGTGGGTGATGAATATCATGGTACGGCCTGGAAGGGCGGAGCTGAGGTTCTCCATCAGTCTTTTCTCGGTTTCAGGGTCGAGCGAGGAGCTGAATTCGTCGAGCAGGAGGATGCTTCCGCGCCTCAGCAGCGCACGGGCTATGGCGATCCTCTGTGCCTGGCCTTCGCTGAGGCCTCCTCCGTTCTCGGAACAGGGGGTGTCGAGGCCGTCGGGAAGCTGGAACACGAAGTCGGCAGCCGCTATGCGGAGGGCCTCCTTCATTCGGGCTTCGTCGGCTTCGGGGTCGCCGAGCAGCAGGTTGTCGCGCACGGTGCCGCTGAGAAGGGAGTTGCCCTGGGGCACGTAGGTGAGGTTGCAGCGCGTGGCGGCAGACGCTTCGGAGGAACTTCGGGGGCCATAGATGACGATGCTTCCGCTCTGGGGGCGGAGCAGGGCGAGTATCAGCCGTATGAGCGTGCTCTTGCCCGCTCCGGTCTCCCCGACGATTGCCGTGCGGCTGCCCGGCCTGAAGTTGTGGGAGAAGTCGTCGATGACCTTGCGGGTGCCGTCGGGGTAGGCGAAGCTGACGTGCTCCATCCGGATTCCGGCGGGTGAGCCGAGGTGTACCGGTTCCGAGGCTGCGCAGGATTCGTCGCCTTCGATCTCCATCAGGCGGTCGGCGGATGCTGCCGCGTGGATGGCCGAGGGTATGTAGCTGCTGAGTTCGAGCACCGGCCGCTGGATCTGTCCGACAAGCTGCAGGAAAGCCGTCATGGTTCCGAAAGTCACGGCACCGGCGAGCAGCCCGTTCACTCCCCAGAGGAAGGCGGTGGCGTAGCCGGCGGCGAAGGCCAGGCTTATCACTGTGCGTGAGACGATGGTGAAACGGGTGCGGCGCATGACGCTGTCGTAGAGCCCTGACTGGAGGCGGTCGAGACCGGATGAAGCCCTGCCCTCCTGCTCGAGGGTCTGGATGAGGGTGGCGTGCTGCAGATTCTCCTGCAGGTGGGACTGCACCAGACTGTCGGTGTCGCGTATGTCCCGTGTGAGCCTGCGCAGCTTCCTGAAGAAAATTTTGCTCAATATGATTGCAAGCGGCATTATCCCGACCACGGACCACGCCAGGGTGTTGTTGAGCGCCATCAGGAAACAGAATGCGGCGATGAACTGCACCGTAGCGGAGAGGAGGGCCGGCAGGGAATTGCTCAGGCACTCTGACACGACGCGCACGTCCTCCTCGAGCCGGTTCGTGATGTCGCCGCTGTGCCGCTCGCCTCGGCTGCCGTGGTAGGCGCAGATCAGCCGGGAGAAGAGCTGCATGCGCAGGTTGTTCTTGATGCGTATGTCGGTCTGGGCGGCGAGGCGTGTGCGGAGCAGGCTGAAGAGGGTCTGGGCGGCCATGGTGGCGACCATTGCCAGCGACCAGCCCGCAAGGTCGCGCCCGGAGTTGCCGGTGGCGATGTCGATCAGGGTCTTGCAGATGTAGACGAAGAGGAGCGAAGCGCCCACGCCGGCGAGGTTGGCCAGCATGCTTGCGAGCAGTGCGGACCTCTGTCCGGCGGCTGCCATGCAGAACCACCGGAGGTAGCGGAGTATGCCCCGGTTCCTTTTCACTTGCCGGCTATTCGAGCAGGCCTGCGTCATTCCAGGTCTGCAGGAGGGCGGCTGCGTCCCGTGCTGCAGTGCCGGCGTCGACGTCATAGCGGTCAAGGAGCAGTCCGGCGAGGGTGCCCTCATCGAACTCTCTGCCTTCCACCTCCTTCCACAGCCATGCGGCTGAGCTGTTGAGGCTGATTACCTTGTTGAAGTCGAAGTTGTCCATACCTTCGGCCGTCACTAGAGTCTCCCCGCACATCTCCCTTAGAACGAATCCTTTTCTGATTTTCATCACTTCCGATTGTTGATTCCCGGCAAAGTTACGGGCTGCGGAAATCTTTTCCAAATAAATCTGGCAGGAAACGGCCGGGCGGTGCCGGTTCTACAGAGGGTTCAGGTGCAGCCGTCGCCACAGGGCGAGCAGGATGCGGCGGAAGGGGAGCAGGCGGTGCCAGATGCGTGCCCTTTGCATCTCGGTGCGGCCGGAGCAGCTGACGGTCGTGCCGTCCGGACGTATGATGGCCACAGCCCTGGCCACGACATTTCCGACGGTGCATTTTTCCGTGCCACGGAGATTGCCGTCGCCCATGAGCGTCAGGATGCCGTTTTCGTTTCGGACAAGGCGGTGGAGCACGTAATGTCCGGACTCTATTTCGCAAAGCAGTATGTCTCCGGTAGAAAAGCTGCAGACGGCGCCGTCAGGAGAGCGGACGGCCGAGAGCTGCACCTTGTCGAGCCCGTCACGGATGAACGGAAACATGCTGTTCCCCCGCGCGAGGATGGTCACATTGCAGCCTCCGGCCAGAAGCTGGCGCACTTCCGAGAACAACGCTGCGTTGGGAACGGGCTTCCGTTTCATTGCCGTGCGGTCTTGGTCTTCATCGGGAGAGTATATCTGCAGCCGAGACAGTGCGGCGGCAGAGCAGGGCCGCCTCCCGGTCGGGCAGGCAGTGGATATTGTAGAAGCCGCAGAGCGTGAGGAGCTTTTCCACGCAGGCGTTGATGCCGTCCGAGACCTTTCTGTCCCACCTGAGGTTCGAGCATGAGGTGATGAACGAGGCATAAGCCCGGATTCCGGAAAGCCTTTCAATGCTGTTGGCCGGGGCCTGGAAGATATGGACTATCGCCTTGAGCGGAGCCTGCGCGTTCTTGTAGCACGCTGTCTTGCCGCTCCAGGGTGAACCGTATATGACGGCTTTTCCGTCCAGGATTCGCACCACCGGATTGTCGTCATTGAGCAGCATGCAACCTTCGATATTGTCCAGCCAGAGCCGGCTGTGCGTGCTCTTCCCGCTGCCGCTGCGGCCTGTGAAGGCGTAACCTAGGCCTTCATGCACGACGGCCGAGGCGTGTATCAGCAGGGTGTCCAGGCCGGAAGCTGCCAGCATGTACATGAGCATGGTCGAGTTTGCCAGCGCGAAGGAAAGAAGGCGGTCGGAGGCTCCTGCTGGAAGGCTGACCCGGGCGTTGCGGAAATCCCTGTCGGCACAAAGCAGGAAGTCCGGCTCTCCCGGCGATACGGAGAATCCGAAGACGGGCATGTCGTCATTTTCGCAGACCCATATGTAGGGAGCCTCCTCGTTGAAACGCCTGGCCGGACTTGGGCTCCCGTGGCTGCATTCCCGGGCATCTCCGACGTGCAGAGTGAAAATCCGGTGCCCGTCTGTATGGTCCTCGAATGGAAGATACGGCTCCAGGGCGGTGCTTGAACCATATCTTTCAGGCAATTCAATCGAGAAACGGTGCCCGGCGACGCAGAATGTCCTCATGCCTCAGAAATTACGGAACGAGTCCCAGTCGTCTGCCGCTTCGGCTCCGGATTCAAGTTCGTCCGGCAGGGCCGCGAAAAGGTCCAGGCCGGTCTTCTCCTCGATGAAGTCGACGCTGACGGCATGCTTGTCATAGCTGTCGCCGTACTGCCTGTGCTCGAACCAGAAGCCTATCGCCGAGGCTTCGGTGATGTCGTCGCCGCTGCGCTTCACCTTGAGCACTGCCTTCCAGTAGTAGTTGGGCACGGGTGCCTGCTTCTCGTCGTCCCTCGGCTGTATCCATTGCACCTCCTCGTCTCCGCCGACGGTCGTGAACACGGGGCCGGTGGCTATGTAGAGCGTGTCGCTTTCCGAAGCCTTGGCCATGTCCTGCAGGGCCTGCTCGAGATTCTGCCATATCCCTCCGTTGAAATGGTCCTGGATCTGCGGGGTGCTGTTGGTGACGTAGAAGGTCTGCAGCTGCATCTCCTTGCTGCCGTTGCGGTCGCCGTTGGGGATCTGGTGTCCGCGCGAATAGATTGTATTGTTGTAATTCACGCCGTAGCTGTGGTTGCAGACGTCTATCTGCTGGTCCGAGGGAAGCTGGGGGTTCCAGCTCCAGTCGTCGGGCCGTTTCTCGCTGCCCATGGCATCCTTGTAGAGCGGCCATGCGGTCCAGAGCGAGCTGTAGAGTCCGGTGTCGTAGCAATAGCTGTAGTTCCTGTTCTCTCCCGTCTCCTCTCCGGCATAGAAAGTTCCCACATGGTCTTCATTCCCGGTCACGGCAGGGAGCTCGAGCCAGGCCGTGGCCGGCTCCTCCTCTTCTTCGGCCGGCGGTTCAGGGGTGGGCTCGGGCTGTTCTTCAGGTACGTGGTCCGGCTTCGCGGCGGACTGCTTTTCGCATGAACATGTAACGATGGCTCCGGCAAGGATGGCGAGAGCGCACCAGGTGTAGCGTGTCTTCAATTTCTGCTCAGTTTATAAAATGCGTCCAAAGATAATGATAAGACGCTCTTTTACAAAATTTGTTTCGGTGGCTGAAGTTCCCGAAGTGCCGGACGGTACGGACGCGGAGGCAGGAAGTCCTACAGCTTCCTGACCTTGGTGCGGTATATCAGCAGTGCGGCAAGGACTATGGTCAGCATGAGCGAGGTGACCAGGCGGAAGCCCGTCACGCTGGAGCCTATGGTCGTGTCGTAGGGCAGGAGCTCCTGGAGGAGGCAGCATGTGTCGTAGATTGTCGAGGCCATGGTCAGGCAGGTCATGAAGAACAGCAGGCTGTTCATCCTGTTGTCGGCCCTTTTTTCGCCGGCGCTTTCCTCCTGGGCTATCATGTGGTAGAGCTCGTTCTTCTCCTTTTCTATCCTGAGTCCCCGGGCGACGCAGGCGCTGAATTCCTCCGGAAGGAAATTGTAGGATATGCGGTGGAAGGAGCAGTTGCGTTCGAAGTCCACGGACTCGCGCTCCAGGCTGGCGACATTCTCCCTCTCGTATCTGAACCGGCGCGTAAGGCGGAACAGATAGTTCCTCCGGAAGAGCTGCCAGATGTAGATGAGCCCGAAGTAGTCGTTCTTCCAGTTGGATATGAGCCATTCCGGGCATTCCGAGCAGAGTATGGTGAGGGTGTCGGAGAGCGCAAGGCATTTCCAGTTGTTGTAGACGGAGAGGGAGTTTTCATCCAGCAGCTTCCTGAAATAGGCTTCGGAAGGGGAGTCCAGCGATTTCGCGTTGTACGAGCCTGCCGGGGCTACCGTGGCAAGCTCGAAGAGCAGTTTGTCCCTCTCGTCGCCGTCCGCCGGTTCCGCGCTAACTATCTGGAATACGTTGAACTTGTTGCCGTCTTCGACAAGGCGCACCGTATCGGCCGGGACGCCTGACCTGGAGGCAGCGGATATCGCCTCCCAGAGCCTGAGGACCGGTCTCACCGCAGCCTCATGGAAGGCCTTCAGCTCCGGCTCGTCAAGACGGCGGAGGTTGCGCAGCAGTGCGGTGATGGCAGTAATGTCGTTTTCTCCGGCATCCTCCATCTCCACATGGATGGCGAACAGTGCGAGGCGGAACGGGAACAGGTAGAGCCTGAGCTCGGGAATCTTCACGGAAAGGTCGCCGGAAGTGCGGGCCGGCGCGGCGGGTACGGTCACGGACGCGTCGAGGGTCATGGAGAACCTGCGCATGGACATGTCCTCGCCCGGCTCGCGGCTCAGGCAGAACCTCACGAAGTCTGGAAGGTAGTAGAGCTCGTAGCCCTCACGCTGGCCGGCGCTGCACTGATCCTCCTTCCAGCCTGCCGGAAGGGCGTTTGCGGCTTCGTCGCGTCCGCCGGCCAGCGTGAAACCTCCGCAGAAGTAGCCTATATATTCCATGTGCGAGGGGTCTTTATGAAAATGCCAGGGTTGTTGGTGATTACTCCGTCCACCATCTCCACGAGTTCTCCGTCGTATTTGTCAAGCGTCCAGACCTTGACCTCCTTGCCGCTTGCGTGGGCCTTTTCCACGAAGCTCCTGGTCGCGGCGAGGTAGAAGACGTTGAAGGAGGAGACATGTCCGTATTTTTCGAAGTCGAAGCCGGAGAAGCCTCCGTCGAACTCGAAGCCAAGGCCGGTCGAGGCGAAAATCAGCAGCTTCTCCAGGCGGATTTCCGGGGCGAGCTCATGCACCCTGTCCAGCACGTCGTCCTCGAAGGACTGGATGACCGCGTCCTTCTCGGCTCCATGGCGGCGGATGCAGTCCACACAAGCCTTCTCTATGCCCGGGAGCGAATGTTTCGAATGCTTGATTTCTATCAGCAGTACGGCCCGGCCTTTGGTCAGGTCGAGCACTTCGTCCAATGTGGGCAGGTGCTCGTCCGTCGGCCGGCCTTCGCCGTCCAGCAGCCTGAGCTTGCGCAGCTCGGGATAGGTCATGCCGCTTATCTGCCCTTTTCCGTCCGTGGTGCGGTCGACCGAAGGGTCATGGCATACCACTATCTCCCCGTCGGCGGACAGGTGGACGTCAATCTCCACCCATCCGGCCCCCGCCGCGATTCCCTTCCTGATGCAGCCGAGGGAGTTTTCGGGCCCCAGGTCCGCGCCTCCGCGGTGGGCCACCACTATGAGTTCCTTTCCGTTTCCCATTTCATCCTTTCCGGCTTCGTCCGCCCTGCATGCCGCAGCCTGCAGCATGGTGCAGGCGAGAATAGCCGCCATACCGATAATTTTCATCATAATTTCACTCCGAACACATCCTTGAAGCCTTCACGTATGACCATGTCGTACCATTCGTAGCAGTCGGAGGCTTCGGCCGACATGCCTACCACCCTTGCGGCGAACTCCTTGAACGGGTCGAGGTTCACCAGCGACCATATCACGAAGTTGCCGAAGCTGTGGGTGAACAGATCCGAGAGCGTCTCGCCGCCGGGGCTGTAGTTGAGCACCTCGTCGCGGTACTTGGGCACTCCGGGGAACGCGTTCCCGGCGAGATCCCGCTTCAGGAAGTTGTCCACCTCGGCGGGGAAATAGTTCTTCGCGGTCGAGAGCACGTTGCCTATCGCCTGCACGAGTGTCTGCGAAGCGTTCTCACCGTGTCCGCCGTCCATCGCGTCGAACTCTCCGATCAGGGCGCCGTCGCCGAAACGGTCCATGACGTGCAGCAGCAGGTCGAGAGCAGTGAGTATGAAGCCGTTGTCGGACACAAGCTCCGAAATTCCGGCCAGCAGATGATAGAGCAGGGGCTTGTCCCTGCCGTCCACGGCCTCGTCTATCAGCGCGTGGAACACGGGAGCCGCGCGCTGGTCGCCTTCGTGCGGGACATTGTCGCCGCTGTGGGTGCAATAGACGTCGCAGTACCAGTTCATCACGTTGCGCTTGTAGAGGCCAGTGGTGTTCGCCTTGTGGCTGTTGTGCCCCTTGAACACGCCCTTGCACCTCCTGGTCCAGTCCGCAGCCTCGCGGGAATATATCTCCATGAGTTCGGGGTTGTAGGATGCGGACTTCTTCTGCACCTGGTACAGCACATAGAGCATCGACATCTGCGAGTAGTCGAACCATTCTCCGTCGCGGTATTCCCCTCCGAAGAAGCGGCGCACCACCGGGGCGATGTTCTCCCAGTCGGCGATTCCGGCCACTGCCAGCAGCCGCTCGAGTATGAAATACGAGAAGCTGTCCCCGCTGCGGTAGGCCTGGAGAACCTTGGGATGTTCGCTGCGGAAGCTGCGGAAACCGTCCTCAGGGCCGCTCACGAACCAGGCTGCCAGTCCGGCGGCGTACTTCCTGCACCAGCGGCCCGTCCCGCCGTCGTCGGCGGGAACTATGGAGTCGTCCCAGAAAGTCTGGTATTCGACCGCATTGTTCACATAGGAGGACTGGAAGCTTATCTGACGCCTGAGTATCATGCTGAAGAAAGGCATCGCAAGCTTCACGAGGCGGAACTTCCAGGTCAGGTGCGACATGAGCCCCCGTATGTCCTGCATCAGCGCGCCCACGCGCGCGGACGAACCTTCCTGCCCGGACAGAAGCTCGTCGATGATGAGCATCATCGCCAGCCGCGCCCCGGTCTCCACGAAGGAGACCGCCCTTGAGCGCAGGCGGGAGTCCGTGGCGGTGGACAGCAGGCCCTTCGAGCAGACGGTGGCGAACATGCGGCGCACTATGCGGGCGGTGATGTTCTCGGATATCGGGCTGTGCTCGAGGGTGAATTTCTTGTTGTGCAGGTAGTAGATGTACATGCACGCATCGTTGCCTATGTCGAGCAGGGGGTTGCCTACCAGGGCCCACAGCAGCTCGAAGGGGTCGCGGCGGTACAGCCCTCCGTTGAACCAGTCCGTCAGGAACATCCCGTTGACTATGCCCGCCGTGGCCGTCCGCCCGAGATGCAGCACCGGGGCGAGCTCCTTCTTCAGAGCCTTGTGCTCCGCTATCGTGTATTCGTCAGCCTTGTTGCCCTGTATCCTTTTGGTGAGCTCGTTGAAGCGGCGGGTGAGGCCGTCGCGGTCAGGGAGCGGTTCGTCGAGCATGCGGCGCATGAGCGCGAAGAGCTGGTCCTCGTAGTTCTCGCGTATGAGCACGTTCATGACCTCCCCGGTGAGCAGGGAGACCTCGAAATTGTCGCCGTAGTCGCGCACGAGGGAGACCACGGTGCCGAAGTCGCCCGTCTCCGTCCAGTCGATTATCAGAGCGTTGCGCAGCGCGCCCATGTAGACTACGGCTCCGCTCTCCTCCCCGAGGGCGCGGATATAGGCTTCCGGAGGTATGGCGGACGAGGTGCTGCGGCGGTTCTTGCGTATGAACTCCAGGGCCATCAGGTATTCCAGATACCTTTCGTAGATGAACTGGATTTCGGCCCTGCCGTCATGGGTCTCAATATAGCGCAGTATGGGCCTTTCAGGCTTGTTGAGCAGTTCAGTGTAGGCTACCGACAGCCCTCCCTGCCTGTATATCAGTCTGGAGAGCCGGTGCAGCGGGGACGAAGGGTCGGAATATGCCCGCTGGAGCTCGCCCCGGTCGATGCGGTCGGAGGGACGGCCCTGCTCGTATTCCTCCAGGATGAAGGCGGCTATGGTCAGCATTATCTCATGCTGCTGCCTGCCTGCGTAGGAGCGGGCTATCTTGTCGGTCATATCGGCGAACAGCGCGATGGAGCTGTAGGACGGCAGGTCGTCGGGCAGGGCGGTACCCACATGGTTGGTGCAGGCTATCTTGAGTATCAGCGGATCCTTCAGCCGCACGAGCGACACCTTCGAGAGCTCGTCGAAGCCGCCGCTCATCTGATACAGGTTCTGGTATATGTCCCAGGCGCGCCGGAGCTCGTCGTCGCTGAATCCGTGGACTTCGGAATCCTGGTTCCCGTCCCTTCCGAACATCAGCTCCGCGTCGCGCTTCATCTGAAGCTGGAAGAGGGTCTTCCAGGAGTAGCTGCGGCAGGTGAAAAGGAGCTTGAAGCGGGGGAATTCCGGACGGATGAACAGCTCGCGGAAGGCTTCGTAGAGGTCGGTCGGGCCTCCTGCCGGGTCGTTGTCCGAACCCTTGTAGTGCAGGCATTCGTTGACGGCGTCGAAGAAGATGAACACCATGCGCCCTTCTTCCTCCGCCCTCTTGTGCAGCTCCCTGAGAATCTTGCCGGGATCCTTTCTCGGAGAGGCCCCGAAGATGCGCCTCAGTGCCTCGGGCAGGCTCTCGCCGGCGAAGTCGGAACTGCTGAATATGAGCACCGCGTCGTCGCTCTCCGAAATCTCCTCGGTCCACCAGCAGAGCTGGTTGGTCTTGCCCTGGCCGGCTTCGCCCAGCAGCGGGAACAGGGTCTTGCCGCTCGCGGTGAAGGCTTCGAGCAGGGCAGTGAGGTTCCTGCGCTCCACGAAAAGCTCGCGGTTGTATTTCTTCTCCCTGTAGACCCGGCCGAGGAAGCGTGACGACTCGGCGTGCATCAGAGAGCGCAGCTCGGTCCAGTTCATCTCCCTGGCTATGTCGAAGGAGCGGACGCTGCGCTGCATGAGCCTGTCGAAGTCGGCGTTGAGGCTGTCGTTGATGAAGGTCACGGCGTCCTCGTCGGAAGAGATATAGGATATTTCCTCGTCCTTCAACGACTGGAACACGTATTCGTAGCCCTTTTCGTGGCGGAACACGAGCGGGTGGAGGTCGGCCGACAGCCCGTCGGGGGAGTGAAGCATGCAATGCCCGCCCTCGAAGCTGAAACTGAAGTCCTGAAGCGGCTCCAGGGCTTCCAGCATCGCGAACACCTGGGGCTCCAGGGTGAACACCACGCCCCTGTAGATTTCATTCGAGAGCGTGGTGCTGTGCCCTTTGTATTCGTTGCGTATCCTCACCACGCTGGGCTCGGTCCGTGTGCCCAGAAGCCTGTTGACCCCCTTGCTGAAGAGGGTCCTGTCCAGCGATTTCACCAGAGGGTTGTCCGGCAGTTCCTTGACTGCGGCCCTGACTGCCGGATTGAAGATGTCGTTGACCCAGTCCCCGAAGGACAGCGAGCGTTTCGTGTCTATTTTTCCGACTATGGCCTTCATGGCCCTCGAATTCTCCGGAAGTCCGGCTTCGGCGTTCTGAAGCAGCACGAACAGACAGCAGCCGACATACTGTACGCTGATTTCAAGGAAATCCAGGGCGTAGTTCATGCCGGCGGAGAAATTCTCCTTCTCCACCTCGCGCTGGAGCGAAGCTATGGGCTTGGCGAGCGTGGAAGGCAGCCTTGCGATGCTCCGTTCCGCCAGCCGGCGCAGCTCCTCCTCCCGGGCACTGTCGTATTTGCGCAGGAATTTCATAGGAATATTCCAGGGTCGTCGGTTATGACCCCGTCGACCATCTTCACGAGTTCGGCGTCATATTCATCGAGTGTCCATACCTTGACTTCCTTGCCGAGGCTGTGGACCATGTCCACGAATTCCCTTGTAGCAGCCTTGTAGTTTATGTTGAACGAGGCGGCGAAACTGTACTTCCCGAAGTCGAAGTCCTTGGCGGAAGACAGCAGCTTCTCGACCCGGATGTCGGGGGCGAGCTCGTGCGTCCTTATCACCACCTCATCGTCGAACGACTGGATTATCACCCTGTCCTCGGCCCCGAGACGGCGTATGCAGTCTATGCAGGCCTGCTCGATTCCGGGCAGCGAGGATTCCGAGTACTTGATTTCGAGCAGCAGCGATGCTCGCCCGTCGATGAGCCTGAGCACTTCCTCGAGGGTTGGAAGGTGCTCGTCGGTGGGCTTGCCGTCCCTGTCCAGCAACCTGAGCTTGCGCAGCTCGGAATACTTCATGGCGCTTATCTCGCCCTTGCCGTCGGTGGTGCGGTCCACGGTCGGGTCGTGGCATACCACTATCTCGCGGTCGGCCGAGAGATGCACGTCGACTTCTATCCATTCCGCGCCGGCCTCCATGCCCAGCTCGATGCAGCCCAGGGAGTTCTCCGGGCCGAGATGGGCGCCGCCCCTGTGGGCTACGACTATGAGTTCCCCGGCGTTTCCTTCATCGCCCGCCGCATGGCAGAAAGGTTCCGGGCAGAAACTTGCGGCGAGCAGGGCCGCGGCGGCTGTGATTTTATTCATATTCACAATGTTCATGGTTCAGTTGAGTATCTTGTCATTGAGTGCTATGGGTATTTCCGTGGCGAAGTCGGACTCCATCCTGCGCCGGATTTCCTCGTGCCTTGCCAGCTGGTCCCGGTTCACAGTCGGCTTCCAGTTGTCTATGGCCTGGAGCAGCATGGCCTGGGAGATGCCGGTCCTGGCATAGGCGGCGTTCATGGCGGCATCGTTGACTATGCCGCAGATGTCGCTGGTCACGTAGCCTTCCGTCCTGGCGGCGAGCTGCCTGTAGTCTATGTCTTCATCGTGGGGCCGCTTCTCGACGCAGAGCCTGAAGACCGCCCTCCTCGCCTGTGCATCGGGGGCGGGTATGAATATGCAGCGGTCGATTCTGCCGGAGCGCAGCATCGCCGGGTCGATGATGTCGGGGTTGTTCGTCGTGGCTATCACGAAAATCCTGTCCCGCCCGCAGTTGTTGAGCTGGCTCAGGAACTCGTTGACCTCTCCGGAGAGGCTGGAGTTCAAGATGGTCTCCCTCCTGGGGGCGAAGGCGTCGAACTCGTCGAGGCAGATTATGCAGGGGCTCTTGGCCCTGGCTTCCTTGAAGAGCATGCCTATCTTGCCCTGTCCGCCGTGCACCCAGGTGGAGCCGAGGTCCGAGGCCTTGACGAGGGCATAGTTGAAGCCGCTCTCCTCGGCCAGCTTTTCGGCGAAAAAGGTTTTTCCGCAGCCCGGAGGCCCGTAGAGCAGCATGCCGTTGGGCAGGTCTATCTTGTATTCACGGGCAAGCGAAGGGTTCTTCAGGAAATACAGCAGCTTTTTCTGCATCTCCTCCTTGAGCTTGTCCATGCCCGCCACATCCATGAATCCTCTCGCAGCGGGGTCGTGCATCTTCACGAGCGGGGTATATCCGAGTTCGGCGTTGGTGAACTCCGAATCGTCGGTTGCGGAGCCCGCGATTTCCTGGGCCGGGCCGGGGTTCTCCGTGGCGGACGGACTTTCTCCGGAATGCATCGGGGCTTCGGCGCCGGCATCGGCGAAAATGTCTCCGTATCTAGAATTCACCATGTTGAAGTAGGCCTGCAGTTCAGTGCCGCCGGTTTTCTCGGGCGAGGCCATGACCGTCTTTGCGGCAAGCAGCATCTGCCATGCCGACAGCAGCGACGGCCTGAGCTCCCTCGTCTCTTCGTATTCGTCGTAGTCGAAGATGGTGAATTCCTTCACGAGCTCGTCCACGACGGGCCCATGCGGATCCCCCTCGCGGATATTCCTTCCCCCTCTCTCCTTCACCGGGTCGGCGTTGCGGGCGTGCATGAGAATCCCCATCTTTCCGCCGGGCCCTGCCTTGCGGTAGGAGTCGGCGTTGAAGTCCCAGGGATAGCGGCCGTAGTAGCATTCGTGGAGTATGACCCCGAGCGAATATATGTCGGAATTCGGGAAGGCTTCTTCGCGTGTGAAGGCCTCGGGCGCCGTGTATCTGAGGTCCACGTCCTCCAACCAGTTCTCCGGCACGACTCCGGCGTCGATATGCCTGATGTGGTCGTTGTCGATAAGATGGGCCCGCAGGTCTCCGTTCTCGTCGCGGCCGAACATTATGTTCTCCGGGCAGATGTCGCAGTGTACGAAGTTGCCTCCCTTAGGCGTCCGCATGCCCAGCAGGGAGCTTACGATGTCAAGGCACAGGCCTACGGCTTCGGGAGCGTCCATCGCTCCGCCGGTGAGCAGCCTGTCCGACAGCATCCCGTGTTCGAAATAGTCCGAGATCACGAAAGGGAACACCCTGCCGTCGTCCGAATGGAATTCGCCCCATGAGGCTGTCGAGAGGCTGGCGGATATGCCTGAGCTGTTGAGGTAGGCGAGCAGTCTTGGCTCTTGGTTGAACTTCAGCTCAACGGGCATCTCCGCAGGGATGTAGACCTTCATCAGAAAGGGCCTGCCGTCTCTCTTGCGCGCCAGCCTGTAGGTTTCGGCATAGTCTCTCTTGGCGATGGGGTTGGCCACCGTGTACTCCTCGAGGCTGAATACCTCGAAGCCTTTGCTGAACAGGAACTTCTCGTGCATGCGTTATCCTATTGAAAGCAGTGAGGGGTTGAAGTTGGCCTGGATCGCCGCGGCGAAGTGCTGCGCAATCTCCTGCTCGCTGAATCCCAGGCTGCTGCTGGCGAAATCGAACACGAATTCCACCTCCCTCTCGTTGATGTCGTTGTCGGTGAGCACCAGCCCTATCGTATATTTGAGCAGTTCGACCCGCATCTCCGGGTGGGTCTCCAGTATCCTGTTGAAGCTCGTTGCGCATATTTCGAAAATCTTCTCCCTGTCCATCTTGGAATATTCCACGAGGATGTCCATGGGGAAGAGGTGTACTCTGGAGATGGAATTGAGTATCATCTTGACCTCTTCTTCATCGAGGTTCCCGTCAAGGTCGCCGAGAATCAGGCCCATCGTGGCGGCATAGTTGGCTATGTCGTATTCGAGCTCGTTGTCGCTGAGCCTGCCGAGGAGGTTGACCAGGGGCAGCATCCTGTCGTTGAGCTCGTCAGGGGTCAGTCCGCCCTGCTCGCGGAAAGCGCCGCATTCCGAGAAGGCCTTGAGGGCCTCTATCCTTATGAGGTTGTTGGGGTGCGTGGCCAGGTTCAGGCCCCCGGACTCGCTGAAGGTCTTGAGCTTGCGGCTGTTGTCCTCGATGAAGCTCTCGAAGTTCAGCCCCATCTTCTCGAAATCTAGCCCCGATGACATCTTGAAGAAGGCGGAAATGCAGGCCCTCAGGTCGCGGCAGGCTATGAAGCCGCAGCGGTCGGCGGAGATTTCGGCGAGCTGCTGCCATACGCGTATCTTGTTCACGAGGGCGACCGGAGTGTTGGTGCCCTGTGGATATATGAAGCTTATGAGCTCCATGGTCTTGCGCGAACTGTCGATGAGATGGCCGAATTCATGGCCTATCACGAAGCGCAGCTCGTCGTCGCTCATTATGTTTATGAGCCCGCTGTTGATGTTGAGGATGTGGCTGCGGCCCTCTTTTTCCGAAGGTATGCAGAACGCGTTGATGGTGGCGTCTCCGGTGATGTAGAAGTCTATGTCCTCGTTGAAGCCGGTGGTCCGCCTGACTTCCTGGAAGATGTTCCAGTAGTTGGACAGGTTGTCCGGCCCGACCTTGAAGCTGTGCCCGTCGAGGATGTTCTTGTAGTAGTTGCTGTTCTGCATTATGTTGGCCTTCTTGATCAGCACCTCCACGACCTTGCCCTGGAGGGCGTTGTAGATCTGCTGGCCGAGCTCCTCGCCCCACTTCAGGGTGATGAGGGCCCTTACGGTTTCGAGATTGTCCATGCCTATGTGGTTTTCAGTTTGTCATTCGCTTTCGCCTCCGGCTTCGGGCGCGTCTCCCTCCGACATGTCTTCCGAGGATTCTCCGGGGCCGGTCACTTCGTGCAATGCGCCGTCCTCGGCGGGGCCGGCGGCGTTTCCGGGGAAGACCTGGATGGATTCTTCCGCTGCGGCCAGGGGTTCGGTCTCCTCCGTTCCGGGGTCGTCGCCAAGGATGTCAGCCACGATTACGCTGATGTTGTCGAACCCTCCGGCGGCCTTCGCGCTTTCCACCAGCAGGCTTCCCGCCTGGGCGGGCTGGCCCTCGGCCAGGAATACTTCGATGTCGTTCTCGCCGACCATGTCGGTGAGCCCGTCGGAGCATATCAGCAGCCTGTCGCCGGGAAGCAGCTTGTCCCCGTAGTCCTGGATTACCGTCTCCGGGCTGATGCCTCCTCCGATACAGCTGTATATCGCTTTGCCGGCAGGAAGCGGCACCATGTCCCTTTCGTGGAGGGTCTGGTCCTGGGTCAGTCTGCGGAGCATGCCTCCGCGCAGCCTGTAGCTGCGGCTGTCGCCGACGTTGACGAGCATGGTCCTGCCTCCGGCCCAGACGAAGCCGGTGAGAGTGCAGCCCATGGGTTTCTCGAGCTGCATTCCGGCGGACTTGAGGTTCAGCTCCGTGCTTATCCGCAGTGCCTCTTCAGTGAGCAGCCTCCCCGGGTCGCTCCAGTCGCGGTCCCGGTCGAGTATCACGGCCCTGAGTTCTTCCAGCGCGTAGCTGCTTGCCATCTCGCCATGCTGGTGGCCGCCCATTCCGTCTGCGACCAGAAGCAGGAAGTTGTCAGCTTCGCCTATTGTCCTGGTGAAGCCCGTCTGTCCGTCGCGTATCAGGTTGAGGCCAGCGGCGGCCATGTCCTGGTTGCCGCTCCGCACGCAGCCCGTGTCGGACATGCAGAAAATGTCGAGTCTCATGGCTATGCTTGTTCTACGTTGAAGTCGAGAGTGGCGATGCGCAGGCGGTATCCTGCCTTTAGAGTGTACCACTTGTTCTTCTCAAGGCGGTTGCCGTTGATGAAGGTTCCGTTGGTGGAGCCGCAGTCTCTGATTCCCCAGCAGTCCTCGTTGGGGAAGAACTTCAGCTCCCCGTGCGTTCCGGAGATGTATCCGCAGGATGAAAGTTCGGGGAATACGCCTCCCTTGCGTCCGAAGACGCCTTCCCTTACGGCGAGCCTCATGCCGTTCCCTGACAGGAACAGTCCGGGAGTGGCCGCAGCTGCGGGTTCGGCCAGCGTGGCGGTGGGCGAAGGCATGGGGCCTGGTGTAGCGATGGTGGAGCCGGCCGCAGCTGCGGGTGTGGGCGACGGTGCGGCGGCAGGAGCGGGTGCGGGTGATGCCGTGGCTCCGGCGGGGACTTTCTGGCCGTCAGGAAGCCCGGAAGCGAAAAACCGGTTCCCGCCGACGAGCAGTTCGCCGCAGGCGGGGCATGAACTGCCCTTGCGGGGTACGCGGCATGAGGGGCAGAACATCAGTTCCTTACCGCATTGGTCGCACCAGCGGCTGTCGTCTTCGATTATGCTCTGGCAAAACGGGCATTTCATATTATGTCTTCTTTTGTTATTCTGAAATTTGAGAACACATGGTCAATAAGTTCATTGAAGCCGGCACCGTCGGACAGGCCGCCCGAAATGTCTCGCGAGCGCATTCTGGTCTCGATTTCCTTCAGCAGGTTTTTAACCATGCGGGCATTGCCGAAGTCCGGACCGCGTTCCGCATACATCCTTTCGAACTTGTCCGCCAGCAGCTGCCCGGCCTCGGGGTCCATGGGCAATATCCCTTTCATTTTCATGAAGAGCTCCATCAGCTCGGAAGGCGTGAAATCCTCGAACATCAGTATCCTTCCGATACGTGACTTCAGGCCGGGGAGCGAGTCCAGGAAGCGTTTCGTCTCCTCGGGACAGCCGGAGAATATGCAGACGAAATCTCCCCTGCGGGTCTCCATGAGGTAGAGCAGGGTGTCGAGAGCCTCCTGTCCGAACACGTCGTCGTCTCCAAACTGGAGTGAAAAAGCCTCGTCGATGAAGAGTATTCCCCCGTGCGCCTTTTCTACTGCCTGTCGGGTCTTCTGCCCCGAAGCCCCGACATAGCTGCCGACAAGGTCCGCCCGGGTCACGGTCACGACCTGTCCTTCCGGAAGGGCGCCGATGTCCTTGAGTATCCTGCCGAAGATTTCGGCCACGGTGCTCTTCCCGGTGCCGGGGTTGCCGATGAACGCATAGTTCCTTGTCACCAGACCTGCCTGGACTGACCCTGTACACGTCTGGATTGCGAGTTCATTTACGATTTCGCGTATCTCATGTTTGACACTCTGCAGCCCGACGAGGGAATCCAGCGCCTTGAAAATGTCCTGCTTGCTCATTGTATGTCCTCCTTGATTATTAGTTTGGGTTGTGCTTGCCTGTATGCTTCGGTCTTGTCCATGCCTCCCGCCACGAGCTCCGCCATGCGGGCGTTCGCCCTCCTTGCGGCGGCCGATTTGACCTCGCGGAAGATGTTGCGCACCTCCCGGGCATTGCCGAAGTCGAAGCTCCGGTTGGCATAGATGTCGGAGAACTTCTGCACGAGCAGCTTCTCGGCCTCAGGGTCTATGGTGTAGCCCTCCTTGCGGCAGTTGAGCCTGAAGATGTCCATGAGCTGGTCCGCGTTGTAGTCCTCGAAGTTGATGGACTTGTTGAAGCGCGACTTGAGTCCGGAGTTGGAGTCGAGGAACTGCTGCATCTCGCGGGTGTAGCCTGCGGCGATGCAGACGAACTTGCCCTTGCGGTCCTCGAGCAGCTTGAGCAGCTCGCTCACGCACTCGGTGCCGAAATTGTCGTGCGGCCCCTGAATCAGGGAGTAGGCCTCGTCGATGAAGAGTATCGCTCCCATGGCCTTGTTCACGACCTCTCGTGTCTTGGGGGCGGTCTGGCCGCTGTAGCCGGCGACAAGGTCGCTGCGCGAAACCTCGATTACGTCGGGCCTGGGCAGCACTCCGAGCGAATGGAGCATGTTGCCCATGAGCCTGGCCACGGTGGTCTTTCCTGTGCCGGGGTTGCCGAGGAAGAGATAGTGGTCACCCTTGACGCCCTTGAAATCGGTGCCGTTGATTTCGGCCTCGAGCTTCTGCTGCCTGAGCTCCTCTATCATCAGGCGTATCTCCTCCTTGACGCCGTCGAGTCCGATCAGGGAGTTGAGTTCGGCCATGCATTCCTCCTCGCTGACCACCTTCGGCTCCTCGTAGGGTATGTCTTCGGGCAGTATGGTGAAGAAACTGTCGCGGGTGATTTCGGAGTCGGGCAGGGCGTTCACCCTGGTGCCGAGCTTTCCTAGGCACTCGTCAAGCATGTTGCGGGCCTCCCTTGCGTTGCCGAAGGATTTTCCGGACTTCTCCGCTACAATCTTGCGGAATGCGCTCAAAGCCTTCTCGAGCACGCCGTCGGCCAGCTTGTAGCCCTGGCCCTCGCAGTTGCGCCTGAAGATTTCCGTGAGTTCTTCGGGACTGTAGTCGTCTATGTTGATGTTGTGGGTGAAGCGGCTCTGGAAACCGGGGTTGGCCTTCATCAGATTGCCCATTTCGTCCTTGTAGCCTGCGCATACCAGCACGAACTTGCCCCTGTCGTTCTCCATCCTTGTCATCAGTCGTTCCAGAGCCTTGAGCCCCTCGCTGTCATTGCAGTGGCCCATGTCGTCGAACGGAGCCAGGGTATAGGCCTCGTCGAGGAAGAGCACTCCGCCCATGGCCTCGTTCACGGCCTTGTCCATCTCCTTGTCGGACTCGTTGGCGTAGCGTCCCACTATGTCCTTGCGGCTCTTCTCGATGACCCTGTCGGTGGAGCAGATGCCCATGGCTTTGAACAATTTGCCGAGCACCCTGGCCACCGTGGTCTTACCGGTGCCCGGATTGCCTGTCAGGATTATGTTCACGGGACGTATGGATGCCTTTCCGCCGAATTCCATCCTTCTGCGCTGGAAGCGCATCTCCTCGGCGAGATTCTTTATGGCCGCCTTGACCGAGGCCATGCCCACGAACTGGTCGAGCTCCTTCATGACCTGGTCCACGCTGATGTCCTCGCTCTCCTCGTCACCGACTATATCCTTCCAGATGATGAGGTTCTTCTGCTTCCGGTACTCGTCGCCGGCGAGGTCCACTATCCTGCTGTTCTGTCTGGATATGCAGGCGTCGAACACGTTGCGCACGGCCCTGGCGTTGCCGAAGGTGTCGGTGCGCGAGAGGTACATGCGCTCGAAGTACTTGTCTATCTTCGATTCGGACTCTTCGTCGAGGCTCAACTTGTTTTTCTCTACCATGTTCATGAAGATGGTCTTGAGCTCCTTGCCGTTGTAGTCCTTGAAGTCTATCTTGCGCTTGAAGCGGGAGTCGAGTCCTGAGTTAGAGCGCAGGAAAGTGGTCATCTCGCGGGTGTAGCCGGCGATGATGCAGATGAAGTCCCCGACCCGGTTCTCAAGGAAGGGGAGCAGGGTGTCGATGGCCTCCTGCCCGAACTTGTCGTCGTCGCTCTGCTTGAGCGAATACGCCTCGTCGATGAAGAGTATTCCTCCCATGGCCCGGTTTATCACCTGCTCCGTCTTCTGGGCAGTGTCGCCCACGTACTGGGAGACGAGGTCCTTGCGGGTCACCTCCACGAGATGGCCGCAGGGCAGCACCTGGAGGCTGTTGAGTATTTCCGCGAAGAGCCTGGCTATGGTGGTCTTTCCGGTGCCGGGATTGCCGAGGAACACGAAATGCGATTTGAGCTTGACCTTGGCGTCGGGATTCTCGCGCTTCTCCCTCTTGATTCCGTTTATGATTGAGTGGATTTCGTCCTTGACCTCCTTTAGACCTACGAAGGAGTCGAGCTTCTCGAAAATCTCCTCCTCCGTGAGCTCCTTGAAAGGCTCGTCGGGGATGTCGGCCTCTTCGAGCGGCCCGTTCTTCCCGCAGCGCTCTATCTTGTTGAGCGTGTAGGCTTCGGCAAGCCTGCATGAGAGCTTTCCGTTCTCGCCTGACAGTCCGTCGCGGAATTTCTTCTTGAACACCAGTCCGAGCTTCTTCTGCGCCTCGGGGGATATGGAGGTCCTGAACTTCCCGGTGATTATGGAAGAGCAGAGGCTCGTGAGATGCGCGTCGTTGAACGGGAGCAGCCCGAAGCTGAACTCGAACAGCGAAGATACATGCTTGTTGGAGCGTATGTAGTTTCCGAAACCGTCTTCGAGTCCGCAGAGTATGACTACGGGCATGTCCGTCCCCTTGCGCATCCTGGCGAAGAGCTTGTCCAGCGCGTTCTTGTTGTCGCCGACAAGGTCCTGGCAGTTGGTGACGAGCAGGACTCCCTTCTTTATCTTCGCGAGGTTCTCGTCCAGCTTGCCGTTGAATCCGTCCCAGTCGGCGGCGTCCACGTGCTTCGGCTTCAGCCCGTCGCTGATCTTGTAGCGGTAGAGCAGTGAGCAGAGCTGGTCGGCAAGGTAGATTTTTCCCGTACCGGCGTTTCCGGTGATTATGCAGTCGAGTCCAGGCCGCGAGGTGCCGCCTGAAAGCTGAATGAACTCGGAGGCGTGTTCGCATCGCGCTGCGAAACTCCTGAACGTGGGCAGGATGTTGTCCTTGGCGATGAAGTCCGCCGCTTCAGGCAGGGCGGAGTTTCCGCCGGCCGAAGGCTGCGCCACGGCTTCCAGCAGGGTGCCGCACCATTTGCAGTACCTTGCTTCATTACGGTTGGGTTGCCCGCATTTCTGACATGTTCTCATTGGCTTACGGGTATGTTCTTGATTATCAGATAACCTCTCCGGTAGGGATAGGCGTCGGGGTTGAATTCCCTGAACGGGATGCGTATCTCGAGGGAGGTTGCGTCCTTGTCGAGATTCTTGATGTTCACCGTGCCGCGGACAGTCTGGTTCTGGTTGAAGCGGAACACAGGATCCCTGTGGGCCGCGTCCATGGTCGTTCCGTCGATGGTGACGCTCATCTCGCCGTCCACGGCCGAGTATGACCGGCCGTTGTTGTCTATGGCTTCCGCCAGGGATACGATGTTGGCCGAAGGCTCTTCGATGACTATGAACGGGGTCATGTCGGAGCCGCTGCCGTTGGTGAGCTCGAAGCTGAACACGCCGCTGCCGTCGATCACCTGACGGGTGTCGCAGCTGACGGTGATTCCCTTGGCAGCCGAAAGCGAAGCGCTCATCGCGGGCATGCCCGCAGGCCTTTCTGAAGGCTGTCCGGCATTATCTTCCACCTCGTCCTGTGCCGCAGCGGCTTCTTCCACTGTGCTCTGTCCGGTAGTTTCGGTGGCTCCGGCCTGGTTTTCGGTGGCCGCTGCTGCAGCTCCTGTTGCCGCTGCCGTTGTGGCTGCCGCTTTGGCCTTGCCGCTCTTTCCGGCGTCATCGGAAGTTCCGCCGGAATTTTCCGAAGCGGCTGCGGGTTCCGCATCGCCGGCATCTCCGCCTCCGTTCCCGCCGTCAGCTTCCCCGGAGCCTCCGGACTTGCCGGATACGAGGCTGGTCGCGGCTGAGTCCACGATTTTCTCCGGGTCATTGCCGGTCATGATTCCGTAGCCGGTCAGGGCATTGATTATCAGGATGAATCCGGTTATGCAGCCGAGTATCACCGGTCTGACCTTGTCCTTGAGCGATTCCTTGTATTGGTCTTTGTAGAAGTCCTCGTTGCTTGCGAACGATGACTTGAAGGTGCTGTCCGAGCTCTTGAACGCGAAGTGGAGCGGTTCGAGGGTCAGCTGCTCATAGTCCGGGTTCTTCATCGCCCTGAGTTCCGAAGCCCCGTAGTTGGCCTGGTAGAGCTGCTTCAGGAAATACCATGCGAAAAGGCCGGTGGCGGCGAGGGTCAGATAGGGCACGAGCCTCCAGATGAACCATCTGCTGACGAAATACAGGACTATCATCGCGATGACGTAGAAGATGATGGAGCTGAAGAACCCCAGAACCCTGTCCTCGCTGAAGAACTGGCAGAGCAGAAGGCAGAAGAGCACGGGCCCGAACAGGATGAAGATGCCGGTCTTCGCGTCCCAGCCTGCCAGCCATGGAGCCTGGATGATGCTCACCACCAGCGTTCCGAGCGCAGCCAGGAACAGCACGCTGCAGAGGGCCACGAATACGTTCTGTACCGCTCCCAGGGCGAGTATGGGCTGGCCCTTGCCCTTTGTGCTGACCGAATCGTAGGCGCTTCTGTAGCGCTTGTACTCCCTGTTGTCGGGGTCGCACTTGCCGAGCATGCCCACATATTGCTGCGTAAGCTTCTCGTAGGCGTATTTGGGCTTCAGGTCGGCGTGCGGATCCTCCTGGTACTGCACTGCAAGCCAGGCATGGAGGCTGCGTGTCCTGAGGGAGCGGACTATCTCGTCCTTCAGGCCTTTGGAGCCCAGCAGCTTGTTGAAGTCGGACAGGCTCCTGACGGTCTCGCCGCTTTCCTTAAAGCGGTACTCCGGGGTGTGGCCGAAGCCTGCGATGGTCTTCATTATCGCTATGGGAACATCGTAGGGGCCGTATTTCTTGACATTGTCCGTGCTCTTGTAGGAGGTGCAGTAGACGGCCCACTTGTCCTGGGCGTCGAACCTGTTGCCCTTGGTCAGGAAGGACTTGTGCAGGTAGGAGCCGGTCCAGTCGCCCTTGAACGACATGATTATCAGGTCGACCGTCGATGCCTGGCTGATGTTCCTGTAGGGGTTGCCGGACGAGGTCCACTCCTTGTAGAGCCTGTCCCTGTCGCCATCGAACTGCACGTAGTAGGCGTTGAAGGCCATGTTTATCAGCTTGCCCAGTCCGGCGCCGGTCATCGCGTACCAGGGGTCTTTAGGATCGGCGCAGAGATTGACGTCGGCAGCCGGGTTCAGGGTCTGTATTATCAGGCGGAACAGTGTCTGGAAGCCGGCGGAGGCATTGTCCCTCCTTACTTTCTCGACCTTGGCGGCGTCGTCGGGGGCGAAGGTCCTGACCATCTCCGCGAAACCGAGGGAGCATACGAACTTCTTGTCGTCGTCCGACAGGGTGCGGTAGGCGGAGAAGAAGTTCAGCACGTCCATCGGGTTGTGGCACTGCACCTCGGTGAACTTCTGGTCGGTGGCCTCCTTCTTCCCGTAGAAGGTGCGGTAGATGTCCGTGTCGTGTACGCCCCATACCAGCACGCTCCTGGCGTAGCCGAACTGGTCTCCGGCTGCGGCCTTGACCCTGCCCAACAGGGCGTCCGTCCATGCTTCGCCCTGGCTGTGCCTCAGGTATATGTAGACCGGGTTCGCCGGGTTCGTGAGGTCGTTGCTGAAGCTGTCCTCGGCGTTCAGCAGGGGGATGAGGGTGTCGTGGGTCTTGCCCTTGCGGTCATAGTATGGCAGTTCGGGGTCAAGGAGAAGCGCGGCGGCGTAGAGTCCTGCGACCTGGTCCTTGGGGTATTTGGACTCGATGATGTCGTTTATCTTGATTTCGACTTCCGGCATGGTTTTCCGCAGCCACTCGCAGACACGCCCCTTGTAGAGGTAGGATATTCCGAGCTGCTGGTCTTCCATCATGAACCTGGCGAGCTCGGCGGTGGTGCGGGCTATCTTGTTCTTGCTGGAGTCGAAGACCACATGGATGGCGCCTATGCTCTCTCCCACGGGCACGTCCTCCCCGGAGAGCTTGCGCTGTATCTCGTCGAAGCCCCAGCGCTGTTCGGGATCCTGCACCAGCAGTCCGCGGACTATGGTGCGGAGCGGCTCCGGCATCTGTTTGGGGACTTCGATCTTGCCTTCCCTCTTGAGCTTCACGAGCTCGGTCTCCTTGCGCTTGAATGAGTCGACTCCGCTCCAGAGCGCCAGCGCGGTCATGCCGAGGGCATAGTAGTCGTAGGCCTTCGTCATTATCGCGTAGGCTGTGCCGCCTATCAGCGACGCCTTGGTGTAGATTTCGGGGCCCGCATATATGGGGGTGCGGCTCTGGGGGGTGTTCACGCTGCCGTCGGAGTCGAGTATGTCGGAGATTCCGAAGTCGGACAGCAGCAGGAGGCAGCTGCCCTTGTCGGTGAACAGCAGGTTGTCAGGCTTGGTGTCCTTGTGGATTATGCCCACCTTGTGCAGCTCGTTGAGGTTGCGGGCCGTCAGGGTCACTATCTGCAGGATTGCGTCGCCGTTGCCCTTGAAGTCCCAGGACGCGGTGGAGCCGTCGGCGCAGTATTCCATGAGCGTGAAGCTGCGCGTCTCTCCGCCGATCTTGATGTTGCCGTAGCCGTAGATGTCGGTGATCGCGGCCTTTCCCCGGAGCTTGGCGAGCCTTCCTATGAGGTCCTTGTTGAACTGGTGCACTCCCCGGTAGAGCTTGAGCGCATATTTCCTGCCGTCCTTGACGAGCACGTAGACTTCGGCCTCGCCGCCGTTGCCTATGAGCTTGTCGATGATGTAGGTGTTCTTCCCTATGGTGATGTCCTTCCTCGTGGTGAGGTCGAAGGTGGCCTTGTGCGCCGAGTCTCCGGCCTTGCCGGCGGCCGGTGCCACTGCGGTGGCGTTGGCGACTGCGGTCATTCCGGCGTTGCTGCCGCTCATGACTGCCGTGGCCTGGGCTGCTGCCGCCGTCCTGGCTGAATCAGCGGCGACGGTGCTTTCTGCTGCTATGGTGCTTCCTGTCGCGGCTGCGCTTCCCGCCGCAACTGTACTGCCGCCGGCGATTGTGCTTCCTGCCGCAACGGTGGTACCGGCGGTGACCGTACTTCCTGCGGCGACTGTGCTGTCGCCGGCCACCGTGCTGTCGGTGGCTATGGTGCTTCCCGCCGCCCGGGTGGAGCCGACGTCGGCCGGTTCGCCTGAAACTGTGGTCTTGTTCGGATCTGTCATAGTTCTTTCGTCACTGTTATCGTTTTCTCTTCGAATATCCACGTCCCTCCATGCCAGGGTTCGCAGCATTCGCTGGGCTTGTTATGCCAGCATCCGCAGTAGTTGCATACCCAGGCTATGGGATTGGTGCTCTTGACTTTCTGGATAATGGAGATTTTGCGGGCGGAGTAGTAGTTGCGCTGCTCCTGCGGGGTCGAGCCTGCAGGGGGCACCATGTGCTCGAGCGTGGAGTTGAGCTCGGCCTTCATTTTGGCGTATTCGGCCTGGAGCTCCTCTTTCGTTTTCCGCCTGGCCTTGGCTTTCGCGGGCGCCGCCTTCGCCGGGGGAGTGGAGGACGGGGGAGTCTTGGCGGAGGGCACCTTGCCGGAGTTCACCGCCGCGAGCATCTCCTTGAGCCTCTGGATGTCCGGGGGAAGCTCCCTGACAGCTGGCCTTTCTTCCGCCGCCTCATCTCCGCCCAGGTCGGTAAGCCCTCCATCGGGGGTGTCCTCCATAAGCTGCTGGAGTTCGGCCATCTTGACGGCCAGCTCGGCCGCCTTGAGGTAGACGGGATCCTTCATCGCCCGCTCCACTTCCTTCCTGGCCGCCGGGGTCAGCGGTTCGTTGCACTTGCGGCAGTATGCTCTTGCGTTCAGTGTGCCGCAACGGGGGCAGATGACGCCATGCCGGCTCATTCCGCATTCGGGGCAGCTGTCTTCTCCGGGGGACATCTCGGCCCCGCAGAAGGTGCAGTAGGGTGCGAGCGGACGGCCGCAGTGGGGGCAGAACTCCTCCGTTCCCTTCACCGGCATGCCGCAAAACGGACATCTCTGTCCGTCGCCTGTCTTTTCAGCCGCCTTTTCCGCTGTCCTTATCTTCTCCTGCTGTCTCTGTCTGAAAAGTTCTTCGGCCATAGCTGTAATCGTGGTTTGTAATTTACATAAAAATCCGATTCGGGGGGGGCGGAGCTTCCGCAGGCCGACGCTCGAATCAGGACTTCAAAAACTGAACTTTCGTACGCAATATACGAATTATTTATAAATTTGCCACGCGTAAAGAGTTGCAACGACAATGGAAGAAGAAAGAAAACTGAATTTCCTCGAGGAGATAATCGAGGATGACCTCAAGTCGGGAAAGGTGAAGAACGTTCTGACCAGATTCCCTCCCGAACCCAACGGATATCTGCACCTTGGCCATGCCAAGTCCCTCTGCATAAATTTCGGTCTCGCGAAGAAGTACGGCGGCAAGACCAACCTGCGCTACGACGACACCAATCCCGTTAAGGAGGACGTGGAGTATGTGGACTCCATCAAGGAGGACATCAGGTGGCTGGGCTTCGAATGGGAGAAGGAATGCTACGCCTCCGATTACTTCGACCAGCTCTACGAATGGGCCGAGCAGATGATTATGAAGGGGCAGGCCTACGTCGACGACCAGACCCAGGAGGAAATTTCCAGGGGTCGCGGGACCGTCGACACTCCGGGCGTGGAGAGCCCCTGCCGCAACCGCACCCCCGAGGAGAACCTGAAGCTGTTCAGGGAGATGCGCGACGGCAAGTATGCCGACGGCGAGAAGGTGCTGCGCGCGAAGATCGACATGGCGCATCCCAACATGCTCATGCGCGACCCGATCATGTACCGCATCAAGCATGCGTCGCACCACCGCACCGGCGACAAATGGTGCATCTACCCGATGTATGACTATACGCACGGCCAGAGCGACTCCATCGAGGGCATCACGCATTCCATCTGTACCCTCGAGTTCGACGTGCACCGTCCGCTCTACGATTGGTTCATAGAGACTCTGGGCATCTTCCCCTCCCATCAGTATGAGTTCGCGAGGCTGAATCTCACCTATACGCTGATGTCGAAGCGCAAGCTGCTGGAGCTCGTGCAGAAGGGCTTTGTGGCCGGCTGGGACGACCCCCGCATGCCCACTCTCTGCGGAGTGCGCCGCCGTGGCTACACTCCCGAGGCCCTGAAGATGTTCTGCGACAGGATAGGCGTGTCCAAGCGCGACCAGCTCATGGACATACAGCTGCTCGAGTGGTGCGTGCGCCAGGACCTCAACGCCAGGGCCAACCGCTACATGGTGGTTCAGGATCCTATAAAGCTGACCATAACCAACTGGCCCGCCGGACATGTGGAGTGGTTCGACTGTCCTCTCAACCCCGCCGAGCCCGAAGGGGCTTCGCGCAAGGTGCCCTTCACCGGGGAGCTCTGGATAGACAGGGCCGATTTCATGGAGGACGCACCGAAGAAGTTCTTCCGCCTCAAGCCCGACGGCGAGGTGCGTCTGAAGTACACCTACATCATCAAGTGCGAGAAGGTGATCAAGGACGCCGACGGCAAGGTGACTGCCCTGGAGTGCAGCTATGACCCCGCGACCCGTCCGGGTGGCGGCGAGTGGCGCAGCGTCAAGGGTACCATCCACTGGGTTTCAGCCGCGCACGCGAAGGAAATCGAGATACGCAACTACGACAGGCTGTTCACCCTCGCCGACATGAGCCAGGTTCCCGAGGACAGGGACTACAAGGAGTTCCTGAACCCCGAGTCGCTGGTCGTGGCTTCCGGCCTTGCCGAGCCCGCCCTGCTCGACGACGCCTCCGGTATCGCCGTGCAGTTCGAACGCACCGGCTACTACGTCAAGGACAAGGATTCGACTCCGGAGAAGCCCGTATTCAACAAGACGGTTTCGCTGAAAGATTCATACAGGCCGGAATAGGCCGCGGAGCCATTGCAGGCTGCAGCGCCGGCACCGGATTTCAACTGGCGGGGCGGGGGTTTGTTCCCCGCCCCGCTTTGTGTGTCGGCGGCAGGAACCGCCGCAGACTGCTGTGTGCAGGTTCGGTACATGACGAATTGACAAACGGAACTGCACATGCATTCTTTCATCAATCCACCGGCCATCCATCCCGAGAATCATCATTTATTGTGATTGATTCGGAATGCCGACTCCCATATCTTTGCAGCCTGCAGACAAAGAATATGAAGAGTCGATTGATCAAAATACTGTTTTTGGCAGCGCTGCTGTCCGCTCCAGGCCATTCCCCGCAGTCGGCCGCACAGGAATCCGGCGGAGCGGTCTCGGGCAGGGTGATTTCGGCGGAAGACGGCAAGCCTGTCGAGTTTGCCGTCATCAGTCTCTTGCCGTCCAAGATATATACGACCACCGATGTCGAGGGAAACTACAAGATAGAGAACATCCCTGCCGGAGAGGTGACGCTTGAAGTCTCGTTCTTCGGAATGACCACCGAGACGCGCCGGTTCGAAGTGACTCCGGGCAAGGACTATGTGCTGGACTTCATCCTTTCCGCCGTGAGCTTCAGGATGCAGGAAGTCACGGTGACGGCGACCAGGGACGAGGCAGGGAAGGCGACGGCATCAGTGATTTCGAGACAGGCCATGGACCATCTCCAGGCCTCATCGCTCAGCGACGTGATGTCGCTGCTCCCCGGCGTGGCGGTCTCGAACTCCAGCATCAGCGATGTGCAGACCCTCAATGTCAGAGGTGCGGGCTACGGCACGGACGCATCGGAGATGAACAGTCTCGGTACCGCCGTGATCGTGGACGGCGCGCCGCTGTCCAACAATGCCAATCTCCAGACCCTTTCGCCGGTCTACGGCCCCGGATCGCTGAGCACAGCCAACAACGGGACGTCAGGAGCCGGTTCTCCCGCGACAGGAGTCGACATACGCAATATATCCACCGACAACATCGAATCCGTGGAGGTCGTGCGGGGCATAGCCTCTGTACAGTACGGAGACATGACTTCGGGCGCCGTCATAGTCAAGTCCCGGGCGGGAGCGTCTCCGTATATCATAAGGATGCGCACCAACCCCAACATCTGGCAGCTTTCAGCAAGCAAGGGATTCCAGACCGCAAGGGCAGGAAGCTTCAATTTCAGCGTAGACTACGCCTACAGCAACGAGAAACTTACGGCTGCATACGAGAATTATCAGAGATTCAACGCGAAACTGCTTTGGAGCAAGAATTTCGGAGCCTTGAGCACCAACACCTCGCTTGAGCTGAACTACAGCAGGGATTCCCAGGGAGACAATCCCGACCTTGAAGAACTCAACGTGGTTACCGGAGCCGCGAATATAGGCGGACGGCTCTCCACGAACGGGCACCTGAACATCTCCAGCGCCGGCTGGCTCAAGTCAATCGACTGGAATCTGTCGGCAAGCTATACGGACAAGCACTCGTTCAGGGAGCAGGACCAGAACAATGCGATGTCGCTCTACACGACCTCGAAATATAATTCCATAGTCAGCAACGTTCCCGGAGGAAAGATTTACGACACCTACGGAAATCTTCTGACCGAATTCGCTTCCGGCGACGAGGATGCCGTGGCCACGGTGACTCCGTACACCTATTTCTCGCGTTACGACATATACGGCAAGGAACTCAATGCCTACGGGAAAGTGGTCGCCAATTTCTATTCGCAGCTGTCGGACTACATCGACAACGGCATAGTCGCTGGAGTGGATTTCAAGACCGACGGCAACCTCGGCGAGGGGCTCGTCAACGCTGCGGGCCTCTATCCTGCAAATCCGAGCATGCGTCCCAGAAAATTCAGCGACATCCCTTTCATCAACCAGTTCGGAATCTTCGCGGAGGACAACTTCGTGTGGGACATCGCCGGCCACAAGCTGGATGTGGCGGCCGGTGCGCGTTTCGACCTGGTCAACGGCAAAAGCGTATGGGAACCCCGTCTCAACGCTTCCTTCGAGGTCATCCCCGACGTGCTTTCGGTCAGGGGAGGCTGGGGAATCAACGCCAAGGCCCCCACTGCCGTATATCTCTATCCCGACAGGTATTATTACGACGCCGTGCTCTTCAGCAACATGAACAGCGGGCTTGCATCGGACGAGGAACTCGTGCTGGCGCAGACCTGGTCGTTCGACACGGAGAATCCTGACTTGGAGATAGCGACGAACCGCAAGGCCGAGGTCGGCTTCGACCTGAAACTCGCCGGCCGCTACAAACTTTCTGTGACCGCATACGACGAGTTCATGGACAACGGCTACATGTTCGGGCGCGACCTTGACTGCTGGCGTCTGCTGACATTCACCCAGTACCGTCAGGTATCGGAAAACGGGGGCGGATACCCGGTGCTGGAGCCCGGCAACACATACAACACCTTCGTGAGCTATTATAAGCCGCTCAACAACAACGTCAACCGCAGCAGGGGAGTGGAATTCGAACTGGACTTGGGCCGCTTCGATGCGATACGCACCTCATTCTACCTGAACGGGGCGTATGCGGAAAGCCGCTCTTCGAACAAGGGCAACAGCTTTTCGGCCAGGGCGGGCGCCGGTTCGTCGCTGGAGTACAACATCGGCATCTATGAGCCGTATCTGCAGACGGACTGCTGGCAGAACCTTCTCACCACTTTCCGTGCCGTGCACAATATCCCGGGCATAGGCTTCGTGATAAGCCTTACCGCCCAGGTCAACTGGTTCGAGAAATGGTGGACCGAGTACGGGAACGACGAGATGTTCGTCGCATACATTTCCAACGAGGACGGAAAGGTCTACGGCTTCGACCCTGCGTGGCGCGACGACCCGGAGTTCTCGTATATGTTCCCTCCGCTTTCCGAATACAGGAAGGCCGTCGAGATGACAAGGCCCTTCCTGCTGCTGAACCTCAACATATCAAAGGAAATCGGCGACTGGCTAACCGCCTCGTTCTATGTCAACAACCTGCTGAACAACAGGCCTCTGTACGAGTCGGTGCGCAATCCGGGCTCCTACAGCGAACTCGGTGTGCCGATTTTCTTCGGATTCGAAATGAAGATAACCATCTGACATGATTTTCATATAGTTCAACAACAATGAATAATTCGTTTATGAAAAAGACTTTGCTTTTCCTTGCTGCCGCAGGCCTTGCCCTGCTGGCGTCGTCCTGCAGAAAGGACGAGGTTGTTCCCGTGACCGTTTCGGTCACCGTGGACGAGTCTGCCCTGGTTGATGTGCCTCTTCCCGACACCTATACAGTCACATTGACCAATCTCTCGACAGCGCAGACCCTCAGTTCCGAAACCGAGAACCTCACGGCCACATTCCTGTCAGTAGTGCCCGGCCTGTATTCCGTGTCGGCAAGTGCTTCTTCGTCTGAAGGCGGAGTCACATGGAATTATTCCGGCACCGTGGCCACTGCCGACATTTCTTCCGAAGGCCAGACGATTTCCGTGCAGGTGGCTTCCTCCGAATCGGCTGCCCTGGTGTTCAAGGAAATCTACTATTCCTGCTCTGGGGACTACTACATCAGGGAACAGTTCTACGAGATCTACAACAATTCCGATGCGGTGGTCTATCTCGACAAGCTCTGCATCGCCGAGGTCAAGTATTATGATTCCATCAACGGGATGGCCCCCTACAATTTCCAGATAGAGAATCCCGAGAACTATGTCTTTGCACAGAATGTATGGCAGATTCCCGGAAATGGTACGGACTACCCACTGCAGCCGGGCGAGAGTGTCGTGATAGCCCAGTGGGCGACCGACCATAGCCGCGAAGACCTCAATCCCGCCTCTGCCATCGGCGACCTGAGCAGTGCCGAGTTCGAGGCGCTGACCGAGGAGACCACGGTCGGAACTGTGGTGATCACCGACAACCCCGCCGTTAATTTGCTCCATCCGGTGATGGCTTACGAGCTTCCCCAGTGGCTGACCTCCACCGGCGGGCCCACAATGGTGATATTCTATCCGGAATATGAACTGAACTCAGTCGACATGATTGCCGCCGAAGGCCTGTACGGAGGTGCCAGGGAAATACCGTGCGAGTGGATTCTCGACGGCGTGAACACCGTGGAGAACGAGACACTGATCCAGTATCTGACCCTCCCTTCCGACATCGACGCCGGCGTGATCTGGTGCGATAAGGGTACTTACGGCGGACAGAGCATCGCGCGTAAGGTATCCGAGACCCGCGAGGACGGCCGTGTGATATATATGGACACCAACAACACAAGCAACGACTTCGAGGTGATGGAGAAGCCGGAACTGCGCCGCAACGGTGCCGGCATCCCTTCCTGGAACACTTGGGCAAACTGATAATCTGAATACGCAGTGACAGGGAAACTTCTTGTGCTTACGGCATTCCTGCTGTGCTCCGGCATTTCCGCCGAGGCGCAGCAGCCTGCCTTGCGTTCAACCCCCGCATCCAGGGAAGTCATGCTGAACTCCGCCCTGTGGCTGCGCAGCACCAACAGCGCCGGTCTGGCACTTGATTCTCTCAGGAGGACAGGTGACATAGGCCTGAGTGCCTCTTATTCGAGGGGCGGACTGAAGTCCGTGTGGTCGGGGGAGAATGAAACCGACGTCAAAGTGTCGACTAGCGGCATCGCAAAGGTCGGCGGCATTACTTTGTACGGAGATTTCTCATACGACTACATTGCCGTGAACTCTTCGAAATACAACTGCGTGCTTTACGAGCCGTCGTGGGACCAGCCTTACTATGTGGCCGACTTTTCGGTGTCCGACTGGCGGAAACAGGCCTACGACATGCAGTTCAGGGCCGCTTCGCCTCTCTTTTTCGGAGGCAGGGCAAGTTTCGGCCTGGATGCCAGATACAAGGCACTCGTGGGGGCGAAACAGGTTGACCCGCGCACCGAGACCTTCCGTTACGACATCAGCGTGGCCCCTTCGGCCGTGCTGCAGCTGGGGGAGGCGAGCGCCCTGGGACTGAGGCTTGAATATTTCCACAGTTTCGAAAGGAGCAATCCTTCGGTCGAGAACTACACCGAGACCCCGAGAGTCGCGATAATGCGCGGACTCGGATTTTATACCCTCGGAAGCGCGGGCGGCAACATAGGTTTCGACATATTCTACTACAAGACAAATCGTTTCGGCGGCAGTCTGCAGTATGTCCTGCGTTCCAGGCCTGCGGACCTGATGGTCGAGGCCGGGGTTCATTACACGACGGCTCTCGTTTCGGAGAACCCCGAACTTCCGCGTATGCGCGGACGCACAGGGAAACTGACCGTGACTTTCGACGCCGCGGCGGGCTTCGGGGCCGACAAGAACCACAGGCTTGACCTGGATGCGGAATTCGGAATGACTTCTGGCTACGAGTACAACCAGAGGTTCGACAGTTCTCCGGAGGTCTACAAGTGGATAACTGTCAGCAATCCCATGATGAGCACCTACGATATCCTGGAGGCCGCCGCAAAGTACAGCTGGTACCGCAGCATCGCCTCCGGCGAGTATGATTTCAAGCTCGGGGCCGCCGCCGACATCTTCATGATGAACCAGAGATACATAGCTCCGGCCTCCCGTTTCAACGCGTCCAACGCCTCCCTTGGGGTCTTCGCCGGCTGGAACATCCATGTCGGCAGGGGCGGGAGGCTGTTGCCGTCGCTGAACCTCGGCTGGAGGATGTCACCTTCCGGCGAATATTTCTACGGTGACGCGGCTCCGGACAATGCCGGAGCCGAGATTGTCTCGACCATGTATCCCGAGGAACTGCGTTTCCTCACTTCCGACAGACTTGAGTCCGGCGCGGGTCTGACCTGGGCTCCGGCAATACTCGGCAGCTCTTCGCTCACCGTCAGCCTCGATGCCGGCTTTGACTGGAGTTTCTCCCTTTCCGACTGGCGTCTGGACGCGGCGCTAGGATTGAAGTATCTGTTTTGAGGACTATGATGAGAATTATGTTGAATGTAATGACCCTGCTGCTGGCCGCAGTTTCCCTGTCACCTGTTGCCGGGGCGGCTGCGCGGACCGGCAGCTTTGCAATAGTGGTGGACAGCTGCACCTACGCGGCCTGCAGCGACGAGATTTCGGAATATGCCGTATCGGTGGAGGACTCGGGCCTGCGCGTGATGACCTTGGTGGACAGGTGGACCAGTCCTGAGCAGGTCAGGGATGCCCTGAAAGAGGCATACGGGGCCGACGGCCTTGAGGGCGCGGTCCTGGTGGGCGACATCCCCGTGCCCATGATAAGAAAGGCACAGCATCTGTGCTCCGCATTCAAGATGAAGGAGGATCCCGACGACCTGTTCAACACGAGTGTGCCTTCCGACCGTTTCTACGATGACTTCGACCTCGCATTCGACTTCATCTCTTCGCAGGACACCCTCGGCTTTTCATATTTCTATTACAATCTCCGGGGGGACTGCCCCCAGGAGATAGCTTCCGACATCTACACCGGGCGCATAAAGCCAACACTCGACGGGGAGGCAGGACATGAACAGATTGCCGCGTATCTCCGCAAGCTCGTGGTTCTGAAACGGGAGGCCAATACGGTGGACCGCATCCTTTCCTATACGGGCAGCGGTTCGTTCTCGAACAGCCTCGTTGCGTGGAAAGACGAGAGCGTGACGCTTGCCGAGCAGTTCCCCGATGCGTTCAGGGATGCCGGCGGGGCGAAGTTCTACATCTATGCCATGTATCCCTACCCCAAGGAGGTCATAAGGAAGGAGCTTGCCCGTACCGACATCGACATCGCCCTGTTCCACGAGCACGGGGTGCCCGACCGGCAGTATCTGAGCGACATCCCTCCGGTCCGCGGCATAGGGGCCTATTATGAAGACGCCAGACGCAGAATACGCAGCCATGTCGCCACCCGCGTGCGCTACGGATACAGCGAGGAAGAAGCGGTGGCCGAGCTGAAGGAGCGCCATGATCTCGACGACAGTTGGTTCGAAGGACTCCACGATCCCGAGGCGGCCCGTGCAGATTCCCTGCTTGACCTCCGGACCGGAATCGTCCTCGACGACATCCGCAAGTGGAATCCCAACCCGCTCGTCACGATATTCGATGCCTGCTACAACGGGGATTTCCGCGAGAAGGACTGCGTGGCGTCGAGCTATATCTTCGGAAGCGGCAGATGCGCGGTTGCTCTCGGCAACAGCGTGAACGTGCTCCAGGACAAGAGCTCTTCCGACCTGCTCGGAATGCTCGCATGCGGCTACAGTGTCGGCGAACACGCCATGATGACCAACATACTTGAGTCCCACATAATCGGCGACCCCACGTTCAGCTTCACGGCTTCCGGCTCTGCGTCCGTCAGGCCCGACCTGCACAATGCCGATCCTGAGTATTGGCTGTCGGTGCTCGGGTCCGACGCCGCGCCCGACATCCGGGGCCTTGCCCTGTACATGCTCTTCCGTCTGGACTATGACGGACTTTCCGACCTGCTCTTGAAGGTCTACAGGGAATCCGGCTCATATATGTTGAGGCTTCAGGCAATGCAGCTTTCGGCCCATTATGCCGACGGCAATTACGGGACGCTTCTTCTCGACGCCTTCGACGACCCTTACGAGTTCATACGCCGCAAGGCCGTATATTTTGCAGGTAGAACGGGCGACATGCGCTTCGTGGAGCCCGTGGCGCGTATGTACCTGAACGACCGTACCTCAAAGCGGGTCGCATTCAATCTGGTCAGCACGGCTCCTTTCTGGGGCGTGGACGCGGTTCCGAACGCAGTGGACTCCCTGGTGTCGGTCTCCGCTGAAATCCTCGACAAGGAGGCGTTCAGGAAAGAGGCGGTGCAGCTCCTCCGGGACGGAATGAACATCTCCAAGTCGGTGCGCAGCGCTTTCGACTCGCCCGACAATCTGCAGAAGTCGCGCTTCTATGTGTCCGTGCTGCGCAACATGCCCTATCCCTTCCTCACGGACGTGGTTCTCGAACGGCTTGCCGACGAGTCCCTGCCTGTGGACCTGCGGGTGGAGCTTGCCGAGGCTCTCGGCTGGTATGTCCGCAGCAACACGAGGGAGGACATAGTCGCCGGATGCAGGGAGATGCGGGAGAACGGTAAGGGTAGCCTCGCTCCCGAACTCGAAGATGAACTGAACAAAACCATCAACAGACTGGAGGCGTATTTGAAATGAGAAAAACGATATTGCCAATTGTGTCCGTCCTTGTCGCGGCTCTGTGGGCCGCGCCGGCTGTGGCGGCGGTGTCAGAGCATGTGCCCGCACAGAAAGGGACGGAGACCTCGTTCGCCATCTTCACCGACTGCGGGACATGGTACCATTGCGGCGAGGCCCTTGAGGCGTGGCGGGAGGTGCTGGGCTCCGAAGGGCTCGGCACGCATATCTATGTCGCCGACTGGCAGTCTCCCGAAGAGGTCAAGGACATTATCCTGAAACTTGCCGGCCGACGGAGGCAGCCGCTTGAGGGTGCAGTGTTCGTCGGAGACGTTCCATTTGCCAGGATAGGCGGAGCCCAGCATCTGACGACCGCGTTCAAGATGAACGAGGAACTTTTCCCCCGCACGGAATCCTGGGTGGTCAGCGACCGCTTCTATGACGATTTCGACCTCGATTTCAGCTTCGAGGGAAGCGACTCCACGGGATTTTGGTACCGTCTGACAGAAAAGGGCGCACAGACGGTCGAGCCGGAGATATATACGGCAAGAGTCCTCGTCCCGGGGAACATGGACGACAGATACGGCCGTCTGAACCGCTGGCTTGAGGAGGTGGTCCGGGCTCACCGGGAAGAAAATCCGCTCGACAATGTCTTTTTCTATGCCGGGAGCGGCTACAATTCCGACTGCCTGACAATATGGCGGCAGAAACCGCTTGCGTGGAGGGAATATTTCCCAGACGCCTTCGCCTCGTCGGTCTCCAACAAGTTCCTGAACTGGCGCTACGGACGCGATGTCCAGTCCGAGCTGATACGGGAGATGCAGATCGGCAGGTACGACCTGATGCAGCTCAGCGAGCATGGGGCTGCCGACACCCAGTACATAACTTCCTCGGAGGGCTCGACGAGCCTCGAAGAGGACCTTACGAGAATCAGAAGCGTGCTCAGGCAATATTACAGCCGATACCGCGGGACTGAAGATGAGCAGCCCTTCCTTGAGGAGGCTTTGAACGACTATGGCACCGACCGGAGGTTCTTCGCCGACAGTTTCTATGTGAAGGATGCCGTGCGAGACTCTCTGGAGGATGCGCTCGACAACCTGCGCATCGACAGGATATCCGGCCTGCATACCGGGCCGAGGGTGCTGATTCTCAACGCGTGCTACAACGGCTCCTTCTACGAGGAGGACGGCTATGTCGCCGGCTGCCACCTTTTCAACGGAGGCAGTTGCGTGGCTGTCCAGGGCAATACCGTGAATGTGCTGCAGGACAAATATGAGGACGAGCTGATGGGTGTGCTGGATGCCGGCGTGCGCATAGGAGTGTGGCAGAAGGGACTGCCGTATCTCGAATCGCATCTGCTTGGCGACCCCACATTCCGCTTTGCCGTCAAGGATGCTGAATTCGTCGCGCAGTATGAGATGCTGACGCCCGACGGCGAATACTGGCTGTCCATGCTGGAGTCGCCGGAGTCGCTGCACAGGGCTGCGGCTCTGAAGAAGCTGCACGAGCTCCGTTACCCCGGTCTCCCGCAGCTTCTGCTTGAGACTTTCTGCAGGGACGCTTCCTGGCAGGTGAGGCTGGAGGCACTGCACCTGTTGTCGTTCTATCCGGGAGCCGAATGCACGCTCGCGGTCCTGAAGGCGCTCGACGACCCGTATGAGCGCATCAGCCGCATGGCCGCAAGGATGGCCATGTTCATAGGCGACCCGGTGCTGCTTCCGGCGCTCCGGGACATAGCCGACAATGCCGGTGACAGGCAGCGCGTGCAGTTCATCGCCGCCGATGCCGTGCAGGTCATGGACAGTCTCGACGCCAGCAACACAAGCTGTCTGGACACGGTGCTGCATTCGGATTCCGAGGATGCGAGGATAAGCTCCATACGCTTCATGCGCAATTACAATCTGCATTTCGCGTTGCCGAAGCTCCTGCCGCTGCTTTCCGACGGGAACGTCCCGCTCAAGGTGCGCATCTGCCTGGCGGAGACTCTGGGATGGTTCAGGATGTCGTCGGGCAGGGATCTGATAGTCGACTGCATCTCCGGAATGGATTTGGACAGTCTTGAACCGGAATATGCGTCGGAACTGCGCAAGACTCTTGCAAGGCTCCGCTGAAGCTCTTGTTGAAGCATGAAAGACACGATGATATGAAAAATGCATTGAAGATGCTCGCTGCGGCGGCCCTGTCGTGCTCTCCGGCCCTGCTTTCGGGGCAGAACGGCCCTCTGCTGCCTTCGTTCATGGAGATGCAGGCACGCGAGGCCATGCCGGAAGTGCCTGCGCTCAGGTGGACGGCCCCTTCCGACGCGGTCGAGCTTCCGCAGTCGGTGGACAACAGCACTTCGGAGGCCTTCCCTCCGGTTTTCTCGCAGATAGGCGGTTCCTGCGCCCAGGCGGCCACCATAGGATATATGTTCACCTACGAGGTCAACAGCCTGCTCGGCCGCCCTGCAGACATCCCGGAAAACAGATTCAGCTACCTGTATTCCTGGAATTTCATCAATGGCGGCAGGGATGAGGGCTCGCTGAGCTGGGACGGCATTCTGCTCTCGCTGTATTCGGGCATGATGACTGAGGCCGACTTTCCCGTGCAGACATCGGCATACTCGTTCCGATGGGCGAGCGGCTACGACAAATACTTCCGGGCCATGCACTGGCGCGTGAAGTCTTTCGAATACATGGACGCCGGTTCGCCGGAAGGCGTGGTCTCCCTGAAGCGTTATCTGTACGACGGGGGAGAAGCAGGCGGCAAGGGCCGTGTGGTTGTCTTCTCGTCGGCCTCAGAGGGCTGGAAAATGGACGACTGCTACGACGGGCCCTCGCTGACGGGCTACAGGAGCATCCTGCTCGGACTTCCGGTCGACGGGGCGCATGCGATGACCATAGTGGGCTACGACGACACGGTGGAATGCGATTTCGGCAACAGGACCACCTACGGTGCCTTCATAGTCGTCAATTCATGGGGCTCGTACATGCATGACAACGGAAGGTACTATATTCCCTACTGTTTCTTCGAGGAGGAGCAGGACCCCCGCTATATTCTGTCGAAGGAGGTCGTGGGCATAGATGTGGAATATGTGGAGCCGACGCTCGTATTCAGCGCAGGGGTTGACTACAGTTCCCGTGACGACCTCAGTTTCAGCGTGGGGGCCGCTCCCGAGGCCTGGTCTGAGGCCCCGGAGACAGTGTGGGCCATAAACATAGCCAGCAACCAGGGAGGGGACTATCCCATGCAGGGCTCGGGATTCGATTCCGAAATCGAGTTCGGCTTCGACGCAAGCCCTATTGCCGGGAAGGCTTTTGAGATGCGCGACGTCAGCTGGTTCCTCGGAGTGAACAAGAACGCCCGCGGCAGTGTGGACGGCAGCGGAAAGGTGACGTCCTTCAAGGTCTATGACTACCGTGGCGGGGAGGATGCTCCCGTGGTCCTGACCGCAGAGCTTCCCGAGGACACCCGGATACGCAGCGGCCAGAACTGGTATGTGCTGAGGACAGCCTCGCCCCAGACCGTGTCCGCGTCGCCGGTCGCATGGCTCGGTGCGGATGGGAAGCCGACGAATGCATCTTTCATAATCAGGACGGCTGACGGCGGGTACGCCAAGATAAGATTTTCTGACTACGACAGGGAAAACGGAAAGATAACTTTGAGATATGTATATTCTTCGGACAGTCATCTCGGTCATTAGTGCGGGTCTGCTGCTCCTTCTTGCAGGCTGCAGCCGCGGGACAGACCGGACAAGGGTCGATTCGGGAGATGAGGGAATTGTCGTCGGGGGACTTGGCGACGACCACTGGACATATTTTTCTCTGAAAGATTCGAAGGTGGTGGGAACCAGCGAGTTCGGCTCCGCCGAGGAGGATTCTCTCTGGGCCGGCAGGGACGATTGGGACATCGCGTTCTGCGGAGAGTTCCTGCGCACCAACAGCGGCACTTCAGGAATGGGAGACGGCGGGATTCAGCGCAACGTTCAGACTGACTTCCACAACCTCACGGAGGCTCCAACCGACGGATATGTACAGGACACCGACGACATAGTGGTCAGACGCTGAGCTCCAGCCACCTTGTTTCGAGGCTGTCGAGCTCGGCGAGAATCTCCTGGATGCGGGCGCCGGCCTCCTGAAGCCTGTCATACGGCAGGCTGCCCGAGCTCATCTGCGACTCCAGTCCGGCCTTTTCCTGCTCCAGCTCCGGCATCCTGGCTTCGATGGCCTCAAGCTCCTTTTTCTCCTTGTAGCTGAGCTTCCTCGGGCCGTCCGCCAGAGGCTTTGCGGGTCTGGACGCGGCGGGCTTCGGCGCGGCGGCCTGCTCCTCCTTTCTTTTCGCGGCCTCCACGTCCTTGATCCACGCCCTGTATTCGCTGAACTTGCCCACGAAGTCCTTGACGACGCCGTCGCCGCAGAAGACCAGCAGGTGATCCACGGTCCTGTCGAGGAAATGCCTGTCGTGGCTGACCACTATCAGACTGCCTCCGTAGTCGGCGAGATATTCCTCGAGCACGTTGAGGGTCACGATGTCCAGGTCGTTGGTCGGCTCGTCGAGAATCAGCAGGTTGGGGTTCTGCATCAGTATGGTCAGCAAGTAGAGCCGCCGCCGCTCGCCTCCGGAGAGCCTTGAGATGCGGGTCGTGTACATGTCCCGGGGGAACATGAAGTTGGAGAGCAGGCGGGTGTCGGAGACAACGTCCATCACGGTCATGTCGCCGTCGAACTCCATGCCCTGCTGCCGGTAGTAGCCTATGACCAGCGAAGTCCCCCTGTCTATGCTGCCCGAGTCCGGCGCGACGGCTCCCGTGAGCAGGTCGAGGAAGGTAGACTTGCCTATTCCGTTGCGGCCTACGATTCCCAGTTTGTCGCCTTTCTGGAAATTGTAGCTGAAGTCCTTGAGCATGGGGCGCCCCTCCCAGCTGTAATTCACGTTCTTGCAGTTGATTATCTTGTTGCCGAGACGCGCGGATCCGCCTATGCCGTCGAGCGAAATCTGGCGGTCGTCGCGCTGCTGTCCGGCCCTTTCGGAGAGTTCACGGAAGGCGTTGATCCGGTACTTGGCCTTTCCCGAACGGGCGCACGGGGTCGCATGTATCCATTCGAGCTCCCTGCGGAGCAGGTTGCGCACCTTGTCGGTCTCGGCGTTCCAGGAGGATATGCGTTCCTGGCGCTTTTCGAGGTAGTTCTGGTAGTCGCCCCGGTAGCTGTAGACGGCGCCGTGGTCGAGTTCCATCACGATGTTGCACACCCGGTCGAGGAAGTAACGGTCGTGGGTGACCATCAGCAGGGTGCAGCGGCTGCGTTTCAGCCAGCTCTCCAGGAACTCTATGGCTTCTATGTCGAGGTGGTTGGTAGGCTCGTCCATTATCAGGAAGTCGGCGTTCAGCGCGAGCATCTCGCTGATGGCCACGCGTTTGACCTCGCCTCCCGAGAGTTCCCCCATCTTCTTGTCGAAGTCCGGCAGCCGGAACGAAGTGAGCAGTTCCTTCAGGCGCTGCACGAACGCCTGCTTCTCGTCTTCATGAAACGCCGCTGTCTCGCGGCTGCTGTGGGCGAGAATCTGGTCGAGTATGCCGAGCTCCGGGGACCAGTCGTAGTCCTGCTCCAGAAAGGCTATGCGTATGTCCTTGAGAAACATGACCCTGCCGCCGGAGTCGGAGCTGTCCTTGCCCGCGAGTATGCGCAGCAGGGAGGTCTTCCCGGTGCCGTTAGGGGCTATCAGGGCTATCTTGTCACCTTCATTGACGTTGAATCCTATGTGCTCGAATAGGATTTTCGGGCCATAGGACTTGGAGATGTTCTCGATTTGCAGGTAGCTGGCCATGGACTACAGGAGTCCGAGGACCTTGTCGCGGGAGAGCAGGCAGTCGCCCACCGACGCGGCGCGGCGGTCCAGCTTCGAAAGCACTATCCTGGTGTCCGACGACACTCTTGAGAGGGAGAGGCGGTTGACCGCGGTCTTGATGGGGAGAAGCAGGTAGTCCCTGCCGACTATCAGGCGCCCTCCGATGACCACGAGGCCGGGGTTGAAGATGTTGAGGACTCCGGCTATTCCGCGTCCGAGCGTGTCGCCTATCTTTCCTATGCTGTCGATGGCCAGCACGTCCCCTTCCTCGACCGCCTTCAGAATCTCGTCAAGCTCTATGTCGCCGTTCTTCTGGTAGGTTGCGAGCAGCGAGGACGAGTGCCCGCGCTTGAGCTCGTCGGTCATGATGCGGTGCAGAGCCGACCCGGAGGCTCCCGTCTCGAGGCACCCTACCTTGCCGCAGCGGCAGATGATGTCGTTGTTCAGGGCGGGGAAGTGGCCTATTTCACCGGAATATCCGGACTTGCCGTAATAGAGCTTGCCTCCGGTGATTATGCCCATGCCGAGCCCCCAGCTGATGTTGATGAATATCATGTTGGGGTCGGCCTCCTTGCCGAGGTTCATGTATTCGCCGTAGGCCATCGCCCTGGAGTCGTTCTCTATGTTGACCGGGAGCTTGAACTCTTTCTCGAATATGCTCTTGAGGGGTATGTCGTCGCTGACGAAGTAGCTCAGGCTGTAGCCTTTTTCGGGGTTCACGCGGCCGGAGAGGCTGACTCCCACGCCGAGCACCTTGATCCAGGGGATGCCGCTCTTGGTGACCTCGTCCTTGACCATGCGGCATATAGTCCTGAATGACAGTTCGTTGGCTTCGAGGACAAATTCTATGTCCTGGATGAAGTTGATTATCTCCCCCTTGAAATTGCTGATGGCGATGTGGAAATGGTGCCTGGCTATGTCCACGCCCACGAAATAGCCCGCCTCCGGATTGAGTCCGTAGACGCTCGGCCGGCGGCCTCCCGAGGTGCCGACCTTGCCCTCGTCCTGCAGGAAGTTGTCGTCGATGAGCTCGGAAATCAGCTTGGTGATGGTGGGCACGCTGATGCCGAGGGCGCGGCTGAAATCAGCGATGCTGTAATTGTTGTGGGCGATACACAATCTCAGTATTTCTCTTTTGACGACCGCGTTCTTGCTGGTGGTATCGCCAAGGAAAGAAGGGAGCATAAAATTCATATTATATGCAAATATATCAAAATATTTGATATAATATAGGGCCGCTTCATGAAATTTTTTAAAATTTATGCCGGGCACATTGAAAATTTGCGCAAAGCCCGGGTGGGACGGGGGTTCCGGGTTTCGGAAAATCAAAACAACTTGTTATTTTTGTGGGAATTTAACCAACAGACGGGAGCCAATGAGGATATTCTCGAAACTTATAAAGAAAGTCCGTTCCCTCCGACTTTCGATGAAGGCCAAGCTTGTCCTCAGCCTTCTTTCGATAGTGGCCATATTGCTCGTCTCCTCCGTCATCTCGGTGATGGAGTATACCAGGATGAGCAACTATGTCTCCGAGCTGATAGCCGACGACATCAGCAGCATCAACGTGGCCAACCGGCTCGCCGACATGAGCAACAACTACAACCTCGAGATTCTCGAGGCCATAGGCGAGGGCCCCGCCGCCACTCTGCCCGACTTCGACGACGAGTATTTCAAGACCAACTGCGAGCGTCTGCGCATGAGCCACACCATCAACCAGGCCTATCCCATGGCCGACTCGGTGATGTATTCGTATGCGGCCTACATGCTGACCTCGCTGGAGTTCGAGAGCGTGGTGCAGTCGGACTTCATCGACAACAGGACCTGGTATTTCGACCGTCTGCAGCCTCGCTTCGACCGCTTGCAGGACGACATAAACAACCTGACCACCGCCATCTACGAGGACCTCGAACAGAATTCCGCGACCTTCGACAGGGGTTTCTACCGCAGCATCATTCCCGGGATAGTCGCGGTCTGCGTGGGTCTGATGCTGGTGCTGATGCTGCTCTTCTTCATCCTCTCCTACTACGTGCGCCCGCTCTACCGCATGCTGGAGGGCCTGAGCGCCTACAGGTCGAGCGACAAGAAATATACGGTGAAATTCGAGGGTGACGACCAGCTGGTCGAGCTCAACGACGGCATTTCCGAACTGGCAGGCGAGAACCAGCAGCTCCGCCGCCGGGTCAGGGAGCTCAGGAAGAGATGAACTGGAAGGTAATCATAAGGAACATAGGCTTCGCCCTGCTGGTGAATGCGCTGTTCATGCTGTTCTCCATATTCGTATCGATGGCGAACGGCAACGATTCGGCGCTCGCGGCCCTGATGATTTCGTTCACCATAACCTTCATCGTGGGCATCTTCCCCTTCATCTTCGTGCGCAAGGCGAATTCGATATCGCTGCGCGAGGGCTATGTGATCATCACGCTCTCGTGGCTGCTGTCCTTCCTCTTCGGCCTGCTCCCGTATGTGCTCTGGGGCGGCCCCTTCACGCTTTCCAATGCGATTTTCGAGTCGGTGAGCGGCTATACCACCTGCGGCGGGACCATCCTCAGCGATGTGGAGGCCCTTCCCGACAGCCTGCTGTTCTGGCGTTCGTCCACGCACTTCATCGGAGGACTCGGGGTGGTGGTGTTCCTGCTGCTGATAATTCCGGAGTCGAGCCAGATGCGCATGCGTCTGACGAACATGGAGCTGAGCTCGCTGACGCGCAGCGGCTATTCTTCCCGCACCACGGGAGTGGTCTATATCTTCGCATACGTCTACATCGCCCTCGTCGTGCTGGCGGCGATAGCCTACATGCTGGCCGGCATGACGCCGTTCGATGCGGTGTGCCATGCGATGGCGGTCGTGGCCACCGGCGGCTTCAGCACCAAGACGGCCTCCATCGCCGCCTTCGATTCCTACTGGATAGAGGGAATAACCATGCTCTTCATGTATCTGTCGTCGATACATTTCGGCCTGCTGTACCTGTCGGTGATAAGCCGTTCGCTCAAGCCCCTCAAGAGCCCCATAATCAAGTTCTACACTGGATTCGTGGCGGTCGTGGCCGTCTTCCTCGGCATTGGGCTGAAGACCGGCGGCTTCTGCGACAGCTGGTTCGAGGCGCTGTGGGACGGGCTTTTCAACACCCTGACCGTCTCCTCGACCACCGGCTTCGCCAATCTCGACAACTCCCGGTGGCCCTGGTGGATGGTGATCCTCCTGCTTTTCCCGGCCATCGTCTGCGGAACCACGGGCTCTACCTGCGGCGGAATCAAGTCTGACAGGGCCCTGATCCTGACGAAGGCCATAGGCCGCTATGTGAATTCTATCCTGCATCCTTCGTCGGTCAATGAGGTGAAGCTCGGCAGGAAGATTATGCGCGACGACGAGGTGTCCCCGCATCTGCTGTACATCTGCATCTACATGTTCCTGATTTTCATCTCGATGCTGCTCTGCCTGTGTACCGGCCTCGACTTCGAGAACTCCCTGGTGGCTTCGGTCATGAGCCTGGGCAACGTGGGCCCCGGCTGCGGCGAGCTGATGGGCAGCATGGGCTGCTATGACAGCGCTCCCGCCATGGCCAAGCTGATATTCTCCCTGGACATGTTCCTGGGCCGCGTGGAGATTTATCCGGTGCTGGCCGTGCTGGGAATGATTTTCGACAGGAGGGACAGGTAGGAGATGGATCGCGCGGAGTTCCTCTACAGACATTTCCTTGAACGTTTCGGCTACGGGCCCACCCCCTGCCAGGACGGGCTATTCCGCAGCCTCGCGGATTTCGTGACCTGCGGCGACGCCGACATCCTCGTGGTCAACGGCTATGCCGGAACGGGCAAGACCACCGCCGTCGCAGCTGCCGTGGAAGTGCTCCGCGAGATGGGCGCCCAGTCGGTGCTTCTGGCTCCCACGGGGCGTTCGGCCAAGGTGCTTTCGGCTATTGCGCACCGTCCGGCGTCCACGATACACAAGCACATCTACCGTCAGAAATCCGTGAGCTCAGAAGGCTATGGCAGTTTTTCGATAGCTCCCAACAAGGCCAAGGACACCCTGTTCGTCGTCGACGAGGTCTCGCTGATAGGCTCCGATTCTGCTGACGCTCCGGGAAAGGGCGGTGCCGTGTTCGGCTCCGGCAATCTGCTGGAGGACCTTGTGAATTTCGTCAGGAACGGCGCCGACTGCCGCCTGGTGCTGATAGGCGACGATGCGCAGTTGCCTCCGGTCGGACTCGACGCCTCGCCGGCCCTGTCGAGGGAGGTCATGGCGTGGTTCGGAGGGGTGCGCTGGTGCCGTCTGAGCTCCGTCGTGCGCCAGGAGGCGGAGTCCGGGATATTGCGCAACGCGACCATGCTGCGCGAGCTGCTGGCGGACATGCGCGAGCGAGGTGAGTCCGGAGGCATACGCATGGACCTTTCGGGGACTGACGATGTATGCCGCATAGGCGGAGGGGAGCTCATAGATGCGATAGGGGAGGCCTACGACTGCTACGGGCAGGACGGGACGGTGGTGCTCTGCCGTTCGAACAAGAGGGCCAACCGCTACAACATGGGCATACGTTCGATGGTGCAGTACAAAGAAGAGGAACTCGTGAGGGGCGACAGGCTGATGATAGTACGCAACTGCTATCAGTTCCTCGAGGACGTGCCGGAGCTGGACTACATAGCGAACGGGGACATAGCGAAGCTGATCAGGATAGGGCACTTCGAGGAGAGGTACGGGCTGCATTTCGCCGATGCGCGCCTCTCGTTTCCCGACTACGGTGATGTGGAGCTTGAGGTGAAGGTCTGCCTCGATGCGCTCCATTCCGAGAGCGCGTCCCTGACCAGGGAGCAGCAGAACCTGCTTTACGAGGGGGTTTGGGCGGATTATTCCGACCGAAGGACCAAGAGGAAGATATGGCAGGGCGTGCGCGAGGACATCTATTATAATGCGCTGCAGCTCAAGTATGCTGAGGCCATCACCTGCCATAAGGCCCAGGGCGGCCAATGGGATTGCGTGTTCGTCGATTGTCCGTTCTGGCAGCCGGAGCAGAGTGCGGATGATGTGAAGTGGTTGTATACGGCGTTGACGCGTGCCGTGCGGAAGGTGTATCTGGTCAATTTTCCTGACAGGTTTTTTGCCGGTTAGCCCTGCGCTAGTCGGTTTTTTCCGGTCGGCTTTTTGCTTGTCAGCAAGTGCGGGCCCGGGCCGCCGTTGGCGGACGTGCGTCTCCGCAGGCGGAAGAGCGGGGCAAGCCTGCTTCGCCGCAGTCCGCGCAACGCCGGCGGGCTGCTGGTCTGGAGACGGCCTGTCTTGTTGCGATTTGTCGGCATGTGCGGGTCCGGGGCGGCCGATAGCAGTGCTCAGCTTAAGGCCGCCGATTTTGCGTATATCTTTGGATTTTTCGTAATTTTGAAATTCGGTTTTGCGTAAAAGTGCAGATTATGATACAGGCGATAAAGATTTTACTGGTGTCCGCCGCTGCAGGGCTCTTGCCTGCCGTGGGTCTGAAAGCCGGGGAGAGTGTTCCCGAAATGAATCCGACCCCGTCACCGGACAGTACGATGGTGGCCTTCACCCGTGGCAACGACCTCTGGGTGCGCCATCTTGCTGATTCCAGCGAGACCCGTCTGACCTTCGACGGCTCGGAACTCATATTGAACGGCTATGCCTCCTGGGTATATTATGAGGAGATTTTCGGCCGCCAGACGGAGTACAAGGCGTTCTGGTGGAGCCCTGACTCGCGCAGCATAGCATATTACCGTTTCGACAACTCCGAAGTGCCCGTATTCCCGATATTCTCGCCCTTCGGTCAGAACGGTTCCCTTTCGCTGACGCGCTATCCCAACGCCGGACAGACCAATCCGTCGGTGCGTGTGGGCGTGGTCGAGCTGAGTTCGGCCGAAACCACCTGGGCGGATTTCGACTATTCGCAGGACCAGTATTTCGGTTCGCCGTTCTGGAGCCCCGATTCGCGCGAGCTCTTCGTGCCCAGGGAGCCGCGTCGGCAGAGCACGCTCGAGCTCTTTGCGGTGAGCGCTTCCGACGGCAGTCTCCGTGAGGTCTACAGGGAGGAATACCCCACCTGGGTGGAATGGATAGACGACATGCTCTTCACCGACGACGGCTTCTATATGGCCAGAAACTTCGAGACCGGCTGGGAGCAGATATATTTCCTGGGCTACGACGGTTCGCTCACGAGGCTTACCGAAGGTGAGAACTGGGACATAAGGCTGCTGCGTACGGACGGGAAGGGCCGCGTATGGTTCACTGCGAAGCGGGATTCACGCCTGCATCAGGCGCTCTACCTGCTTGACCGCAAGGGCAGGGTCACCGCCCTCACAGACCCGGAATTATACGTGGAAGGCGTGCAGTTCTCCGAAGACGGAAAGAGCTTCACCGCCTACGTCTCCAACGCCAGGACCCCCGGGATGAGAATCAGCGGACGCAGCGACAGGTTCGACTGCAAGCCTCTGCCGCAGGAGCCGGGAACCGCAGCCGAGGAGGACGCTTCGGTTCCGTATCCCGAAATAGTGAAGATAGAGAACGACGGCTTCGAGCTCTATGCTCTGATGTCGGTGCCCGAGGGCTTCGACCCGTCGCGGAAATATCCGGTGGTCATGCAGCTCTACGGCGGCCCCGGAACCCCGTATGTGCGCGACCGCTGGAAGGACCGCGACGCCTCTGACGAGTGGTGCTACCGCAACGGTGTGATCTATATAGTCTGCGACCCGCGCTCGTCGGGAGAGAACGGCCGTGAAGGCATGGACCAGGCGTTCCGCCAGATGACGGTGATCGAGCTTGAAGACTATATCGCCTGGGCGGAGTGGCTGCAGTCGCTGCCGTATGTCGACGGCTCCCGCATCGGAGTCAAAGGCTTCTCGTTCGGAGGTACCACAACGGCCATGCTGGTGCTGCGCTATCCCCAGTACTTCCGCTGCGGCATCGCGGGCGGAGGGGTCTACGACTGGACGCTTTACGATTCCCATTATACCGAGCGCTTCATGGACACTCCCCAGGCCAATCCCGAGGGCTATGTCGCCGCGAGCGTTATAGACTGGGTGCCCCGGATATTCGGTGAAGGGGACGGCGGCAGACTCCCTCTGCCGGGAGCGTTGAGGCTGACCCACGGCACCGGCGATGACAATGTGCACTATCAGAACACGCTGCTGCTGATGGACGCCCTCCAGAAGGCAGGCGTGCAGTTCGAGCTCATGCTGTACCCCGACGGAATGCACGGCTATCGCGGCTATCAGGGTGAGCATGACAAGGCCGCGGAAGCTGATTTCTGGACAAGGTGGCTGAAATAGCCGCCTTCTACCTCTTGAGCGTCTTGGAGGTCAGGTTGAGCTTGTAGTCGAAGTGGCGGTTGCCGTGGTAGTAGAACATCTCGAGGGTGTTCGCGTCCTCGAACTTGATGCTGTTGAGCAGGCGGTCGCGGTAATGGTCTTCGCATTCGGGCTCGGCCCATGCCAGCACATACTGCCCGTCAGCCTTCTGCTTCACCACTATCACCGAGTATCCGCGCAGGTCGAACAGCGCGGCGGCGTAGCGCGCAGAGCTCTTCTTGTCGCCGGCGGCCTCGAAGCGCTCCACCAGTGAACTGTTCTCCGGCAGGATGTTGAAGTTCAGCCGGGTCGCCGAGGTCAGGGCGTCCGGATTCTGCTCCAGCCACCAGTCTATCGAGGCGTCGGTCAGATAGTCGCCGACGGGAAGCTGCTCCAGGCAGGGGTTCTCGTTGATTGCCGCCATCATCAGCCTCACTTCCGGCAGCTCCGGGTTCAGGATGGCGCTCTCGTTGATTCTGCCCTCTATGCGGAAGGGAAGGCTGTCGCCGGACGCGAGTATGTTCCGGCCTTCGAAAAGCACCTCGCTGTAGGAGTCGTTTGCGGGCGACCAGGTTGCGGCAGTGTAGCACATCTCGTCCGAACCTGCGGATTCCGTGAGGAAGTTGAAGCGGAAATATCTGTCGCCGCGGATTTCATACACCGCCGTGCTGTCGGCGAAGCGTCTGGAAGAACCCTCGCCGCAGGAAGATGTGGGGCTTTCATAGGAGTCAGCCAGGCTCCAGGCCCCGTCGGTCCGGACGGCCGTGTAGAGCCTGATGTGGCCGTAGTCAAGTTCGGGAGAGGCTATGCACACTCCGTAGATTCTGTCCACCGCGTCCTTCCGGTCGGGGAAGGCCTTGAACACGGAACCGGCGGGCAGGTATTCCGATATTATCGCTTCGGCTTCCGCCTCGCTGTATGGCGTGATGCTCAGCAGGGTGTCCCTGCGCGCGGAAATGTCTTCGGCGTAGACGGAAGACGGATATTTCTTGAGGAATTTGTCGAAGGCCTTGAGAGACGGCTTCTCGACGGTGCGGGTGTATAGCTTGGTCTCTGCCTTGGTCTGGGCGGACGCGCATACCGATGCGCCGGACAGGACCGCCGCGCAGAGGAGGATTTTCAGCAGTTTCATAAATAAGTCTCGAAATAGTCGGTTATCTTTTCATAGAGGTGGACTCTGGCCCTGCCTTCCATGTTGTGCTTCTCCATGGGGTAGGCGAAGAAGTCCACGGGCCTCTCGGCCTCTATGCATTTCTGGATGAAGCTGAGGGAGTTCTGCCATACCACGGTGTCGTCCAGCGTGCCCTGGCATATCAGCACGCGTCCGTCGATGGATGCGGCCTTGTTCAGCAGAGAAGTCGTTTCGTAGCCTTCGGCGTTCGTCTGCGGAGTGTCCATGTAGCGCTCGCCGTACATGACTTCGTACCATTTCCAGTCGATTACCGGACCGCCGGCGACGGTGACCTTGAACAGGTCGGGCCTTTCGGTGGCGAGGGTCAGCGCCATGAATCCGCCGTAGCTCCAGCCGTGTACGCCTATCCTGTTGCGGTCGATTGCGGGTATCCTCGCGAGCAGCTCCGAGATTCCGGCGAGCTGGTCCTCTGCTTCGGCCACTCCGCACCGGCGGTTGATGGCCTTCTCGAACTCCGCTCCCCGGTTCGTCGTGCCCCGGTTGTCCTGAACGTAGACGAAGTAGCCCTTCTGGGCCATCAGCATCTCCCACATCCGTATGTCGCCCAGCCACTTGTTGCTGACCATCTGGGACTGCGGACCGCCGTAGACATAGACTATCAGCGGATATTTCTTGGAAGGGTCGTAGTCCCTCGGGTAGAACAGGCGGTAGTAGTTGTCGAACTTCCTGTCGGCCGAGCGCACCCTGCCGAGCTCCATGCGGCACTGGGCGTATTCGTCCAGGGGGTCGATGGCGTTGAGTATCCTGTTGATGACCTCCCCGTCGGCGTTCTTGACCACGGTGATTCCCGGGACGTTGACGCTGCTGTATCTGTCGATGAACTTGGTGCAGTCGGGCGACATGTCGATTTCGTGCCAGCCTTCCTCATAGGTGATGCGTTCGGGCTTCGATACGCGCCTGCCGTTGATGCGCACGCGGAAAAGGTGGTTTTCGATAGGGGAGACCTCGGCCGAGGTGTAGTACACGTATCTGCCGTCGTTGGCCAAGTAGGCAACGTCGGCGTCGCAGGGGGTCGCCCTTGCGATGACTCCCAGGGTGTCGCAGAGGTAGAGGTTCCTGTAGCCGTCGCGGTTGTCGGTACGGTAAAGGAAGTTCCAGCTGCCCTTGATGAAATACAGGGGGTCGCGCGGCTCCACCCATGCGTCGTTGTGCTCGCTGAGCACGGTGCGCACGTATCTGCCGTCGGAGGCGCGGTACATGTTGAGCTTCATGTCATGCTGGGTCCGGCTGAGGACCTGCACGAAGATGTATTTGCCGTCGGGCGACCAGGTGGGGTTGGTCAGATAGCGCTCCTCGTCGAAATCGTCCGTCTGAAGCTCGCTGACAATGGTGCCGTCGGTGCGGCAGATGCAGAGCGCCAGCTTCTCCGAGGGCGTCCCTGCCATCGGGTATTTGATCTCCCTGGTGCTGCCCGAGCGTGTGGTGATGTCGAAGAGGGGGAAAGAGCCCACGGCGGACTGGTCCTTGCGGTATACGGCCAGAAGGGTGCCGTCGGGTGAGGGAATCACCCATTTCGAGCCTCCGAACTCATTGCGGCTGACGGTCTCGCCGTAGCACAGCTCGGGCGGGTTCCCTTCGGGGAGTGTCCAGTCGTGCTCCGGCTCCTTGGGTTCCTCCCGGGTGAGCTGGCTGTCGGCGTCCCACCAGAGCTTGACCTTTTCCGGATATACCGAGCGCACCGATTGCTTCACAGCCTCTTCGACCGTGAGCAGGCGGGCGTTGGGATTGCCTTCGGGATGTACTGAGATTATCGACGCCGCGAGAAAGACTGCCATGAACATGACTATTCTCCTCCGCTGATTATGGGTATCTCGGTGGCCCGCTCCGCCTGCCTGACGGATACTATCTCGTCCACGATGTACCTCTGCATTCCCCTCCAGGGCAGGGCTCCGTTATATTCCTTGTAGTGAAGCTCGACCAGCTTGCCGCTGCAGCGCATCAGCGAGTCGGCCACGGCCCTGTCGGTCACGGAGAAGTTGAATTCGTTGGACTGGATGTTGCCGCGCTCCGACAGGCTGTTGAATCCAGTCTGGATAAGGCGCCCTTCGTATGTCTTCCAGACCCAGCCCTTGTAGACTATCTGGTTGAGTTCTCCTGCCTTCACTCCTTCGCCGAACACGAAGTAGAACTTGATGTAGCAGAACACCGCCGCTGCGATTACGAGCACCGCTACGACCGAGGTGATTACTTTTCCTTTGGTGGTCATATCTTAATAATATCTAAAACCTTGCTAATATACGAAAAACTTCGCTTACATGGGCAGTTGTGCCTGCCGTGCTGGCGGCAATCCGATTGTGGGGCGCCTGCATGGCAGTGCTATGGAAAACAGAAGGAGGAACCGTCGAATGGACCGGTTCCTCCTGGCTGTCTGAATCGCAAGAAACTATTTCTTGCGTGACTTGTATCTCTGATAGAACATATCAACTCGGCCGGCGGTGTCGACAATCTTCATCTTGCCGGTGTAGAAAGGGTGAGATGTGTTCGAAATCTCAAGCTTTACGAGAGGGTACTCAACTCCGTCGATGGTGATGGTCTCCTTGCTGGAGGCGCAGGAACGGGTGATGAACACGTCCTCGTTTGACATATCCTTGAAAGCTACAAGTCGGTAGTTTTCGGGATGGATTCCTTTTTTCATAATGTACTGGTGTTTTGAATCGGGCGCAAAGATAAGTCTTTTGAACTAATTAATCAAATAAATAATTTAGTATCTTCGCGTTCATGACACTGATTAAATCCATATCGGGCATACGCGGAACCATAGGCGGGCCCTGCGGCGAGAGTCTTACGCCGGTCGACATAGTCAAGTTCACATACGCATATTGCGAGAGGCTGCGCAGGCACGCATCTCCCAGGCAGGGCCGCTTCAAGGTCGTGGTCGGGAGGGACGCGCGCATCAGCGGGGCGATGGTGGAGCAGCTGGTCTGCGGCACCCTGACCGCCTGCGGCGTTGACGTGGTGCGCTGCGGATTAGCCTCTACGCCCACGACGGAGCTTGCCGTGCGCTTCTCCGGAGCCGATGGCGGAATCATCATCACCGCCAGCCACAACCCCCGCGAGTGGAATGCGCTGAAGCTGCTGAACTCCGACGGGGAGTTCCTTTCTGCCGCCGAGGGCAATGAGATACTGGAAATCGCGGAGAGCGGCGATTTTGACTTCGCCGGCGTCGACGGGCTCGGCCATATCGAGGACCACGATTTCACCGATGAGCATGTGGATTCGGTGCTGGCGCTGGAGGCTGTGGACGCCGACGCGGTGCGCAAGGCCGGATTCACCGTGGTCGTGGATGCGATAAATTCTGTCGGCGCGATCATAATGCCGAAGCTCCTGGAGAAGCTCGGCGTGCGCTGCATACTGCTGAACGGCACTCCCGACGGCGACTTCGCCCATAACCCCGAACCTCTGCCGCAGAACCTGACCGGGCTCAGCGAGGCGGTGGTCAGGGAGCACGCCGATCTCGGAATCAGCGTGGATCCGGATGTGGACAGATTGGCGTTCTTCTGCGAGGACGGCAGGCCTTTCGTCGAGGAATACACGCTCGTGGCCGTGGCGGACTATCTGCTGGAGCGTGCGAGCCGCGCAGGGGTGAAGCCGCTGCATACGGTTTCCAACCTGAGTTCCAGCCGCGCATTGCGCGACGTCACCGAACGCTGGGGAGGAACCTGGTGCGCCGCCGCGGTCGGAGAGGTCAACGTGACCACGAAGATGCACGAGGTCGGCGCGCTCATAGGCGGCGAGGGCAACGGAGGCGTAATCTACCCGGCTTCCCACTACGGCCGCGACGCCATGGTCGGGGTCGCGCTGTTCCTCAGCCAGCTGGCGCACAAGAAGATGAGTGCATCCGCATACAAGGCCACGCTGCCTCAGTACTACATAGCTAAGAACAAGATGGCGCTGAGTGACAAGTCGCTGATCGACAAGATTCTGGAGAAGGTCAAGGAACACTACGCATCGGAGCGTGTGAACACCATCGACGGCGTGAAGGTGGACTTCGAGCAGAAGCGGAGCTGGGTTCATCTGCGCCGCTCCAACACCGAACCCATCATCCGCATCTATTCCGAGGCTCCTACCGAGGCCGAGGCGCAGGCACTCGGCGAAGAGGTCATCGCGATAGCGCAATCATTGCTGTAGCCGCTTACGGCCGGAGGCTGCGTTCCGCTGCGGATGAGGCCGCCCCTCGTCTTCGCCTGACGGGCCGCCGAAGCCGCACCGGCAGATGAGAATATGTTTTCTTTCAGAACCACACCGATAGAGGACCAGCTGGACCGCGCTCTCACTGAAGGGCGGGTGGCCTGCTTCTGCACCCAGAACAGCTGGGATCCCAAGCGAGGCCGCTACCTTTACGACATATTCCGCGAGCGCGGAAACCTCGTACGCGTGATACGCCCGTCCGGCACCGAGCTTACCCCCGACACCTCCCATATCGACTTCGACTCCTCCGACATCGAAGGTCTGGACGCCATAGTCGTGGAGATTCAGGACGTGGGTTCGCGCTACTTCAACTACACCCGCGATGTTATGCGGCTGATGTCGATGTGCGCCCGCGAGGCCGAATCCCCGGCGATATACATAGTCGACCACATCAATCCCGCCGGCAGGATAGTCGAGGGCACCATGCCGGCCGTGGAGTCCGATATATGGACACCGAAGGTGGCCCACCGGCACGGACTCACCCTTGGCGAACTCTGCCAGCTCTACTGCAGCGAGATAGGGGCGAAGTTCCAGCTCCACGTCATCTCCGCACACTGCTCCTCTGCCGGAAGGGACATGCTTCCCTGGGTCATCGCCCCGGCTTCGGACATCCCGGGGATGTTCACCTGCGAACTGTATCCCGGCGGCGGACTTTGGAACAACACGACGATAACTCCCGCGATCGGCACCGCCCGGCCATACGAATATTTCGGCGCACCGTTCATAAAGACCGAGGACGTGCGCTTCCTGCCCACTCCGCGAGGGGTCATGATGCGTCCCTGCTCCTTCACGCCTTCGGCCGGAATCTACAACGGACAGCAGTGCTTCGGCTATCAGATAATGCTTGCGCCGGACGGGCAGTACCATTCGCTGCTTCATACTCTGCAGCTCATGCGGCATTTCGCCGACCGCTATTCGCAATTCGAAATGAGCGACGCCCTGTTCGTGAAGATAGCCGATCCCGTGATCGAGGAATATCTGCGCGGACGCCTGAGTTTCGACGTGGTGCAGGAGCATGTGAAGCTGGAGGAGCAGAAATGGATACGCAAGGCGAGACGCTTCCTCCTCTATGACGATGCCCCCTACAGGAGGAAATGATGCCATTGTGGCAAAAATTTCCGTCTTGCCCAAAGAAAAATTTGCTGATTGCAAAATAATGCCTATATTTGCACTCCCAACAACAAATGGTGGGTTCGTATAACGGTTAGTACTCGAGATTCTCAATCTCGCAATAGGAGTTCGATTCTCCTACCCACTACCGAAAGAGCGATGGCCGGAAGAATCCGGTCATCTTTCTTTTTATGGTGCCGTTCGCCTGCGCGGCGCAATTGCAGCCGCGAGGCACTGGCGCAGCGATAATGCAAAGCGAATTGCAGCCGTGAGACGTGCCGGTGCAGATCGGCGATCGACTGCCGCCGGATGCGGCACTGCGGCTCGCGAGGCGAAAACGGGGGAATAGCCTCCCTCGCCCGCAGTCCGTATCCGGCTTGCGTTCCAGTGGCCTAAAGAGATCAGCGTTCCTGTCGGCATTGGCAGCTGACATTCATCAATATGATACTACCGACAACGTTTTGAAACGGACTGCCGAGCGGTCTGAATTGACGCCGAGCAGACTTTTCCCGTCTGTGAGGCGCAGTTGTAGCCGCGAGGTGGAAGGACTGCGGAACATGAAATTCATCAGCTACGGCTAAACCCTTCGCACACGCATGGAAGAGGGGTGAAGCGCACAAATGGAACCGGATTCCTTCCATTTGCCCCACAGGCCCGACTCTGAATGCCGCAGGACCGACCCGGACGTAGCCGATGAATTTCACGAAACAAGGCGGCGGATAAAAATCCGCCATAACGAAAGCCGGGGCAACCGGATTGCAAATCATAGCTGGACTGAATCATATTCAGCTCAAAAAACATGTGCGCGGAAGAAATATTCAAGTAATTGACAATCAGGGTATTCTAAGACTAGCGCGACGCACATGTCGCTCTTCCAATCCCGACTTGTGCGCCCGGCGGATTACAAAATCGGCCTTGGGCAGCCGTGTAGGTACGATTTCGGGAGGTGTCCCGCTCACAAGTATTTTGATGTCCGGCCAATTTCCCCATCGCCACCCACCAGAGTGAACCATTGAACGGGATGAATTACTGGGCAGATTGCCTTGCCGAGCGGACTGAATTGACGCCGAGCAGACTTTTTTCGTCTGCG
>UQQM01000002.1 GCA_900543205.1 uncultured Bacteroides sp. | reverse complement strand
AATACTACCTCAACAACCAGCTGCGCACGATCCAGGAGGAGCTCGGAATGGACGACGCCGAGGAGTTCGACAAGTTCAAGGAACGGGCCGCCAAGAAGAAATGGCCCGAGGAGATCGCGGAAGCCTTCGAGAAGGAGCTGGCCAAGCTCGAGAAATACAACCCCTCGTCCCCCGACTACAGCGTGCAGTACAACTATCTGGACTTCATGCTGCAGCTCCCCTGGGGCGAAATGAGCAAGGACAATCTCGACCTCAAGCACGCCCAGAAGACCCTCGACCACGACCATTACGGACTTGACACGGTCAAGGAGCGCATAATCGAATACCTTGCGGTGCTCAAGCTGAAGGGGAACATGAAATCCCCCATTCTCTGCCTCTACGGCCCTCCGGGAGTCGGCAAAACCTCCCTCGGCAAGTCCATAGCCAAGGCCCTCGGGCGCAAGTATGTCCGCATCGCCCTCGGAGGAATGCACGACGAGGCCGAAATACGCGGACACAGGAAGACATACGTCGGGGCGCTTCCCGGACGTATCCTCAACGGAATCGCCAGGGCCGGCACCTCGAACCCCGTGATAGTGCTTGACGAGATAGACAAGCTCAGCTCCGATTTCAAGGGCGACCCGTCATCGGCCCTGCTGGAGGCCCTCGACCCCGAGCAGAACAAGACCTTCCATGACAACTATCTCGACCTGGACTACGACCTCAGCAACGTGCTCTTCATCACCACGGCCAACAGCATCTCGCCCATACAGCCCGCTCTGCTAGACAGGATGGAGGTCATCAACGTGACCGGATACCTCGCCGAGGAGAAGATGGAGATCGCAAGGAAGTTCCTCGTGCCCAAGCAGATGGAGGAGCACGGCCTGAAGAAGGACAGTCTCCGCATAGACAAGGCCGCCCTGACCGCCATCATTGACGAATACACCCACGAATCCGGCGTGCGCGGACTCGAGAAGCAGATTGCCAAGATCGCGCGCGTGACCGCCAAGAAGATAGCCCTCGGAGAGGAGTGGCCGAAGGTCATAAAGAAGGAGCATCTGAAAGAATACCTCGGACTGCCCACGGCCTTCCATGACAAGCAGGCCGGCAACGAGGCTCCCGGAGTCGTCACGGGCCTGGCCTGGACTCAGATGGGAGGAGAGATCCTGTTCGTGGAGAGCTCCGTCTCCAACGGAAAGGGAGTCATGACTATGACCGGCAACCTCGGCGACGTGATGAAGGAGTCGGCCACGATAGCCTACCAGTACATCAAGGCCCATCCGGAAATGGCCAGGATGAGCTCCGAGGAATTCGCGGCAAAGGACATACACATCCATGTGCCCGAAGGCGCCACGCCCAAGGACGGCCCCTCCGCCGGAATCACCATGGTGAGCTCCATGGTTTCCGCCCTGCGCGGACAGGCTGTCAGGAAAGGCGTCGCGATGACCGGAGAGATGACCCTCAGGGGACGCGTGCTTCCCGTCGGCGGCATCAAGGAGAAGATTCTCGCCGCCAAGAGGGCGGGAGTCCATACGATAATAATCTCCGAGGACAACCGCAGAGACATAGAGGACATCAAGGAAATCTACGTCAAGGGCCTCGAGTTCATCTACGTCAAGACCATCGACGACGTGATCGCCGCGATATTCTAGAAGAGGGTCGGGTGGTTCTCCTCAAGCCCGGCCAGGACGTGGGACATGAGCGCCTCACGGATCAGGGCCGAACGGGAGGACACCTTGAACTTCCTGCAATATTCATCGATTGCCGCAAGCTCCTGCTGGTTGAACAGCACCGACTTGCGGTAAATTCGTCTCAGGGAGTCCCTGTGCCTGTCTAGATAGGCGGGGTCCACTCCCGAATATTTCTTATTCTTCCGGACCATTCTGAACCAATGTGACGTAATGTATTATCTCCTGGAGGTTCACCACCTCCAGCCTTCTGCCTGCTATCTCACCGTCCTCCAGGACGAAGAACATCTTCGGAGTGGCGGTGACACCGTACATCAGCTGGTAGTCGGAATCCATTTCCGGGTCCCAGAGATGATACACCTTCACATTCCTGTTCCTGACCCTGAGCCGGTTGCGGAAACTGCGCCACTCGCCCCTGTCGGCTCCGGTATATACGGCATAGAAGTCCAGGGGGAAGTCCACGTCCTCGAGCACCGGGGGCAGCAGCTGCGACTCCAGGCGGCACTTCGCGCAGGAAGTGTCATAGAAGAAGAGCACGCCCTTCCTTCCGCCGACGGGGATTGTCATACGGGCGCCGCCGGGTTTCCTCAGGCTGACCTCGGCGGCCTTCATCCCGAGCAGGGAGTTGCGGTTGAAGGTCACGAAAATGTCGGCCTCCATCCGCTCGAATTCGCCGCGCATGCTGACTTTGCCGCTGGCTATCCACTCGTCATAGACATGGACGGCCACAGCCTCCTCCCCCATTACGCGGGCGTGCATGTAGTGGTTGAATATCTCCAGGGCCACATGCTGGCGGGTCAGCGAATCGTGGCAGGTCTCTATCAGCCTGTCCATCTCGGCGTTCTTCACCTCGATTTCCTCGGGCACAAGTGCGGCGTAGAACTCTGTCAGCAGGCTGTCCAGTCCGGCATAGCGGTTCTCCGTCCCCTGCCCCGCCGCGAATGCGGGCAGCAGCAGCGGAAGCATGAAAAGGAGCAGCGCCTTCATTGTCTTTCCCATCATCGCATCTTCTTTGGACACGGAAGCATGACCCCCTTCGGCAGGAAGAGGCTGGTGTCTCCGTTGTGACGTATTATATCCCTGACGGCCGAGGACGAGATGTGCGCGAACTCCTGGGCGGTGGGGATGATTATGGTCTCGATGTCCGGGGCGAGCCTGCGGTTGGCGTCCGCAATGGCGCGTTCGTTCTCGAAATCGAGCATGTTGCGCACTCCGCGCACGATATGGTGTATGCCCAGCCCGCGGCACACGTCCACGGTCAGGCCGTCATATTCTATGATGCTCACGTCGGGCATGCCGGCGACCGCCTGGACTATTATCTCCTTCTTCTGGGAGTTGTCGAAGAAGCCCACCTTGTCCTGGTTGATGCCTATGGCCACGACGACTTCGTCGAACATGGTCAGCGCGCGGGCAAGGATGTTGAGGTGTCCGGCCGTGAAAGGGTCGAAGGAACCCGGGAACAAAGCTGTTCTGTTCATGAACACAAATTTATGAAAATTTAAGTAACTTAGCGTCATGACCGTAAGAATAGAGCAAAGCTGGAAGGACGCGCTCCAGAACGAATTCGACAAGCCGTATTTCGGAGCCCTGGCCGCCAGGCTCCATGAAGAGAAATCCTCAGGAAAAGTCATATACCCTCCCGGGAGTCAGATTTTCCGGGCCTTCGACCTCTGTCCCCTCGACAAGGTGAAGGTGGTCATACTGGGTCAGGATCCGTACCACCGTCCCGGGCAGGCCATGGGCCTTTCGTTTTCGGTGCCCGAAGGAGTGGCGCCCCCTCCCTCGCTCAAGAACATATTCAAGGAAATCGAGGATGACCTCGGAATCAGGATGTCCGGCCATACCGACCTCAGCCGCTGGGAGGAGCAGGGAGTGCTGCTGCTCAACGCCGTGCTCACCGTCAGGGCCGGCGAACCGACTTCGCACGGAGCCCTTGGATGGCAGACTTTCACGGATGCCGTGATAAAGACCATTTCAGACCGCTGCGAGGGCGTAGTCTTCATGCTCTGGGGCAACTATGCCAGGAGCAAGGCCCCGCTCATAGACATCAACAGGCATCACATCCTTGAGGCGGCCCATCCCTCCCCTCTGGCGAGAGGGGCATTCTTCGGATGCCGGCATTTCTCGAAGGCGAACGCGATCCTGGTCTCCGAAGGGAAGACCCCGATAGACTGGAGTCTCTAGCGCTTGGGCAGGAAGGCCCTGACAATCAGCAGCACCGCCAGAAGCAGGAAGACGAGAGTGCTCGCCCCGCCTATCATGTCCCCGTTCCGCGCATAGAAGGTCTCCTCCGAATTGAGATTGACCAGCCCGCTCAGGACATCCCTCTCCCACCAGGGGGTCTGCTCCGATATGTCGCCCTTCTGGTCTATGAAGCAGGATATTCCGGTATTGCCGCAGCGGGCGATGTCGCGCCGCAGCTCTATCGCGCGCAGGCAGGAGAAGCGCAGATGCTGGCGGTAGCCCGGGGTGTCTCCCCACCAGGCGTCATTGGTGATCACCGTGAGCGCACGCGCACCCTTGAGCACATATTCGCGGCAGTAATCGCCGTAGACCGACTCATAGCATACGGCGCAGCCTATGGGGATGCTGTCCCTGAAATGCAGCAGCGACACTTCGTCCTGGCCGACGCAGCGGCCCATCAGCCCCGGCACCTTCATGATTCCCGAGAGCCAGTCGTCCACCGGCACGAACAGCTTCGGATACGGCGTCAACTCCACGCCCACCACCAGCTTGCTCTTGTGGAAGAACTCGCATGCTCCACCGGCGTCCTCGAGCACGGCGCTGTTGCGCGAGATTATCCATCCGTCGCCGTATGGTCTCGCCAGGACGGTCGGCGGCTCATGTGTATCGTAGATTTCGAAAGCGCTCGCCCCGAACAGAATCTCGCTTCGGGGATATGCCTGAAGGAAAGCCCTGAAGCTTCGGACTGTCGGGGATGCGGCAGGGTCGTTCAGCAGAAGGTCGGAAGTGAATGTCTCCGGGGCTAGCAGGAGCGCGGTCCGGGTGCTGTCCCGGCGCATCCCCTCGTCGAACAGCCCGAGCAGCACCGAATTCTGCTCCGCCTGCGACATGGACTCGAACTTGCTGTAAGGGTCGAAGTTCGGCTGGGCTATCACCACGTCGAGAGTCCCTTCCGAACGCTCTTCATAGTTGTCGTAGATGGACTTGGAAAGCATGATTGGGCCTGCCACGACCAGAAGCATCGCGAAGGCGGCCGAAAAGCGCGCGGCATTGTTCCACTTGCGCCAGTTGCCGTCGGAGACCGCCGCAATCAGCCCGAAGAAACCGAGATTGCAGAGCCAGGTCCACAGCGAGCCTCCCATCACACCGGTGTACTCATACCATTGGACGCTGTGCGTGCTGCCCGCGAAGGCATGCCCGAGCACCAGCCACGGCCACGAGATGTCCACGTCGAAATACAGGGACTCCCAGGCCATCCACATGGCGGCAAGGAATATGTAGGGCAGAGGCCCCTTCCCGAACACCCTGGACGAAAGCCGGTACAGCCCCCAGACAATGCTCATCTGCAGGGAGTTGGCAAGAATCGCGAATATGCCTCCGCCGATGGTCGCCTCGCACACCCAGAAGGTCGTCGCGGCATTCCAGAGCACGAAGGTAAGGAAAGGATAGATCCAGAAATGCCTGAGCCTGTACTGGCGCGACACGGCGTCCGCACACAGAAGCGGCACGAAGGCCACAAGGACAAGGGCGCCGGTGTGGGGGACCAGCCACGGGATGCTGAGCAGCACGGAGCTCAGCACGCAGAGCAGCAATATCGTCAGATTAATCCGTTTCATAGCAGTCGTTGACGCCGCAGTATTTCCGCCATTTCTCCAGAAGCGCGGCCATGTCTTCCGGAAGCGGAGACTCAAACTGAAGCCAGAGCCCCGTCCTCGGATGGGCGAAGCCCAGAGTCGCGGCATGCAGGGCCTGGCGAGGGCATATCTCGAAGCAGTTCGCGATGAATTGCCTGTATTTCGAATATATGGTACCTTTCCTGATTTCGCTTCCGCCGTAGCGCCCGTCGTTGAAGATGGGATAGCCGAGGCTGGACATATGGACCCTTATCTGATGGGTGCGGCCAGTCTCCAGCCGGCATTCGATGAGCGTTATGAAGCCGAAGCGCTCGAGCACCCGGTAATGGGTGACGGCGTGCTTCCCCTTCTCCGGATCGTCGGTGACCCGGAAACGGAGCCTGTCGTTGGGGTCGCGGCAGATGTTCATGTCCACCGTACCCTCGTCGTCCTTCACGTTGCCCCACACTATTGCCACATAGCGCCGGTCTATGCTATGGTCGTAGAACTGCCTGGCGAGCCTGAGCTGGGATTCGTCGTTTTTCGCCACCGCCAGCAGCCCGCTGGTGTCCTTGTCTATCCTGTGGACGAGTATGCCCATGCGCTCGTCCTCGGCGTCGGGGCCCTGGGCTATCCCAAGATGGTGGGCGAGCGCGTTTATCAGCGTGCCCTCGAAATGCCCGTGGCCGGGATGCACGACCATGCCGGCCGGCTTGTTGACCACCAGCACGTCGTCGTCCTCGTACACTATGTCGAGAGGTATCTCCTGGGGCAGAATCTCCAGCCCCCTGCGGCGGTAGGGCATCACGAAGCGTATCACGTCGCCGGGACGGACCATGTAGTTGGCCTTCACGGGAACATCGCCTATCTGGACATACCCTTCCTTGAGCGCCTGCTGGATATGGCTGCGCGAAGTATCCTCCAGATGCGTGGACATGTACTTGTCTATGCGCATCGGAGCCTGGCCGGCATCGACTTCCAGCCGGAAATGCTCGAACATCTCTTCTCCCATCACTCCTTCTCCGGCAATTTGCTTACATCGATTGTAAGATAGAGGTCCACCGTGGAGCCGCGCCTGAGCGAATTCGCGACCAGCGTGTCCCTCATGGTCACGGGGTCAGCCAGACGGACATACGCCTCAGGATTCTGGGTATAGACGAACGCGCTCATGGAATCCGCATAATCGCGCACGCTGGCGTCGAAATGCAGCCGTCCGGGATTCAGGGAGCTCTCCTGGACGATGTCCACCGCATTCTGGTACTGCTTGCCGACCAGATCGGGTACGAAGGTCTTCTCATCCTGATGGCTGAGCCCGAGCACCAGGTCGACTGCCGTTCCGCTCGGAATCTCCCTTCCGGGTTCTATCTCGCGTCCGAAACGCTGCTGGGATATGACATTGTTGGTCGCAAGGTCCCTGACATAGATCAGCCTGCCCAGCCTGAGCCCGTTGCGCTGGAGTTCAGCCTTGGCCTGCCTCATGGGTATGCCTACGAGAGACGGCATGGGCACCTGCTTGGGACGCATGGTATTGATGCTGAGACGTATCTTGCGGCCTTCCTTGACATGCTCGCCCGCTTCGGGCATCTGCCTGTAGACCACTCCCGGCTTCATCCTTCGTATGTACATGGAATCCACCACCACGACCTCGACGCCGGAGGACGCGGCCACGGCGGAAGCCTCCTGCACCGTCAGACTGGTGAAGTCGGGAACGGCTATTTCCTTCCCGTGGCGGGTCACCAGGGCGAGGAACACGTTCGCGACAAGCACGAAGGCCAGGACGAAAAGCGCGGCCAGCAGCAGGTTCCTGACTATCCAGTTGGAGAAAAATCCCTTTATATTCATCTTGTCCTAAAATAATAATCCTTTTACTATCAACACTATTCCGAAGCACGCTATTCCCATGCCGGCGACCTTCCCCACGGTGACCAGGGTTTTCGCGTTCACCTTCAGGAAACGGGATATCAGCAGCACTATGGCCGTCCAGTAGCAAAGCTCCCCGGCGGCCACCGCCAGGAGCACGGACCACACCGGCGCCTCCACGCTTCCGGCAGTCAGCCGCATGACCGACAGCAGGCCGAGCATGTAGGCGAGTGCCGCAGGATTCGAGATGGCGGTCCCGGCCGCCTGCAGAGTGCAGCCGAACATAGACAGCCCGCCGTGCTCGTCCGGCCTGTCGGTCTTCACCTTCTTCGCTCCGAGGAAGACCGCCAGCCCTATCAGGCATATCACGGCTCCGCCGACGAGCATTATCATCGCCTCGTGCAGGGCTATGAAATCCTGTACGAGGGAAAGCGTGAAAAGCCCTATGGCGGCGAACACTGTATCGGCGAAGGCGGAACCGGCGCCCGTGAGCACACCGGCCAGCCTGCCCCTGCCAAGGGTCTTCTGCAGCACCAGAATCAGCACCGGACCCGCAGGGACGGCGGCGCAGATTCCGACCATGAAAGCCCGTAATATCTCTATCACCATATTTTTGCAAAGATAGCGAATATCTTGGACAATCAGACAGAAGCGGACGCGGAACCGCAGTCAATCCGCAGTTCCGCGTCCGCCACATCCGGAATCCTGCCGTGAATCAATGCAGGGCTCCGCTCATCGGACTAACGGGGTCCTCCCGGAGGAGGGCCGCCCGGGCCGGGGCCTCGGAATCCGCCTCGGCCTCCGCCCATGGTTCCGAAACGCCAGGTAAGGGAAACTATCACGTAGCGGCCAAGGGTGTTGTTGACCGACTCGCTGTGGTAGTTCGCGCTATCACTCACCATAAGGTTCCTGGACTGTCCGAGGATGTCGTAGCCACGGATGGCCAGCGTCATGGTGTCGTTGAACAGCAGCTTGGAAATCTCGGCGTTGAGTATGCTCTCCGAAGGCTGCCGGGTGGAATATCCGTTGTACCAGTTATAGTCGAAGTCGCTCTCGATGCTGATGCCGGGGCCCTCCCAGTTCCAGGTGAGGCTCGCGCTCACCGAGTTGTTCCAGGTGGTGGTGTTGTCGTTGGCGTTGGAGATAGAGTACCACGAGCGGTTCATCCTCGTGGACGCGCCCACCATGGCCTCAATGGCGCTGCCCCTGTACCTGAGCCTCAGCCTGTCGTTGGCGCTCAGGGTCCTTGTGGTGTTCCTGTCGATATGGTCGGCGAACCAGTCGGGGTCGTTCACGAACTTGTCGATGAAATCGTCCATGAAGGCGTAATAGCCGTCCTGCTCATATACTGACATGTCCACGTCGGTTCCGACGTATGACGAGCTCTGACGGTAGCTCGCCCCCAGCGTGTTGCTCAACGTGAAGACGCCCTCGCTGTCAAGAGGCAGGTTGGCGAAGCCGTTAAGGCTGCCGTTGAAGGAGGCGGGGCCGTTGAACGGCATGGTGTACTGGCCGCCGTTGGTGCCGTACCATACCACGTTCACGATGGGGTTCTGCACATATCCGCCGTTGAAGCGTATGTTGAATGAGGAGAATTTCTCCCTGTTGGAATAGCGGTAGTCTCCCCTGAGGCTGTGTGAGAAATAGGGTGTCAGCGAAGGGTTACCGAAGCTGATGTTCATGGGGTCGGTGTTGTCAGGGACGGGCATCAGCTGGGAGGTCGAAGGCTGGCTGGAGGTTCCCCGGTAGAACAGCCTCATGCTCGAGAGCTCGCTGAAATCCGCGAAGAGCGAAATCTGGGGAGAGAAGTTCCAGCGGAAATCATCGTAGGTCACGGGGCTGTACTCCCCCGTCTCGCTGTTGAACCTGGTGGTGCTGTTGTAGGTCTTCGTGGGCATCGCAGCGAATCCCACCTGCGCACGGAAATCCTCGTTCTGGAACAGGGCGTTCACGCCTATCTCCTGCCTGTTGTTCTCGTTGATTATGCTGTTGGAATACTGCTCGTCAAAGGCTCCGCCGTTGTTCAGGTCGTAAGTCTGCTTGTCGGAGTTGGACCTGTTCCAGCTGTAGGAATAGTTGGCCTCGACGTAGAAGTGGTTGCCGAGCGGCTCGGTGTAGGTGACGCGTCCGGTCACGGAGTAGGAGCGCTGGTCGTTGGTGAAGCTCTGGTTCACGTCCTCGACCGACAAGGTGTTCCCGAGCTCATCGTAGGACGTCGTCCCGTTGCGGTTGATTCCGTCAAGCACGTTGTCGGAGACGCTGAAGTTCACGTTCGCAGTCAGGGTGCGGCCCGGGATTCCCAGGCGCTGGCGGAACAGGAGGAAGCCGCTCGCTGAGACGTTCCGGTTGTTGCCGCTGTTCTCTGCGAAGGAGTCGCTGAGCTTGGTGACGTTGCCCATGAGGTCGTCGTTGAAAGTCTCGTCGCTGCTCGATTCGGCATACCATCCGCGGCCGAAGTTCACCTGGGGCTGGAAGAGTATCGAGGTGTTCTCCGAGAACTCATGCTCGAGGCGCAGGCCGAAGCGGTGGCCGTCGGAATGGTTGCTGCTCGCCCCCTCGCTGTTGTATATCAGGTTCTTGTCGGTCAGGTAGTTGGTTCTTACGCTGCTCTCCGAAACCACGTTGTCGCTGGAATTCCAGAGATAGTTGCCGCCGATTTCCATCTTGTCGTCGAAAAGGTCGCCTGCGGCATTGATTCCGGCCATGTAGGAGGTCGTGATTCCGCCGCTACCGCCCATGCCGCCGCGCATTCCGCGCATCATGTTACCGGCGAGGTTGGTGCCGCCCTGGTTGTTCACGTTGTTGCCGTTGAGGATCACGCTTATCTGCGACTTGTCGGTGAAGCGGCCCATGAAGGCGCTGCCCTGGTACCTGAGTTCGCTTTCAGTGCCCGAGCTGGCAGGTATGTCGGCTCCAGCTCCCGCCAGCACGTTGCCGAACAGTCCTCTCATCATTCCCGGCTGGACCGAGAGGTCGATCACCGTCTCCTCCTCGCCGTCGTCGATACCCGTGAATTCGGCCTGCTCCGACTTCTTCTGGATGATCTTGAGCTTGTTGATCATCTTGGCGGGGATGTTCTTGGAGGCCAGCTGGGGGTCGTCGAGGAAGAAGGTCTTGCCGTCTATGGTTATCTTCGAGATGGTCTCGCCGTTGGCCGTGATGGAGCCGTCATCGGAGACCTCGACGCCGGGAAGCTTCTTGAGCAGGTCTTCCAGAACGTCATTGTCGGTAGTGCTGAACGAAGTGGCGTTGTATTCGACGGTGTCCTTCTTTATTATCACCGGATTGCCGATGGCCGCCACGGTGGCCGCGTAAAGCTGGGTGGCGTCGGGCTCGAACTTCACCTTGCCCAGGTCCACGGTCTCGTTCTCGACCTTTATGGTTGTCGTATATGTCTTGTATCCAAGGAGTTCCGCCTTGAGGACGTATGTGCCTCTGCGCACGGAGGAAAGGGTCACGTTTCCCTTCTCATCGCTCAAGGTGTATTTTGCGGGGTCATCCTCGCCTTCGCGGGTGATCGAGACGGTTGCAAAGCCCACCGGGTCGCCGGTTCCGGAATCCACAAGCACGGCTTTGACGTCAACTCTGCCCTGTGCGCCCGCTGCAATGCAGAAAAACAAGGCGCATAAGGCAATCAAACATCTGACTGGTTTCATCACTACTAAGTAATAATTCAAGATTAGAGTATTCTTTCCGGGTTGTCTGCCACGAATTTCTCCCACGAAGATCCCCCATTCTTACCCGACAAAGGATTGCTCAACTGGTAGAAATGACACAAGGCCAGGGCCAGTGCGTCAGTCGCATCCAGATACTTGTTCTCAATTTTGATGCCAAGCGTCTTCTGGGCCATCAGGCAGACCTGCTCCTTCGATGCGGCGCCGTTTCCGCATACGGCTATCTTAGCCTTTCTGGGGGCATATTCATGCACTTGCGCCCCCGATTCCAAAGCGGCCGTCATGGCCGCTCCCTGCGCTCTTCCGAGTTTGAATATCACCTGGGCGTTACGCCCGTAGAAGGGCGACTCGATGGCCAGGTGGTCGGGATGATGAAGTTCGCACAGAGCCGCCACCTTGTCGTGGATTATCTTCAGCTTCTCATAGGGGGAATCCACCTTCCTGAGGTCCAGCACCCCCATGTCGACATACTGCGGCTTCTGGGCGGCATCCACACGCACAATCCCGAAACCAAGGATGTTGGTTCCGGGATCTATGCCTAGGATGACGGTACCTTCCCTAATCAATTCTGTCGAATCCGGTGTAGGGACGGAGAATTTCGGGAATCACTATGCCCTCGGGAGTCTGGTTGTCCTCAAGCAGGGCGGCCACGACGCGGGGAAGGGCCAGCGAGCTTCCGTTGAGGGTGTGGGCGAGCTGGGTCTTGCCGTTCTCGTCCCTGTACCTGAGGTGCAGACGGTTGGACTGATAGGTCTCGAAGTTCGATACCGAAGAAATCTCCAGCCAGCGCTGCTGGGCGGCGGACCAGAGCTCGAAATCGTAGGTGATTGCGGACGTGAAGCTGAGGTCTCCTCCGCAGAGCCGCAATATACGGTAGCGCAGTCCGAGCTTGTTGACCAGCCCCTCTACGTGGGCCACCATGTCATCAAGCGCGGCGTAGGAGTCCTCCGGCCTCTCGACGCGGACGATCTCCACCTTGTCGAACTGGTGCAGGCGGTTGAGGCCGCGCACGTCCTTGCCGTAGGAACCGGCTTCGCGGCGGAAGCAGGGCGTGTAGGCTGTAAGCCTCTGGGGAATCTCGGAGGCGCCGAGAATCACGTCACGGAATATGTTGGTCACCGGAACCTCGGCCGTGGGCACCATGTAGAAATCGTCAAGGTTCGCATGGTACATCTGTCCCTCCTTGTCGGGGAGCTGTCCGGTGCCGAAGCCGGATGCGGCATTCACCATCACAGGAGGCTCGACCTCGCGGTATCCGGCCGCAGTGTTGCAGTCAAGGAAGAAATTGATGAGCGCCCTCTGGAGCTTCGCCCCTTTGCCCTTGTAGACGGGAAAGCCGGCGCCGGTGATCTTGACTCCGAGGTCGAAGTCGATTATGTCGTATTTCCTGGCAAGCTCCCAGTGGGGCAGGGCATTCTCCGGCAGATGGACCTCGGGACCGCCCATCTTGACAATCTCGTTGTCCTCGGCGCCCTTTCCGGGCTTGACGAGGGCGCAGGGGGTGTTGGGGAGCAGCACGAGCTGGCTCTCCAGCTCCTTTGCGGCGGCGTCCATCCTGGCGAGCAGCTCGCCCGACCTGGTCTTGAGCTCCGCCGTCTCGGCCTTGGCCTCCTCGGCTTCCTCTCTCCTGCCTTCCTTCATCAGTCCGCCTATCCTGGCGGCAATCTGCTTCTGGCGGGCGAGCAGCTCGTCGCTCTCGGTCTGGAGGTTCCTGCGCAAGACATCCAGCTCCAGTATCCTGTCGACTATGGGCTTTGCGTCAAAATTCTTGATTTTCAGTTTCTCCACGACACCCTGAGGGTCATCGCGAAGCGTCTTGAGTGTCAACATAAGCTTGAATATAAAATAAAGGGAGGACCTACACTCTGCTCGAAGCGCAAGTCCTCCTGTCCGACATTCGGTCCCTCCGAGCTAATTCTCAAACGGGATTACCGACACGTAAGATCTGTCGTTCCTCTTACGCGTGAACTTTACGGTTCCGTCAACGAGGGCGTAAAGCGTGTGGTCCTTGCCCATTCCAACATTCTTGGCGGGATTGTGGACTGTTCCCCTCTGACGTACGATGATATTTCCGGCCTTAACTGTTTCGCCGCCGAATTTCTTGAGTCCGAGTCTTTTACTTTGTGACTCACGACCGTTCTTGGAACTTGATTGACCTTTCTTGTGTGCCATAACTCTTAAGCGATTTCGTTAATCCTGATCTTTGAAAGCTTCTGACGATGGCCGTTGAGGGTCTGGAAGCCCTTGCGGCGGATCTTCTTGAAGACGATGACCTTGTCAGCCTTCACGGTATCATCGAGCACTGTAGCCTTGACTACCGCTCCCTCAACATAAGGAGCTCCGACCTTCACCTTCGCATCGTCTGCGACGAGAAGCACCTTGGTGAACTCCACATCAGCACCCTTGGCATCGGCAAGCCTATGCACAAAGATTTCATTTCCAGCTTCAACCTTGAACTGCTGGCCTGCAATTTCAACTATTGCGTACATTTAAAACTTTTGTTTAAAGTTCCGACCGCAAGCGTCCGCCTCTGACGGCGGCTCTTGGCAGGCTTGACGGCCATCAAAAATTTGGGATTGCGAATTTAGGCATTATTTCTTTCAACTACAAATATTTTAGATTTTTCGTCTCCGCCTGTGTGAACTTCGCCGGGATGCCGCCTCCCGGCGAGGGTATTGCTAAAAAAGAATTATTGAGGTAAATTTGAAGATGCGTTAAGGACGATGGACGAGACCTTTATCTATAGCAAATACGTGACCGGCCGGAATTTCATCGGCCGCCAGAACGAGGTGCACGCATTCGCGAACCTGCTCGCCCAGGGTGAGAACGTAGTCATCTACGAGCCGCCGAAGAGCGGAAAGATGTCGCTCGTCCGCCAGGCCTTCTTCAACATGCAGGCGGCAGGAGCCAATTTCCGGTCGCCGGCCGTGAGCCTGCTGGACATCAGGACCATCCGCGACCTCGCGCTGCGCATCGCCTCCGAAACCCTGAGGTGCTTCTGCAGCACCCCAGAAGAATTCGCGGACGCATCGCAGGCCCTGCTCCGGGACTGCCGCATAAGCTTCGACGCCGACAGCTACTACTCCGGAGGGAGCATGCTCACCGCCGACGGCGAGCTGGGCGACGAAGACCTGACCGCCGCCATCACCCTCCCCTACCGTGCCGCCGCGCGCATCGGGAGCAGAATCTATGTGCTGCTGACCGAGTTCCAGAACGTGATGCTCACGGAAGACGGCGACAGGTTCTGCCGGCTCATGCAGGACTGCTTCATGAGACTCGACCATGTCTACCGGAACGCCGCCGCATACATATTCACCGGCTCCGCCGTCAACGCGATGCACGACATCTTCGGGCGGCGCAAACTGTTCTTCCGCCAGGCGGAGAGGATACAGCTCCGCGAAATAGAGACGCGCGACATCATAGACCATATCAACCGCTCGCTGCTCACGAGCGGCAAGGTGATCGACAGGGACCTGCTGCTCGGCACCTGCAAGCTCTTCCGCAACAACATCTGGTACATCAACCACTTCGCCGCCATCTGCGACTCCCTCTCCAAAGGATACATCATGGAAAACACGCTCACGGCGGCGCTGGAATCGCTGATATCCGTACATGAACCGCGCTTCATCGCCACGATGAACGACCTGACCACCTTCCAGGTGAACATGCTCAAGGCCATCCTGTGCGGCCGCACGAAATTCACGAGCACCGAGGTCATAGAGGAATTCGGGCTCAGCTCGTCCGCCAACGTGCGCCGCCTCAAGGACGCACTGGCGAAGAAGGAGATAGTAGACTTCGAGAATCAGGCCGCACCCCGGGTAATAGACCCGCTGTTCGAATACTGGGTGCGCACCAGATATTTCGGGATGAAAATATGACACGCATGCCGCAGAAGAAGAAAATAGCAGTACTCACCGGCGCAGGGGTAAGCGCCGAGAGCGGATTGAGCACCTACCGTGACAACGGAGGGATGTGGGACAACTACGACCCCATGGTCGTCGCTTCGGCCGAAGGCTGGAGGAAGAATCCGGGGCTGCTGCTGGACTTCTACAACGCGAGGCGGGCCCAGCTCAAGGACGTAAAGCCCAATGAGGCCCACAGGCTCATAGCCTCACTTGAGGATTCCTGCAACGTAAAGGTGATAACCCAGAACGTGGACAACCTTCACGAGAGGGCGGGCTCAAGCTACGTGCTGCATCTGCACGGAGAGCTCACCAAGATACGCCCCGAGGACAGCTGCAACGAAGAGGACGGCTTCTCGGAGAAATACGTAATCGACATAGGCTACAACGAAATCAGGCTGGGAGACCTTGCACCGGACGGAACCCAGTACCGGCCGCACATAGTGTTCTTCGGCGAGGCCGTGCCCAAGATAGAGAAGGCGATAGACATAGTTTCGCAGGCCGACATACTCCTGATAGTGGGCACCTCTCTCCAGGTATGGCCGGCGGCGGGGCTCTACCGCTACGCCGGAGCGGGCACACCCGTCTACATAATAGACCCCGCGTCCGTGCCCGTCAGCGACAAGCGCATAACCCACATACGCAAGACCGCGACGGAAGGCATGAAGGATTTTGTTGCAATGTTGAAATAAATTGCTATCTTTGCGACCTCGATAAGAAAAGGAGGTGATTAAGCATGATTATCGTACCAGTAAAGGAAGGTGAGAACATCGAACGCGCACTGAAGAAATTCAAGAGAAAGTTCGAGAAGACTGGGGCTATCCGCGAGCTCCGCGCACGCAAGAACTTCGAGAAGCCCTCGATGAAGCGCCGCATGGCCAAGATGAAGGCCATCTACGTGCAGCATCTGCGCCTTCAGGACGAGCAGTAGATCACCGCTGCGATATTTTACGATGAAACCCGGCCATCGATGGCCGGGTTTCATCGGTTTATGTCAGAACGCTGTCCGGGATCTGCGGCGGATTACAAATCTACTGCCCTACCGCGACAGGCAGCCAGATCGCAAATCCGGCTGAACGGCTGGACGGCGCTCCAGCGGCATCGTACGGCATCGTGCGGCAGGAACTATTTGACCGCCACCATCTCGACCGGCTGCCTGTTATCAGGATCCAGAGGAGCCTTCTGGAAAGCCACCTTGCCGAAGTCAATGGCCTTGAGGTCGATGCAACGGATGTTCGAATTCCAGGCCGTCCTGTAGTAGAAGCGGAGGGCTTTCAGGTCGGACGCCGAAGTGAACTGGGTCGCGCTCTGGAGGTTGGCCGGATTATATTCCTGCGAGCCGTCGGCGGAGACGTTGCTCCTGCCCCTCTGCACTCCGACAGGGACATCGAAATTGTTCAGGATATGGAAGGCCTGGCACACCGTATCGAAGCCCGTAGGCCATACCGGAGCGGATGTCTGGAAGAATGCGGCGCGCACGAACCTGGAGGGCGGGGTGAAGTCGCCGGGCAGGCCGAGCATGGCGCTGTTGCCTCCGAACTGGTTCAGGACAACTCCTTCGGCGAGCCTGTTGGCACCCACGGAGCCGGGAACCAGGTTCACGTAATTGTTCAGATTCAGCATCTGCCATTCGAATCCGGGGGAATTTGTCAGGACGCCGAGCGGATTCTCATAGAAATGGGGTTCGCCCCCGGTGAATTCGAGCACCACCACCCTGCCCCCGGGTTCGGAGATTCTCCAGTGCACGGTGCCTATGCGGCTGTCGAGTCCGGCAACGCGCACCCCGGATATGGCCTCCTTGACCTCATCGATGGTGGAGAACTGCGACAGAATCCAGGACACAAGCTGCATGTCGCTCAGCGTGGAGGACTTCTTTGCAGCGTCGAAATCCGGATATTTGCCGTAGTTGGGGAAGAAGAACAGACCTGCCGACAGGCCCTTTTCATTCACTCCCTCCACCACTATCGCCTCGTATTCGGTCCAGATGCCGACATAGCCGTATCTTGATGTGAAGCTCAGTCCGTCCTGCCCTTCAGGGGTAAGGGACTGGAGCTGATAGCCGCGCGGCACGACCACGTAGCCGCACTGCATGGGGGACGCGGCCCATTCCACCGTCCGGGCAACGACTCGGCTGCCGTCAGTTGCAGTCAGGGCTATGCCCGTACACGCAAAACATTCCGCCGATGCCAGCAGGAGCAGCAGCGCGGAAATGACAAAAGCAGGAACAAATCTTCTCATATTCTGTATAAATTATGGCCGGCGGATTATCATCAGACCCCAATTTAGCAATCCGCCGCCAATTTTCAAATTTATCCTCCGTAAAAACGCAGAAGCCGGCCGGCATTCACGCCGGTCGGCTTCTTTCCAAGTCAGTCAGTTTCAGTTCCCGTAGTCAGGCTGGGGACCGCCCTGTCCGCCCTGAGGGTTCTGGGGACCTTCCGGATTCTGAGGGCCCTGCTGCTGGGCAGCCTTGGCCATGTCATCTGAAGCTGCATGCCATGCGGCCTCAAGCTCCGGCAGGTACCTGTCGATGTCGGCGAGATTCTTCTCCTCGACGGCCTTCTTCAGGTTCGTGCAGGCGGATTCTATCGCGCCCTTCTTCTCGGCGGGAATCTTGTCGCCGTAGTCCTTGAGGTTCTTTTCGGTCTGGAACACCATGGAGTCGGCGTTGTTGAGCTTGTCGGCCTTCTCCTTCTCGAGCTTGTCGGCCTCCTCGTTGGCCTTGGCCTCATCGCGCATCCTGCGGATTTCATCGTCGCTGAGTCCGCTGGACGCCTCAATCCTGATGTGCTGCTCTTTGCCCGTAGCCTTGTCCTTGGCGGACACGCTCAGGATTCCGTTCGTATCTATGTCGAAGGAGACTTCGATCTGGGGCACTCCGCGCGGTGCGGGGGCGATACCGTCGAGATGGAACACTCCTATGAGCTTGTTGTCCTTCGACATCGGACGCTCGCCCTGCAGAACCTTGATCTCCACGCCGGGCTGGTTGTCGGCTGCGGTGGAGAACACCTGCTCCTTGTGCACGGGAATCGTAGTGTTGGCGTCAATGAGCTTCGTCATGACTCCACCGAGAGTCTCGATACCGAGTGACAGAGGCGTCACGTCGAGCAGAAGCACATCCTTCACATCGCCTGCGAGCACTCCGCCCTGGATTGCGGCTCCGATAGCGACCACCTCATCGGGGTTCACGCTCTTGTTGGGCTCCTTGCCGAAGAAGTTCTTCACGAGCTCCTGTACCTTGGGGATACGGGTCGAACCGCCTACGAGCAGCACCTCGTCAATGTCGGAAGCATTGAGATGGGCATCCGCGAGAGCCTTGCGGCAAGGCTCGATGGAGCGGTTGAACAGGTCGTCGCAGAGAGCCTCGAACTTCGCGCGGGTCAGGGTCTTCACGAGGTGCTTGGGCACTCCGTCAAGCGCGGTGATGTACGGAAGGTTGATTTCGGCGCTGGCGGCGTTTGACAGCTCTATCTTGGCCTTCTCGGCAGCCTCCTTAAGCCTCTGGAGAGCCATGGGGTCCTTCTTGAGGTCGATGCCGGCATTGTCAGCGGCGAACTCCTGTGCCAGCCAGTCGATGATGGCCTGGTCGAAGTCATCGCCTCCCAGATGGGTGTCGCCGTTGGTGGACTTCACTTCGAAAACTCCGTCACCGAGTTCGAGGATGGAGATATCGAAGGTTCCGCCTCCAAGGTCATATACCGCCACCTTCATGTTCTTGTTCTTCTTGTCAAGTCCGTATGCCAGCGCGGCGGCCGTAGGCTCGTTGATGATACGCTTCACCTCGAGACCGGCAATCTTTCCGGCCTCCTTGGTGGCCTGCCGCTGTGAATCGGAGAAGTATGCGGGGACTGTGATGACAGCCTCGGTGACTTCCTGGCGGAGATAGTCTTCCGCCGTCTTCTTCATCTTCTGGAGAATCACGGCCGAAATCTCCTGAGGAGAATACATTCTGCCGTTGATGTCCACGCGGGGAGTGTTGTTCTCGCCGCGCACGACGTTATAGGGCACGCGGGATATCTCCTTGCCTACCTGGTCGTAGGTCTCGCCCATGAATCTCTTTATGGAGAACACGGTGTTCTTCGGGTTGGTGATGGCCTGACGCTTGGCGGGATTGCCCACCTTGCGCTCGCCATTGTCAGTGAACGCAACGATTGAAGGGGTCGTGCGGGAACCCTCGTCGTTGATTATTACGGTAGGCTGGTTGCCTTCCATGACGGCCACGCAAGAATTAGTCGTGCCGAGGTCGATTCCAATGATTTTTCCCATAGTATCTATCTGTTTTTCAATTTCACTTCTCTGACGCCGCACCCTGCGGCGGCACGACTCTACAATCAAAAGCTTTGCCATTCGCTTTTTCTGACAAAATGTCATATATTTGCCCGCATGGAATACAGAAAACTGACCGAAGAAGAATACCGGGATCTGGAGAGCAGGATACTTTACGAGGACAACCACCTGTTCGTCGTCAACAAGAAGGTGGGGGAAATCGTACAGAGCGACATGACGGGGGACGAATGCCTCACCGACGCATACAAGGCCTTCATAGCGCAGCGTGACGCCAAGCCGGGCAAGGTGTTCCTCGGCGCCGCCCACAGGATTGACAGGCCCGTCAGCGGCATCTGCATCCTGGCGAAGACGACGAAGTCGCTGGGACGTCTTTCGGACATGTTCAGGAACGGGGAGATACACAAGAAATACTGGGCGCTATGCTATGACGCCCCCGAGCCGCGCGAAGGGCACCTCGAACAGTGGCTCTACCGGAACACGAAGCAGAACAAGACCTATCCAGTGGGGGACGGAGCGCTGCCCAGGCCGGAGAGATTCCCCGACGCAAAGCTCGCGAAGCTCAACTACCGCTGGCTCTGCGACACCGACCGCTACCATCTGGTCGAAATCGAGCTGCTCACCGGCAGACACCATCAGATCCGCTGCCAGCTCGCCGCCATGGGCTGCGTAATCAAGGGCGACCTGAAATACGGGGCCCCGCGCTCGAATCCCGACGGAGGCATCTGCCTCCAGTCACATGAAATCAGTTTCGTACACCCCGTACGCAGGACGCCCATGGACCTGAGCATACCGGCCCCACGGAGCTGGAAAGGTGTCAGACAAGATTAGACTTGAGGCGCTGGGCATATTCCCCCGGAGTCTCTCCCATGTTGGCCTTGAAAGCCATCGTGAAGGTGACAGTGGAATGGAAGCCCGACATCGTCGCGACCTCGTCCATCCTGAGCCTGGGGTTCTTCTTCATGAGCTCCACCGAGTACCGTATGCGGTACGAGTTTATGAACTGACGGAAGTTCTTTCCGGACATGACGTTTATGGTCCTGGACAGATAGGTCTTGTTGGTATATGCGGCAAACGACAGGTCGTTGAGGCTGTAGTCCTCGTCCAGATACGGCCGCTTCGAATCCATGATGCACGTCACCTTTTCATAAAGAGCGTACATGGCCGCATTTCCGTCCGGCCTGTCGGGCGGCACGCTGTCCTGCTTCTCGCAGCAGAACATCTGCCTGACAGTCCTCTCACGCTCCCTGCCCAGAAGCAGGATGCGTATGCGCGCGGACTCCAGGAAAGGGAAGACGTACATCAGGGCGAGCAGCGCCACCGGCACGGCTGCCCAGCCGGAGGCCGAAAGCAGGACGGAAAGCCCGGCAAGCTCTCCGAGCAGCAAGGCATATATAAGCCTCACATGGCTCTGCATGGCATACCAGACGAACTGGGCCTTCAGCACGGCACGCCCCGCCGAGAACCTCAGCCTGAAGCAGGAGACCATTCTCAACAGCACCACGAACAGGCAGAAGGCAATGGCGTACCCGGCGTGAACCCCGACAAAATGACAAAACAGCAGCACCGAGAAAAGCACGGCGGAGGAAAGCATGCCCTGCCGGGCGTCTTCGTCGGGAAGAGGAAGCATGAGCAGGATGGAGATGGCGCCGGTTTCGGACATAGCCAGGACCGTAAGGACTGAGGATGTCCGCAGACCTGAGAGTGACAGTACGGGTAACAGAACCAGGCAGAGCCCTGACAGAATCTTAATCCAGAAGTGATACGTCCTGAACAGTCTTTTCATATTTAAGCGTTTTCGCAAAGATAAAGCAAAAACCGTCCGCAGGGTTGTGCAGACGGTTTTACAATTCGATATTTTTATGTTTTTAACTATCGGCCTTTTTCTTTTTTCCGTTTTTTATCATGTCGAAGCCTTTGCCGTAGACCCCGGTGACCGAAGCGACGGAGATGAAGGCGTTCGAATCGACAGAATTGATGTATTTCAGCAGCACGCCGAGGTCAGTCTTGCGGGTTATGATCATCAGGACCTGGACGCTGTGCTTGGTATACCAGCCTTTCCCGTCCAGCACCGTGACCCCGCGATGGAAATCCTTGGTGATGGCATCGGCGATCTGCTCGTATTTCTGGGAGAAGACGAAGACCTGGACGGACTGGCGCGAGCCGGAAAGATAGAGGTCCACCACGGTGCTGCTGACAGTCACCAGGATGAAGCCGTACACCACGGTCGTGATCTTTTCCGCCCACGGCATCAGTGTTCCGTCCGCCATGTAGGAAGGGACCAGCAGGGAGGACAGCATGATGATTACGTCTATCAGCAGTATCATGCGTCCGGGAGAGACGTTGCGGTACTTGTTGATAATCAGCGCGACTATGTCGGTACCGCCCGTGCTGCCGCCCTGGGAGATGGACACGCCAATGCCCACGCCGGAGAGTATTCCGCCCATTATGGTGCAGAGCAGCTTGCCGTTGTTCAGCGCCAGGTTCTCGATTATATCCTCGGGGACTATGCCCTGGCCCAGGTTGAGGCATACGGCCGTGAGCACTATGGCATAGATGGTCTTGCCTCCGAAGCCCTTCCCCAAGATGAAGAAGGCTGTGATGAGCAGGGCGACGTTGATTATGAAATAAGGGTATCCGAGCGGTATCCCGGTGGCGTACTGGATAATGGACGAAATACCGGCCACCCCTCCTCCGATCAGGTTGTTCGGAATCAGGAACAGAATCCATCCCATGACGTAGCCCAGAAGACCGATGGTGATCAGGGCGTATTCCTTGAAATGAATCAGGAAACTTCTAGTGTTCATCTTGCGTATCGTGTTTTTTCTTTTTCAGCTTGACTCCGGTCTTCATCTCCTCGAATCCCTCGCCGTAGACATTGTTGGTCGCGGATATGGACATGAACGCGCGGGGGTCGATTTCCTTTATTGTCCTGTTCAGCGAAGGAAGCTCCTTCTGGCTTATCAGTATCATCAGCACCTCCCTGGCCTTCTTGGTGTACCATCCCTGGGCCTGGAGCACGGTCACGCCCCTGCCCATCCTGTAGATTATATGGTCGGCTATCTCCTTGTATTTCTCGGAGAAAACGAAAAGCTGGTAGGATGATTTCTTTCCTCCCACAACTATGTCCACCATGAACGAGAACACGACCACCATCTCCAGACCGTAGCACATGTCGGAGAAGTTCTTGTCGGGCAGCAGCAGCAGGGCGGCGCAGATGAAGAGGTCCATTATCAGGAAGGTGGTGCTGAGCGCGATGGGCCAGTATTTGTTGATCATCAGGGCCACGATGTCGCTGCCTCCGGTGCTTCCGCCGTATCTCAGAATCAGGCCGATGCCCGTAGCCTCAAGCACTCCGGCGACTATGGGCACCAGCACCCTCTCCTCGATGTACAGGAACTCTCCAGGGAGGGAATGCAGGACCTCGATGCCGCTTATCAGGCTCATGGCGAAGGTGGATGCAAGTATGCACCATATCGTCTTGAATCCGAAACCTATGCCCATCGCCAGCACGGCGACTATCATCAGGACCGCGTTTATCGCAATGTACGACACCTGGGCGGGAATCAGGTCCGCTGTGGCATACTGGATTATAGTGCACAGGCCCATCATTCCGCCGGCCGACATCCCGTTGGGAATCATGAAGCATTCCCATGCCGCAGCGAAGATGAAGGATGCTATGGTCAGAATCAGATAATCCTTGAGTATCGTCAGTATTTTCCCTTTCATTTGATCACTATGTTTATTATCCTTCCCGGAACGACAATCACCTTGACGATATTCTTGCCTTCGGTCCATCTGGCGGTCTGCTCCATCCCGCGCACGGCGGCTTCGACCTCGGCAGGAGAGGCGCTCCTGGGGAGTTCCACCGTGAAGCGCATCTTTCCGTTGAACTGGACGGGATAGGTCACGGTATCGTCGGCGGCCAGAGCCGGAACATATTCGGGGAAGCTGGCGTAGGTCACGCTGTCCTCATGTCCGAGGCGGTGCCATAGCTCTTCCGCGATGTGGGGGGCGAAGGGCGAAAGCAGCACGACCATGGGTTCCAGTACCGCACGCTTGGAGCATTTCATTGCGCCCAGCTCGTTGACGGCTATCATGAACGCGCTTATGGTAGTGTTGAACGAGAAGTTCTCGATGTCCTCCTGCTCCTTTCCTATGAGCTTGTGCAGCACCTTCAGTTCGGCGGGAGAAGGCTTTTCATCGCTGACTGCCCAGCAGTCCCTGTCGAAGAAGAGACGCCAGAATTTCTTCAGGAAGCGGTTGACCCCGTCGATTCCCTTGGTATCCCATGGCTTGCTCTGCTCCACGGGTCCCAGGAACATCTCATAGAGCCTCAGGGTGTCGGCCCCGTAGCGGTCGCAGATGTCGTCGGGATTCACGACGTTGTACATCGACTTGCTCATCTTCTCGACAGCCCAGCCGCAGACGTACTCGCCGTCCTCCAGTATGAATTCCGCATCCGCATATTCGGGACGCCATTTCCTGAAAGCTTCCGTATCGAGCCTGTCGTTGTGCACCAGACTGATGTCGACATGTATCTCGGTGGTCTCGTAGCCGTCTTTCAGACCGGCTGACACGAAGCTGTTCGTGCCGACCACACGGTAGACGAAGCTGGAGCGGCCCTGGATCATTCCCTGGTTGATCAGCTTGCGGAAAGGCTCGTCCTCGCACACATAGCCCAGGTCGTACAGGAACTTGTTCCAGAAACGCGAGTATATGAGATGACCCGTTGCATGTTCGGTTCCGCCCACATAAAGGTCCACGCTGCGCCAGTATTCGTTCGCCTCCCTGCTGACGAGGGCCTCGTCGTCATGAGGGTCCATATACCTCAGGTAGTAGGCGCTGGAGCCGGCGAAGCCGGGCATCGTGTTCTTTTCGAGAGGACAACCCATGTATGTCCAGTTCTCGGCCCTCGCAAGAGGGGGTTCTCCGTCTGCCGAGGGCTTGTATGAGCTTATTTCCGGCAGTCTCAACGGAAGTTCGGACTCCGGGAGGGGCATGGGGATGCCGTCCTTGTAATATATAGGGAAGGGCTCGCCCCAATAGCGCTGGCGGGAAAATATGGCATCGCGCAGGCGGTAGTTCACCTTCCTGCGGCCCAGTCCGTGAGCCTCCACATAGTCCTTGGCGGCCTCGATGGCCTCTTTCACGCTCATGCCGTCCAGGAAGCCGGAATTGCACATTATGCCGTCCTTGGCGTCGAAGCTCTGTTCCGACACGTCGCAGCCCTCTATCAGCGGGATTATCGGAAGACCGAATTTCTTCGCGAAGGCATAGTCCCTGCTGTCATGCGCCGGAACCGCCATTATGGCACCCGTGCCGTAGCCGGAAAGCACATATTCGGAAACCCAGATTGGAACCTTCTTTCCGCTGAGGGGGTTGATTCCGTATGAGCCCGTGAACACGCCCGTGACGCTCTTCGTCTCGGATATCCTCTCCCTTTCCGTCTTCTTGGCCGCCGCCTTCACATACGCCTTGACCTCAGCCCTGTGCGCGTCGTCGGTCAGTTTGTCCACCAGCTCGCTCTCGGGGGCGAGGACCATGAAGGTCACCCCGAATATGGTGTCGGCTCTGGTCGTGAATATGGTGACCGGAAGATGCCTGTCGCCGCATACCGTGTCGAAGACCATCTCCGTGCCTTCCGAACGGCCTATCCAGTTGCGCTGCATCTCCTTGAGGGAATCGCTCCAGTCCAGGGAATCCAGGGAGGAAAGCAGCCTCTCGGCGTATGCCGAAACCCTGAGCTGCCACTGCTTCATCTTCTTCTGGACCACGGGATATCCTCCACGGACGCTGAGCCCGTCCTTGACCTCATCGTTGGCCAGCACCGTTCCCAGGCCTTCGCACCAGTTGACGCTGGTCTCGCCCTGATAGGCGATGCGGTATCTCATCAGTATGTCGGACTTCCCCTTTTCCGTGGCCTTGGCCCAGGCTTCGGGAGTCACGTCCTCATAGCCCTCCTTCGCTATTCTGTCCACAAGCTCGGAAATTGGCCTGGCCTTGTCCAGGGCCGGGTCATACCAGCTGTCGAACATCTTCAGGAAAGCCCACTGCGTCCATTTATAGAATCCGGGGTCGCAGGTGCGCACCTCCCTGTCCCAGTCGTAGGAGAATCCTATACGGTCCAGCTGGCTGCGGTAGCGCGCGATGTTCCGCTCCGTGGTCACCTCGGGGTGCTGCCCGGTCTGTATGGCATACTGCTCCGCAGGAAGTCCGAAGGCGTCGTAGCCCATGGGATGGAGCACGTTGAAGCCTTTCAGCCTCTTGTAGCGGGCGAAGATGTCGCTGGCTATGTAGCCCAGGGGATGCCCTACGTGCAGACCCGCCCCTGAAGGATAGGGGAACATGTCCAGCACATAATACTTGGGCCTGGAAGGGTCGATGTCCGCCTTGAACTCCCTGTTGGCCGCCCAATACGCCTGCCACTTGCTTTCTATTGCCTTGAAATCGTAATCCATCTTACCGTCTTTCGAGTTTGAAATCAACATATATCGATATTTCGCATTTCACCTTCTCCCCGCGCACTCTCGCAGGACGCCAGTCCGGAGATGCGCTGACCACGCGCACCGCCTCCGCATCCAGCAGTTCGTCCACTCCCCTGACAACCCGCACGTCAGTCATCCTTCCCTTCTCGTCCAGCACGAAATTGACCAGCACGCGGCCCTGGATTCCCTTGTCAACCGCCTCCTGGGGATACCTCAGATAGACGTAGACCCACTTGCTGAGGAAGGCCGAAGGGTCGGTGGAGCCGAGGAAGGCGGGCTTCACGTCACATTCGCTGTACGGCACTATCGAACTGTCGTCGCGGAAGCTGCGTCCGCGTTCGTCGGTCTCGCGGAAGTCCGGGGCCTCCCCGTTCACAAGCTCCAGGGTGAAATTGTAGACATATTCCAGCTCGCGCTCCATCCACTCGTATTCCAGGGTCCACGCAGTGTCCTTGTCGGTATTGTACCAGGGATACATGCCCGTCGTGAAGAACACTGACGGAATCTCCTTGGCATAGAACATCCTGTGGTCGGAATTCACGGGTTCGAGCGCCACTATCTCGGGCTGCACGGGCTGCAGCGAAACCGAAAGCTTCTCTATCATGGCGTTCAGGTCGACATTCGAAGCGGTATAGGCATAGAAGCCGTTGGAGCCGGTGCCCACCATGTCGAGATTGATCATCGCGTCGATGTTCCCGACATCCGGGAAGGAGCGGTTGAGGAAATACCACGACCCCGCGCCCAGGTCGACCGAAGCTCCGAAAGCGACCAGAAGCACCGAACGCTTCAGAAGCACGCTGTTGGTGTTCAGCTTCCTTGCGAGCTGCAGCAGCATGGAGAGGCCGGAGGCGTTGCCGTTGGCCCCGTAGAATATCTTCTCCCTGGATTCGCCGTCCACGGTCACGGTGGAAGTGCCGAGATTGTCCATCCTGGCGCCTATGACGATGTAACTGTCCCTCAGTTCCGGGTCATATCCCGGGATGAATCCCACCACGTTGCGGGAGGTCAGGGTGTCCCCGTTCTCCTGCCGTATGCCGAAGACATCGCCCTCGGCACCGCTCAGGACATCGACCCCGCTCTCCCTTAGCTGTTCGGTAATGTATATGGCGGCGGCCTTCTCGCCTTCCGAGCCGGCCTTGCGTCCTTCCATGGCTGCAGACGAAAGGAAGGCCACCTGTTCCTTCATGGACCTCACCGTCTCGCTGTCATTGAGGTCCCTCCAGTCCGAATCACGGAACTGGGCCTGCGCCGCCGTTCCGGCAAGCAGGGCAAGTATGAACACTGCTATCCTGATCATAACTCCCATCAACGGTTGTCTAGAATCCACGCGTCCGGACAGACACCGCCTTCCCTGACCTTCCGCAGGGAAGAGTAAGCCTCTGAAATGTCGTCAGTGGGGCATATACCGACGGCCGTGAAACCGTTGGCGTATGCGATAAGCACCGCACGGAAGCCTTTCTCCTCCATGGCGGAGGCATGATTCTCCGCATTCTGCAGCTTTCCGAAAGTGCCCGTCACTATATAGTAGCGATAGCCGAGGGTCAGCCTTGACTCCTCGGCAAGCCGGCGCACTTCAATGAGCGCGTCGTCCGACATCCGTATCGAGTCAAGGACCGCCAGGGAATCGGAAATCCCCTTCTGCACGGCATCCAGGGAATCCAGCCTGCTCCTGTGCGCGGCAAGCTCGCCTTCAATCATGGCCCTTTTCCGTTCTATCTGGTCGGAAGTGGGGCGTCCGGCCATCTTCCGGAAAAGATCGCAGCCTCCGAGAAGCGGAAGCATAAGGCAGAGCAACAATATGAAACGGCAATTCCTCATCGGATGCAAAATTAATAAAAGTTTTATATTTGTGTTTATGGGAAAAGCCGCATTGTCCGTCATCGCCCTGCTCCTGGCCGCCGGAACCGCAGCCCAGACACAGGACCGCCCTGCACTGCGGGATCCGGGACCTGCGGTCAGGACCGTATTCAGCTGCGCCGAGCCGCTCGGCAGGACGGACACGCTCAGCCTGATGGTCATGGGAGACGTGATGCTGCACGAACGCCAGCTTTCCCATGAGTTCAGCGGATTCCTGGAGCATGTCGCGCAGAAGATGCGTTCCGCGGACTTCACTGCCGCCAACCTGGAATTCAGCCTCGGAGGCGAACCCTACAGCGGCTATCCCGCATTCTCCGCCCCGGACAGCATAGCTTTCATACTTGCAGAGCACTGCGGGATCGACATATTCCTGACCGCCAACAACCATATACTCGACAGGGGGAGCGGAGGGCTCCGGAGGACACTCGAAGTCTATTCCGGGCTGCGCGAACGCCTCGGGACGAAGTACACCGGCACCGCCTCTGACAGCCTCGACGACGCCCGTAACAATCCGCTGATGCTGCTCGGGAAGGGCGTCAGAATAGCGCTGGTCAATTTCACCTACGGCACCAACAGGGGCAAGGGAAAGGAATGGCCGGATGTCAGCTACATGCGCAGGGACGATGTGCTGCGGGACATCCGGGCCGCAGAATCGCAGGGAGCCGACTTCATCATAGCGCTGCCCCACTGGGGCACGGAATACAGCCTCACGCACGACCCGGTCCAGGAAGAGTGGGCGGAGTGGCTGATAGACAACGGAGCTGACGCCATAATAGGCTCGCACCCCCATGTGGTGCAGGACACCGTGCACATCAAAGGGAGGCCGGTGATATATTCCACCGGCAACGTCGTATCCAACATGAGCGCGAGGAACACGAGGCTGGGGCTCGCCGTCACCCTGCGCTTCGTCAACGACAGCCGTACCGGCGAAAAAAAGATGCTGGAACCCGAGCTGGACTTCACCTGGTGCTGCCTTCCGGGCATGCTGTCGGACAACTACAGCACCATATTCGCGAAAGAGTGGGCCAGTCGCCGTAAAGACTGGCTCACTCCTTCGGATTTCGACAATATGACCGCCACCCTCGACAGAGTCAGGGAGGCGACGGGCATCCGCGACTAGTTGGCGGGATTGTAGTTGGCGTACTTGTCGTACATCTCCTGATATTCAGGGCCCTCTGAACGGAAGCGGAAGCTTGCGTTCTTGAGATATTCCGCGATGGACGCCTTGATTTCGGGATCGGTGCTCATTTCGAACGCGGTCTCGAAAGGCTTGATGCAGGACTTGAGGGCGGTCTCGAACTCACCCATCAGAGCGGTGTACTTCGCATCGTCAAGCTCTTCGGAAGCCTCGTTCTGAAGCTCGACTGCAAGCTCATAGTAGTAGATGCCTTCTCCGATATAGCCGTAAGCGTAGTTGGGATCGATTTCGGCGCACTTCCTGTATGCAGCGAGTGCTGCGTCGCCGTCACCGAGCTGCACACGGATGTTTCCTTCCACATAGTAGAGGGAAGCGTTGTTGGGCTCGTTCTTCTTGGCTTCGTCAAGAAGGGCGAAGAGACGCTCGGTATCCTCGTTGTTCGTCACATAGTAGTTGATGAGGCCCACGAGTATGCTCTGGCTCTGGGGGAACATTGCGAATCCCTGCTCGAGATAATCCTTGCCCGCAGCCTTGTCCCCGTTCTTCTCGGCGATTTCGGCAAGCCTTGAGAAGACTTCTCCGCCCTCGCCGTAGTAATTGCTTGCGAGGCAGGCCTCATAGAATACCTTGGCGCGCTCATAGTTTCCGGCAGAAAGTGCGGTGAACGCTGCGTTATATACGGAATTGGTGTCAAGCTGTGAAAGGGGAGCGGTTCCTGCGGCTTCGGCGGCCTTCTCGAACAGCTCGGACGACAGGGTGGCGTTGCCGAGGGTGAAGGCGTTATAGGCCTCGTCGGAATACTTCTTGGCGACTGAGCTCAGACCTGCGGTGATGTCCTTGGTCTTCTGTCCCTTGGCATCGACTTCAGCAGCCTTCGTGAAGGCCTCGAGAGCCTTGTCGAGCACGTTCTCCACCACGGGCACGGTCACCTCGATTACCTCAAGCTGTCCGTTCTCGTTGAGATAGAGGTTCTTCGTCGCATAGACGAGCTTGGTCATCTGACGGCCTGAAAGGTCCACGACCTCCTCGGATGAAGGCCTCTCGCCACCGCCGAGCATATCCAGCTCCTGACGGGACATGCCTATCCAGACATTGCCGATAGGAGCATCGTAGGCGTCAAGAAGGGCATCGCCATACTTGACCCAGGTTGCAGGCTTTGCGCTCTGCTTGGGATTCTCGGTCGTGGCCTCAGCCTTCTCCACGGCCGACTTGGCGGCTGCAGGAGTCTTCACCTGAGCCTGAGCATCGAATGCCTGCAGCGAGGCAACGACGGCCAAAACAAAAAACAACTTTTTCATAATCAAGATATTCACTAAGTATTACTTTATGTCCTTACTGCTCCTGCGCCGGCTCATCAGCCACCGCTTCAGCCTCGGCGTCATTCTCCCTCGCCACGGATGACACGGCGGCTATCGAGTCTCCTTCGCGGATATTGATCAGGCGGACTCCCTGCGTGGCACGGCCGGAAACCCTGATTTCGGAGACGTGCATCCTGATCGTAAGCCCCGATTTCGTGATGATCATCAGGTCGTTCTCACCGGTCACGTTCTTGATTGCCAGGAGCTTGCCTGTCTTCGCGGTGATGTCGATGGTCTTGACGCCCTTGGCACCCCTTGAGGTGATGCGGTAGTCACCGGGATCCGAACGCTTGCCGTAGCCGTTCTCGCTGACCACCAGCACCGTGCTTTCCGATGCATCCTCGGCCGAAGGATTCAGGCATATAGCTCCTATGACCTCGTCGTCATCCTCTATGGATATGCCTCTGACGCCCGAAGAGTTGCGGCCCATAGCCCTGATGTCGTTCTCGTTGAAGCGGCAGCAGCGTCCGTTCTTCGCGGCAATCATGATCTCGCATCCGCCGTCGGTCAGCAGAGCGTCCAGCAGCTCGTCGCCCTCACGCACGTTGACCGCGATGATGCCCTTGTTGCGGCTGCGCCTGTTGGCATACTCGGTAAGTGTGGTCTTCTTGACGGTTCCCTTCCGGGTCACGAGCGTCACGTAGTGGTTTTCGGTATACTCGGGATCCTCGATGGAACGCACGTTCAGATATGTCTTTATGCTGTCACCGGTGTCTATGCTCAGCAGGTTCTGCACGGCTCTGCCCTTCGAGGTGCGCGAACCTTCGGGCAGCTCGTAGACCTTGAGCCTGTAGCACATTCCCCTGTCGGTGAAGAACAGCATCGTGGAGTGCATGTTCGCAACGTAGATGTGCTCTATGAAGTCCTCGTCGCGGGTCGCGCTTGCCTTCCTGCCGACACCGCCCCTGGACTGGGAATGGAATTCCGCGAGAGGGGTGCGCTTGATGTACCCCAGGTGGGAAATCGTTATCACCACATCCTCATCGGCGTAGAAGTCTTCGGGATTGAATTCCTCCTCCGAAAGGGTGATTTCGGTGCGGCGCGGGTCGCCGAACTTCGCCTTGAGCTCACGGCACTCCTGCTTGACGATTGCAAGCTGCTCCTCATCGCTGGCGAGTATCTGCTCGCAGCGGGCTATGAACTTCTCCAGCTCGTCATATTCGTTCTGGAGCTTCTCCTTCTCAAGTCCGGTCAGCTGGCCGAGACGCATCGCAACTATCGCTGCGGCCTGCACGGAGTCGAAGCCGAACTTCTCCATGAGGGAGCTCTTCGCGATGTCCGGAGTGCGGCTGGCCCTGATGGTCGCTATAATCTCGTCAATTATGTCTATGGCCTTGAGCAGGGCCTCAAGGATATGGGCCCTTTCCTGGGCCTTCTTCAGCTCGAAGCGGGTGCGGCGCACCACGACCTCGTGGCGGAAATCCACGAACACGGCTATCATCTCCTTGAGGGTCAAGGTTCTGGGACGGCCGTTCACGAGAGCCACGTTGTTGATCGAGAAGCTGCTCTGGAGAGCGGTGTACTTGAAGAGCATGTTCAGCACCACGTTCGCGTTCGCATCCTTCTTGAGCAGGAACTCTATGCGTATTCCGTTACGGTTGGAGAGGTCGCGTATCTCGGATATGCCCTCAATCTTCTTGTCGCGCGCCATCTCCCCTATACGGGACTGGAGCTCGGCCTTGTTGACCATATAGGGAATCTCGGTCACGACTATGGCCTCACGTCCGCCGGGAAGCTCCTCTATTTCGGTCTTGGCGCGCAGGACTATCCTGCCCCTGCCGGTGCCGTAGGCGTCCATGATGCCCTGGCGGCCTATTATAATGCCGCCGGTGGGGAAATCCGGACCCTTGATGTGCTCCATAAGCCCGGCGGTGTCGATGTCCGGGTTGTCGATGAAAGCGCAAATCGCGTCACAGCACTCGCCGAGATTGTGCGGGGCCATGTTGGTGGCCATTCCGACGGCGATGCCCGACGAACCGTTGAGCAGCAGCAGCGGCGCCTTCGTGGGCAGCACCGTGGGCTCCTCGAGGGTGTCGTCGAAATTGAGCGTCATGTCGACGGTGTCCTTGTCAATGTCGGCCAGGACCTCGGCGGAAAGCTTCTCCAGCTTGGCCTCGGTATATCGCATGGCCGCAACGGGATCGCCGTCCATAGAGCCGAAATTACCCTGTCCGTATATCAGAGGATATCTCTGGTTCCAGTTCTGGGCGAGACGTGCCATCGCGTCGTACACGCTGGAGTCTCCGTGGGGATGGAACTTACCAAGCACCTCACCCACGATACGGGCGGACTTCTTCGTCTGTCCGCCATAGCCTAGATTGAGCCCGTCCATTCCGAAAAGCACCCTGCGCTGCACGGGTTTCAGACCGTCGCGGGCATCGGGCAGGGCACGCGAAACGATGACCGACATCGAATAGTCGATGTAGGCCGTGCGCATCTCCTGGTCGATTTCGACAGGCTCGATTATTCCCACCGCTTCTTCCTGAATCTCTTCAGGATTCTTTACCTCACTATCCATAAAAATCTATATTCCACAATTATCCAATCATGCAAATTTAGGATAAAAATCCGAATTATTTGCTACTTTTGCTTTGATTTTGAGCCATGAAAATCCTCTTCTCAAGCAAGATGCACGACATCCTCGGATTTGCCGCGGAGGAGGCCCTGCGGACCGGCTGGAAGACAGCCGGCGTGGACCATCTGATGCTGGGCCTGCTGCGCGACAGGCACAACAACGCCTGCAAGGCGCTGCTCGACTCAGGCATTGACCTGGACGACATGAAGCTCAGGATAGACGAGCTCGTCTTCCGGGACGAGCCGGCGGCACTCGGCGAAGCGGATTCGGTACACCCTACGAAAGCTGCGGCGGAGACCATAAAGATGTCCGCATACCAGGCACTCAGGTTCGGCAGTTCGACCATACGCAGCGCGCACCTGCTCCTGGCGATAATCCTGTCAAGGACAACAGTGAGCTCCACCTACCTCAGACAGCACGGAATCGCGTACGACGGGCTTCAGGAGCACATGGAAAAACAAGGCATGCTCCATGATTTCACGGAGCATGCGCCTGTGGTGATTACCGAGGAGATAGTCGGGGCCATCGGCGAACAGCTCACCAACCTTATTTCCTCTTCAGGCCTGGCAAGCTGAAAAGGCCGTCAGTCTGCCAGCCTTTCCAGCGCCAGCTTCACCAGTTCGTTGACCTTCGGCTTGTAGTCGGTGTTCGCATCCTTGAGGTAGCGGTGCGCGATTGCGCAGCACACGGTCCCCGCGTTGTGTCCCAGCTTCGCGGCCATTCCCGCGAGGGCCGAACCCTCCATCTCGAAGTTGGTGATCTTGTAGCCGCCGTACTCGAAACTCTCGAAGTCCGCAAGCATGTCCGGCATGGCGAGCCCCTGTCTCACCACCCTGCCCTGGGGCCCGTAGAAACCCGAGGCTGAGATGGTCATGCCCTTGACGGTGCAATCCTCGAACTTCCGTATAAGCTTGTCGCTCGCCCTGACGAAATAAGGGTCGGGAAGGTGCCTGTCCCAGTGCACATGCTTCTTGAAGGCCTCCTCGAAATCCAGCAGGGCGATACTGTCCCTGCCCTCATACCAGTTGAGCAGTCCGTCGCATCCGATGGAGATATGGGAGAAGATGAACGAACCGAGGGGAATTTCCGGCTGTATCGCGCCGCATGTCCCTATCCTCAGGATATTGAGAGTACGGTGCTCGGGTCTGACCTCCCGGGTGCTGAAATCCACGTTGGCCAGTGCGTCCAGCTCGGTCATCACGATGTCGATGTTGTCGGTGCCTATTCCGGTGGAGAGCACGGTAAACCTCTTGCCGCCGCTGCGTCCGGTAATCCACACGAATTCCCTGGACGCGCCCTCGGCCTCGATGCTGTCGAGCAGGGGCCTGAACATCTCCACCCTGCCGGGGTCGCCGACCAGTATCACGTTGTCGGCAAGCTGCTCGGGCCTGATGTGGATATGAAACACGGAGCCGTCTCCGTTGATGATGAGTTCTGATTCTGCGATTCTCATGACTTTGTAGTTTTAGTGTTTCCGCCTGTCCCGCCCTTGCGCTTGGCCGGCCTCAGCCTCGAGGCGCTCCTGACCATGAGTTCGTCGGCGAAGATTCCTCTCGCCGCGAGGAAGTCAAGTATCACAGCGGCTATGGGGAACACCGCCGTGATATGGAAGTCATCGGTCTTTCCGAAGGTGAAGAAATCGACCGCGAGCCATATCTGGAACGCGATGGTCACCAGCGCGGAAAGTACCGCCGTCCTCATCTGGAACACCCTGAACCTGTAGGTTGTCAATGCCAGGACGTTGAGCAGGGTTATGACGATTATGAATACAAGATACGGAAAATATTCCGTGAATGAAACTCCTTCCGCCTTGTCACAGAAGAAGAGCAGCGCTATGAGCACCGTGGAGATGAAAAGATAGAGTGTCTGAATCCTTTGCCACATGTCTATGAAGTTTTTGAGTTGAAACGCGCAAGCACGTTCTGTTCGTATGTCCTTGATATCGGGATAGTCCCTATGCTGTCGATGCCGAAACTTATCCTGTAGCCCTCCTTCTCCGCCTTGAGTATCCTGACCTTGGTGATGTTCACGATGTATTTGCGGTGGCAGCGGACCAGGTCGCTTCCGGCGAAGCTGTCCTCCACAGTCTTCAGACGGCAGCGCAGCATATACTGGCGTATCTGTCCGGAACTGTCGGAATACCAGACTTTTATGTAATTGTCATCGGATTCTATGAAATACAGGTTCCCCGAGCTTATCGAGAACTTCAGGGCTCCGCTGTTATCGAAAAGGGTTATCTTCTTGTCCTCGTAGGGCTTGGCAGGGGCGTCGCTCACCACATTGCCGTAGTCGGTCAGGCGCATGGTGTTGCCCTTGTCGACAAGGCTCAGGTAGAGGCAGGAAATCAGATAGGGGACGCCCATGCACCAGAAGGAGAAGACCATGCTCTCGAAGAACACTTTCAGCATCGTCCTCCCGCCGATGTCTATAAGCCCTATCTTGCGCCCCTGCGCCGTGAAGAAGGTGTAGAGCAGGCTGACGAGGATCATCTCCCCGAGGCTCCAGAGCACATACCCGAGCACGCTCACCCCTCTCCGATATCCCATGCGGAACAGCAGCATGCGGCTGACCGTGACGATTATCACGCAGGCGAGGAAGAAACATACCAGCAGTACCGTAGAGCTTCCGCTTATGACGGCGAGCCACGGATTCCGGGAGAACGGGATGTTGAGCATCATGAACACGAAAGCGAACAAGGCCGTGAAAACCAGGGTCCATGTCAGCTCTCTCCTGCCGAGCAGATAGCGCGGCACCTTGTCGAACAAAGATATCATCCGTATCGCTCTTGCGCACAAATATATTAATTTTTTAATACCTTTGCCTTTTCAATATCAGTACTTATGGAAAGAAGAGTCGCAGTAACAGGCCTTGGAGTTCTCTCCTGCATAGGCAATGACGTAACCACATTCTGGAACAATCTTATCAACGGAGTCTGCGGAATCGACCATATCACCGAATACCCCACCGAGAACCTCGCCGTCAAGATAGGCGGCATGGTGCGCAACTTCAATCCGGAGGAGTACGGCATGGACAAGCCGTTCATCCGCAAGCAGGACCCCTTCACCGTCTACGCCATGGCCTCGGCCTGGCAGGCCATGAAGGATTCGGGGCTCGTGTCCGGCGAGAACATCGAACCTGCCCGCCTGGCCACCTACGTAGGTTCGGGCATAGGCGGTTTCCAGACCATACAGCGCGAGGTCGAGAAGTTCACCGAGGATCCTTCGGGCAAGTGGATTTCGCCCAACTTCGTGCCCACGATGATCAGCGACATGGCCGGAGGGCAGATTGCCATCAAGTTCAACGCCCAGGGCTCGTGCATCGACATCGTGACCGCGTGCGCCACCTCCACCCACTCGATAGGTGAAGCCTACAGGGCCATCAGGTACGGTTTCGCCGACGCAATCATCGCCGGAGGAAGCGACCACTGCACGATTCCGATAGGAATCGCGGGTTTCGCCAACGCCAAGGCGCTGACCAGGGCGGAGGACCCCAAATACGCCTCCCTGCCATTCAACCGCAACCGCGGCGGATTCGTGATGGCGGACGGTTCGGCCGTCATGATTCTGGAAGACTATGAACACGCCCTCGCCAGGGGAGCGCACATCTACGCCGAAGTCGTCGGCTACGGAAGCACCTGCGACGCGTACCACGCCACCGCACCGCGTCCGGACGGCTCCACCCAGGCGGAATGCATAAGGATAGCTCTGGAACAGGCCGGATTCGACCCTTCGCACGACAATGTCTACATCAATGCGCACGGAACCGGAACCCTGCTCAACGACGTGACCGAAACCAAGGCGTACAAGCTGGCGTTCGGGGATTTCGCGTACAAGTGCCATATCAGCAGCACGAAGTCGATGCACGGACACATGTTCGGGGCCACGGGAGCCATTGAGGCCGTAGCCACTGTGCTCGCGCTCCAGGAAGGAGTGATTCCTCCCACCATCAACCTGGACGAGCCGGATCCCGAGTGCGACCTTGACTACACGCCCAACAAAGCCGTGAAGGCCGATGTCAGCCTCGGCCTCAGCGATTCATTCGGCTTCGGAGGGCACAACGCCTGCGTGGCGTTCAGGAAAGTCTGAAAAAATCTGAACTTTACTCCTCTGAAAACAAACGCCAGCCGGCCATAAACACCCCTCACAGGCGGGAAAAGCCTGTTCGTGGGTGATATGGCCGGTTGGCGTCAAATCAAGAAGACTCGCTCCGGCCGCCGGCTTCGATGCTTCGATTTGCAAAGCAAATCCCGCTGACGCTCCACCGGGCCGCTGATGCGACCGCAGCTGACTGCAACCGCAGGCAATCCCGGTTAATTCTCGCCGGCTTCCTTGAGGCGTTCGGCGTTCTCGGCTATCTGCAGCTGGTCTATGCATTCCTGGATATTCCCGTCCATGAACGAAGGCAGGTTGTACATCGACCAGTTGATGCGATGGTCCGTCACGCGGCCCTGGGGATAGTTATAGGTGCGTATCTTCGCGGAGCGGTCGCCGGTCGAGACCATGGTCTTGCGTTTGGCGGCGATACCGTCGAGATACTTCTGATGCTCGAGATTGTAGAGCCTGGTGCGCAGCTCCTCGAAGGCGCGCTCCTTGTTCTTGATCTGGGAACGCTCGTCCTGGCACTGCACCACGAGGCCCGTGGGAATGTGCGTGAGCCTGACTGCAGAATAGGTCGTGTTCACGCCCTGTCCTCCGGGGCCGGAAGAGCAGAAGAGGTCGAGCCGTATGTCGTCCCAGCTGAGGTCCACGTCGAACTCTCCGGCCTCGGGGAACACTGCCACCGATGCCGCCGAAGTCTGGATGCGGCCCTGGGTCTCGGTCTGGGGGACTCTCTGCACGCGGTGCACTCCTGACTCGTATTTCATCACTCCGTAGACTCCGTCGCCGCCGGACAGCTTGAACACTACCTGCTTGAAGCCTCCCGAGGTGCCGGGCGTCTGGTCGGTTACTTCGACCTTCCATCCGCGCGATTCGGCGAAATGCTGGTACATGCGGAAAAGATCTCCGGCGAAAATCGCCGCCTCGTCGCCGCCGGTGCCACCGCGTATCTCGACAATCGCGTTCTTGCCGTCGTCGGGGTCGGCGGGAATGAGCAGCAGCTTGATTTCCTGCTCCTTGTCCGGAATCCTGGCCTCTATGTCCGCGATTTCGGCCCTGGCCATCTCGCGCAGCTCATCGTCCTTCTCGTTCACGAGTATGTCCTTGGCCGAAGCGAGGTCGTTGACCATCTTCTCATATTCCTTGCCGGCCTTGATGATGGGCTCCAGCTCCTTGTAGTCCTTGTTGAGCTGCACGTAACGCTTCATGTCCGACATCACCTCGGGGCTCGACAGCTCGTTCTGAAGCTGCTGGAACTTGTCCTGCAGCGACAGCACCTTGTCCAGTAAAGTATTGTTGTCTGCCATATTTTATTCTATTGTTTTGATGTAGCAGCGGCGCCTCATGTAGAGTTCGTGCTCATAGCTGCTCCAGATGTTCACCGCGCTGTTGGACTCTATCTGGGGGTTCGAAATCGCCCACTTGCTGCCTATCTTCTTGGACTTGTCGGCCATTTCAAGATAATAGACCGCCGACACGCCCTTGTGCTGCCATTCGGGTACGGCGCCGTTCAGCATGAGGTCGGTGGTCTCGTAGTTGTTCAGCGCACGCAGCAGGTGTATCCAGCCGAAGGGGAACAGGTGCCCTTTGGCCTTCTGCAGAGCCTTGGAGATGCTGGGGAAGGAAATTCCGAAGGCCACCAGCTCGTCGTTTTCGTCCATCAGCAGGCAGCTGGCCTTGTCGGAGATGAAGGACATCACCGACTTCGCCTCCTCGTCTATCTCCTCCTTGGTGAAGGGGATGAAGTTGTAGACCACTTCGGAGAAGCTGTCGTTGTACATCTTGAAGAACTTCCTGACCTGTTCGGGATCCTTCTTGAGCTTGTCTATGCTTCCGAAATGCAGGTTGTAGCGCTCCTGCACGATTTTCGCCACCCTGCGGGTCTTGTCGGGCACCCCGTGGTCCGCGACCATCTTGTACTGCACCCAGTCGCACTCCTTCACAAAGCCCAGACGGGTCACGAAGTCGTTGTAGTAGGGATAGTTGTAGATGCAGTTGAAGGGAGGGATGTTCTCGTAGCCCTCTACCAGCATGCCCTGCTTTCCCAGGGTGTTGTAATAGAGCGGTCCGTGGATTTCTGTCATGCCCTGAGCCTTCGCCCATTTTTCAGCCGTTCCGATCAGAAGTTCGGCAACCTCGAAATCGTCTATGCAGTCGAACCAGCCGAATCGGGCGCGCTTCTTCGAAAAACGCTCGTTGTAGCGGGGGTTGATCATGCCGCAGATGCGTCCTACCACCTTGCCGCCGGAATCGAGCGCGAGCCAGAGCTTGCGGCTGCAATATGAAAGCGACGCGCACTTCGTCAGGGACTTCTTCTGGTCGGAATGCAGGGCGGGCACGTACTGGGGACAATTCCGGTACAGCTCATCCGGGAACTTTATGAACTTGCGCAGTCCGCGCCTGTCAAGTACCTCTACTATTCTATATTCTGCCATGGTTTCAGTTTTGCACAACCTGCAAATTTAGGTGCAGTTCGGCTCTTTTCAAAAAAATTCTTCGCCCGGCGGAGGCAAAAAGCTACAGCCCCCTGGACTTGGCCTCGTCCCAGAGGGCGTCCATCTCGGCGAGGCTCATGTCCGCCAGCCCGCGGCCGGCCGACCTGGCGGCGGTCTCCACGTAGTCGAAGCGCCTGCGGAACTTGCCGCATGTCCGTCCCAGGGCCTTCTCGGGATCGACCCCGTAGAGCCTGGCGGCATTGATCACCGCGAACAGCAGGTCGCCGAACTCCTCCTCCACATGGTCTCCGTCCTTTTCCGCGCAGGCCTCCCTGACCTCTCCGAACTCCTCTTCCACCTTGGCCCACACGTCCTCGCGCCTCTCCCAGTCGAATCCGCAGCCCCGGGCCTTCTCCTGCATCGACATGGCCTTGAGCACTGCCGGCATCGCATCGGGGATTCCCGCCATCACGGTCTTGTTGCCGTCCTTCTCCTTCGCCTTGACGAGCTCCCAGGTGTCGGCTATCTCCTTGGCCGTCATCTTCCTGTCCTTCTCGTCCCCGAACACGTGGGGATGGCGGAAGATCATCTTCTCGCACTCGGCGTCCAGGGAGTCGGCTATGTCGAACGCGCCGCGCTCCTGGGCGATTCTCGCGTAGAACACCAGATGATACAGCAGGTCGCCGATTTCCTTGCAGATGTCGTGGTCGTCGCGGCGGACTATCGCGTCGCTGAGCTCATATACCTCCTCCTCGGTCATCGGCCGTATCGACTCCATGGTCTGCGCGGCATTCCAGGGGCAGTGCTCGCGCAATTCGTCCATCACATCGAGAAGCCGGCCGAATGCCGACAGTTTTTCTTCTTTCGTATGCATATTTTAAACTTCGTTTACAATCACGCTGCGCCTCGGCATTGCCTGAACAAGTTCAGCACTGCTCTCGGTTTGCAGTTTATTTTAGATTTTCAACAGTTTGACTTAACCAATTGAAGAATAAACTTTTAGCGGACTATTCGAGAAATGGAGGTAACGACTAAGATACCGTGCAATTTTCAACGTTTCGCTATGTTTGACTGTCAAATAACTCAACAGCAAAAGTAACCAAAATCTTTGGATGGGCAAAGACTTTGGCTACTTCCATATCAATCTTTGATAATTACATACTTCTGGTTTTGGCTATTGGGCTTATCAGGAATGGTCATTTGCAGTTTTGTGCCGATATAGGGAGCAATATATTTCTTTCGTACCCATCTTCTATCATTCACTCCAAGCATTTCGGCTATTTCAACGATACTCTTCGGTGATTTACAAAATTCAAACACCTTATCTTGGGGTGTAATGATATTCGCCTGATTATGTATTTCGTTGTGACTTGAGGTGAAATCATCATCACTTGGGGTGTGACTTGGGGTGTATGGAACTTTCACTTGGGGTGCAGATGCTTTTACACCTCCAGCTAGTGAGTAATTAAACCATATTGTAAGGTTCACAAATGGTGGAACAACTTTTATCTCCGGTGTTGGAAGTACCTGCTCTCTACAGCTTTCCATAATAAGACCTATACCTCGTCCCCAAGCCTCCATCGTGCCACGCCGATAGAATACATTTGCTATAGTGGGGTTGGCTGGTAAAGAACCAATATGCTCATTCACAAAGTCCTGCCATGTCATACCCAGAGGAAATGATCCAGGATTCTGAAATACAATGCGGTCGTCGTAAATAGCCAGACTTGGAGTCGTATTTTCAGCATTCCAAGAACGATGGCATAGCATGTTGATTGTAGCTTCCTTTATAGCTTCATAAGGCACAGTAAGTGTATCTTGTCTGAATTTACTATCCATTCTGCCAGATAGGTTCAAATGCTTTAAACAGAAATCCATAACAGCATCATACTGTTCAAACAAATTTCCTTCACAAACCGTCTGGTCACGAAATACTCTTTTGTCCGTTCCTTCAAAGCGAGCTAAACGGATTTTACACTGAGGGTGTAATAAAGAAGGCTCTTTACCGAACAATACATTTGCAGCATTCAATATCATACCATCCTTTCTTGCAACTCCGAGTTTAAGCATAATCTTCATTGGGTCTTGCAATGTCATTGCCGAAGCATGAATACGCCTTGATCCTATTCCGTCATGCAGTGTTTGATATAAGAGTTCTGTATCAATATCATCAACGGTTATTTCTGAATTGGGCGTATTTTCCCAACTGAATCGCTGAGGATTGCTGATTCTCAGACGTTCCTCATACATCTGTCTTGGCATCAACGCAGTCGTACTTTCCACTTTATAGAAAGCTCTACCATCAAACGAATACGGTCCATTCTTGAAATTATTGGAATCGAAGTAGATGGCAATAACATAATTATCCGGTTTATCGGGTAACTCTATATATTCCACTTCCACATCTATTGCCGGTTCAATCTTACGGATAGCATTTGCCACCTCCTGCCTTGTATTATCGGTAACATTTTGCCCAATAATCTTCAAAGACGGAGCAATGCCAAACATCAGCCAGCCCCCATCGGAATTCAGAAATGCACAAGCTGTTTCCATACCCTTATAGAGTTCGCCTGTCGTTTTCTTTAATTCCAAAGTCCGAGTTTCATCCTTGGCTATCAATTTCTTTATATCTTCAATCGTTATCATAATCAAATAATGTCAATTGCATTTTTTCTGCTTCTTTAATTTGTCGATTTCGTCTCCCTTCAGGCGTTTCTATAGGTTTGTCATTTTCAAAATAATAATTCACAAGAACGACTTCGTATCCAGTTATTTTAACTTCGCCTTCAGCATTAATTTTCTTACGAGTGATTAAATGACAGTTTATTGAAGAACCATTCTTAAAAAGTATTTGTCCCGTTTGAACCAGTGTTTTAAATTCATTGGATTTCATGGTAAACTGGATTACCTCATCATGATAAATTCCAGACCATTTATACTTCCCTTTTTTCAATACAGGAGAAATTATTTCAATTACAGCATTTTCATCGTTTTCGGGTTCAAGTTCATCAGAGGTCATAATATAATTAGGAAAATCAGATTTCATTATCTCTTTCTTCCAATAAACACACCTCTTTGCACTATCAATAATACTAACCGATACCTTTGTAATCTTATCATAAGAACTTATATGTTCATAATAGTTGGAACGTTTTTTCTTAACCTTATTTTCATCAATATTTCTGCTTAATTGTTCTGTTTCTGCTTCTATTCTTGCTATATCCAGTTTTAACTCTGCTATTTTCTTTTGTTCTTTCAATTGTCTAATTTCTTCACGTTCAAATACAGATTGAATAGCCATACGAGTCAACTCATCAATAGCTGTTGTCAGAGGTGTGCCTAAAAGATTCGTAATGATATATAGAATAACACCTACTTTAATCGCATCCTTATTTTTTGCTTTGAATTTGAACCAACTACGTAAACCACCTTCACCAAGCGGCTCTGTCTCAATTTCAAGATCAACTTTTAATGTTTGCGCTATTTCTTTTGCAATACCTAAAAATTCATATTCGCATTTGTTGAGTACAATTGCATTCATGGTATGACTTTCATCATTAAACCAATAATGAAGTTCAATTGTATTCCAATTTAAAACAGAAGCATTTGTCATATCAATAAAAATTATAGTTGCCCACCAACACCTTTAAACTTTTCGACAAAAGCGGCGATCTTTTCAAATACCTTATGTTTTTTAGTCAGGTATAAGGGGTTTAGCGGACTCATTTTTGGCAGGATGTTATTAAAGTCTGTTCCATTCTCACTGGCGTATTCACGTCTTAAAGAAACTTCCAGATAATGCTTGGCTTCCCTTTCATTCAGATTTTCACTTGTTATCAAATCCGATGCTTCCTTCTTTTGCTTCGTTTGCGCATACTCAAAGAATGCTTTTATAATTTCAGTCCTATCAGAAATGGCATCGAGATTAGCATCATTGATAAAATCAACTATCAGGCTTTCTTTGGCTCTGTTGCCAACACTTGACCGGATAACCCTGCGGATTTCTTCTATCAATGAAGATTTGTCCGCCATCTTTTTGTTATTTTCGAAAATCAGCTCAAGAATATAATCAAGGTTTATCTCCTGCGATTTAAGCAAGTCTATTTCGAAAATGACATCATCCCAGTCTATCCTTGATTTTTCCGGCTTCTTTCCCTCTTTTTCCCGTCTTAACCAATCCCGTATATCGTTATAAGTCGATTTGTAATTCTGAATGATCCTATCAGACGGCATTTGCAATTTCTGCATTTTTGCAATATCGTCATCGGTGACAAAATAATTGTTTTTAAATGTTTCGATTGCATCCGGATTATCCGTGTCTATTGTCTGAAAGGCTTTGAGTGCCGTAAACTCATCAAAATTCTGCAATACGTTTTCCACCCGCAGATACTCACCAAACAGTCTGACAAATTCCTTTTTACCCTGTTCTGTAACGATTTTGTCTGTATCAGGAAATTTATCAGCCAGTTCTTTTACAATTTCAATATATCCTCTCCGAGCCTCACCAGATGCAATGTCTTTAAAGCCTTCCAAATATTCCCTGTAGCTTTTTTCGAGCACTACATTTGCAGTATTATCATCGCCGAATAATTTTATGGCATCAATCGTATGTTTTTCGAGGTCTCTGAAAGTCACAATATTGCCAAATGTCTTAGTCGCATCATAAATTCGGTTGGTACGGGAAAATGCCTGTATCAATCCGTGATAGCGCAAGTTCTTGTCTACAAACAGCGTATTCAAAGTCGGGGCATCAAATCCGGTCAGGAACATGCCTACAACGATTATAAGATCCACCTCTTTATTTTTTACTCTTTTGGCAAGGTCTCTGTAATAGTTTTGAAACTCTTTCCCGTCAATGCCATAACTTGTTCCAAACAGAGTATTATAATCGTCAATGGCTTTTGCCAGAAATTCTTTTGCACTTAGGTCCATTGCCGACGGCTCGAAGTTCTCATCAGGTATTTCACCTATTGCGCTTTGCTCTTCGTTGGCGGCGAAAGAAAATATGGTAGCTATTTTCAAAGGCTTTTCCGAATCTTTCTGCAATCGGTTCAATTCTTCATAGTAGCATTTGGCTGCGTCCACACTACTGACAGCAAACATGGCATTGAAGCCTTTGCTGTCACTTTGGTTTCGATGGGTCTTGATTCTGAAGTTGTGCAGAATATATTGCGAAATCTCATTTATGCGGGCGGGATGAAGCAAGGCCAGTTTGTTTTCTGCGGCACTTAACTTCTGCTCGTCAAGTTCTGTTTCTATATTCCTGAAACGGGGTCTTACATTGTTATAGTCAACCTTGAATTTCAATACTTTTTCATCACGGATGGCATCCGTTATCACGTATGAATGCAATTCCCTGCCGAACACGCTCGCCGTTGTTTCCGAACCATAAGCATTTTCCGGGAATATGGGGGTTCCTGTAAAACCAAACTGATAATACTTTTTGAACTTTTTCCTTAATTGTTTTTGCGCTTCTCCGAATTGGGAGCGATGGCACTCATCAAAAATGAAAACAACCTGCTTCTGATAAACAGGCAAATTGTCTTCACTTTTCATCAAATTATTCAGTTTCTGAATTGTTGTAACGATAATCCTGTTGTCATCCTTCTCTATATTCCGTTTCAGGCCGGCCGTGCTTTCAGACCCGTTGACACTATCCGGAGAGAACCGCTGATACTCTTTCATTGTCTGATAGTCAAGATCCTTGCGGTCAACGACAAAGAAGACTTTGTCGATAAAGTCCAGTTGGGTCGCCAACCGTGCAGCCTTGAAACTGGTAAGCGTTTTCCCCGAGCCTGTGGTATGCCATACATATCCGCCACCTTCGGTTGTAGACCATTTTTTTGCTTGGTATGCGCTTCTGATTTTCCATAATATACGCTCTGTCGCAGCAATCTGATACGGGCGCATTACAAGCAAAGTGTTGTTGGTGTCAAATACAGAATAGGAGAAAATGACATTGAGCAAAGTGTTCTTTTGGAAAAAAGTCTCCGTAAAGTCTTTGAGATCCTTTATCACGGTATTCTTCGCATTTGCCCAGTTCATGGTAAAGTCAAAGCTGTTTTTGTTGCGCTCAACCGTATTGGCAAAATAACGGCTGTCCGTACCATTTGAAATGACAAACACTTGAATATACTTGAAAAGTGAATTGTCACTATTGAAACTTTCTTTGGAATAACGGTGAACCTGATTGAATGCTTCACGGATGGCAACACCTCGTTTTTTTAATTCAACATGTACCAATGGCAAACCATTGACCAGAATAGTAACATCATAACGGTTGGCTTGTGTTCCGGTTTGCTCAAACTGGTTGATTACTTGCACCTTGTTATGGGCAATGTTTTGTTTGTCTGCAATATAGATGTTTTTAATATGTCCATCATCAAAAACAAAATCATAAATGTGGTTATCGTGAATCTTGCGGGTCTTGTCTATCAGGGTGTCTCCCGACTTGTCCAGATATTCTTCCACAAATCGTAGCCATTCTTTGTCGGAGAACTCCACATCATTGAGTTCCTGAATTTGCATACGGGCATTGGCCAGCAATGCATCGGGAGTTGATATATCCGGGCAATATTCATAGCCCTGATTCACTAAATCTTGGACAAATTCGTGTTCAAGGCTTGCTTCCGACTGATAAGCCACCGAAGGTTCATGAAGTTCATTATACTTGGTATAGTCGTCAAGTACGATGAAGTTGTTCGATTCTGCTATGGTATTATATTGTGCCATTATTACGATTATTCGTTTTTAAAATGATAGATATTTTTTATCTCTCGTACAAGATAGCCTATTACTCTCTTGTCGTTATCATCTAACATAGAAGTTTCTTCACCAGAATGTTTACCGTGGCTACATAAGTTTATTATACGATTGTAATATGCTTCATGCGCATCATCCGGTAACAAAGTCAATAATTCTCTCCATTTTTTATATCCAAGAAATGTAGAGGTCTTCTCCAATATTTGACGCAAAAAATTATAGTGATATTTCTTTATATTGCCAGTTTGTATCGCTTTTTCTAGTTCTGACAAAAGAAAGAGATGATAGGAGAATGGAGAGTCATTAGAATCATGAAGCACGAAGGTCCCATCATCTAATTTCTCTAAATACTTTTTAAGCGATTTCTTTGTTTTATCTTTAGTTTCTTGGTCTGCATTATTTAATTCATTATACAGCACATTATAAAACAATGGATTATGTGTCGTAATTATAAACTTTACTTCTGACTCACTTTTCCTTATTAATTCTGCAATATTTACGGCTAATTCTATTAAGTGATTCTCATCTAACGAACTTACCGGGTCGTCGATAAACACGTATTCTAATTCATCAAACTGGTTAGTATCACGATTTGCCGGCTCTGGCTCATTTAATGTATCTACAACCAAAGTAAGTAAACTGTAAAACACACACCAAATAAGGCAACTCTCTTCGCCTCTTGAAATCTTGATGTTGTTTATTATTCCGGCATTTCCTCCTTCAATGGAAAACGTGATCTCGTTATATTCTTCATTGAAACGGGGCGTTAATTTATTGCTAGTGTAATGCTGAAAATAAGTTACTATATTTCTTTCCTGTCCCTGATCTCTGAGAACCCAATTGGTAAAACCATTTGGCTGTATTTTGAGTTTCCTGTCAGAGTCTGCATCCAAGTCATTATCCCAATAGAACAAATCCTCCGTGAATGCATTATAATACAAAACCTTTATTTTGTGTTCCTCCGATTCGTTATCTTGATCCTTTGGAGAAACCAACTCCTTGAACGCACGGGACAGACGAGTCTTACCCACACCGTTAAAGGCATAGATTAACTGTGCTTTTTTATCGGTATCACGAAGAATCTGTGCTATTTCAGTTAATGTTTGTCCCATATTATGCGCTTATTTGGATTCTTGAAAATGATAGTAATTTGTTTCTATAATATTCGTATTGTTCCTGCACTGCGGCCATTTCTGCTGGAAGACCTTCGGTAAGGTCACCCACCAATGCATCAAAATTATTAAGTAGTGTAGCTATTCTTACTTGTTCTTCATAAGGGGGAACTGGAATAATGGTATTACCTAAACCTTTTGCTGATATAGAACATATCTTTCCTTCAGAAACATACTTAACTATTTGCTTATGATAATAATCTGAGCGCAAATAGTGCGAAACATATTGAGGATACAAATCACTCCTAAATATGAAACAAGCATCATGTACCGCTGCAGGCTCATCTCCAATCCAAGCTAACCCAATGCCAATGTCTTCTTTATTTTCACCTGCGGCAACAATTACTACATCATTTTTTTGAGCATATCTCATTTTTGAGGCAAGCTCACTTCTAAGTCTCCCTTTACTTTGAGTTGTATATAGTCCGTAATATGTGTACATATCACCATAATGAATGCAAGGAACACCATCACTAACAATGTCTGTCCTTACAAATCGTTTGCCTCTTATAAATGTACCTATCTCACTCATTTTCATCCAAGTTACGCTTTGCGTACCCCCCCTATTTTATCAAATGTTAACAATTTATTCCGGTAATATTCATACTGCTCCTTCCTCGCTTGCAGCTCCGCTTGCAGCTCCGCTGCAAGATTTGTAAAATCATCAAGAATGTTAACTATTTCCTTCTGCACCTCAGGAGGGGGGAAAGGAATTTCAAATTGGGAGTATTTTGATATCCAATGACGAGTATGATCTATTGCTTCATATTTGATGCATTTCATTGCATAATAAACATATTTGAAAGAACCATCAAAAGTTCCTTTCGGTCTTAACATCTTCATTGCAGAACTTTTAATTTTAAATTCAAAGTCTACCCAATGAAAGGATGTTGTAAAATCATCAAATATGATAGTTGGATTTTCTTGACTTGCTCTATATACTCCAAATTTCTCATTTGTATAGCCCAATACAAAAGTTTGTCCAGCAGTTAGTACAGGTATATCATAAGAGTTGTCATATTCAGTACTTTCTACTATATATTTTGTAGGTTGTTCATAGTCCAATAATTCTCCTAACTTCTTATATTCTACCCCATCCGGACAAAGATTCTGTATCAATTCTTTTAGCTTACTCATAATTCATCATCCTCTAATTCAGCTACTATTTTGTCTATCTCCGCACGTAGTTCGTTTTCCCGCGCCACAATCCGGCGGATTCGCTCGTTCAGTTCCTTAATATCAGTCTTCGGACGGGTGTCTTCCATCTCAATATAACTGCTTACCGACAAATTATAATCATTTTCAGTAATGGTTTTATAATCAACCGATTTTGCAATATAGTCAACATCTTCCTTTTTATCGAAGATTTCTATAATCTTGTCTATATGCCTATCTTCGAGTACATTGTTGTTGGTTTCTTTCGTGAAGAAACTTTCTCCGCTTGCATCAATAAACTGGATTTTAGTATCGGACTTATGCTTTGACAGAACCAAAATATTAACCGCTATCGGAGTGCCATAGAATAAATTGGATGGCAATGAGATAATGGTTTCCACATAGTTGCCGTCCACCAAATATTTCCGGATCTTCTGCTCTGCGCCACCTCTGTAGAATATGCCCGGGAAACAGACAATGGCAGCCCGTCCTTTGCTTGACAGATAACTCAAAGAGTGCAGGACGAAAGCAAAATCCGCTTTCGATTTGGGTGCAAGTACCCCAGCTGGAGCAAAGCGATCATCATTGATAAGTGTCGGATCATCCGAACCAATCCAGTTTACTGAATAAGGTGGGTTGGAAACGATGGCATCAAAAGGCTTTTTGTCTCCAAACTGTGGATTGATAAGTGTATCTCCAAGTGCAATGTTGAACTTATCATAATTGATATTGTGCAGGAACATATTCATACGAGCCAGATTATAAGTTGTATGGTTTATTTCCTGACCGAAGAAGCCATCTTCAATGATGTGGTCTTCAAACTGTTTCTTTGCTTGAAGTAGCAAAGAACCAGAGCCGGCAGCAGGATCATATATCTTATTGACTGTCGTCTGCTTATGCATGGCAAGCCGTGAAATGAGTTTTGAAACATTCTGCGGAGTGAAAAACTCTCCGCCCGATTTTCCTGCATTGGCTGCATAGTTATTAATCAGAAATTCGTATGCGTCGCCGAAAAGGTCTATCTCATGCTCTTCAAAACTTCCAAAATTCAATCCTGCCACACCTTTTAAAACAGCAGCCAAACGGCTGTTCTTGTTTTCAACAGTATTGCCGAGCCGGGTGCTTGTTGTGTCAAAATCGGCAAACAATCCTTTGATATTCTTTTCGGATGCATAACCGTTCGCAGAGCTTTCGATAGAATCAAATATAGCCTTCAAATCCGTATTAAGATTGGGATTGGTGTTGGCAGTCTTTATCACGTTGGCAAAAAGCTGGCTCGGATATATAAAATATCCTTTCGTCTTGACCGCATCCTCCTTTATCTCTGGAGTTATTATACTGTCCGGTAAAGAAGCATAGTCAATACTATCGTCTCCACCTTCTATGTAATCTGTAAAGTTTTCACTGATGAAGCGGTAGAACAATGTTCCCAAAACAAACTGCTTGAAGTCCCATCCATCGACAGCCCCACGCACTTCGTTGGCTATTTTCCAAATCTGAGACTGCAATTGATCTCTTTGTTGTATGCTTGTCATTTATATACTTCTATGTTATTGTACTTATTTCCTCAAAGGAACGAGTTCACTTGCTTTTATTAATAAGTTCCCTCCTGTCAATATCTAATAATTCGGCTATTCTTGAAAGAGTAGCCAAGTCAGGCTGTGAAACATTGGTACACCATTTTGACACTGTCGAAGGATCTTTTTTCAATTGTTCAGCCAACCATTTGCCAGTTTTCTTTTTCTCGACAAGAACCAATTTGAGCCTATTTATATCTTCCATATCAATCATTAAATTGAATTTAAGGCAAAGATAGTGAATTAATTTTGTTTTATAATAGAAGTACTTTACTTTTCTGTACGCATATGTTTTCCGACTTTGGAGGAGAAGATTCCAACAAGTAGTTTTGGGGCACCGAAAACATTTCGGGCAGCCCAAAACACAACTTGCGATGTTCGCTTGAACATAAAAATTAAGCATGGAAATCACGATTAAAAATAGGAGAATTGTCTTTGATAAGATGCTTGTTTGAGATTGGTCATATTATTTGTTGCTACCAACAAATAACGGTCGGTTGGTTGGTTTGCCCAATTATTGGTTAGCATCATGGTCGGTTGGTCTCTAAGCCGTCAAGAAAAAAACGGTCAATAAATTGTAGGAATGAGTAGCACCTTGCCTATCGGTAAAGCACGACATTCCGACAAGGCGAAAACGGTGTTCCAAAAATACCGCCAAAAGAAAAAGATTATTTTCTGGAGGGAGTGCAGTTTCCCGTTTGCCACCATTTTATTGTGTCCTATAAAAACACCTCCCTCGGTTTTGAATGAAATTCTATAAACAAATAATGATAGACATATATGCCTATTCAATAGTTTTGTCTTTGACGATTCTTTTCCGTCAGTCGTTTGTTTCCGTAGCCGTCAGTGTCCATTGTACAGACGTGAAAGGGAAAAGGTTTTCGGGCTGAATACGCTCTGGAAGAGGAAGATTCTGCCCGAAACGGCACAGCCGCCTGACCTTTTCCCTTTCAATAAAGTCTTTACTAACTTAATGGACGAGCAAGGAAACAGGCGACTGACGGTCCGTAATTTTCATATCGACCTACAAATGCTTTTCTCCATATCTCCCAATTTTTCAGAGAGTTGTTCCATGTCCTGACTTATCTTTTGGGCGGTTATCTTTGCGTAGATTTGGGTCGTCTTTATGTTGGTGTGCCCCAACAGTCTGCTTACGGTTTCAATCGGTACTCCGTTGGATAATAAAATGGTGGTCGCCGCTGAATGTCTTGCAACATGATAGGTCAGATGGGCTTTTATACCGCACAATTTGGCAATGGTTTTCAACTTCTTGTTGCAAGTCGTATTGCTCGGCATAGGGAATACCTTGTTGTCTTTTGTCATGCCTTTGTACTTCTCTATGATACGTCTGGGTACATCTAACAGACGGATATTGGATTCCGTGTTGGTCTTCTTTCTTCGGGTGATAATCCAAATGTTTCCGTCAAAGAATGTCTGCAAATTGTCATTGGTCAGGTTCTTGACATCGGAATAAGACAAGCCAGTGAAGGTGGAAAACAGGAACAAGTCCCTGACAAGTTCATGTGTCTTGTCGGGCATCTCGGTGTCCATCATTGTGTGTATTTCCTCTTTCGTGACATATCCTCTGTCCACACTTTCGGGAGAGTTGATATACCCAGCAAAGGGATTGAAAGGCAGACGTCCGTCATTCCGCGCTATGGAAACGATGTGTTTCAGCACAATCATGTAGCCCCATATAGTATTGGTACGGCATTTCTTTTCAGTGCGCAGGAAATACTCAAAGTCGTTAATGAAAGAGAGGTTCAACTCTTTCAGAGAAATATCCTCACGTTTGTAGGTATGAGGCAGGAACTCACGGATATGTTTGCAGACGGTCACATAACGCTGGAATGTTCCTTTTGCCCTGCTGTATCCTACTTTCTTGGCAAACTCGCTGTTGTGCTGGTCAAAAAGTTTCAATAAAGTCTCCTGCTTGACACCGATACCGAGATAGGCATCTTTTAACTTGGCGGCAGTGACATACCCATTAGTCTGCATCAGCTCTTGATAACGGCGGTTTACTTCCACCCGGATTTTATCAACGGCAATGTTGATTTTCTGTGCTTCGATGCTCTTGCCCGAGGCTCTGTTGTTTTTCACGTCCCACAGACGCAAAGGCACATCCATCTTGCAGCTGAACTGCTTGATTTCTCCGTCCACCGTAAGGCGGCACATCAAAGGCAGGTTGCCATTAGGCTTCTCGCTACCTTTCTTTACGTAAAATAATACTTTAAAGGTACTTCGCATAACTCACTTTTTTATGGTTACAAAATTAATTCATAGTGAGTTACAGACAGTTATGACAAATAATGCAAATTGCAGAAATATAGCCACTTAGCAACACGTTTTGACTGTATCACTCGGTAATGATGTAGTAACTGAACATTTGCATCATTACTCTATATTACGGATTCCTTCAGCCTTTTATTAAGAGAGAAATATGGCGTAATAGCCACATTCTCAACCTATTTTCTGAACTTCTCCGCTTTCTATTACTTCGTTACGTGTTTATTTTATTATCTTTGCCGGGTGCAAAATTAAAGAAATTTTACGCCCGATGAAAACTCCGAAATATGTCTCAGCCGACGAGGCCGTGAGCCACATTCCGTCGCATTGCCATGTCCACCTAAGCAGCGTCGCCAGCGTTCCGCACTGCCTGATCCGGGCGCTCTGCCGCAGGGCCGACGCCGGAGACGTGACAGACCTCCGTTTCCATCATTTCCATACCGAAGGCCCTGCGCCCTACAGCGACCCCGCATACGAAGGAATCTTCTTCGAACAGGGCTTCTTCGTGGGCCCCAACGTCAGGAAAAACGTCAACGGAGGCTACGCCGACTACCTGCCGGTGCACCTCGGCGAGAGCCAGAAGCTCTACCGCGACGGACACATCAGGCTCGGAGCCGCATTGGTCAACGTATCCCTTCCCGACGAGAACGGCAAGGTCAGCCTCGGCACCTCGGTCGACTGCTCGGTGGCCGCCGTGGAATCGGCGGAACTCGTAATCGGCGTCATGAACCCCAACGTGCCGTTCGCCTACGGCGATCTGCTGGACCTCGGCCAGTTCGACTATCTTGTAAGGGACGACACCCCGCTCGTGACCGCAGCCTTCGCGGAACCCACTCCGACCGAGATTCTGATAGGTAAGAACTGCGCCGCGCTCGTGGAGGACGGCGACTGCATCCAGATGGGCATAGGCGCGCTCCCGAACGCCCTGGCGGCCCAGCTCTCGGATCACAGGCACCTCGGACTGCATACCGAGATGTTCGCTGACGGGCTGCTGAAGCTGATAAAGAGCGGAGTCATCGACGGAAGCCGCAAGAAGCTCGATACCGGCAAGGTCGTGGCCTCCTTCCTGCTCGGTTCGCAGGACGTCTACTCCTTCATCGACCACAACCCGGCCGTAAACATGAGGGACATCAAATACACCAACAACCCCTTCGTGATAGCGCAGAACCCCCACATGAAAGCCATCAATTCCGCCACCGAGGTGGACCTCACGGGGCAGATCTGCGCCGACTCGATAGGCACGCGCATCTTCAGCGGCACCGGCGGACAGCTGGAATTCGTGCGCGGAGCATCAATGTCGGAGGGCGGCAAGAGCATCACCGCCTTCGCCTCCCGCACCAAGAACGGCAAGAACAAGATAGTGGCCGAGCTCAACGCCGGCGCAGGAGTCGTGACCCCGCGCGCGGACGCGCACTGGGTCGTGACCGAATACGGGGCTGTGGACCTCTACGGCAGGAGCCTGCAGGAAAGGGCCAAGCTGCTCATCAGCATCGCCCACCCCGACGACCGCGAGGCGCTCGACCGCGAAGCCTTCGCCCGCTTCGGCCCGCACTATCACAATTTCTCGGTGTAGCGCTAGGGGCCGTCCGGTATTGCATTGTACATAATTCTATTTCCAGCACTTGAGTGCTGTCCGTAGAATCGAAAATATAGCGTATATTTGGCCTGTTGAGCTAATCAACAGACATATAGACGAAAGTGTTTTCGTTCAGTCCTTGTCAGGAAATGTGGTAGTTTCAAATGAAGAAAGGACAACGGACAGCACTCATTCTTGCATAGACTATGCGGTGGAAGGTCACAGACTCTTCCAGTTCCTCATATCTATTCTAGTGTGGAGTACTGTATCGTCCTATCTTCTTCAAGGCTCTACCACAGCCTCCTGACAGATAGACGAGCAGGCTTCACACTTTTTCTTTGTTTAATGACCTCTCGGAGCCTGGAGGGCAACAGGTGACACTATGGACAATAACCAGTTCAAGGAAAAAATTGTTTCCATCTTCAGACAGGCATGCCTGAATCTCTACTGCTCTTTCTCATCGGTAAAAATTGAAGGATGTGTTCCTGCGCGTGTACATATTCCCAAAGCGGGCAATTCCGGCAGAATCAGCGAGCAGGAGCTCAAAATGGCATTCATAGAGGTTTTCCTCGCCGACAAGGAATTAGCAGATAAAGGCTACACATATTCAGTGGAGACTCCTACCGAGAGACCATATAAGTTCAGCAAAGACGGAAAGCCTGTCGACAAACTCATTTGCGGCTCCGGGCGCAAAGGCAATATTGATCTTACGATATTTGACCACAACGGAAAGCCCGCATGCATTATCGAGTTCAAGGCAAGGAACGATGGGGAATTCAGCCACGGTAAGGACTTGTTCAAGCTCGCCAACGAGTCTGACTGGCCGATTAGATTCTTTGTCGAAATCTATGCCAAGACAGATAATGCGACAGTTGTCAGCATACGTCGCAAATTATACAAGAATAAATATTTCAACATTGCCGACAATACCGAATACCTTGGATTCTCCCTTTGTCATAAAGGCTCGGAATCGGGATATTGCTTCTTCATAGACAACCAGTCCGACATTCTACCCAAAAATAACATATAAAAACTATCACCATGAATAACACAGCAACGCGTATAGCATCTTTTATCTTGGTCCTTTTATCTTGCTTCGGGTGCGCCAAACTGGACAATCTGGAGGAAAAAGTCAACGACCTGGAAAACCGGGTGACAACTATTGAAGAACTTTGCAGCCGAATGAATGCCGACATAACTTCGTTGCAGGCCATTGTATCCGCGCTGCAAAACAACAACTTCATAACCGATGTATCGCCGTTGATAGAAGACGGTGTCGAGAAAGGGTACATAATTACATTCGACAATGGAGAAACCATCACCATCTATCACGGCAAAGATGGAGAAGATAGCGTTACACCAATAATCGGGGTACGTCAAGATATCGATGGGGAATACTATTGGACGGTCAACGGTGAATGGCTTATCGTCGACGGCAAGAAAGTAAAAGCCGCCGGGACAGATGGTGAAAATGGAGAAGACGGCAAGGACGGAATAACGCCTCTATTGAGAATCGAGAATGGACGATGGCTTCTATCAATGGACAATGGCACCACGTGGACCGACATCGGACAGGCGACCGGACAAGACGGAATATTCGCAGATGTATCTGAAGATGATAACAATGTATACTTTTATCTGACGGATGGAAGTGTAATAACCCTACCTAAAATAGACAGCTCCGAATTCGGCATAAGTTTCAGCGCAACAGACATCGTTATATCAAATGGTGGCGGAACATCTCAAATATCGTATACAATCACCGGGGCAACGCCATACACCATTGTCCGCGCAATTGCCCAGGATGGTTGGGAAGCTGTTGTCGCACAAAACAGTCCATCTGAAGGAACTATCTACATTACAGCCCCGGAACAAATCACAGACAGCGAGATTCTGGTATTTACCTACGACGGGACATTTCGAACTGTAATGGCCATCATCAACTGCTTCCGGGGTACGATAATAACCACAGACATTTCCTATACGGTACCTGCCGAGGGTGGGACACTTGATATTGCTCTGACAGCAAATATCAATTACACAATAGACATCCCTGAGAATATCGACTGGATTTCCCGCATAGACACCAAATCCACATGGAGGAATGAAACTGTATCCTTTGCCATTACTGCGAATGACGGCATGCCGAGGTTCACAAGCATAGAATTTAAAGATGAACTCGGCACCACGCATTCGACCGTTGTCGTACGGCAGGGAAGCAACCTGAAAGCAGAAATACCGGATGTGGCATTCAAGCAATACCTCACGGATAACTTCGATTTGGACGGCGATGGAGAGATTTCATACGACGAAGCATGGGAAGTCACCCAGATATCAGTCTATTCCGACAATATCAGTTCCCTGCAGGGTATTGAAATTTTTATAAATCTCGACTATCTGAAAGCTGTACCGAGGAACGACGGATGTAATGTAACAGGAGTAGGAGACGGGGGCGTCATTGATTCAGGATACTGGAGGGATTCCGGCTATCAGCTAAACGGGTCCAGAGTTACAGGACAGATTGCCAGTCTTGACTTATCCAAGAATCTCAATCTGACATATCTTGACTGCTCCGGAAACATGATCAATAGTCTCGACTTGTCAAACAATAGCTTGTTGGAATATATTGACGTTTCTTTTAACCTTGACCTCAACACAATAACTTTCCCGGAAACGAATAAAATAAAATATCTGAGCCTTACTTCGACCTCATTGGAAAGTATTGATGTCTCCAACATGCCGGAACTAATTTCACTGAGCATCAATACAGGATTAGGCATCTCGAGCATCGATGTCTCTAAGAATAAAAAATTGCAGACCCTTAACGTCCAAGGGAATAAACTGAACAGACTGGATGTGTCCAACAATCCGGAGTTGAGTTCATTATTTTGTGGCATAAATAAGCTGCACACTCTTGATGTTTCAAATAACCCAAAACTATATGACCTTGACTTCGCTTTCAATAATATTTCGGAAATAGACTTATCACACAACCCCGAGATATATAATCTTGGTTTCCAAAACAATATCATCAGCCAGATTAATATCTCACAACTTCATAATCTAAATTTCATTCATTTCGGAAATTACCGAAAAGCTTCCGACGGCAGCATTCCCGTGAACACAATAACGGACATTGATCTGTCCTACAATTTGAATCTTGAGCACCTGTTTGCGACACTGCTTGACATAAAACAGATTGACGTCACAAAGAACTCAGCCCTCAAACGTCTTTTCATCGAATACAGCTTGCTGACATCCCTTGATGTGAGCAACAACCACGCTCTTGAAGAACTTTATTGCTATGGCAGTCCAGACCTGCAAACCATATATGTGTCTCCCGGCCAGTCTTTTCTATATTCCAAGGATGAATGGTCCGATTTCAAATTTGTGGGAGATACTGACTTCTATGAATCTTCCGATTACAGCGCCGATGGAAAAGTACGCACGCTTCAGACAACCTCAAAGGGCAATGGAATAGATATCGTCATAATGGGCGACGGCTATAGCGACCGACTTATCGCTGACGGAACCTATGATTCGATAATGGCCTCCGCCGCCGAAAGATTCTTTTCGGTAGAACCTTACAAGACTTTCAGGGACTTGTTCAATGTCTATTCAGTAACCGCAGTATCCAAGAATGAAGAATTTGCATTAGGAACCGAAACAGCATTCTCGGGATATTTCGGAAGCGGAACAGCGATTCAAGGCAACGACCAGGCAGTATTCGAATATGCGCAGAAAGCCGTCCCGGCCGAACGGATGAATGAAGTTCTAGTCCTTGTCATCATGAACAGCGACAAGTATGCAGGTACATGCTATATGTATTACCCTACGTCCGGAAACTATGGCAACGGGGCTTCAATAGCATATATCCCTACAGGAGCAGACGAAAAGGCCTTCGAGGAAGTGCTGCATCATGAAGCCGGAGGACATGGCTTTGCGAAACTGGCAGATGAATACGGCTACGAAGAGATGCACGGAATCCCGGACTATGTCAGAAGTGGATACGAAAATGAAGAGCAGTACGGTTGGTGGAGAAACGTCGATTTCACCAATGACCCGAAATCGGTCAAGTGGAATATGTTCCTGTCCGACTCCCGCTATGTAGATGAGGGTTTAGGGGTATTTGAAGGCGGCCTGACATACTGGACCGGCGTCTACAGACCCAGCGAAAACAGCATAATGCGATATAATATAGGCGGCTTCAATGCTCCAAGCCGGGAAGCGATATATTATCGCATCCACAAACTGGCTTACGGAGAATCCTGGACATACGACTACGAAGATTTTGTTGACTACGATGCCGTCAATCTGAACGCCACAACTGGAAAATCAATCATAACGAGCATCTCGAGCGGTATAGAGCCCCTACCAAGCCCTGTAGTAATAAAACAACCTTGGTACAAGGCCAAGAACAATGCGCCAGTCAGAGCAACACAAGAAGCCACAAAGTCTATAACTGGACTTTCAGAGGCTCCAAAATCCAGCAATCGTGTCATCATGCTCAATGAAAAAGAAACAATCACAGAATCCGGAATGAGAAGCTGCACGAAATAAACAAACTGCTTCTCACGGACGGCTCGTGAAACACTTGACTCAAGGAGCGACCTTATGCGTGAACAGATGGAGTTTCAGCAGGAGTCTGGTCTACCGAGTTCAGTAGACCAGACTCCTGCTGAAACTTTGTGCGCACGCCGGGCAAGTGGTCCGGAATCAAGTGTTCTGCAGTAACGTAAAGTTGATATTCATCGGTCACACCGGAATGGCGCCGAGCATCTTTCCAGGCTGCCGGCTGCGACTGATGTAACCGAAAAGGGTCTATCAAGAACGTCGGGGGCCACACTCCGGCACAGAACTGCCACCCGTGATGCCGATGAATTGCAAATCCGGTTCAACTTAGGATTTCACCGGAGTGGGCAGCAATAAAATTATGCCTGTGCAGCCGGAATTCCGAAAACGGCGTTGCAGGGCTCTTGGAGGCTATTTCCGGCAAGTCACGTGCCCAGCCTTCGTCTTCAGAAAGTGCAAGGCCGGGCAATTACGAATTAGAACTCATTGACAACCAACCGATTGCAAATTAACCCTGCACAACCATATTTTCAGACTTATCGATGCCACTGCCACGCCCTTGATTTCCCGCCATATATCACCACGTGCAGCTGACTGCTGCACCTGTCCAGAGAAAGTTCTACTGCCGTTGTTGCCGGTAATTGCAAATCGGCTGCGGCGGAGTCGGCCTTACTCCTCCGAATGAAGAGAGCAGGGGGTGACTCAAAAGTAAAAGTCATCCCCTTTTTCATCGTTTTTCCGTGAGGTCAACCTCAGATCCTCTTCCAAATATTCGATTCTCAAAGAGATATTAAACCTTTTGGGTCACCCTCGCCACCAAGAAAGTCGTTCTGACGGCAGTATAGGGTTGTGCGACGGGGTCTACTGCCGTCGGGCGAGCTCCGTCGCGGCGGATGTCAGCGGATTGCAAATCCACTGCGACCGGCAGCCTTGCAATCCGACTGAACGGACTTGCCGGATGGAGCCAGGTATACGGCAATGCCTACAGCAACCCTTCCCTGCGCGCAAACTCGATGATGAAATCGGCAGAGCCCTCGAGGCCGAGGATGGAAGAATCGAGACAGAGGTCGTAATTCGAAGCTACGCCCCAGTTGCCGAAGGTGAAGAAGTTGTACCAGCTCTCGCGGGCCTTGTCCTTCTTCTGGATCAGTTTCTCGGCCTCTTCGGAGGAGAGCTTCGAACGTTCGGCGACCAGCTGCCTGCGCCATTCGAGCGGAGCACAGACGAACACGTCGAGGCACTTCATGTCACGCAACACATAGTCGGCGGCGCGTCCCACGAACACGGCGCTGCCGTTCTCCGCGATTCCGCGTATGGTGTCGCTCTGAATCTTGAACAGCCCCTCGTCGTTGATGGCGTTCTGCGCATAGCCGAGAGTGAAGAAACGCTTCTTCTCGTCGTTGTGCCTGAAAAACTCCGGCTTCACTCCGCTGCGTTCAGCAGCCTTGAGCACCAGCTCGCTGTCATAGACATCTATGCCGAGCTTCTCCCCTATCATGCTGGCTATGGTCCTGCCGCCGCTGCCGAACTGACGGCCTATGTTTATTATTATCCTGTTTTCCATATTTCGAGCAATTATTTGATTGCACTTCCGAGTATTGAAGAATCGTCTCCGTCCTTCAGCCTGTCGAACTTGCGCATCAGGCGCATCACGAAAATCGCCGCAAGCACGGTACTGATGAGGTCGGCGACGGGGAAACTTATCCATACACCCTTGATGCCGAACCAGAGAGGCAGCAGATACAGGAACGGAAGCAGGCAGAGCAGCTGGCGCGAAAGCGACAGCACTATCGCGGTGCGCACCATTCCGAGACACTGGAAGAGATTGCCGGCCACTATGTTGAAGCCGACCACGGCCACGCAGATGTTCATCACCCTCAATCCTTTCGAGGCCATGTCTATCATTTCGGCATCATTGGTGAACAGCCCGACGGCCACCCTCGGTATGAACATCGACACGAGGAAGCAGAGAGTGGTAACCAGAACCTCCCACTTGACCGTCATGATGAACACCTCCTTGACCCTGTGGTACAGCCTTGCTCCGTAGTTATAGCCCGCAATAGGCTGGAGACCCTGGTTGAAGCCCATGCAGATCATGATGAAGAAGGTGGTCACGCGGTTCACTATACCGTAGGCGCCTATCGCCATGTCGCTGCCGTATTTCGCGAGCTGCTGGTTGATCATCATCGCGATGATGGAGGACGCCGCATTCATGAGGAAAGGGCCGACGCCGATTGCGAAGCACTGCCCGGCTATCCTGCTGTCTATCTGGAGCACAGGCTTCGTGAAATGCAGCAGCCTTGTCTTGTCGGAGAAGAACTTGAAAGTGTAGAGCAAGGCGGCGAGCTGGCAGGCCACGGTTGCTATCGCGGCGCCCTTGATGCCCATGTCGAAGCCGAATATCAGGATGGGGTCGAGTATCGCGTTCGAAATTACCGTGAACAGGGTCAGTCCCATGGCAGTCTTCGGATGTCCGGACGAACGTATCAGGCCGTTGAATCCGAAATACAGGTGCGTGACCACGTTTCCGAACAGGATGATGCGCATGTACTCCCTGGCATAGAAGATGGTGTTGTCGCTGGCGCCGAAGAAATAGAGTATCGGATCCAGGAAAGACAGGGTGATCACAGAGAACACTATTCCTATAATCAGGTTCAGCGCAAACACGTTCGAGAGCACCTTCTTGGCCGAATCATAGTTCTTCTGGCCAAGAAGCACGGATATCAGGGTCATGCCGCCCACGCCCACGAGCGTGCCCATCGCGGCCGACAGGTTCATCAGCGGGAAGGTCACGGCAAGTCCGCTTATGGCGTCCGCGCCCACCCCGGGAATATGGCCGATATAGATGCTGTCGACCATATTATACAACGAAGCAGCGGTCTGGGCTATGATGCCCGGGACCGCATACATCTTCAGGAGTTTACCGATTTTTTCCGTTCCGAGCTCTGTCGGAGCGGCGGAATTGACATAAGACATATAATTACTACTTACTAACTAATCTTCTTCCTCAACCTCGACCATCTCGATGTCGAAGCGCAGCGGACAATAGCCGGGCAGCTTGGATCCGGAGCCGGACGAGCTGTAGCCGAGCCCGGACGTGAAAAGGGCGGTTCCCTTCTCCATGCTGCGCATGTTCCATAGGGCATAGGAGAAGCCGTCTATCATCTGCGAGCCCTCATCCGAACTTGAGTCCGACGAGGATCTCATCCTCAGGTCCTCATACTCCTCACCCCACACTATCTCCACAGGCTCGTATTTGGCGGAGCTGTCGTAGAGTCCGTAGAGCTTGGCGGTATCCTTTATATTAGTGTCGAAGACCTGTCCGTCAAGCCTGCGGCCGATATAATTGATATAGACGGAGGTGTCCGCAGGGAAAGCCGCCGTGTCCGCAGGCTCCACTGTCCGGATATAATAGAAGCCCTCCTTGAGAGTATCATCCGGCGCCACTTCGGGGAAGTTGTGCGCAAGATAGCGGACAAGCGAATCCGACTCCCATTTGTCGATGTCCTTGACGATGCCGGTTATCTCGAAGTCGTAGATGCGGTTCTCCCCTGTCGTCACATTGTCGATGTAGTCCTGGGGGTTGTCGTAGCGCAGCGAAGTGAAGAGCCATGAAGGTATCACGGTCTTCTTGGTGCCGCCGACCTTCATGCCGTAAACGGCCTCCTCGACGCCGGCGAACAGCGCGTCATAGCTGCGGTTCCATACCACAGGGCCGTAATAGTTCGCCTTCTCGTAGGTCCCGAGCTGCTTCGCCATATCCTCGCGGGTGTTCGAGATCACCTCGCCGTCCAGTCCGCTTATAACATAGTTCACGAACAGGAAGGGGCTTTCCTCGTAATCCCCTACGGTCTCGCCGTCACCTTCGGTCTCGGAAATCAGGTATGCTCCGAGGGCCGTGGGCTCGGCGTCGGGATAATGCACCTGCACCCAGGCGTCGAAGTACTCCTTCGATGAAGCTCCGGATAAAGACGAGGGAGCCTTCGCGCACCCTGCAAGACACATGGCCGCGAACATTACAATAATGGGATATTTCGCAATTCTGTTCATCTTTCTTCACTGTTTTGACGGGGCGCAATCTTGCAGGAATCGTGCCGCCGAGGTTTCGATATATGTTTCCGCCAAAGACGGAGAGGCTATGTCCTCCGGGAAATGGAGCCGCCCGCCGGAGGCATGGAAATGCCCGCCTCCGTGGAAGAAGCGCCTCGCGAACTCGGACGACGGACAATCTCCGGTCGAACGCACAGAGACCCTGAAGAATCCGTCATCCTCTTTCAGGAAGATGCTCATACGGACTCCGGCGATGCCCAGCGGCATGTTCACGAAGCCTTCTGTATCACCGTCGGCAAGACCGAACCTCTCCTCGTCACGCCGGTAGAATACCGCATACGCGATGCCGCCGGGAAGCAGCTTCAGCTTTTCGCCGAGAAAGCAGCCCATGGCGCGGAAGCGGTTCTCGCCGTACTGGTTGTACAGCATGAAAAGTATCCCGTCCCTGTCCACGCCGGCGGCGAGCAGGGCGGATGCCATCCTGAACGTGCCGGGGAACACCGAATTGGCGAAATTGTTCGTATCGGTCGTCATCCCGGCCATCAGCGGGGTTCCGAGCTCCACCGGGAACTTCCCGGCAGCGGAGATGTCCGGCATGGCCGAAAGGATGTCATACAGCAGCTCGCAGGTGGAAGAGACTCCTGTGTCGCTGAACACGAGGTCATAGAAGTCCGCTTCGGGGTCAAGATGATGGTCAATGAGCACCTTCGGGGCCGAAGATGACCTCAGGGCAGCCTCCAGCACTCCGGTCCGCCCGGGAGAATTATGGTCAAGGCAGACCAGCAGGTCGCAGGACGCGAGCCTGGCGGAAGCCTCTTCGGGCGAGGCGGAAGCCACTATATAGCGCTCCTCCCCCGCGATGAACCCGAGGTTGCCGGGAAAATCGTCCGGAAGGAACAGCAGCACTTCCTTGCCACGGAAATCGCGCAGGTAGCGCATTAGCGCGACCGAGCTGCCAAGCGCATCGCCGTCGGGATGTATATGGACGGCCAGACCTATCCGGGAGCCTTTCCCGAACATGAGGTTCAGAGCTTGAAGATTGAGTCCGTCCATAGTACCCATATAAGCGATTGACGTCGCAAAATTAATAATAATATTGCATTTGATAAATCGTTTTCCTAACTTTGTACGACTTGTATGATACTAATAAAATAACCATAACAAAATGAACAAGACTGTCAAGATTATCGTTGAAGTAGTGCTCTTCATCGGCATCGTTTACCTGGTGTTCGCCAACTACAAAAGCATCATGGCTCCCTTGAACTTCAACAAGCAGAAGGACTACCGCGAGCAGGTGGCCATCCAGAGGCTCAAGGACATCCGAGACCTTCAGGTTGCCTACAAGACCGTAAACGGCAAGTTCACCTCCACCGTCGATTCCCTCAAGCTCTTCTATGAGACCGGAGAGATGCCCATCGTGCTCCAGATCGGTTCCAACGACGACTCGGCCGCAGTTGCACATACCGAGCAGGTCAAGAGGGCCCATCGCAGAATCACCAACGAGCAGCTCTATGAGATGTACCTCGCAGGCGACAGGAATCTGGTGTTCTCCATCGAGAACAAGGTTGCAGTGAAGGACACTCTGTTCAACAATCGTGACGACTTCAACATCGACTCCCTCAAGACGATTCCCTTCTCAGGCGGCGAGCCCGTGCTCATGGAGGCTACTGTAAGGAGGGTTTCAGGAGTTCCCGTTCCCCTCTTCGAGGCCAAGATGCCCTACAAGTCCCTGCTGAAGGGTCTTGACAACCAGCTCCGCATCAACCTCGATGCAGACCGCAAGAACCAGAACAAGTACGAGGGGCTCCAGGTTGGTTCCATCACTTCTCCTAACAACAACGCAGGTAACTGGGAGTAGTGTTCACGCTCGTCCCCACCAATTTCTTCAACCCCGACAAGGAGCGCGAAGCACTTGCAGGAATTGCACGGCTTGGGGAGGATTGCGCGGTAAGACACATTGACATACCACAATATGATGCTGTCCTCGTCTATTCGGTAGACGGGGACAGTGCTGTTTCCGCTCCTGAAATCGCAGGAATCCTCGACAAGCTGCCCGACTGCCCCGCCTACAACAAGATACTCTGCAGCCTGCGCGACGGCCGGCTGAGCATAGCCATAGCCCAGGGCAAGTCTCTGCTTCTGGCCAACAGCTTCACAGCACCCGACTTCACCACTGCGGAATATTATATCTTCCTGGCGGTAAAATCCCTGCAGATCAATCCCGAGGTGTCGACCATCTGCTGGCTCACCGAACTGGAGCCAGGACAGGAAATGTCTCTCTACCGCTATTTCAAGTCGGTCATAGTCCTCTGACGGACAGGCCGGATATTTTTCAGAAACTAACAGAGAGATGCGTATAATCGGAGGCAGGCTCAAGGGCAAGACGATTCTCCCTCCTAAAGGCTACGAAGCCCGCCCTACGACGGACTTCGCCAAGGAGGGGCTGTTCAACGTCCTCGACAACGAATATGAATTCGCAGACCTCAAGGTTCTCGACCTCTTCGGAGGGACCGGAGCCATTTCTTATGAATTCGCTTCGCGTGGAGCCGCCAGGGTCTACTGCATCGAGATGAACCGCGACAACGCCAGATTCATACGCAGGGAGGCTTCGTTGCTAGGACTGGACAACGTCACCGTAGTGCACGGCAACGTGTTCGACTTCCTCCCCATCTGCCACGAGAAATTCGACATCATATTCGCCGACCCGCCCTATAGCCTGGAGGGCCTGGAGACGATTCCCGACAAGGTGCTCGGCCACGACATCTTGCACCCCGGGGCATATTTCATCCTGGAGCACGGAGGCGAGCATTCGTTCACCGGGTATCCCCTGTTCAGGAAGGAGAAGGTCTATGGACGCGTGCACTTCTCGTTCTTCGAGAAATGAGCACGCCGTCGCCGGCCGGAAAAGCCGACAACACGAATAAAGGTGGCCCGGATTCCAGGCCACCTTTTCAAGTTCTTTTCAGCCGCGTCAGTCGGCGTCGCAGACCTGGGAGGGCCTGGCCTCCACCCTGGGGACGATATGTCCGGTGATTTCACCGCTGCATGCGGCGGCATTGGCCTCGTCGGTGTCGATGTGCATCGCAAGCGCGGCCTTGTCGGACACGCGGATGACCGTGTCGCCGAAGACGAGTTTCCTTCCCGTCTCCTGCTCCACCTCGACTTCGACAATCTGCCCGTTGGCCACTCCGAACCTTTCAGCGTCCGCAGGAGTCATGTGGACATGCCTCTTGGCGATGATGACCCCTTCCTTGAGCTCGACCTCACCGCAGGGGCCGACTATCCTGCAAGGTGCAGAACCGGCGACATCGCCGCTCTCGCGTATGGGAGCCACGATTCCGACCGCCCTGGCATCGGTGAAAGACAGCTCGACCTGATTCTCGGGACGCACGGGTCCGAGGATGGAGCATTTGAGGCTGGATTTGGGTCCGACCACCTCGACCTTCTGGTTTGAAGCATACTGCCCGGGTTGCGACAGGGGCTTTTTGACCTCAAGCTCGAAGCCCTTGCCGAAAAGGATGTCCAGAGTCTCGCGGGTCACATGCACGTGACGGGCGGAAGTCTCAATGATGAAATTGTTCATATTCTGATGCAGATTACTGGTCTGAAACTATATGCATGGTGTCGCGGGCGATCACGAGCTCCTCGTTCGTGGGGATCATGGCCACCTTGACCTTCGAGTCCGCAGAGGAGATGATGGCATCCTCGGAACGCGCGGCGTCGTTGGCCTCGTTGTCCAGCCTGAGCCCCAGGTAGGCGAAGTTGTCGCATATCTGACGGCGCAGCCACGCATTGTTCTCCCCTATTCCGGCCGTGAACACGAGCAGGTCCACCCCGCCCATCTCTGCCACGTAGGCGCCGATGTTCTTCACCGTGTCAAGCACCAGCTTCTTGATGACAAGCTTGGCCCTCTTGTCGCCCTCGTCGGCCAGGTTCTTGAGGTCACGAAGGTCGGAAGTCCTGCCCGACAGGCCCAGGAAGCCGCTCTTCTTGTTCATGACATCGGTCATCTCGTCCGGAGTCAGGTTCTCCTTCTTCATTATATAAGGCAGAATGTTGGCGTCGATGTTGCCGCAGCGCGTGCCCATTATCATGCCTTCGAGGGGCGTGAAGCCCATGGAGGTGTCGACGCATTTCCCGTTCACAATCGCGGTGATGGAGCTGCCGTTGCCCATGTGGCAGGTGATTATCTTCGAATTCTCCAGCTCAAGGCCGGCGAAGCGCGCTCCGTGGCGGGACACATAGAGATGCGAGGTTCCGTGGGCGCCGTAGCGGCGGACCCGGTATTTCTCGTAATACTCGTAGGGCAGGGCGTACATGTAGGCCTCAGGCTGCATGGTCTGGTGGAAGGCCGTATCGAAGGTCACGACCTGGGGCACGTCGGGAAGCACATGCGAGATGGCATGTATGCCAAGCAGGTGCGCGGGATTGTGCAGAGGCGCGAAATCGCAGCAGATTTCAATCTTGCGGAGGACGTCGTCATCGACCAGGGTGCTGCCGGAGAAGAAGTCCGCGCCCTGGACTATACGGTGGCCCACAGCCTCTATGTCATCGAAACTGCGCAGCACGCCGTGCACAGGGTCCACCAGAAGATCCATCACGAGCTTCATCCCCACCTTATGGTCGGCGATGGGCCTGAGCTCGGTGTATGGCTCCTTACCGGTAGGCTTGTGGGTAAGCTTTCCTTCGGGAAGACCGATTTTTTCAACCACTCCCTTGGCAAGAAGATCATAGACGTCGTCGCTCTTCATGTCAAGGAGCTGGTACTTGATGGAAGAACTGCCGCAATTGATTACTAAAATTATCATAGCAAATTTTCGTATAGCATACAAAAATACTAATAAAATGCTTATTTTCGTAAAAATCTGATTGAAATGCGCGAGGGGAAGGATATCGTGGCGGTTTCAATCCCATTTTCAGCAGGAGTGGCGCTGGCGGCATGGTTGCCGTCCGGGGTTGTCTCGTCCCATACCGCAGCGGCCGTCAGCTGTCTGGCCGCCGCAGCGTGCATCGTGCTGTACTGCCGGAAAGGCGCGCGGACCGGAACCTGCCTTGCGATGTGCTTCTGCGCCGGCTTGATGAGCGGGTTCTCGGCGCTCGCGGCAGTGGTTCCGGAGCAGGTGCAGCCAGGAGCCGCCAGGAAAGCACTCGAAGCCCTCACCGGAATCATCGACCGCTGCGGATTCGGCTACGACCAGACCGGTCCGCTCGTAAAAGCCCTGGTGACCGGGCAGCGCGAAGGCCTGTCCCCTGCGACCAACCTGGCATTCACGGACTCCGGAGCCGTCCATATCCTGTCGCTGTCGGGGCTTCACATGGGCGTCATCTACGGAATCCTGCACAAAAGCCTGGCGTGGGCCGGAAAAAGTCCGGCGGCGATGACGGTGAAGTCAGCGCTGACCATCGCTGCTGCAGGATTCTTCACGCTGATGACCGGAAGCGGCCCTTCGGTGGTCAGGGCCTTCCTGTTCATCACGATAAACGAGATTTCGCGACTGCTTCCCGGAAGAAGGCGCCGCCCTGTCGCGGTGCTGTGCGCGTCGCTGATGATACAGTTGATTCTCAATCCCATGATAATCAAGTCCCTGAGCTTCCAGCTCTCGTACCTGGCCATGCTCGCGATATTCACCCTGTTCCCCGTGATGGATTCCTGGTACAAGGCGTCCGGACGCAGGAATCCGATGAAGAAGATATGGACTTCGGCGGCGCTTTCAATCTCCTGCCAGCTCTACACCTCCCCTCTGGCCTGGTGGCATTTCCGAACCTTCCCGACGTACTTCCTGATTTCCAATCTGGTGGCCCTGCCTATCTCCGAGATTCTCATAGTCGCTTCGGTCCTGACCATTGTCCTCGAAGGCTTCGGGATATGCCCGGAAATACTGAAGGCCCTGACCGACATGCTGGCCAGGGCCCTCGTAGGTTCGCTGGAAGTGATTTCTTCGCTATAGCACGTCGGAGACACATCTGACGGGGAAAGCCACATCGGTCTTGGACATCTCCCCGTAGTACACTATATCGTAGCGCTCCACGATATAGCGGAACACTCCGCTGCCGTTGTTCTCGTCAGAAGTCCAGAAGGCGGCATACTCATAGAGGGGGCTGAATTCATATTCCCCGTCCTCTATCTCGGCATACCCGACCGGCAGGACCGAAAGCCTGGCGGCGTTGGTCACGTCCACCTCGCTCCAGTATTCCCACATCCTGGTGCCGTTGAAGTACACGTTCTCCATCAGGTCTCCTGCGAGTCCCGTGAAGTCAGTACCGGGTTCTCCGCCCTCGGCGTAGAGTTCTGCAAGCTTCGCCCAGTCCTCGTCCGACGGCAGCCTCCATCCTTCGGGGCACGCTGTCTGCGCCTCCTCCCAGGTATAATAGCGGCCGAAGATGTCGGACATCGCATCCGAATTGCTGCAAGGCTGTCCGGCTCCCTCCCAGGCAAGGTTCTGGCGCATCCACCTGGTGTCGTCCAGAATCGTGTAATAATAGTTGCGCCCGTCCCTGGGGTCATCGAATGTCAGGTCCGAAGGCTGTATGTCGAAGCCGGTCAGGGAACTCTCCCCGTTCAGCCCCGGCCTCACCACCGTGAAGTCGGCGGTTCCGGTCCTGCCCACATATCCTCCGCCGTACGAGGTCACTGTAAGGGTGTAGTCACCCAGATCGGCTTTGTCGGCGATCGTCAGCACATATTCATCCATGAGCACCTGGCCTTCGGAAGTGCGGAGGGTGTCCTTATCCTCGGTGAAGGGGTCGGTGACATAGTATCCCACCTCGCCGCCATCGTCCCTGGTCACGGTCATGAGGTCGTCGAGAGGGAAAGTCTGCGAGTATCCGGGCAGCACGAAGGCAGGCACGTCAAGCTTGATGGAGCCTTCCATGTACTTGACATTGACTTCACCGTCATCTTTCTTGCATGACAGGGTCATGACTGCCGTGGAAGCCAGCAGAAACGATATTTTCCAGAACTTCATCTTTCTTCGTTTGAATTTGCAAATATGGACTTTTTTGAGCTAAAAACCGCTACCTTTGTGCAAATACTTTGCCTTACGATGAATCTGAAAAGAATTTCCGCGATATTCTGCACCGTATTCCTTCTCTGCGGCTGCGGGCGCGGCTCCTACGTGGCCTTCAGCGGATACGCGCAGGGAGGAATCTACACCGTCAAAATCAACATGGAAAGCGTCCGGGTATCCGAGGAGGACATAGCCGCAGCCGTCGACTCGCTGCTCAACGACATAGACTTCAGCATCTCCGGCTACAACAGGAACTCCTTGCTGAGCCGCAGGAACGCCGGTGAGGAGATAGTTCCGGACAGATACTTCACCGAGGTCTCGGAGCTTTCGGAAAAATACAAGAAGCTCACCGACGGAGCTTTCGACGTGGCCGGAGGCCCGCTCTATGACATCTGGGGCTTCGGATTCACCGCCGACAGCCTGCCCTCGCCCCGCGAGATAGCCGCCGCGATGGAAGAGTGCAGACAGGGGAAGACTCTGAACTTCAACGCCATCGCCCAGGGATACAGCTGCGACGTGATAGCCTCCTACCTCTATTCCGTGGGCGTGCATGACATGCTTGTGGACATAGGCGAGATATATTGCGACGGGCTGAATCCGAACGGCACCGGATGGACCGTAGGCGTGGACAATCCCGTGGACGGGAACAACAGCCCCGGTGCCGACCTGCGGGGAATATGGCAGTCGGACGGAAAGGCCTGCGGGATAGTCACCTCCGGGAACTACCGCAAGTTCTACATAAAGGACGGGAAGAAATACGCCCACACGATAGACCCCCGCACCGGCTATCCCGTGGAGCACGACCTTCTGAGCGCCACCATAGTGGCCCCCACGGCGGCTGAAGCCGACGCCCTGGCCACCGCCTGCATGGTCATAGGCCCGGAAAAGGCCAGGCAGCTCATCGAATCCATGCCGGAAGTGGAAGGCTACCTGATTACCTCCGAGGGGACATGGACCTCCACGGGCTTCAGGCTGGAAGACCGAAACGGTGATTTTTAATTATATTTGCATTCTCAAACCCAAGGAAAGATGAACGAGGAGAACATCAGCACAGGACTCGACTACAACACGCAGAGAGAAAAGCTCACTATGCCGGAATACGGCAGGAACGTGCTCAAGATGATAGAGAAGCTCAAGGAGATTCCCGACAGGGACAAGCGCAGCGAGCAGGCCAGGGCCGTAATCAAGGTCATGGAGGCCCTCAACCCCCAGGTCCACAGCCAGGACAACTATGAGCACAAGCTGTGGGACCATCTATATATGATTGCCGGGTTCGACCTCGATGTCGACTCCCCCTATCCCTGCCCCGTGGCCGAGGAATTCAACACCTCGCCCGTTCCGATTCCCATGAAGGGCACCCGGATCAAGGCCTCCCATTACGGACGCAACATCGAGAAGATCATCAACCTTCTCTGCGAGATTCCCGAAGGTGAGACCAAGAACGAGATGCTGCGCTGCCTTGCGACCTACATGCGCCAGCAGTACCTTATCTGGAACAAGGACAGCGTCTCCGACGAGACCATCTTCAGCGACATCGAAAAGATGTCCGACTACAGGATAAAGGTTCCCGACGGCATCACGCTTTCCAAGATAGCCGTCGACGCCAACTTCTCACGCCCGGGCATGGGCATCAATGTCGGCCAGCCGGGAAGCCAGAAGAACAGCAGGATGTACAGGAACAACAGAAGGCCCAACAAGAAGAAATGAGTTTCTGGAAAAACTGGGACAAGGAAGAAAGGACTTCCGCTCTCCGAATACTCGGAATGATAACCGCAGCGCTGACCATTTTTCTTCTTATGGCCAGCGTTTCCTACCTTTTCCACTGGAAGGAGGACATGAGCCTCATAGCAGGCCCGGTCGAAGCCATGGACGAAATCGGCAATTCCGCCGGCACCATGGGCATCCGGACCGGACATCTGCTGATAAGCGAGCTCTTCGGGCTCGGAAGCTTCTGCCTGCTTCTCATACTCGGTGCAGTGACGGTCAGGCTGCTGCTCGGCAAATGGCGCCGCCCGCTGGTGAAGACCGCGCTGACAGCCCTCTTCGGGACCTTCATATCGTCATTGTTCTTCGCATATTGCGGCAAGCTCGCCTCACTTGACGGCATCTTCGGAGGCGGACTCGGAGGACGCTGCGGCGCATTGGTCGTGGAATGGATGGAGAAGCTTTTCGGCACGGTGGTGAGCGGATGCTTCATCCTCGTGCTGATTGCGGTTTTCCTCGTCCTGTCGTCAAGGAAATTCAGCGTCTGGCTTGCATCTGTCGGCGAAGGCGGGGAGAAGGAAGCCGGAAAAGCGAAGCCGGTGCCCGCAGCCGGGCATGAACCGGAGCCCGAAACAGCTATGGAACCGGAGCCCGAACCCGAACCTGAACCCGAACCTGAACCCGAACCTGAACCTGAAAAGATTAAGGCCGCAGGCAAGGAGCCTGTGAATCCGGCGCCCGTCAAGCCCCAGGAAGGCGGGGACGGCGAAGAAGGCGACGGCGATTTCCAGATAATCAAGAACGGGACCCTCGACAGTTCGATAAAGGAGCTGAAGCCCATTGACAACCGTCTCGATCCTCCCGACGGACTGCCCTCGTACCAGGCTCCGTCCATAGAGCTTCTGAAAGACTACAGGAACTCCCGCCGCGAGGTTTCGACCGAAGAGCTGACCCGCAACAACAACAAGATCAGGGCGGCGCTGGCGAACTACAAGATACAGGTGACCGACGTGACGGCCGTGGTCGGCCCCACCGTGACCCTCTACAAGGTGAAGCCCGCCCCGGGAGTCAAGATCGCTGAAATCAAGAAGCTCCAGGAGGACATAGCGCTCTCGCTGAGCGCCAAGGGAGTGCGCGTGATCACCCTCTCGGATGCCGTGGGCATAGAGGTGGCAAACGACTACTCTTCGATAGTGCCCCTTAAGGCACTGCTCAACGACGACTCCTTCAGGAACAGCAAGGCCGAACTGCCGGTGGCGATAGGCTATACGATAACGCAGAAAGTCCGGGTGTTCGACCTGGCTGACGCTCCTCACCTGCTGATAGCCGGAGCCACGAAGCAGGGAAAATCCGTGGGCATCAATGTCATCGTGACTTCGCTGCTGTACAGCAAGCATCCTTCCGAGCTGAAATTCGTGTTCATAGATCCGAAGATGGTGGAGTTCTCATCATACAAGGAACTCTACAAGCACTATCTCGCCCTCCTGCCTGACGCCGGCTCGGACGAGGACGAGAAGAACTCCGCCATAGTCAAGACCCCCAAGAACGCCGAACGCGTGCTCAGGGCGCTGTGCATGGAGATGGACGCCCGCTACGAACTTCTCAGCGAGGCGGGAGTCAACAAAATCAGCCTATACAACGAGAAATACAAGGCGCGCAGGCTGCGTCCCGACCACGGACACAGATTCCTGCCCTACATCGTAGCGGTGGTGGACGAGTATGCCGACCTGACCATGTCGTCAAGTTCCACGCCTGAAGCCAAGGCCGCCAGCCGCAGCATCACCAACTCCATAATCAGGCTGGCCCAGAAGGGCCGTGCGGCGGGACTTCACGTGATTCTCGCGACCCAGAGGCCTTCAGTTGACGTGATTTCCGGAATAATCAAGAGCAACTTCCCGATGAGGATAGCCTTCAGGGTGGCTTCCAAGAACGACTCGATGACCATTCTCGACACGACCGGAGCGGAAAAGCTCATCGGACGGGGTGACATGCTGTTCTCGGCCGGCATCGACACCGAGCGCATCCAGTGCGCCCTTATAGAAGGCGACGAGATAGAATCCGTGACCGGCTTCATCGGAAGACAGACAGGCTACGGGAAGTGCTACAACACGCCGTATTATCTGCCTTCTCCCGACGAAGACTCGTCGGAAGGCGCCGGAGCCCTCAACATAGGCACCCTGGACGAACGTTTCGAAGAGGCTGCAAGGATGGTAGTGAGCACACAGAAGGGCTCGACCTCCGACATACAGCGGCGCCTGGGCATGGGCTACGCCAAGGCGGGGAGGGTCATGGACCAGCTGGAATCCGCAGGGATAGTCGGCCCACAGGAGGGCTCGAAGCCCCGTCAGGTGCTGATTTCGGACATCAACACTCTTGAAGAACTGCTGGAATCCCTCAGGAAATGAAAGCCTTGCTCACTCTAGGACTGGTTCTCTGCCTGCATGCGGGCTCCGCAGCCGCGCAGGACACTCAGGTGGAAGAAATCCTCGAAAGGGCGAAGACCGAAAGGGTCACGCTCAACTACTCCTGCAACATCTCGGAGCTGTCGCCCGTCAGAGTAAAGGGGAAGCTCATAGTGCAGGGCGACTGCTATTATGCCGAAGGCTACGGTATGCGCATATACTGCGACGGAGGCACCAGGTGGACCATAGACACCGGGGAAAGAGAGATTTATGTCGAGGATGCGGGAGGAATCGCCGAAATCCTGCAGTACAGGGACTCCGTGAGCAATCTCAAACTCTCGGACATCCGGTATTCGCCGCAGTCGGCGGACTCAGCCTTCAGTTTCGACACCTCCGCTCTGGATTCCTCCTGGGTCGTCACCGACCTCCGCGGCCTGTAGCTATGGTATGGCTATGCGGTAGGTCCTTCCGGACTTGTTGGTAAGCTTGTCGCTGCGCAGCCAGGGGTTGGCTTCCTTGACCGCCTTGTAGGTGGTGCCGTGCTCTTCGGCGAAATCCACGAGCTGGGTATGGGGCCGCTTACCGTCACGACCGTACGCGGAGGATTGTAGGGATACATGTCGGCGGGCGTGACGTCGAAGCCGAAGGCCGAGGGGTCGGCAAAGAGCATCTTCGCGGCAAGCAGTCGGAATATATAGCGCATGGTCTCCTCCGGCATCCAGAGCTCGAGCGCGCTGCTCTGTCTCTGGCTGTCCACGCGGCGGGCGATACCGTTCTGTCCGGCGTTATAGCTGGCTGCGGCAGTAATCCAGTCGCCGAACTTCCCGTACGCCTCCTTGAAATACTCGCAGGCGGCCACGGTCTCCTTCTCCACATTGAAGCGTTCGTCCACTTCGGAGCTGACCTCCAGTCCGTGGGACTGGGCCGTCGACTTCATTATCTGCCAGATGCCGGCCGCACCGGCGCCGGAGACCGCCTTAGGGTCAAGATTGCTCTCTATGGCCATCAGATACTTGAAGTCGTCGGGTACGCCCTGGGCCTCCAATATGGGTTCGACAATCTTGAAATAGCGCGCCGAGCGCTTGAGCACCAGGGTCGTGTTCGTGTGCATGTAGGTGAACGAAATGAGCTCCCTGTCCATGCGCTCATAGAAATCAGGGCGGTCAAAACGGACAGTGTCCCCGGCGAACACCACGTATTCCGGCACGGCAGGAGTCTTGGGGTGCAGAGAGCCGGGAAGGAATACGGACTGGGCGGACAGACCGGGCGCCGCCAGCGAACCGAGCAGGACGCAAAGCAAGAACTTGATCATCATATAAACGTACATTTGTCTTCAAACACATACCATACTATTCCGGCCTTCAGCCTGTAGCCGAGGGCCTTGTACAATTCGGCATAGCCCCGCACCTGGGCGACATGCGCAGGGTGCCCGGCGCCGAACTTGTAGTCTATTATCACCACCCCGTCCGGAGTGAAGACCACCCTGTCGGGTCTGGACTCGCTTCCGTCAGCCGCTATCAGGCTGCGCTCCCGGCATACCTTCATCCCGGAGGAGAACCACTCCGAATGTGCAGCTATGCGGCTGTGCAGCAGCTGCGACGCTTCCCGACCAGTATCAGGATTGAGTTTTCCCTCCGCCACGGCGCCGGCCACGGCCGTGTCCACATCGTCCTCGGTCAGGATTCCCGAGAGTATTTCATGCAGGACTATTCCGTTGACCCTGGGGGATGCCTCGTCTCCGAAGAAGTCGGAGGCCTCGGAAGAAGGGACAAGCCTCCTGTCGAGAGGGATCGAAGGATAGGAGGCCGCGAAATCAAGGCATACGGACTCCTCCCTGCGCTTCATGGAAGTGAAATCATAGGGAGCGGTACCGTAGACGGACTCCTCGTTCCCTCCCGCAAAGGCGTACAGAAAATCGCTCATCCTCTTATATTCCGGCTTCCCCTTGGCCAGGCCCTCGCGGAGCGTCTTCGTCGGAGTGGCGGCAATCACATGCAGGCTCCTGACCGCCCTGGTCAGCGCCACGTAGAATATGTTCATGTTGTCGACCAGCTGCCTGCGCCTCTCCTCGGCGTATGCGTCCGCGAAACAGCTTTCGTCCACGCTGCCGCCGAGCTGGACCGGATAGATTCCTTCAAGCACCCTGTCGAGCCCGCTGTCCCCCGCCTCCAGCCGGCACCAGCGGATTCCGGGCTTATACAGACCGACCTTGTCGGCATACGGGAAGATGACATGGGGAAACTCCAGGCCCTTGGCCTTGTGTATGGTCATTATGCGCACCGCAGAGGCATCGTCGGGAGAAGCTATGTGCAGGTCACTCTCATCCCAGTGCTTCAGAAACGCCCGGAGGTTGTTGCCGTAGAGCGTAGTCCAGTTCTGCACGTCGTCCATGAAGGCCTGGATGAACAGAGTCTCGCCTTCGGACGAATCTTCCGGACGGGAGCTGCGCAAAGAGCGCAGCAGGAATTCGCAGAAATCCACGAGCGAGTGGCATCCCGGAGGGAAGTCCACCGCCAGGGAATCCGAGATGAAGCGGCTGATTTCGTCTTCCGGATCGTCATAGGAGCGCATCAGGGCGACGAGTCTGCGGACGGTGAGCGAGGCGCTGACGCTGAGGGAATCGTCGGAAATGACCGAAATCCCCTTTTCTATCAGATACGTCGCGACCTCGGAGCCCTGTCTGTTGCCGCGCACCAGTATCGCTATGTCGCCGGGCATGGCTCCCGCTTCTAGAGCCGAAGAGATTGAATCGCAGACCGCCTGGAGCTGGTCATCGCAGAAGCTCAGCCGCACGAAACCGTCCTGCGAGTCATCGCTCTGCGGAATCTGGCGAACGTCAGAATATATGCCCTCCAGGCCGAATTCCGCAGCTGCGGCGGTGAAGAAACGGTTGTTGAAATCCACGATGGCCCTGCAGCTGCGCCAGTTGCACCCGAGAGTCTCCACCTCGGCCGAGGGGAACTCCTCGCAGACCTTGCGGCCCAGAAGGTTCCAGTCAGAATTCCTGAACCTGTAGATGCTCTGCTTTACGTCGCCGACTATCAGATTTCCTCCGCCCCTGGATTCACTTTCACGGAGCAGCGGCAGGAAATTCTCCCACTGGATGTTGGAAGTGTCCTGGAACTCATCGAGCAGGAAGCTTTCATATCTGACCCCGAGCTTCTCGTAGACGAAGGGGGCGTCGGAACCGTTGATTATGTCGCGGAGTATCGTATTCGACTCGTCGAGGCTCATCACGTTCTTTTCCTTGAGCAGGGCGTCGAACTCCCTGTAGAACTCCCCGGCCAGGCCGAGGCTGAACACGAGCCTGCTCACTATGAACGCCGTCACGTAAGCCTTGTAGCGGCTGTCCCTGATTTCCGCCAGCTCGGGGTTCTTCTTCAGCAGCGTCTTCTTGTTGGAGAAGTTTATCATCTCCCCCGGCCTGGCGGAAATGCCGTACGGGGCCACGGCCTCGCTGAAGCTGCGAATGACCTCATTGCAGACCCTGCGAATCTCCGAAAGCCTTTCCTTGCCGAAAGCCTTCGAATCCTCTATTCCGAGAGCCTCCGCAAGCTCCCTGTGCTCCTCGGACTTCAGCAGCTTGCCCATGGCGTAGAGGCTTTCCTCCACGCTGAGCTTTTCGCCCTGCTCCAGGCCGGCGCCCACGCTGCCGTTGATCCAACCTATCACTTCCGCCTTGTCCTCCGTAAGCGAATCGAGGATGCGGTCCATCGCCTCCCTTATCAGGGAATCCCTGTCCAGCTCGATCTGATAGTCCGCGAACTGGCCTATTTCGCGAGAAAAGGCCTTGAGCGTCTGCTGGAAGAAACGGTCTATCGTGCTGACCGCGAATGCTCCGTAGTCATGGAGCATGTTGAGCAGGACTTCCTTCGCGGCCGGATCGGACGCCGCACGGCGGTGCAGGTCGCCGACAATCCTGCCCTTCATCTCCGCCGTGGCCTTGTTGGTGAAGGTCACCGCCAGCACATGGCGGTACTGACGCGGATCGCGGCTTCCCAGGATGAGTTCCAGATATGTTTTGGAAAGATTGTATGTCTTGCCCGAACCGGCACTCGCCTTCAGTATCTTCATCGTCCGCAGATGGTCTTGAAATCACACATTTCACAAGTACGCGCATCTTCGGTCCTCCTGAAGGGCACCGAAGTGTCGGAAAGTTCACCGAGCAGGGCGTCGAGCCTTCCGGCCATCAGGGAGTTGAAGTGCGGATTCAGCTCCACGCTCTCGACGGGCTTCACGAAGAGACGGCTCGTCTGATAGATGGAATTGACTATCCGCTTCCCCGAGGCGGCTTCCGGGGATATGCCCTTGCCGTCAGCCGGAACCCCTTCCGTAAGCAGCCTGTCATAGAGATAGAGTTGCAGAGCGATGTTCGGGCGCTTGCCGTTGTCGCTTCCGAACAGCTTTTCCACCACCTTCTCCGCATTGTCCTCGTCTATCAGGAAATCATCGTCGCTCACCCTGCCGGTCTTGTAGTCTACAATGCGCAGTTCGCCCGGGGTGAGGCTGTCCAGCCTGTCGATGAAGCCGACGAAGCTGAATCCGCCTATCTTCATCCGGCGCCTGTGCTCGAGCCCGAGTATGCGCAGGCTGTCCTTTCCGAGCGAATCCAGCAGCTCGATGTCCCTTCTGACCACCTGAAGCGCATAGCGGCGTATCATGTCCTCGTAGATCAGATTCTTGCCCGCGACCTCGAAAGTGTTGAGCTTGTCCATGATGAGGCTCCGCACCTTTTCCTTTATGCGGTCGCCCTTGAGCAGGGATTTCAGATACGGCGCGGTCAGCACTCCGCCTTCCACGGTATACAGCTCCTGCATTGCCTGATGGAAGACAGAGCCTATCTGGCCTGAATCCAAGGCGTCTCCGGCCTCGTCCGGCTTGGCAAGCCCCCTGACGCAATGGTAATAGAACTTCACTGGGCAATTGAGGTAGTCCTTCAATGTCGAAGCTGAAAGTGTGGCCCCGCGTATGGTGCGCACGTCATCCTCCGTCTTAGGTATCTCCGCATCGGCGGCGCGGCCCGTTATCGGAGCCTTGGCGACGAAGCGCCTGAGCTTCAGACCGTAGACCAGCTCAAGCTGCCTGATGTAGCGGCTCTCCTCCCCGCTGTTCACGCCTTCGGTCCTCAAGTCGAACAGCAGCCATACCCTGGAGGCTCTCTGTATCATACGGTAGAAGTAATATGCCCACACGGCGTCCTGATATTCGTAGGTAGGCAGCCCGAAACCGCGCCGGAGCTCGGGCGGAATGAAAGAGGACGCCACGTTGCGCCTGGGGAAGACACCTTCGTTGCAGCTCAATATCACCAGGTTATCGAAATCCAGGGCGCGCGTCTCCAGCGGCCCCATAATCTGGAGCCCGTTGAGCGGCTCTCCCCTGAAAGGGACGGAAATCGCGGCCGCAAGACTATTCAGCAGGCGGAAATAGCTGGACGGCATGAGCTCCAGCCTGAAAGAGCGGAGACTTTCGACCAGCCGGCAGTATTCCCTGGCGAAATCCAGCTCCACCGCCATCTCCTCCGAACCAATGAGACGCCCGGCCAGGAACTTCACCATCTCCATCTGGTAGTCCTGTAGCATGGCCACCGCATTGGCATCGGCTTCCGCAGGTTTCTTCGCGACGGCGCGGAAGACGTGCCTGAAAAGTTCGGTGGACTGCAGCTGCTCCTCGCCTATATAATAGCCGGCATCCTTCCTGATTGCCGCTGCGGCCTCCCTGTCCTCGTCGGCCGAAACCGCCCGGAAGACGCTGTCGGCGAATATGGCCCTCACGCTCTCGCGGTAGAAATACCATTTCCCGTCCTTCTCGCGCAGGTGCATCTGCAGCGCCGACACGTTGTTCATCAGGGACCACAGACCTCCGGAGTTCATGGGGCAACCCATGGTCACGTTGATGTCGGCGATCTCCTGCGGTATGGAGTTCAGCACCGGCAGCAGAAGCTTCTCGTCCGGAAGCACCACCGCCGTTTCGATGCCGTGCGCGCCCAGCTCGCGGAATATCGCCGGTAGCTGTTTCGCCTGGCCGGTCGCGGAAGGTATGCTGAGCACATTCACCTGAGGTACGCCAAGGCCGTCGGCGTCAAGTTCGAAAGCCTGGGGGAACTCCTCCAGGTTGGCCGACATGAAGAACGATGAGCGGTTATGGGGGTCGCGGATCATATCGCTGCCGTAGTCCCAGCAGAATTCGGCCATGCCGGCGTTGCGGAGCCTGCGCATCAGCAGCTTTTCGCACTCGTTCAGGGCGTTCAGGCCCACGAACACGAACTTGCCCACGTCCGGGAAGCCTTCCGCCACCACATCGGCGGCCGGGCTGTTCCGCAAGCGTTCGGCGAGCTCCCGGTAGACCTGCCCTTCGTATGAAAGGCCCTTCGAGCGCAGCCTCTCCCCGAACGAACGGTAGAGCGGCAGCAGTATGTCCCATATCTTGCGGAACTCATCCTTGTAGCGGCCTCCCGTCCTGAAGTGCGACACGAAACGGTTTATCGCCTCCAGCTGCCTCTCGTCCAGATACTCATAGCCGTCCTGCATCCCCCGGAACTCCGCCACGTTGGCGAACAGGGCTTCGGGGCGCACGAGATACTTGTCCACGTCGTTGAAGTCCGAAAGCAGGACTCCGCCCCAGAATATGAACTCATCGAGGGTCTCATGCGAGGGGTTCAGTTCACGGTAGCATTCGTAAAGCTCCAGCAGCAGCGCCACCTGGCCTGCCGGAGCGGCGCCCGTGAGACGGTAGAAGAAATCGTTCATCGTGTAGAGCTCGGGCATGAGCATGGGCCTGCGCATCCCCGCAGCGCACTCCTTGAGATATTTGCGGAAGAACACCACGGCGCGACGGTTCGGCAGCACGAAGCAGTATCCGTCCTGCATTCCCCCGGAACAGTAGTGTTCCGCCACCTGTCTGAGAAACGCCTTCATTCGTCCGCTGCGGTTTCATCGTCATGCTCGCCGTCCAGACCTTCGGCCAGCTCCCTGGGTATGATCGACTCCCTGCCTTCAACCATGCGGCCTCCGCTCTTTATCCTGGCCCTCGAGCGCTTCGGGGCCAGCTTCAGCCTTTCCAGTTTGTCGATTTTCCTTATCACCGACTGCTGCGAATCGGTCAGGGCCCTCCGGGAATCGGAATACGCCTTGCCTGTCTTGTCCAGAAGCTCCCCTACCTTCACGTAGGACTCCATCCAGTTGTTCAGCTGCCCCATGAGCTCGGAGGCGGCATCGTAGACTTTCTGGATATTCTTCTCCTGGTCGTGCTGCTTCCAGCTCATGAGTATCATGTTCAGAACTATCATGAGGTTCATCTGGCTGACGATAAGCACCCTGGCGTCCTTCGCCCGCTGCCAGAGCAGAGGAGCCTCCTCCAGCATCAGACGGAAAGCCCCCTCCATCGGAATGAACATCACGTTGAAGTCAACCTTTTTCCTGTCATCGTCGATATAGGAGGTGTAGTCCTTGGTCTTGAGCTCGTCGATATGCCTGGCGACGCTCGCCACATGCTCCTTGGCCCAGCGCTTCCTGTCCTCGACCTTGTCGGCGTTGACGTAGTTCATATATGCGTTCAAGCTGACCTTGGAGTCTATAATCAGCTCGGTGTCATCGGGATAGTAGATTATCACGTCAGGAATCATCGTGGCTCCGCTGTCGCTCTTTATCTCTCTGCCGCCCGCATCGCGTATCACGCCCTGCGTCCTGAAATGGACGCCCTCCTCCAGCCCGGAGCTCCTGAGCAGGTCAACGAGCAGCATCTCGCCGAAATCCCCCTGGACCTTGGAATGGCCGGTCAGGGCGTTCGCCAGATTCCTCGCCTCTTCGCTGACGCTCTGCGATTTCTCCATCAGCGCCTTTATCATCTCGCGCATCGACGCTTCCTGTGCGGCGGCCTTCTCCTGCCCCGTGCGCATCACGGCGTCGAACTCCCCGAATTTTTCCTTTATCGGCTTGAGCAGCTCGGTGATTGACTCGGCGTTCTGCCGGCGCAGCCCGGCGCTGTTCTGCTCGGAAAGCAGCCTGAACGACTCCTCCATCTGCTTGCGCTGGCTCTCGAACGCCTTCTTCCTCTCCTCGTCAATCATAAGCCTCGCCTCCGCCCTCTGCTCCTCAAGGGCCTTGAAGGTCTCTTCCTGGGATTTCAGGCGGGACTCCAGCACGGCTTTCTCATTGGCAAGGGCCGCCTTCTGCTCGGAAACGGCAGCCTTCTCGGCATTTGCCGCCGAGAGTTTCCTTATGCAGATGATGACCGCGACCAGAGCCGTAAACGCCACCGCCGCAAGCACAAACACTACTGTCTCCATATCATTTCTTCACTATTATCCTTTCTATCCTGTGAGGCACGGACGTGAGTATCTCGTAAGGGATGGTGCCGAGTATGCCGGCCAGTTCGCTGATTGTCGGGTCCTTGCCGAAAATCGTCACCGTGTCGCCGGCTTTGACCCCGAGACCGCTCACGTCAAGCATGCACATGTCCATGCAAATGTTGCCTATGGTAGGGGCGCGATGGCCGTTCACGCAGAAGCTGGCGGCTCCGCAGCCCAGATGCCTGTCGATTCCGTCAGCATAGCCGACCGGAATCGTGGCCGTCTCCATGCCTTCCCCGGTCACCCGGCCCCTGCGGCCGTAGCCCACGGTGTCGCCCGGACGGAGCTTCTTGACCTGAAGCACCTTGACCTTCAGCGAAGCCACGGGGTCGAGACTGACTCCGGGCAAGGCGCTGATGCCGTAGATGCCTATTCCGAGACGTACCATGTCGAACTGGTATTGGGGGAAGCGTTCGATTCCGGCGGAATTCAGGATATGCCAGAGCGGCCTGTAGCCGATGGCCGCACCCAGTTCTTCCGCACCCTCGCGGAAAAGCCGGATTTGCGAAAGGGTGAATTCATCCTCGGCAGGATCTTCGGCGGCCGCAAGGTGGGAGTATACCGACTTCACCCTGACCTCGTCATGGGCTTTCAGGAAGGCCTCCAGGGCGGGCAGCTCGTCGGGCATGAAGCCTAGACGGTGCATGCCGGTATCGAGCTTGATGTGCACCGGCCAGGATTTCAGGCCGCGCTCCCTCAGGGTTCGGCACAAGGCCTCGAGCGTGTAGAGATTCGGGATGCCGGGTTCGAGCCTGTAGTCGATTATCTCGGGAAAGAAGTCGGTTCCGGCGGTGAGCACCAGTATCGGCAGAGAGATTCCGTTGCGCCTGAGCTCCACCCCTTCGACAGGCAGGGCCACTGCAAGGTAGTCGGCCCCTTCCGCCTGGAGCATGGAGGCGAATTCCACGGCTCCGTGGCCGTAGGCGTTAGCCTTCACGAGCACGAGCAGCCTGGTGGAAGGCTTCAGCAGGGAGCGGAAATATCTATAGTTGTTCCGGCTGGCCGGGACGCTGAGTTCCAGCCGGGAGAAATCGTTTTCGTTGTTCATCTTGTCAGTCAGACTGAATCCTGACAAAGATACGAAAATTATCGCTTGACTCGTTTCTGTCGCCATGTTGCGGGCGGAGCTCCCGGCAGTCTGTATCGGCAGCTTTGCAATCCGCCCCAACTGGAGCCCTCTGTAGCACATTCGGACGCAACCGGGGCCAAACGCAGGGCAGGCTGACCTGAACAAAGGCCAGCCTGCTCCGTATCTTTATGGACTGCTGCGGATTAGAAGCGGTCCTCGGATGAAACGGTGAGTTTCTTACGACCATGAGCGCGGCGGGAAGCAAGAACCCTGCGTCCGTTGGCTGTGCTCATACGCTCACGAAAGCCATGCTTGTTGACTCTCTTGCGGTTGGAAGGTTGATATGTCCTTTTCATTATTCTATTTTTTTAATTTTCTCAAAAACGGGAGGACAAAGGTAATCTTTTCCGATTTCAATTACAAATTTTTCTGTGAAATAATCATTTTCAAGCCATTCGGATATGCACCACTTCCTGACCTGACCGGTGCCGACATGGTATTTCACGCAGAATTCATCGATTTCCGAGTCCACGTCCCCACCCTTCAGGAACAGCATGCCACGGCGGAAACGGCCCTTCACCCAGGGCCAGAAGTTCACCAGCGAAGTCACCGCCCGGGAGACAACCCAGTCAAACTCCCCGGGCACGGCTTCAGCCCTCGCGTTCACGCAGGACACATTCTCCAACCCCATGGATTCCGCTACCGAGCGCGCCACAAGTATCTTCTTGCCTATCGAGTCGCAGAGCGTGAAATCCACCGAAGGGAACTCCATGGCCAACGGTATCCCCGGAAAGCCTCCTCCGGTCCCCACGTCGAGCACGCGCGTCCCTGCCGGCCATCCGTCCGGACCGTAGAAACGCCTGACGTATTCCGCGACAGCAAGGGAATGAAGTATATGATGCTCGTAGACATTGTCTATGTCCTTGCGCGAAATCACGTTGATTTTCGCATTCCACTCCCTGTAAAGCCCCACGAGCCTGCCGTAATCATTCCCAGTCATTTTCATCCTCGGTCTTCATGTTGTCAATCAATGCCTTGGCCCTGCGTATCCGGGTACGCACGGTATTCAGGGCCATTCCCGTCTCCTCGGCGATCTCCTTGTACTGCAGCCCCTCTATGAGACGCCGCCGGGCTATGTCGCGGTAGAGTTCCGGAAGCGCCTCTATGTAGTGCTCCAGCTTCTCCTCGTCCTCGTCCTTGATTATGCTCTCCAGCGGAGTGGACTCCCCGTCGCCCATATTGTCGATTACCGCGACCCTCGCCTCGCCGTCGTCTATCGACACGAACTTGCGTTTGGCCCTCTCTTCGACCTCAAGGGTATCCAGCGCCGTATTGCGCGCAATGGCCCTGAGCCAGGTCGAGAACTTGCTCTTCGACGGGTCGTAGCTGCCTATCTGCCTGAAGGCCTTCTCGAAGCTTCGGGAACAGATGTCGTCGATGAAGAAAGCGTCATACTGCTTCATCACCATGCCTGCGAGATAGGCCTTTAGAGACTCTATGTTCGTGTCCCAGAGCTCGGTGAAGGCGGCGCCGTCCCCTATTATCGCCCTCCTGACCAGTTCGTCAATGGGCTTCAAGCCAGTTTTTTCCATAATTGCATTCCACGGTCAAGGGTACTGTCAGTCCTATCACATTCTCCATTTCCTTCACCAGCAGGCCGCGCACGGCCTCTATCTCAGCCTCCGGCACCTCCAGCAGCAGTTCGTCGTGTATCTGGAGGACCATGCGCGAGCTGAATCCGCCCTCCCTGAGGCTGCGGTCAACCCTGTTCATGGCGAGCTTGATTATATCGGCGGCCGTACCCTGGATGGGCGCGTTCACCGCATTGCGCTCGGCCAGGGCGCGCACCGTGGCGTTGTTCGAATTGAGGTCGGGGACATATCTCCGTCTGCCGAACATGGTCTCCACGAAACCGTCCTCCCTCGCCCTGGCCAGGGTGGAATCAATGAAGCCGCGTATCGAAGGGAAGGAGGCGAAATAGTCATCGATGATTCCCTTGGCCTCCTGCCGCGAGCAGTGAAGCCTCTGGCTGAGTCCGAAGGACGACATGCCGTACATTATGCCGAAATTGACCGTCTTCGCCACCCTGCGCCTCTCGGGGGTCACGTCTTCAAGCGCGACTCCGAAAATCCTCGCGGCGGTAGCCGAATGTATGTCGTGCCCCGCCCTGAAGGCCGAAACCAGATGCTCGTCGCCGCTCAGGTGGGCCATTATCCTCAGCTCTATCTGGGAATAGTCCGCCGACATCATCACGCTGTCAGGACTTCCCGCTACGAACGCCCGGCGTATCTCGCGGCCCTGGTCGCTGCGCACCGGTATGTTCTGCAGGTTGGGATTGGACGACGAAAGCCGCCCGGTGGAGGTCAGAGTCTGGTTGAAAGTGGTGTGCACCCTTCCGTCACGGGGCGATACGTAGCCAGCGAACGGCTCAATATAGGTGGAAAGCAGCTTGCGCAGTCCGCGGTAGTCCAGGATGAGCCCGATCACGGGACTGCGGCCGGCGAGCTCCTGCAATGTCCTCTCGTCGGTAGGCCAGTTGCCGGTCCTGGGTTTCTTCGCTCCGGGGTCGAGCTTCATCTTCTCATATATCAGCACGCCTATCTGCTTGGGGGACGCGACGTTGAGTTCTGGGTCGCCGGCGATTTCCCGGACCGCCGCCTCCTTCTCCAGCATCTCCCTGCGCAGCCCGTCGGCGAAGTCCTTCAGGGAATCGAGATCCACCTTCACTCCGGCGCGCTCCATGCGGGAGAGTACCGGGAGCAGGGGCTCCTCTATCTCGTCGTACAGCCTGCGCATCCCCTCGGTGCGGTCAATCTCCGCATTCAATGCGTCAGCAAGCGGCAGCACGGCTGCGGTCTCCAGCACCATGTCGCGCCCGCTTCCGGCGGGAGCTTCATCGAAAAGGCTGGCGGTTTCCTCGGGATCTGACCCGCCAAGATCGGCGCCGAGATAGCTTTTCACCAGCTTGCCGAAGTCATGTCCGCTCTCCGGGTTCAGCAGGTAGTGCATGAGTTCGGTGTCCTCCAGCCTGCCGCGCAGCTCGATGCCGAGTCCGGCCAATGCGTTCATCTGTGCCTTCAGGCCATAGCCGGCCTTGGTCACGGAAGCGTCCTCCAGCACGGCGCGGAACTCCTCGGGAGCCCCTTCGGCGCATTTCCCGTCTGCCACGGCATAAAGCCTCCCTTCATGGAGGTTCACGGCGACCCTCTTTCCGGAAATCTCCCCGGGGGCGGCCTTCAGCGGCACCGGGATTCTGTTCTCCGTAACTGACGGAGCCCCTCCGGAGACATGCACATCGGAAATCTTCGCCAGAAGCCTTTTCAGCGAGGGGAACTCATATTCGTCCATCAGAGCCTCAAGTTCACGGGTGCGTACCATTCCGAGCCGCATGTCGTCTATATTCACTTCCAGAGGCACGTCCGTCCTTATGGTGACCAGCTCTCTTGAAAGGGCTATGTGGTCCTCGGCCGCACGGAACAATTCCTGCTGTCTGGAGGTAAGTTCGGCCAGATGAGCGTATATGCCCTCGACGCTGGAATAGCGGGCCAGCAGCTTCGCGGCCCCGACGGGGCCTATGCCCTGCACTCCGGGGACGTTGTCCGAAGAATCACCGCAGAGCGTGAGTATGTCCACGACCTGGGCCGGGGAGGATATTTTCCATTTCCCGCAGACTTCCGCCTCTCCGAGAATCTCGTTGTCGGAGCCGGACTTGCCGGGCTTGTACTGCAATATGTGCGGGCCGACAAGCTGGCCGTAATCCTTGTCCGGAGTGACAATGTAGACGTCCAGTCCGTCGGTGGCGAAACGGACGGCCGCCGAACCTATCACGTCGTCGGCCTCGTAGTCCGGAACCATGAGCACCGGGATGTTCATCGCCCCGACTATTCCGCGGAGGGGTTCTAAAGCGTCAATCACCAGCTGCGGGGTCTCCGTGCGGTTCGCCTTGTATTCCGGGAAAAGCCGGTTGCGGAAAGTCCCCCCGGGAGGGTCGAAGCTCACCGCCAGATGGCTGGGCTTCTCCCTGTCTATCAGCTCCAGCAGATATTTCGTGAAGCCGAAGAGTATGGAGGTGTCCACCCCTCTGGAATTGACTATGTGCCTGCCCAGGAAGGCATAGTACATCTTGAAGATGAGCGCATGTCCGTCTATCAGGAAAAGTTTCATCATTCGGAATTTTACGGAAGGCAAATATGAAACTTTTTCACGAGAGTTTCAAGCTAGGCCAGCGCTTTCTTCACCGCCGCCGCCCAGGCCGCGCGGGACTCGTTCATCCTGTGCTCCGAAGCCCTGCGGGAGAAGCGCCTGCCGGACTCCCAATGGTCCTTCAGCTCTTCCAGCGACTTCCACACCCCAACACCCAGTCCGGCCATGTAGGCCGCACCCAGGGCGGTGACTTCCGAAATCGACGAACGTATGACCTCCGTCCCGAGTATGTCGGCCTGGAACTGCATCATGAGGTCATTGCGCGAAGCCCCGCCGTCGACCTTCAGCTCGGAAATGAGTATTCCGGCATCCCTTTCCATGGCCGCCACCACATCCATGGTCTGGAAGGCTATGCCCTCAAGGGCGGCCCTGGCTATATGGGCGGCGGTCACCCCCAGCGTCAGGCCGACTATGGTGCCGCGCGCATTCGGATCCCAGTAAGGGGCTCCCATGCCCGTCAATGCAGGAACGAAATACACTCCTCCGCTGTCCGGAACCGAAGTGGCCAGATCCTCGATTTCCGAAGAGTCCCTGATGATGCCGAGACCGTCCCTGAGCCAGCGGACCACCGCTCCGGCGACGAAGATGCTGCCTTCGAGGGCATAATCCACCCTGTCCCCTATTTTCCACGCGACCGTGGTCAGCAGGCGGTTCTCGGAGAACACGGGCTTGTGGCCGCAGTTCATGAGAAGGAAACAGCCGGTGCCGTAGGTGTTCTTCACCGCCCCCTCCTCCACGCACATCTGTCCGAAGAGCGCCGACTGCTGGTCGCCGATGATGCCCGCAATCGGGATGCTGCGGCCCTGTACCTGGGTCTCGCCTATGATTCCGGAGGAGTCGCAGACCTCGGGCATCATGGACTCGGGGATGCCGAAGAAATTCAGCAGCTCGCTGTCCCACTGCAGGGTGTTGATGTTGAAGAGCATAGTCCTGGAGGCGTTGGTGACGTCGGTCACATGCACCTTGCCCCCAGTGAGGTTCCAGACCAGCCAGGAATCCATGGTGCCGAAGCGCAGCCGTCCCGCGCGGGCCTTGGCCATCGCGCCGGGGACGTTGTCGAGCATCCAGCGTATCTTGGTCGCGCTGAAATAGGCGTCCACTATCAGCCCTGTCTTCTGCCTTACCATCTCCTCGAGCCCGTGGGCCCTGATCTGGTCGCAGTATTCGGAAGTGCGCCTGTCCTGCCAGACTATGGCGTTGCAGACAGTACGGCCGGTGAGGGCGTCCCAGACTATGGTGGTCTCGCGCTGGTTGGTCAGTCCGATTGCGGCGATTTCAGCCTCGCCGGCAGCGGCGACGGCCTCGTTGAGCACGGAACGCACAGAAAGCCAGATTTTCATCGCATTCTGCTCCACCCATCCCTGACGCGGGAAGAGCATGGTCGTCTCGCGCTGGAAGCATGAGACCTCCCTGCCTTCAGTGTCGAAAAGTATGGCCTTCGAGCTGCCGGTACCCTGGTCCAGGGCCAAGATATATCTCTCCATATCCTGCAAACTTACACAATTTCTCCGAAGTCTTTGGCCGCAATCGCAAAATCTTGATATTTTTGCATATATGAAGACCCTGAAACTCAAATCACCCGCCGACGGCCTGGAGCTGTCGGTGCTGGTGCGTGAAGCCGACGGCCCCTCCATGCGCACCGTCCAGCTCGTGCACGGAATGTGCGAGCACAAGGAGAGATACATTCCTTTCATGGACTTTCTTGCGGCCCACGGCTGCACCTGCGTCATCCACGACCACCGGGGCCACGGAGCCTCCGTCAGGCAGCCCGAGGACCTGGGCTACATGTACAAGGGCGGATGGAAGGCGATGGTCGAGGACATAGCCGCAGTGGCGGAATGGACCGCAGCCAACTTCCCGGGACAGGAGCACAGCCTGCTGGGGCACAGCATGGGCTCGATGGCAGTGCGCTCCTTCGTCAAACGGCACGATGACATGGTGGACAGGCTGTTCGTGGTCGGCTCCCCGAGCGACAACCCGGCCAAGGGCGCAGGAAAGTTCCTCGCCGGCTGCATATCGCTGTTCCGGGGCGAGAGGCACAGACCGGCCCTGCTCCAGAAACTCAGCTTCGGCAGCTACAACAAGCCTTTCAGGGATGAAGGCTGGCACAGCGCCTGGGTATGCTCCGACAAGACCATACTCGAGGAATACCATAACGACCCTCTCTGCCAGTTCCGCTTCACCGCGAACGGATTCTCCAACCTGATGGGCCTGATGCAGGACTGCTATTCCGCCAGGGGATGGAAGCTCTCCAATCCCGGACTTCCGGTCCACTTCCTCTCCGGGGCGGACGACCCCTGCATGATTTCGGAAGCCGACATGGACAAGGCGGTGGAGCTGATGAAGAAGGTCGGCTATTCTTCCTCCGACCTGAAGCTCTACCCCGGCATGCGCCACGAGATACTCAACGAAAGCGGCAAAGAGGCCGTATGGAACGACATACTCGGAATGCTGGCATGAACGATGACGAAAGATACATGCGCGAGGCCCTGAGGGAGGCGGAGGCCGCCGGAGCGGAAGGCGAGATTCCCATAGGCGCGGTGGTGGTCTGCCGGGGCAGGATCATCTCCCGGGGGCACAACATGACCGAGCGCCTGCACGACCCCAGCGCCCATGCCGAGATGATCGCACTCACGGCCGCGACGGCCGCCGTGGGCGGAAAATATCTGACCGACTGCACCCTCTATGTGACCGTGGAGCCCTGCCCCATGTGCGCGGGAGCCCTCAACTGGGCGCAGCTGGGCGCGCTCGTCTACGGTGCCGACGACCCCAAACGCGGCTGCTCGCTGTTCAGCCCTCCGCTGCTGCATCCCCGGACCGAAGTCCGCAAAGGCGTGCTCGCGGACGAATGTTCCGACCTTGTCAGCCGCTTCTTCCGCAGCCGCCGCTGAACCGGGCGCGCGCGTAGCAAATAACCCGGCACGGAAAACTACTTTTTTGTTAAAAATCGCGCGCGTCCGTAATCTTCGCTTAACGGCATTTAACATTTTTATATCAATCCGTTAAAATCCAGTTCACAACTGCGCCATACTTTTGCACCCGGAAAAACGAGTGATTTGAAGTATGGTCAGTAGAATTATGACAGCGTTCGCTGTCGCGGCGGCTTTGTTTTCATTTCCGGCTGAAAGGCTCCACGCGGAAAACCTCCAGAATACAGAAGAGGGCATCAAAGGTACGATAGTCGACCTGGTGACAGGAGAAACCCTCATCGGTGCGGCCATTCTCATCGAAGGGACGACCGAAGGCGCGGTAACCGACCTCGACGGAGCCTACATCCTGCCTCTCGGCGCAGGGAGCTACGACCTGTCAGTCTCCTATATAGGATACAAGACCCTGAGCCTCGACGTGACCCTCAACCCCGACGGCAGCGGAACCGTGGAGACCGGAGACCCGACTTCCGTGGCATACGGCGAAGGCGGCCTGACAATCTACCTCGAGCCCGACAACGAAGCCCTCGAGAACGCGGTGGTCACCGCGAGGAAGAACCTCGAAACCCTGCAGGCCCTGCAGAACGAGAGGATAATGTCCGGCTTCGCCATCGAGAACATGGGAGCCAGGGAGATGAGCATAAAGGGCATCTCCAACGCCCAGGAAAGCGTAGCCAAGCTGTCCGGCATCTCGATTGCCAGCGCCGGCCAGCTGATAGTGCGCGGACTCGGCGACAGATACAGCACCACCACTCTCAACGGACTGCCGATAGCCTCGCCCAACCCCGACAACAAGCTGATTCCCCTCGACATATTCCCCTCGTCGACAATCCAGAACATCACGGTGAGCAAGGTCTACGAGGCCAGCTCCTTCGCCGACTATTCCGGGGCGCACGTGGACATCAGCACCAAGGAGGGAACCGACAGCGATGACTTCCTCAACATTTCCTTCTCCAGCGGCGGATATTTCCACACGCTCTCAAGCGGCTTCTACAGGATGGACGGCAGGAGCCTGTTCCTTACACCCAGACTCGACCCCGCAATCAGGGATATGAGCGCTTCGGAGTTCGAGGACTATTCCCGCAGCAAGGACGTTTTCAGGACCAGCTTCCGCACTTTCGAGAGGAAACCCCTCCCCGACCTCAACGGAAGCATAGGACTGGGCAGGAATTTCAAAGTGGGCGGCCAGACGCTCAGCGTACTCGCATCGGCAAGCATCAAGACCGGCGACGAGACCATGACGAACGCGTTCTACAGGACCTACGAAGCAAGTTCCGAGGGCAACCTCAAGAGCGACTACAACTACGACAGCTATAAGCAGAAGATAGACATCGCCGCGCTTCTGGACTTCGACTACACCCTCAGGGAGAGCGACAACATAGGCTTCACGGCCTTCTTCGCACGCAACGCCGGCGACACCCACCTCGACCGCCGGGGATTCGACTACCAGGAGACCTACGACCTGGTGGGCAGCAACCAGGTGACACACATCTACACCCTCCAGAACTACCAGCTCTCCGGGCATCACGACCTTGACGCCTGGGACATCGACTGGGGAGCATCCTACTCCATCACAGCCAGCGACGAACCCGACAGGAGGCAGGTGATGTACCGCAGGGGGACCGACGGTCAGCTGCGTTTCTTCGACCTCAACCAGCAGGAGACACAGAGATATTTCGGCAAACTCGACGAGAACGAACTCGTGGCCGACATAAAGGCGGACTACAGCTTCGGCGACGACGACAGGCTGCGCTTCGGACTCACCGCCAAGGACAAGACCCGCAGCTTCAGGTCCACCAGATTCTACTACAACCTCAGGAATCTGGACGAGCTGATAACGGATGTCCACAACCCTGACGCTTATCTGAACTTCGGGAATGTCAGCAACGGGCTGATCAGCATCAAGAGAAGCCAGTATGCCAGAGACCAGTATGACGCAAGGAACATCATCGGCGCGGCGTTCGTGGAGACAGACCTGCACTTCGGGGAAAAATGGCAGCTCAACGCCGGGCTGCGCTTCGAGGCGAGCCGCCAGAGCGTAGACTACAACGATGACGTGGAGAACCTCACCCGCAACCTCGACGCTTTCGACCTCTTTCCTGCAATCAACCTCAGATACAACATAGCTGACAGGAACATGCTCAGGCTCTCGCTCTCCCGCACCGTCACCAGGCCCTCCTTCGTCGAAATGGCCCCGTTCCTCTATCAGGAGAGTTTCGGAGGCGCCCAGATAAGAGGTAACGAGGAACTCATGAACGGCTACAACTACAACGTGGACCTCAGGTACGAAGTCTTCGCCGACAGCAGCACCGACATGTTCGCCGCCACCGCATACTACAAATTCCTGCATAACCCCATCGAAAGGACGCAGCGCCTCTCGGGAGGAGCCACGGAGCATTCGTTCCAGAACGCTGACAACGGTCTGGCGACAGGAATAGAGATAGAGTTCCGCAAGGAAATCATCCGTTACCTCACGGTAAGCGCCAACGGCTCGCTGATGTACACCAACGTAATCCTTCCCGAAGGAGGCTCGTACACCAACGACCGGAGGTCGCTCCAGGGAGCGTCACCCTACCTCGCCAACGCCGACATCAGCTACACCCCGTCCTTCAGGAACGGAGGAAGCCTGAGCCTCGCCCTGCTCTACAACCTGCAGGGTCCCAGAATCCACGCCGTCGGCGTTATGGGGCTGGGAGACGTGAAGCAGATGCCCGTACACACCCTCGATTTCAACGGAGCCTACAACTTCAACGAGCACCTCTCCCTGAAGTTCGCTTTCAAGAACCTGCTCGACAGCACGATAAGGTTCACCCAGGACATTCCCAACGCGGGACGCACCGTGGAAGTGGAGCAGTGGAAGGTCGGCACCGGCTTCGAAATAGGAATCAGCTGGTCGCTCTGACAATAACAAAGAAGAAAATAACCCAACAACAAACAAAAATTTATGAAAACAAGCAAAATTCTCATGTCAGCCTTCGTGGCTGCAATGGTAATCGCAGGCCTCAGCTCATGCGACAAGGGCGGACAGACTCCCACTCCCGACCCCACCCCTGAAGAACTGACTCTCGGCGGACGTCTTACCGAGAATCTCACTCTCGAGTCCGGAAAGACCTACATGCTCACCGGCAGCCTCCAGGTAGTGGCTCCCGCAATCCTGACCATCGAGCCCGGCGTGACCATAATCGCAGACGATAGCGCAGGCAGCGACAATATCATCTACATCCTCATCGAGCAGGGTGCCAAGATCATGGCCGAGGGAACGGCCTCCGAGCCCATCGTGATGACCTCCGAGAACAAGGAGGCCGGTGCCTGGGGAGGTCTCCACATCTGCGGATATGCCCACACCAACGCCAATGGCGCAACCACCTCTGAAATCGGAAACGCTCCCTACGGCGGAAGCGATGACAACGACAACTCGGGAATCCTGAAGTACATCCGCATCGAGTATTCAGGCCTTGCCCTCGACTCCGAGCACGAGGCCAACGGAATCTCCCTCTACGGAGTGGGCGCAGGCACCGAAATCTCCTACATCTACGTGGTAGACGGCTCTGACGACGGAATCGAGTTCTTCGGAGGCTCCGCCAACATCGACCACTGCGTGGTTGAGAACTGCACTGACGACTCATACGACTGGACCGAGGGATGGGACGGCACCGCCGAATACATCGTGGCTTACCAGAGCGTGGCCGAGTGCGACTGCCTGATGGAGTGCGACAACAACGGAGAGAACAACGACGCCGATCCCGTGGCTAACCCTACCATCCGCTACGCCACCTTCATCGGCAACGACAGCGCCGAGAATCACAGGGGACTGCGCTTCCGCGAGGGAACTTTCGTGAACCTCAGCAACGCTCTCGTATGCGGCAAGCCCGACCCCATCACCCTCGACACCCCTCAGACCGTGAATTCCTTCGCTGACGGCGATTCTTCAATCAGCAGCACCGTAATCGTGGGCGAACTCCTCAACGAGGAGGGCAGCGGCTACGACCATGCGGCTTTCCTTGCCGACGGCAACAGCTCCGTAGAGGAGATGAGCTTCACCGGCAAGTACGTGGGAATGATTGGAGAGAGCGGAGCGGTATCAGCCGACAATGACTGGACTGCCTGGATCAGATAATCGTTTCATTTTCAAGATAAACCCGACAAATGGAGGCGGCCCGCAACGGACCGCCTCCATTCATTGCCGCAAGCAGGCGGCTAGCCTTGCAAGGCCTGCTATTTCTTTACGATTTTCGCAGCATAGCCTCCTCCAGGAGCCAAATGGACGGTCACCTTGCGGGATGCCGGAACGGTCACAGTCTCCTTGACGTAGTCACGGGCTGCGCGGTCCGCGTTGATTCCGTCGCGGTAGACGGTCATCTCATAGTCTCCATCCCCGAGGAAAGAAAGGTCCAGGCTGAGGTCACGCGCGTTCCAGTCGGTCATGGCACCGATATACCATGTGTCACCGCTGCGGCGGGCCGTGGCTATATATTCCGCTATCCTGCCGTCAATGACTTTCGTCTCGTCCCATACCGTGGGTATTTCCGCGATGAATCCGGTGCATTCGGGTTCGTCCATATAGTTTGACGGGGAGTCGCAGAGCATGTTGAGCGGAGACTCGAACACTACATATTCGGCGAGCTGGCGGCAGCGCGTGCCCTGGCTCATGGCTTCCGAGTTGACAGGGCGGTAGTTGCCCCGGGTGGCATTGCGCATCGCGCCCTGGGTGTAGTCCATCGGGCCCGCCACCATTCTGACAAACGGTATCGTGACGTCGTATGTCACCTGGTCGACATCCGGCCCCGACCACTTCATCTGCTCAAGCCCGTGCACGCCCTCGTAATTGATGACATTGGGGTATGTCCTGTTGAGTCCCGTCGGCTTGTAGGTGCCGTGGAAATCGATCATCATGCCATATTTCGCGGCTGTCTCGGCAGCCCTGCGGTGGAAATCGACCATCATCTGGTCATCCCTGTCCATGAAATCGACCTTGAAGCCCTTGATGCCGAGACCGGAGAAATACCTGCACACATTCTCCATATCGCGGTCAAAAGCCCAATAGCCGGCCCAGAGAATCAGGCCGACATTCTTCGATGCGGCGTAGTCGGACAGCATCTTGAGGTCTATCCCGGGAATCACCTGCATCAGGTCGGCCTTCAGGTTCACGGCCCAGCCTTCATCAAGTATCACATATTCGATTCCGTGCTCCGATGCGAAGTCTATGTAGTATTTGTATGTTTCGTTGTTTATCCCGGCCCTGAAGTCCACTCCGTGAAGGTTCCAGTCGTTCCACCAGTCCCATGCCACCTTGCCGGGCTTCACCCAGCTGAAGTCCATATCCTCCGACGGCGGGGTGGCCAGGCGGTAGACCATGTCGTTGTCCGCAAGCTGGGTGTCGCTGGCCGTCACGATGACCACCCTCCAGGGGAAGGAAGTCCCGCTGTCATACTCGGCGATATAGTCCTTCCTGGAGCGGACTTCCATCTGGAGCATGTTGTGCCCGCCCTGCTCCACCTTGTCAGGATACGGCGCGAAAACCCCGTGCAGGCCGTTTCCTCCGTCGCCGTTATGCAGATACATTCCGGGATAGTCCAGGAGGTCGGCCTCGGTTATGCAGACCTTCCTGCCCTGCGGAGCCTCGACCACCATGGGAAGGAAGCAGATCCTGTCCCTGTCCCACTCCGAAAGGGCGATATGGGAATAGGTGTTCTCAAACGAGTTGTAGAACTGGCGCGAGAAGTCGTTCCTGTCAAAGTTCTTGACATAGGGCACGTATGCCGTCCAGTCCCCGGCGAAATTGAACTCCGCCAGCTCGGACTTCACCTTGAAGGGAGCGTCTGCCAGGGACGCGAACCTGTAGGCCATTCCGTCATCGTATGCGCGGAAAATGAGGTTGAACCCTTTGAACCGGAGCGTCAATTCATTGAAATGATCCTCGACCTTCCTTTTCTTGTAGAAGGACGCTTCTATACTCTCCTCCACGCTGCGGGTCTTCCTGCCCAGGAAACGGGAGCCAACACCATAGACCGTCCCGTCCTCAAGAGTCATGGACAGCTGTGACGGAACGAGAAGCAAAGTCCCGTCGTGCGAGACGGAGTAGCTGATGTCCTCCCCCACCTCCACGGTCACGTTCAGTTTTCCGTCCGGAGAGGACAGCGAGAATTCTTTCGGGGCCGCGGACACTGCCGAGGCTATTCCCAGAGCGGCCGCCACCGCTGCGATTTTCATGTTCATGGCGATTATCGTTATTAATTGTGGCATCATGCTGCAAATGCATGAATTTACAAATTAATCCGGGTTAAATCACCATCCGGAACAAAAGTCGGGAGATTTGCGTATCTTTGCAGACGGAATTGAGGTATGGTGTAATGGTAGCACTACAGATTTTGGTTCTGTCTGCCCAGGTTCGAATCCTGGTACCTCAACCGAAAAGTCCGGCCGCATCAACGACCGGACTTTTTACTTTTTCGCGCCGGATTTTCAGGAAACCAGCCCTTGCGGACCCTCTTCTCCTGCTCGAACAGCTCGACTATCGACCAGAAGGCAGAAAATGCGGCCACTCCCGCTATCGTAGACCAGACATAGCCTTCGGACAGCAGCGACACTGCTGCAAAGCCTAGGCCGGCAAGCAGGAAAAGCCACCAGCAGCCCTTCCCGAGATGATATTCAGCCTTTATGACCAGAGGATGGCACAGTCCTATCATCAGGAAAGTGCAGAGCCCCACGATTATCCCGGTAAAGTTCATGGAATTTTCAACGACAAGTTCAAGCATAGCTGTGCAATCCGCCTAGAAAGAAATTCACCCCGAAATAAGTCACGAGTACGCAGATAAAGGCAAATATGCAGAACCAGTGGAAAAAACGGGGGTCCGAAAACTTCTTCAGGCTCCCCGAATGGAGCGCGAAAGCATACACGAGCAGCGTTATCAGAGCCCACACCTCCTTCGGATCCCAGGCCCAGTACCTCCCCCATGACACATTGGCCCACACGGCCCCAAGGAAAGTCCCCGCTGCCAGGAAGAAGACGGCCGGATACAGGAAGAGCAGCGAGACATCGGCCGCCTGCGCAAGCCCCGCCTCCGACCTCCCGTACTTCACCAGAGCCATCACTCCGTTGAGCATCACAAGGCCAAGCAGAGTATATGAAATCATCATAGTCATGACATGCAGCGACAGCAGAGGCGACGACAGCACCGGCGTCAGATAGGCTATCGCCGGATCAGACTCCCCTATTGAAGCCACCAGCAGCGCGAAACCGCCAAGCAGGAACACCAGCGGCTGCATCATCGCAAACCTTCTGCGCACCAGCAGGCCGAGCAGCATCGTGAGCCACGACACCAGCATCATCACCTCGAATCCGTTGGAGAACGGAGCATGGCCGGAGATGTGCCAGCGCAAGCCCAGCACGAAGCTGAGATACAGCAGCACCAGGACTGCCAACACCGAAACGGAAATCTTCAGAGTCCGGCCGAGCCCGGAGGAAAAGCAGTTCAGCACGAAAAGCAGCAGTCCGAATGCCAGGCAAGCTATAGCCGCCGCCTTAGGGTGCTCCACAGCATTATACAGACGCTCAGCGGCGATACGTGAATCCGAAGGGAGCGACCCTGCGGCTGTCTTCTTCTGATACTCGGCTATCTTGTCAAATATCCCTCCTGCAGCTTGGAAATCATTCTTCACTATGGACTCGCCTGCCAGACTCATGACCTTGCGGACGAAAAGCCACTGGTCGGAATCCATCTCCGCCGGAAGCCTGTCAGTCGAAGCATACCAGGCGACTGACCCTTCCGCATCGGCATACGGGAAAATCTTCAGCAGCGTTGCGCCGCAGACGAGCATGACCAGCTGCCTTTTCTCATCGAACTCCTTGAGAGCCTTTTTCGAAGACCCGCCCTGCTCCAGCGTCTCCGACCAGCTGTCATAATGGAAAATCCAACCCGTAAGCACCTGTTCGGAAGTAAGTCCCCTGTACGATGGCTTTCCGTAGAGCTTCATGGTGAAATCCCTCGCCAGAGTCTGCACGGGGCACACCCTGTCGTTATAGTAGACATACATTCTCCCGTAAGCCTCGGCTGTCTCCTTTGGAAGGACCTCCGGCATAGCCTCCTTCGCCTCCGCCTCCGGCATCGCAAATCCCCCTAGAACGAGGAGCAGGGCTGCGGCCGGAACCATCTTCGAAACCCTCCTCAACACTGCCCGGAAACGGCTGTTCCTCTGGAAGAAGAAGCCCGCAAGCGACAGAAGAAGAAGAGCATAGCCAATGTAGGTAACAGCAACCCCGGCCGGATCGCGGCTCACGGCAAGGGTAGAACCTCCCGCATCCTCATCGTAGCTCGACTGGTAGAAGCGGTAGCCCCGCCAGCTTCCTATCCTGTTCATGGCAACGGTCAGCGTCTGTTCCGAAGAGCCGTCGTTGACCGCAAGCGTGCTCACATAGTCGGTCGGAGCGTAGGTGCCGGGATAATACTCGATTTCGAAGTCCTCAAGAGACAGGGTGAACGGGAATGCGGCCGTCTGCAAATCCTCGGTCAGATATTCCGACACCGGAGCATCGCCGAGCCTCAGATGCACCGCACCCTGTTCCCCGCACACATGGGTTATCATGGCTCCTGAAAGGATGAGCACGAAGGAGGCATGGATGCCCGCAGTCGCGGCCGGCCGGCAGCTGGTCCTCCGCACATAGTACACGACCCCTGACACGAGCGCCAGCGCCCACAACGCGATGAAGAACGCCGAATGGTAGCCCCATCTCATAGCGGCGGCAGTCCCGGAGAACTTCTCCAGGACCGTCATCGCCGCCATATACAGTATCAATACGGCTATCGAGCCGAAAGACAGATATTTGCAGAACTTCTCCAACATTTGCCGTCAGCAGAATCAGATGGCGTTTATGAACTCCACTATCGCGTCCCTGTCCTCCTTGCTGAGCTGGCGGAATGCCTCGACGCTGCCGCGCGCGTGGCTTTCCTTCGCTCCGTGCCACATTATTGCCTCTATCACGTTGCGTGCTCGGCAGTCATGCAGTCTGTCCTGATGTCCCGAGCATACGAGAGAAAGCCCGCGGCCCCAAAGAGGCGTTGTCCTGCACCAGTCTCCGCGTATGTCGTTGACCATATAGAGCTTGTGCTGCATCATGTCGCTATAGGGCCAGATGGTCTGGTACGGATAGCGGGGCAGTTCATCGCCCTTGAAGAAGAGATTGGGGTCGTTGTAGTCGTCCTCGCCGGTAGTCCACGAAGGCCTGTGGCAGGTGGCGCAACCTATCTGGCGGAAAAGCTCGCGGCCCCGCTGGACAGTCTCGTCATCGAGGTTGCGCGCTGCAGGAACCGCAAGACCTCTGTGCCATATCATGAGGTTGGTATATTCTTCGTCTGTCATTTCGACAGGAAGGTCCTGCGACATCAGGAAGTCATAGATATCCTGCTCCACATCACCGGTATTCCATTTGGACTTATAGTCGGGAAAGTATGTGTCGATGAAATGATAGAATCCCGCCTGCACGTCCGGATCCTTCGACGCCGTATTTGCGTATGCCGCCGTCATATAATGGTATCTGCGGTCCGAACGGGTCACATTGGTGATGTTCCAGATGGCATTGGCGCCCGGGCCGTCCTGAAGAGCTCCACGGCTCAAGGCATAGGTAAAACGGTAGGGATGCTGCTCTCCGTCGCCCTGGACGGTATTAGAATACTGCTTGACCCATTCGCCATCCTTGAAAAATGCGGGGTTCACATATTCTTCCGGATCAAGTCCCTGCTCCTCATAATACTCTTCAGCCTGGGCATACTGCGATTTGAGGGCGTCATCGGGTATGGCGTCGAGAAGACCCGTCCCGTATATGCCTATGGTCGATTCCAGACGTATGCCAACCTCGCTCACGTCAAGATCCACGGTCTGACCGTTCCGGGATGCCTGGATGGGGACATAATACGCGTCCGCCGGAATCGACACCTCGGGATATATCAGTTCATAAGTCTCTCCGTCAGGAAATTTGTTGCCCCATTCGTCCTGGTACTGCAACCAGTTGATTTCCACTTTCTCCTCGTCCAGCGGTGCCTTGAAGGGAGCGACGGCCCTGGTCTGGGGCATTCCGGTGAGAGAGGTGAGATAAGCCCCCGTCTGCTTGTCGTACAGCACGAGAAGATAACCGTTGCCCATCTCGTCATAGCGGTAGGAAGTCGTGCGTTTTCCATGGCCGTAGCCTGGATGGCACATCAGGCAGGAAGTTCTGAGATAGAGAGGGCCGAGACCGTCGAAAGGCTCGGTGCTCGTATTGAAATTATGTTCGAATATCATCTCACCGTGCTTGAACTCCTGCACGAGTCCGGCATTCTCCACGGCCGGCGCTGGATCCTCGAAAGCCGATGCGGAGACGTTGAAAGTGGTTCCGAGCTCGCCTCCCGCATAAGTCTCCACCTCCACCCAGTCCGGCAGAACGTCAGGTGTGTCAACGCCGATAGTGTTCCTGTCGCACCCTGACAGAAGCACCGCTCCTGCAAGGGTAAAAATGAGCCATTTTATTCTCATAGAACTATTGTTTTTATATTCACACTATCCTGAGATGAGGGCACGCAGGCGCCTCACCCCAGAATAACACCTTTAAAAACCAATAATATAACGTCTCTACCTTGCCAGTTCATCAATAGCCACGGAAAGGGCAGAGTCAAGTTCCTGTATGGCCGAAATGGCAGCCGCGCAATTCTCATCCTGATAGTTCTCGATAAAAGGTTCCGGAATCGCCTCGATGGCATCTATTGACCGTTCGATGGCATCGGAAATCCTTGCCTCAAGCTCCGGATTCTCCTCCTGGAAATAAGCGCTGAGGGAATTGACAGAATCATAGTCACCTTCCACGCCGCCGTTCCAGACATTCCTGATACTTATCATGTTGTCTTCGAAATCGACTATTGACATGTAGCTGTAGGGAGATTCCACGTAGTTCGCGTCCACACCGGTGTAGACCATTCCTATCTTCTGGGAGGCCACTTCATCGGCTATCGTATTGCAGCCTTCAATCAGCCACTGCATAGCGACGGTCGCACTGGTGCAGGTACTTCCCGGACGACCCGCGTTCAGGAGGTTCTCTCCATAATAGGCGCCTCCTGTCATAACGAGAGGGAGCTCAAGCTCATCGTTGACCTTCGCATAGCGCTCGGGATTGTGGTCTTCGCCCGCCCAGGCGAGCTCCATCTGCCAGCACTTGTTCCTCAAATCGCCGGCGACTGCGACTGCATACGTAAGATAATCGGAACATTTCACTTCATTGTCATAGTTGCCCTCGGCAAACCAGTCAGCTGTCCTGTGCCGGCCTTCGAAGAAAAGGACATACTCGATTCCGTGGAAACCGAGCAGCGTCGGGCCGAGTTTCTCGCCGGCGTAGACATCGCCGTCCTCCGATGCCAATCCGGCTATCTGGGCTTCATTCGTAAGGGCTTCCTTGAGTCCAACAAGGTCGAGAGGCCAGGTGTCGATATGAGGGTCTATTCCGAAATCCGTAGCGGCGCCCCAAAGGAAGGCCTCGGACTTTTCCCAGTACGCACGGGCTGTAAGGAAAGTCTCGCAGGCCTTGTCGATATTGGCCTGGGAGACATCTTCCCTTAGGGCCTGAAGGTCTTCCACCAGCTGCTCGGTATAGTCCGAAAGGCTGGTATAGGTAGGGATTACGGTATGGTTAACGAACCTGTCGGCAATCTCCATGAAGCGTTCATCACGGACAGTCAGGTCGTCCAGACCGGTGCGGCCGCCTTTGTCGCAGGAAGCAAGACCGGACATCATGACTCCGGCTGCAAAAAGACAAATCAGTTTTCTCATCTTGGAATTATGTTTTTTAATGTTTGAAATATGCCGCCCATACTATCCCTATCGAGACGGAAGGCTCCGGGTTATATGGAGTCTTGAGAAAACGGTGGGAATATTCCGCTTTTATCGCTATCTCCGGTAACGGATAATAGTTGACACCCACTGCAATGCGGTGCTTGTCGGTCCAGTCGTTGGGAGTGGTGCCCTCGGCAGGAATATATGAATCATAATATTCATATCTTCCGAAGAGGTAGAACTTCATGCCGTCCGCAGACAGCCTGTCAGAAAGCGAGAAGAAATCATACCCCATCTCCACTCCGGCAGCCATCGCGGCCTCGCCAACCAATGAATGCGCATACGGCGAAGAAGTTGTATGGTTCTGGGAGGAGTTGCGCCTGTTGACATATTCAATATCGCCCAGGTGCCCGTAGTCAAGATTGCCCCTTGCTATGAACCCTCCGGTCTTGTATTCGAAGTCAAAAGCCCCTATCATGACCGTTCCAGTCACACCCTTGTACTGGTCGGAAGTGTTCGTGGTGATGTCGTTGTGGAAACTGTCGCCCACATATCCGCTGAGTCCGAGACGCAGGCCCTTGACGGAATAATTGTCGATTCTGAACGCCCCGGCCAGTTCGTTCGCCGGCTTGAATTCGTAAGGAGAGGCAGAACCGTCATGGACCCACCCCGCAGTCGAAAATAGCGTGGAATTCAGACCGGCTATCATCTGCACCTCATAACGCCAGTCACCCGCCTGTCCCCATAGGCTGATTCCGGTCTCATGCCAGGTGCACGGGATGATGGTATTCTCTCCTTCAGGACGATAGACGGTGAAATACTGCGTAGGAAGATGGTAATTGTTGGTCAGCCCGACAGGAACAACGATATGGCCGGCCCTGACATTCAGCTCGGGCATGAAGGATTTCTGTATCCAGAACTGCTCCAGTGCGACTTCTCCTCCGCGCTCTATCTCCTTCTCGAACTCGCCGGCCTCCTCGTTCTCCCTCTCCACGGCGGCCTCCACGCCTCCATGCTCGAACTCGACCTCCATTCCGAGACTCCAGCCGCGACCGAAGTCATAGCCGAGCATTATGACCGCATGGGGGATGTCAAAGCGCCCGTGGCCTTTGCTGTCAGCATAATCCGCAGGCGACGAATAGATACCGAAATTGTCGCTGTACATGTTATAGCTCATGACCGCCTCTCCGTAGCCGCCTATGGTCAGGCGGTAGGCGGGGCCTTTTTCTCCTGAAAGGCTCTGTTCAGAAACAGCCGCCCGGCCCGGCTTCACAGCCTGTGCCGCAGCCATCTGGCCGGAGACGGCCATCAGAGACAATACGATTGCCGTTGTTACAGTCTTCATTCTTCCACATTTCTTTTTGCGACTGCAAAAGTACACGGCAGAATCCTGAGGGTCAATCACCATTTGTTGGTATTTTACCATGGAGGATACGATGCGCCCGCCCGGTCTTGCAAATCAAGACCCGGGCGGGCGCATCCGTTCGTCTTCGGACCCCTGTTACAGCGTCCTCTTGATCTCGACTATCTGGAAGGCCTCGATGATGTCGCCCTCCTTGATGTCATTGTAGCCGGCGATGCTCATACCGCATTCCTTGCCGGCGATGACCTCCTTGACGGCGTCCTTGCCGATCTGCAGAGAGCCGAGCTCCCCGGTGAACACCACGATGCCGTCGCGTATGAGACGGACCTTGGCCTTCTGGACCATCTTGCCGTCCCTTACAAGGCAGCCCGCGATTGTACCCACCTTGCTGATGCGGAAGGTCTGCTTGACCTCGGCCGTAGCGATGACCTCCTCCTTCTTCTCGGGTTCGAGCATACCCTCTATACCGTCCTTGACCTCGTTGATGCAGTCATAGATTACGGAATACAGACGGATATCTATGCCCTCGCGCTCGGCGGCCTTGCGGGCCTCTACCGTAGGACGCACCTGGAATCCGACAATCACGGCATCGGAAGCCTCGGCAAGCAGCACGTCGGACTCCGATATTCCGCCGACGGCCTTGTGGATCACGTTCACCTTCACCTCCTCGGTGGAAAGCTTGATCAGCGAATCCGAAAGCGCTTCCACGGAACCGTCCACATCGCCCTTGACGATGATGTTGAGCTCCTTGAAGTTGCCGATTGCTATGCGGCGGCCTATCTCCTCGAGGGTCATGTGCTTCTGGGTCTTGATGCCCTGGATCCTGAGCAGCTGCTCGCGTCTGGTGGCGATGCTCTTGGCCTCGCGCTCGTCGGAGAGCACGTTGAACTTCTCTCCTGCGGGAGGGGCTCCGTTCAGTCCCAGGATGGACACCGGGGTCGAAGGCCCGGCTTCCGCCACCTTCTGTCCGCGTTCGTTGAACATGGACTTCACCTTTCCGTAGTTGCTGCCGCAGAGCACTATGTCGCCTGAACGCAGGGTGCCCTCCTGCACAAGCACGGTGGCCAGATAGCCGCGCCCCTTGTCAAGGGACGACTCGATAACGGCTCCAGCTGCGGGCTTGTTGGGATTCGCCTTGAGGTCGAGCAGGTCGGTCTCCAGCAGGACCTTCTCAAGAAGCTTGTCCACATTCACGCCCTTCTTCGCGGAAATCTCCTGGCACTGGTACTTTCCGCCCCAGTCCTCGACAAGGATGTTCATCTCGGCGAGCTCACGGCGTATAGTGTCGGGATTCGCTCCCGGCTTGTCTATCTTGTTGATTGCAAATACCATAGGGACGCCTGCAGCCTGAGCGTGGTTGATGGCTTCGACCGTCTGCGGCATCACGGAGTCGTCGGCGGCGATTATGATGATTGCAAGGTCGGTAAGCTGGGCTCCTCTCGCACGCATGGCGGTGAAGGCCTCATGTCCGGGAGTATCCAGGAAGGTGATATGCCTTCCGTCGGGCAGCTCCACATTGTATGCACCTATGTGCTGGGTGATTCCTCCGGCCTCTCCCGCAATCACGTTCGACTTGCGGATATAGTCCAGCAGCGAGGTCTTGCCATGGTCGACATGGCCCATGACCGTGATGATGGGAGGCCTGGAGACGAGGTCTTCAGGCTTGTCCGCCTGCATGGCGCTGCTTATCTCCTCCGAAATGTCGGCGGTCACGAAATCCACCTTGTAGCCGAACTCCTCGGCCACGAGCACCAGGGTCTCGGCGTCCAGCCTCTGGTTGATGGACACCATGAGTCCGAGGCTCATGCAGGCCCCTATGACCTTGACGACGGGGATGTTCATGAGCGTCGCGAGGTCGTTGACGGTCACGAACTCCGTAACCTTCAGAACCTTCTTCTCGGCTGCGGCCTCGGCCTGCTCCTCCTGCGTACGCTGGGCTGCGGCTTCACGCTTCTCCTTGCGGTACTTGGCGCCGAAGTTGTTCTTCTTGCCCTCGTTCATCTTGGCGTAGGTCTCCTTGACCTGCTTCTGTATCTCCTTCTGCAGCTCTTCCTGCTCGCTCTCGCTCAATGCGGGCTTGAAGCGCGACTTGTTCCTGTCCTTCTTGGATTTCTGGTTCTGCTGGGCGTTGCCTCCTCCCTGACGGCCGCCTTCCTTCTTCGGCGACTTCTCGATATTTGCGCCGGCCTTGGCGACATCTACCTTCTGCGTACCCTTGCTTATGCGCTCGCGCTTCTTCGCGGGGCGCTTGAACTGGCTGAGGTCAATCTTGCCGACCACCTTGAAACCTATTCCGTCGTCCTCCTTCTTCGGCTCCTGCCCCTCTTCCGCAGCGGGTGCCGCAGCAGGCTGCTCCTCTTCCGGAGCTTCGGCGGCCGCAGGCTCATCACCGCCTTCCTCCGCTACGGTTCCTTCTGGTTCAGAATCAGACTCATCCTGGTCGTCAGACCCGGAGACTGCGGTCTCGGCGACAGAGGGCTCTTCCTCCACGGCAGGCTCCTCCGCCCCGGGTTCCTGTTCCACGGCTGCCTCGGGCTCCGCCTTCTCCTCGGGTTCGGAAGGCAGCTGGACTTCCGGCTCGGGCGATACGGGCACTGTCTCCTCCTGAACCTCGGGCTCGGCCTTGGCAGGCTCCTGGGGCTCCTCCTTCTGGAAGAAGGTATTGCTCTTGATGATGGTTTCGTGCTCGGGTTCGTCCTCCTCCTCTGTTTCCTTGCTGCGCTTCTTGTTGCTCTTCTCGATTATCTCGGTAATCTTGACATCGACCTTGTCGGCGGCCTGCTTGAGCTCCATGTCCTTTCCGAACTGCCTTCCGATAGCAGGAAGCAGCTCGTCCGACACCTTGGCGTTAGGGTTCGCCTCCACCTCGACACCCTCCTTGTGGAGGAACTCCACGAGGATGTCGAGACCGATATTGTACTGTCTGATGATCTTGCTTAGTCTGATATCTGCCATTCCTAATCCTTTAATCTTCAAATTCTGCCTTCAAAACCTTGAATACCTCGGCGACGGTCTCGTCCTCCAGGTCGGCCCTCTTGGCTATGTCCTCCTCGGAGAAGGCCAGCACCGACTTGGCGGTATCGCAGCCAATTGACTCCAGACGGTCGATTATCCACTGGTCGATCACGTCGGAGAATTCGCTGAGCAATACGTCCTCCTCCTCGGAATCCTCGCCCTTCGGGACTTCCCTGTAGACCTCGATTTCGCGGCCCACGAGCATGCCGGCGAGCTGGATGTTCACTCCGTGGCGGCCTATACCCTTGCTTACCTGGTCGGGCTGCATGAACACCTTCACCTTGTCCTCCGGGTTCTCACCCATCTCGATATATGACACCACGGCGGGATTCAGCGCCCTCTGGATGAGCAGCTTGGGATTCTGCGACCACTGTATCACGTCGATGTTCTCGTTGCGGAGCTCCCTTACTATGCCCATGATGCGGCCGCCCCTCACGCCTATGCAGGCTCCAATCGGGTCGATGCGGTCATCGTATGACTCCACGGCCACCTTGGCCCTCTCGCCCGGGACGCGCACGACCTTCTTCACCGTGATGAGTCCGTCGGCGATTTCAGGCACCTCCTGCTCGAACAGCCTCTCGAGGAATTCGTCGGAGGTACGGCTCAGCGTAATGTACGGAGTCGTGTTGTTCCTCATTTCCACGCTCTTGATTATGGCCTTCACCGAATCGCTCTTCTTGAAGCGCTCACCTGGTATCTGCTCGCTCTTGGGTATATGGAGCTCGTTGCCGTCCTCGTCGAGAATCAGGACCTCCTTGGACCATGTCTGGTAGACCTCGCCATAGAAGAGCTCCCCTATCTTGTCGGAGTACTTCTTGTAGACATTGGCCTTCTCTATGTCCATGATGCGGCCCTGGAGATTCTGGCGTATGTTGAGTATGCCTCTGCGGCCGAAAGCGGCAAGCGGCAGCTGCT
>UQQM01000001.1 GCA_900543205.1 uncultured Bacteroides sp. | reverse complement strand
TAAGATAGTGCCTCACAGTCATCATCTGGTGGAACTGGCAGTGCTGGACCGGATATGTCCTCAGTGCTTCCGCCAGGCCGCGCAGGCCGTCTATGACCACACCGTATATCTTGAAACCATGCTCCTTGAGCCAGCTCACGCCCTCCAGATAGTCCGCTGTCGTCTCGTGTCTGACATACTTGCGCCATAGGATCTTGTTCCTGTAGGCGTCCTTTACCACCATCAGCCCGAAGTCCCTGCCCCAGTAGGTCGTATCCATCTGGATTACGACACTCTTGTCCTTTGACACTTTCTGGACGTAGCGCATCCCTTCCAGGTCACGCTCTATCGTCCTGACTGACACGCCGTATTTTGCAGCTAACTGTTTCCGTGTCTGTTTGCCCTCGATGTACTCCGAGATGACCTGTGTCTTGTCGCGCCGGATACCGCCTAAAAATTGGCGTCCGCAATCCTTGCATTTATATTGTTGTTTCCTGCCTCTCAGGCCGTTCCTGACCACATTCGCAGACCCGCAGAAAAAGCATTTTTTTAACCATACCAGTGATAATCTTCGCAAAGATATTAAAATCAATTCCTTGCAGAGATTTTATCCTACTTTTTGTCGACTAGACCCGATTTTCCGAAATTCAGCTGCAAAATCAAGAACAGACCAAAACAGCGGCACAGCCCTGCCAGAGCAGCATAACGCATTGATACACACGAAAAAAGGCCACCGTTGCCGATGACCTTAAGTGGAGCGGAAAACGGGACTCGGACCCGCGACCTCAACCTTGGCAAGGTTGCGCTCTACCAACTGAGCTATTTCCGCAAAAGTCTCACTCATCAGGATGAACCCGTATGAATGGACTGCAAAGTTAGTCAAATTTTATTTAACTCCAAAAATATTTTCGTTCAGCATTGAGAATTCTGCCGGGCAGTCCTGTCAGCTCAACCTGAACGTGCCACCGAGCGGCGTATCGTCATCGTCCATCGTGAACAGCACGTCATTCCCCTCGTCGTCCCTGTCGATGCACGCCGCTTCGAGAGCGCTTTCGAAGTCCAGGAGTATGTTGCGGCAATCCTGCAGGGAGTCCGATTCATACAGGGTATAGTCCATCGACTCGTCGACGGCGTACACCCTGTACCTTGCACCTGCACGCATTTCAGGACTTCTCTCCGAAATTCCGATTCTGCTGACCTTGTCGAGGTTGACAAGAGTCCCTGAAGGCATTCTGAACCACATGGCGCCGTCCTCCTGTCATTTTACGTCTTCGGCGTTCTCGTAGCCGAAGTAGTTGCCTTTGCGGGCGTAGGGTATGCCGGACTTCATCCAGACAGGCTCCGGAGCGCCCATAAGATAATGGTCGAAGAACTGCTGCAGCCTGATGGACAGGTCCTTGCAGTTGCGCCTCTCCACGAGATTGTGCTCCTCGTCGTTGTACTCCAGCAGCCATGCCGGCTTGCCGAGACGGCGCAGCGACATGAAGAACTCTATGCCCTGGTACCAGGGAACAGCCCCGTCGGCATCGTTGTGCATGATGAGCACGGGCGTCCTGACCTTGTCGGCGAAGAATACCGGGGAGTTCTCGATATAGAGGTCAAGTGCGCCGTCCTCCCAGAGAGTCTTTCCTATGCGGCTCTGGCCGAGCTCGTACTGGCTGATCCTGCTGTTGCCCGACTCCCAGCGTATGCCGCCGTATGCGCTGGTCATGTTGCCCACCGGAGCTCCTGCTCCCGCAGCGGCGAACATGTCGGTACGGGTCACGAGGTATGCGGTCTGATAGCCGCCCCAGCTCTGTCCCTGCAGAGCCATGCGCGACTTGTCAATGAAGCTGAAGCGCTCGCACATCGCCTCGGCGCCCGAACAGATGCAGTTGTAGGCGGATTCGCCCGGATGACCCGTCTCGTACACTATGTCGGGAACGAAGACCACATAACCCCGGCTGACATAGAACGGGATGTTGATTATCGACCGGCTCGGAGCGGGGCTGGTGTACCAGTAGAGCTCGTTGGAGCTGACCTCGTAGAAATAGACCAGCATAGGGTATTTCTTCGCAGGGTCGAGGTTCTCCGGCGTGTAGAGCATGCCTTTGAGGGGCGTGCCGTCGTAGGCTTTCCAGCTCACCAGCTGCACGTCTCCCCACCAATAGTCGTCCTGCTGGGGGTTGATGGCGGAAAGCCTGGTTTCGCTCTCCCAGAAGTCGCGGGTGACGTAGGCGTCCATCGAATGGCGGAAATCTCCCTTCTTATAGATGATGGCGTCGGAGTCGGCGGCCTTCATGGCTTCGGAATAGCCGTACTCCGCAAGGAAGCCGGCAGGAGCGGAAGGTTTCCGGAGGCCGATGCGCGCGAAACCGTTGCGCATGTCATCCTCGCCGAAAGCGTTCAGGTATACGGGTTCCTTGAGCGGCAGCAATGTCTCCCGGCTGAAGAGGAACGGATTGTCCCGACGCTCCAGCATTGTGACCGAATAGCACGTCTTCGACTTGCGCCCCTCGCCGGCGGTGAGGTTCACGGCCTCCGAACCGTCAGGAGTGAAGCGCCAGACATCGTAGCGGTCGGAGAGCAGGACATACTTCTCGTCTTCGGTCCACTGGGGATAGCCCAGGGGAAGATAGCCGCAGGGCATGTCGTTCTTCTCGTCATAAAAAGGGTATCCGGTCTGTCCGCTGAGGTTCACGAAGCCTCCGTCGGCAAGAAGGTCCTTGCAGTACCAGCCGCCGTCCTCGGGGTTGAACCACATCAGCCAGCGGCCGCTCGGAGATGCCGTGGTCATACCGACTAGGCCTTCGAACAGCATGCGCCGGCTGCCGTCGCGCAGGTTGATCAGCGAGTAGTCGGCCATGTTGTTCTCCGCCCAGAGATCCGCAAGCGCATATCTGCCGCGGTTCTCCGAAATCGCGAAGTCCGCATCGCCGCCTTCAGGCACCATTATATAGTCGAACGGATTTGAGGAAAGCGTCACCAGCGTACCGGGAGCGTCAAGATTGACCACTGCAGTAAGGGACTCGCTGAAATATCCGGCCTTGTCCATGGGCGGCAGATTGTAGCTGTCCCAGACCCAGATGTCCAGTCCCGCCGCCTCGAAATCGACCACGGTGGTGTCCTTCGCCGGATACTGACGGTAGAGCTCCATGATTATGCGTGACGATGCGTTCGAGAACCGGGGGCTCGTCTCGGAAGATACCAGCCAGCCTTCCGGCAGGCCTTCGGCGTGGTCGGGAAGAATCTCCGAAGTGCTGACGGTCTTCACCGCCGGCGAACGGCGGGTAGCCTTGCTGACCACGGTCTCCTCGGTCAGGAAAATAGAATATGCAGGTGTGCCGACGCTGTCCTCCTTTTCGTCGGTTGCGGTGAAAAGCAGCTTGTCATCGGCGTCGTTGAATAAAAGCGACGCATACTCCTCCTTGCCGGAAGAAAGCTCGGAGTCCAGGCCGGCGGGGAAATCGTAGAACCTGACAGTCTTCAATGTAGTGGAGTCGGGCCCCTCCTTCTCCATCACGGCGGCAAGCTTCTCCCCTGTCCTGGATACCGTATAGCTCAACACGTTGCGCAGCGTATCCGTCTCTCCGGTCGCGGTGGTGAGCATCAGCAGGTCCGAAGCTTCGCCCTTGTCCTCATCCTCGGAATACAGGGAGACGAATATATAGGGCGAGGCGGAATATCCTGTCTTGAACGACTTCGCGGCTCCGAGGTTCACCAGCTCGAAGGTCTTCAGATTCACGTAGGCCACACTGTCGCGCGGCATCTCATCGGGCTTCTTCCCGTCTATCTTCGCCTGGCGGGTCTCGGCATAAGGCGCCTTGACCATGAAGACTCCGTATTCCGCATCACGCGGTATCACGAGCCCTGCGCCTCGCTCCACCTCGAGCCTGGCACCGCTTTCCAGATTATGGAACACGAGGCGGCTGTCGCCCTGCTGGGGGCGGACCTGGTAGGCTGCGATATTCCCGTCGTCGGTCACGGACAGCGATGTAACGCTTTCCCATGAATCATAGACATCGTGGTCGAGGACTTTCTTCTGGGCCGACAGTTCTGCCGGACACAGGAAAAGCACCGCCAGGAACAGCGGCGCGGCGAAGAAGGACTTTCTCATATTCTCAACAATTTGTTCCGCTAATATACTATTTTATTCGTGCCCGGCGAAACGCTTCTCCGCGAGGGCCTCGTATTTCGTGCCCGGACGGCCGTAGTTGGCGTAAGGATAGATGGAGATGCCCCCGCGCGGGGTGAAAAGGCCCGTCACCTCTATGTATTTCGGATCCATCAGGGCTATCAGGTCCTTCATGATTGTGTTCACGCAGTCCTCGTGGAAATCCCCGTGGTTGCGGAAGCTGAAGAGATAGAGCTTCAGGCTCTTGCTCTCCACCATCTTCACGTCCGGTATATAGCTTATCCTGATCTCCGCAAAATCGGGCTGCCCGGTGATAGGGCAGAGCGAAGTGAATTCGGGGCAGTTGAAGCGTACCCAATAGTCGTTGCCGGGATGTTTGTTCACGAAGGTCTCCAGGACCTCCGGCGCATAGTCATCCTTGTAGACGGTCTTGCGTCCCAGGGACTGGAGACCTTCATTGCTTCTGTCGCTCATTGTATGTCTGATATTTTGAAAGGATTATAGGAAATACCGTTGTCGTAGGTGTCGACGCCCTCCTTCGCTTTCAGATACCTCACGAACCACGAGGTGAAAGGAAGAATCACGATTTCATAGAGGGTCTTGACCACCACCTGGGTGAACACCATTCCGGCAATCACGTCCAGGGGCATGATGCCTATGAACACGGCCGGAAAGAATATGCAGGAGTCGACCAGCTCGCCGCCGACCGAGGAGAGCACTGCCCTGACCCCGAAGAACCTGCCGCGGGTCGCCACCTTCATCCTGCTGAGAATCCAGGCGTTGACCGTGGATCCGCTGATGAAGCCGGCAAGCGAGGCCAGCGTGGTGCGGGGAACCATGGCAAAAAGCGAATCGAAGCTCGTGGCCATGGGCTTCGAGCCCTCGTCGAAAGGCTCGGGCAGAAGGCAGACCAGGCCGGACATCAGGGCCGTGAACGCGCTCAGCGCGAAAGCCAGCCATATCACAGCCCTAGCCTTGCGGTAGCCGTAGACTTCGGTGAGACAGTCGTTGATCACATAGGAAATCGGAAACAGCACTACCGCCGCCGACAGCTGGAGCGGCAGGTTTCCGACCTGCCACACTCTTGGAACAAAGAAATTGGATGTGATGAGGCAGACCGCGAACACGACTGCCATCACCAGGAATCTGGTGCTGAACTTTGACATTTTCTTGTTTTTAACGTGGTTTCAAGAACACAGGGCCCGCCGCGTCAATCCGGCGGGACCCTTTGGATTATACTTCCGGTGCGGACTCGAACTCCTTGAGGAAACGCAGGTCGTTTTCGAAATAATGGCGCAGGTCGTTGACCCTCCACTTGAGCATCGCGATACGCTCCAGGCCCATTCCGAAAGCGAAGCCGCTGTACTTCTTCGAATCTATGCCGCTGGCTTCAAGCACGTTCGGATCGACCATGCCGCAACCGAGAATCTCAAGCCAGCCGGTGCCCTTGCAGATGTTGCAGCCCTTGCCGTGGCAGATGTTGCAGCTCACGTCGACTTCGGCCGAAGGCTCGGTGAACGGGAAATAGGAAGGTCTCATGCGGATCTGAGTCTCGGGGCCGAACATCTCCCTGGCGAAAAGCAGAATCGCCTGGCGGAGGTCGGCGAAGGTCACGCTCTCGTCGATATACAGACCCTCAATCTGATGGAAGATGCAGTGCGCTCGCGCGCTGATGGCCTCGTTGCGGAACACGCGTCCGGGGCACACGACACGTATGGGCACATTCATCTTCTCCATGGTGCGCACCTGCACGCTGGACGTATGGGTGCGGAGCAGCAGGGGGTTGGGATGCCCCACAGACACGAAGAAAGTGTCCTGCATGTCGCGGGCGGGATGGTTGTCGGGGAAATTGAGGGCGCCGAACACGTGGTAGTCGTCCTCTATCTCCGGCCCCTCGGCCACATCATAGCCGAACTTGCGGAAAATCTCGACTATCTCCTGACGGACTATGGACACGGGGTGGCGCGAGCCGAGGCCGAAATCGTCGCCCGGCATCGTAAGGTCGGCGGACGAGCCGGCTTCGGTCTCCTCGGAGGCCACCGAGCCGCGCAGCTCCTCCAACTTGTCCTGGACGGCCTTCTTCAGTTCGTTGAGCGAACGTCCGAACTCCTTCTTCATGTCCTTGCTGACATCGCGGAACTCGTCGAAAAGAGCCGTCACCTCACCCTTCTTGCCGAGGAAACGCACCCTCGCCGCCTCAACTTCCTTCTGCGTGCGGCACTTGAGCTCTCCGAGTTCGGAGAATATTCTGTCGATATCTTCTCTGTTCATGGTCTACTGCATTCTTTTAGCTTCTCTCTTGTCGCGGTTCCTCTTGTCCCTCTGGGCTCCCGCCTTGAGATACTTGTTCCACTGTTCTTCGGTGAATACCTTCTTGTAGGACTGGTACATCTGCTCCATCCACTTGTCCTGGACGCGCATATAGGCCTCATCGTTGCCCACCTTGGCCGCGGACAGCTCCTGAATCTCCTCGCGCATGGCCGCGTAGTCATGGGTCATGATGGAATCCAGATAGAACACCTGCCAGTACTCGAGGTCGAGGAGCTTCGTATATTCCTCGATCTGGACGTCGAGCGCCTCACGGAACTGCTTCTCCTGCTCTTCCTGCGACATCGGCTGCTGCGCGTTCAGGCAAAGAGGGAAAAGCATCAGGATGGTAATAGCAAAAAATTTCATAGCTTTGTGCTTCACAATCCGCAAATTTAAACAAAATCAGATAAAATGAGAAAAATTCTGCCTCTGCTCGTCGCCGCAGCCCTGCTTTCCGGGAACCGCGCGGACGCCTGCACCAATGTGATAGTCACTCCCGGAGCCAGCGCCGACGGCTCAAGCATGATCTCCTATGCCGCCGACTCCCATACGCTCTACGGCGAGCTCTACTTCACCCCCGCCGGCACATTCGGCCCCGGAAGCATGCTGAGCATACGCGAATGGGACACCCAGCGCCCGCTCGGAAGCATCGCCCAGGCGGCCGTCACATACCAGACCGTGGGCAACATGAACGAGCACCAGCTCATCATAGCGGAGACCACCTGGGGAGGCCCGGAGGAACTTTCCGACCCCGCAGGCATCATGGACTACGGTTCGCTGATCTACGTGACCCTGCAGCGCGCCAGAACGGCACGCGAAGCCATAGAGACCATAGTGGAACTCGCCAACACCTACGGCTACCCCTCCAGCGGAGAGACCTTCTCCATAGCCGACACAGAAGAGGCCTGGATAATGGACCTCGTGGGCAAGGGCCCCGGCAACAAGGGCATAGTCTGGGTGGCCCGCAGGATTCCGGACGGATACATCTGCGCGCACGCAAACCAGGCGCGCATCACCACCTTCCCCCTCGACGACCCCGAGAACTGCCTCTATGCGCCGGACGTGATCAGCTTCGCCCGTGAAAAGGGCTGGTTCGACGGCAAGGACAGCGAGTTCAGCTTCCGCGACGCCTACAACCCCCTGACCTTCGGAGGCGCGAGAGGATGCGACGCCCGGGCATGGAGCGCATTCAACATACTCTGCGACGGCAGCTTCACCTACGAGAAGAACGGCAGGGAAGTCACCCACCCCGCCTCCGAATGGCTCGAATACGCCATGGGCTACGACCTCGACGGGGAGATGCCCCTGTTCGTGAAGCCCTCCCGCAAAATCACCATGAAGGACGTGGCCGACGTGATGCGCGACCACTTCGAGGGGACTCCCATGGACATGACCCAGGACATCGGCGCAGGCGGAAACGGACTCCCCTACCGCTGGAGGCCCATGGAGTTCGAATGGGAAGGCAAGACCTACACCAACGAGCGCGCCATCGCGACCCAGCAGACAGGTTTCTGGTTCGTCGCCCAGTCGCGCGGCCACCTGCCCGATGAGGTCGGAGCTCTGATCTGGTTCGGCTGCGACGATGCCGCGACCTCATATCTCACCCCCGTCTACGTCTGCACCGCCGAAATTCCCGAATGCCTCAGAGTCGGCAACGGCGACATGCTGCACTACAGCCCCACCTCGCAGTTCTGGATGTGCAACCGCATAGCCAACGCCTGCTACAGGATGTACGACCAGATGGCCCCCGTGGTAAGGAAGGCCGCAGACGAATTCGAACTCCGGAACATGGAGGTCCTGGTTCCGCAAACCGATGAGGCCGCAGCCCTGCTCGTGGAGAACGGCAAGACCGACATGGCCAGGAAGCTGCTGACGGATTTCTCCGTCTCAACGGCGCAGCGGCAGTTCGAGGCCTGGACCTCACTCGAGGAGATGCTGCTCGTGAAATTCATCGACGGCAACGTCAAGGCCCAGGCCGAAGACGGCTCCTTCCTGCATTCGGAATATTCCGAAGGCATACCCGAAGGGCTGACACAGCCCGGCTACACCGACATCTGGAAAGAAGCCGTGGTCCACGACAACGGAAAAATACTGGAAGTAAAGTAACCTCATATCAGCCATGAAGAAATTCACATTTCTGCTAATCGCGCTGCTGGCAGGCATCCTGGCCGTAAACGCCCAGGACAAGCGCGAAATCAAAGCCTTCACCGGCAACACCTACGTCACGCAACAGGGTTCCTACACCCCCTCGTTCAGGAATGACGGAAGCAAGGCCAAGGTGCGCAACGTCATCCTGCTCATCGGAGACGGAATGGGCACCGGCGCGGTCAACGCCGCGATGTACGCCAACGGCGGAGAGCTCACGATGACCAACCTCAAGACCATGGGCTATGTGCGCACCCAGTCGGCGGACAACTTCACCACCGACTCCGCCGCATCGGGAACCGCCTACGCGACCGGACAGAAGACGAAGAACGGATACCTCGGAGTCGACACCAGCGCCGTGTCCATCATGAACCTACCCGAGAAGCTCGCCCCTCTGGGCTATGCCTGCGGGGTGCTCTCCACCGACGACCTCAACGGAGCCACTCCGGCTGCCTTCTTCGCCCACCAGAGAGCCCGAGGCGCCACCGCAGAAATCTGGGCGGATCTCGCGGAAAGCTGCCTGACCTTCGCCTCCGCAGGCTCGCAGAAAACCTTCCAGGACCAGTCGCTGAAGACCCGCGATGCAATCTCAGCCGAATTCGAAGTGGTCTATTCTCCTGACGACGAGGACATCGCAGACAGCGACAGGCTGCTCTACCTGCCCGAAAGCGTCCAGTATGAAGACCGCGGCGACTACCTCCCCGCCACCACCGAAATGGCGATATCCTACCTCGCCGAGCGCGGCAGGAAAGGCTTCTTCCTGATGGTCGAAGGCGCGCGAATCGACAAGGAGGAGCACGGCAACAACTTCAAGGGAATGGTACGCGAGACGCTCGACTTCGACAAGGCGGTGGAGGCCGCAATACGCTTCGCGGAGCAGGACGGCCACACCCTCGTGATCATCAGCGCCGACCATGAGACCGGAGCCGTAACGCTAGGACACTGCAACCCTTCCGACGGATACGCTTCGGGGACGTTCGCCTCGTCCGGACACTCTCCCGTCATGGTGCCCCTGTTCGCCTACGGCCCCCGCTCCGGAGAATTCACCGGAACCCAGGAGAACAGCGACGTGAGCAACAAGATTTTCCGGATACTCACCGGGGAATAGTATTGCAAAACAAAGATTTTGTTGTAACTTTGCCTTCCCGTTTGGAAACCAGAAGGGAAGGATTGGAGAGGTGGGTGAGTGGCTGAAACCACCGGTTTGCTAAACCGGCGTACGGGTTATACCGTACCACGAGTTCGAATCTCGTCCTCTCCGCAGGAGAACAAGAAAACGCCCCGCAGAATGTCTGCAGGGCGTTTTTTCATTTGAGCATCCGGGAGAGATGGTCCATTATCACCTTCTCCATGACGGCGTAGCCCGCCGCCACGGGGTGGCAGCCGTCTTCCGAATAGCCCGGATTCATGCCGCCTTCCGGGCCGGCCATCTCCGACCAATAGTCGACATAGCGCACTCCGGCCTCTTCGGCGTATGCCCTGATCAGGCCGTTCATCCGCACGACCTCGGGCGCCGGTTTCATCTCCGGAGCCCAGAAGAAACGGCTGCACGGAGTGAGAGAGCAGAGCAGCGGCTCTATTCCGTTGGCCCTGGCGATGTCGCACATGGCCGCAAGGTTGTCGAGAGTGTTGTTCATGCCCATCTTTCCGTCGTTGCCGGCTATGTCGTTGATTCCGGCGAGAATCACTGCTACCTTGGGATTCAGAGCCACCACATCCTGGCGGAACCGCGCGAGCACGCCCAGGGAGGTCTGTGCGGCTATACCCCTGCAGATGAAGCCGTTGCTCTCGAAGAAGTCAGGATCGGCTGAGTACCAGAACTGTGTGATCGAATCGCCGGTGAAGACCACGTCGGCTGCGGCCACATGCCTGTTGGCCTCGACGTATGCGTCGTAGCACATCTTTTCGGCCACGGTGTGCCTTTCTCTTCCGTCAGGCGCCTCGCATTTCATTTCCGGGGAGACCTGCCGCTCCTGCCCGAGAGCCGGCAGGCCCAGCAGGAGAGAAACCAGCAGTAAAAGGTATTTTCCCATAACGGTGCGGATTAAAATCAAATCAAGGCGCAATATACGCAAAATGTCGTCAATTGCCTATGATGCCGGTATTCTTGAGAAAGTTGCGGAACAGTTCTATCCACTCATCCTCGGGAGAGCCGTTGCCTCTGTAGCCGAAGCCGTGGCGGGCATTGGGGAACGAATGGATTTCAGCGGTCTTGCGCGCCTTGCACCATTCGGTATATATACCGATGTTCGGCCCGGGAATCTCGTACTGGGTGGCCGCCATGAACAGCGGCATGGCGTCTTCCGGGACAGCCACGTCGCCGTACATCGCGCCGTAGACCAGACCTATGAAGTCGGGCCTGTCGGCATCCGTATGGTCAAAAGCAATCCTGCTGACCAATGCGCCGCCCGCCGAGAAACCCACCATCCCGACCTTGTCCGGGTCCACGCCCCATTCGGAGGCGCGTTCCCTTATAAGCTCCATGGCCCGGCGACCGTCGGCAACGGCCATGTCGGCGGAATATCCCTGGCTCTCCGCGACCTTGGCGGCCTCGGCGGCAAGGGCCTTGATTTCATCGGTGCGCGGCTCGCCTCCATAGTTGCTGAGGGCTATCCTGCGGACATCCTCCACATTGTCACCCGTATACGGGGTGCGGTACTTGAGCACGAAGGCGGCGATGCCGTGGCGTGAAAGCCACTCTGCGACGGCAGGGCCCTCATTACTGTAGGAAAGGGCCTGGAAGCCGCCCCCTGGACATACCACGACTGCGGCGCCTGTAGCGGTGCCGGGGAACGGAAGCCAGACTTCCATCGAAGGCCTGCTGACATTGTACACACAGGTGTTCATTTCATTCCAGAAAGGGGACATGTACTCGACGGTCACTTCGGGCTGGGTCCAACCTTCACTGCCCGGGGCATCCCCGTCATATAGCGGGACAGTGAAACTGCGCGGACTGTCCATCATCGCGACAGCCTCGTCGAAATTCATGAACAGACCCTTCGCCCTCCTCACGGAATCCTGCTCCGCAGCCATTCTGTCGGCTTCGTCCTGAGGGATGGAATAGAACCCGTCCTCGCCGAGAACCTCCGAGAGCGCCTCGTTCAATATGCGCTCCATCCTGGAATATGCGTTTATCTTGGGGTGCACCCCGTCGTATGACTCCGCAGGGGACAGCCCTCCGTCATCTGCGGCGAGCGGCGTATGGTAGTCGACCCAGGTCACATTCTCCCGGGTTTCGGCGTATGCCCTGAGCCTTTCGTTCAACTTTCTGATCTCCGAGGCGGCGTCAAGTTCCGGTATGGGCATATAGTGCGCTACGGGGGTCACGGAGCACAGCAGGACGTCGATATTCTCCGACAGGGCGAGTTCGCACATCGCCTTGATGTTGCCGAACACATTCCTTTCGGGATAATATGCCATGCCCGCCATCTGCTGGCACAGGTCGTTTGTCCCGGCCATGATCACCACGGCTTCCGGCTCGAGGGCGAGCACGTCCTGGGAGAACCTGCACAGCATCTGGCTTGCGGTCTGCCCCGAAATGCCGCGGCAGACGAAACCGTTCTTCTCGAAATAGGCGGGATCCTCCTTCGCCCAGTTGTCGGTTATGGAGTCGCCCATCAGCACTACCCTGACGCCTGTCCCGACACTGGCGTTGGATTCTTCGTAACGGCCGAAATCCGGCCAGTCCGGCACAGATTTATCCTGAGCCTGCGCCGAAGCGCAGGCCAGGCCCAAAACTACAAGAAAATTTATAAACCGTCCCATCATCAGAAAGAAACGTTATCGTTTGATCTTGAATGTATGTGAATAATTATAGTGGCGGCCGGTGTTGACTCCGTCTCCCTCGGCGCACACTGCGATTCTAAGATAGTGATATTTATTGTCATATTTGAATTCATCCTGATTATCCGGAAGGCTCGGGTCGATGGTCAGGGTGTTGACGGTCTCGCCGTCGGCGACAATCGCGGTGGAGCTGGCTCCGGGATCGGTGTCGCAGTAGTTGCAGTACATTCCGACAAAGGTGTCGGGATAGCAGCAGAGCACCGCGTTCACTATCCTGTTGGCCTGCGAGGGATCGCCGAACTCGCACTTGAAGGTCGCCACGAACTTGTCATCCGCCGTGAGCTGCACATCGGGGTCGATGATGCGTACATACGGGGTCACCTCCCAGTCCAGGACGTTCTCCCCGGGATTGATGACCACGTCGTCTTTGGTCACAGGATAGAAATTGTTCGCGGTGGCTTCGATTCTGTAGGTCCCGGAGAACACGAGGGCGTTCCTGTAGGTGCCGTTGTTCTTCAGATGCCAGTACTGGGCGGCCTCGTAGTCCCAGCCCTTCTGGTATACCGAGAAGTAGCCTTCGGTCGGAGCTCCGGTATAGGCTCCTCCGAACATGTTGCCGAACTTGCATTCCACCGCGAGGTTCTCTCCGGTCTTGGCGTCGATGATGTTTCCGGAGATTGCCGCGTCCGGGCCGTCATAGTTGTCCAGCTCGAAGAGTTCGCAGGATGTCGCAAGCGCGAGCAGCGAAAAGATGTATAATAACTTTTTCATGATCATTCAGCTTTTGGAGTTTGTCTGCAATGGTCCGTCCGCTATTCGTCGGCGGGATTGGGTTCATATCCGTTGACTCCGTAATCGGGAATCTTCATGTAGTACTGGATATAGTCCGTATGGTAATTGGTGGCCTTGCCTCCGGCCTGGGGGTCTTCCGCGTAGAATACCGACCTGACGAAGATGTATTTGGGCTCGCCCTGGGAAAGGTCCAGAACCGGGGTCAACGCGTGTTTGCTGCCGAGCACGGCGGCGTCGGTGCGCTGGTTGTAGAAGGCTCTGCGGCGATGCAGGGTATAGAGCTGGTCACCCTCGAACGCGAATTCGAGTTCTCTCTGATGGAGCACGTTCTCCAATGTGAGCTCGACATCGTCCCTGTAGCCCGCCCTGTGGCGGATGTCGTTGAGGTATTCCGCCGCCTGTCCGTACTTCCCGCTCTCTTCGTTCTCCACCACGGCCTCGCAATAGCTCAGGAGAATCTCGGCATAGCGGATGTCGTACCAGAACGTCTTGTGATAAAGCTGGAAAGTCGTGGGGTCCAGGAATTTCCTGAGGCCGAATCCCGTGGTTATGGTATTTCCGGCCATCTTGTTCTCGTAGTTGAAGAAGCCTGAGATGTTTCCGGTCGGCCCGCCGAAGGCATAATAGGTAATGTCACCTACGGTCTCGCTGCCGTCCACCCACATGTTGACCGTTCCGTCGGTATGTATCAGTCCGCCCTGCAGCTTGATCGTCTGTCCGCGGAAGAAGCAGTCGGGATAGAGTATCCATGCCTGGAAGCGCGCATCCTTGTCGAGGAAAGGCTCGCTGACGTTGTCGTATCTGATATAGTCGATGTTCTTCCATTCGTCCGGGAAGCGGGAGGGGGTGCCGCTGAAGTATTCGTCCTCCCGTCCGTCGTTGCGCGTCCTGACCGTCCCGTCGGTGGCGCCGAAGTCCTCGGTGTAATAGTCGAACTTGTCGACGAAGTCAATGGTCACGGAGTACTTGCCGCAGCTGTTGTTGCCGGATACGGTCTGCGCCGGGCTGTTATAGACATCGTAGTTGCTTCCTGACGAAGTCACGCCGTCGTTGAGGCTCCTTCCGAACAGATACTCGCAGTCCTGCTTGGTGCGGAACATGTCTCCGAGATTCTGCACGGCCTCCTCCACACTCCCGGGATTGGCTCCGTAAAGGGAGAACCTGCCGCTGGTGATGATGTCCTCACAGGCCTTGATGCACTGCCTGTAGTATTCGGACGCATATGACTCCTCCATATATGTCTTCCTGGAAGCTACCGCCTTGTACTTGGAGTCTATCGCACCCTGGTTGTCCCAGTACTTGCTGACCGAAGCCGCGTAAAGGGCGGCCCTTGCCTTGAGTCCGAGCGCGGAATACCTGCTCGCGCGGAATTCCGAAGCGGGGCTCTCTCCGAGGGCGGCGGCTGCGGCGTCAAGCTCGCTGAGCACGAAATCCCAGGTTTCCTTCTCCGTGGCGCGCTCGGCGAATGCGAAGAGCTGTTCGTTGCCCGCTCCGTCATAATACTTGTCTAGGACTTCGGTGATTATGGGCACACCGCCGTAGGAGCGCACCATGACGAAATAGCAATAGGCTCTGACGAACCTCGCCTCCGCCACATACCTGTCTCTCGCCTCCGTGTCAATCACTCCTCTCTCGACGGCGTTATTCACGACGTCTATGAAAGAGTTGATGCTGCGTATGGCAGCCCAGTCCCAGAAATCGTGCAGGCCGTACATGCCGTAGTAGGGATTGGACGCAAAGCCATAGTCGCCTCCGTGGCTGTCTGTGGCGTTCATCGTGTACTGGTCCTCGTATCCGAATTCGTTCATCGGGATGTACGAATAGACCTCGGCGAGAAGCATTTCGATACCGGCCTCGCTGGAGGCAATATCTTCTCCCGTCATCTTCGTCAGGTCGCCTTCGAGACCGTCGAAGAGACTTTCGCAGGACGAGAAGCTTGCCGCAGCAAGCATCGCCGCCATTATCATATATGCTATTCTTTTCATTGTATTTCAGTTTAGAATGTCACACTGAGGCCAAAGTTGACCGTTCTCATAAGAGGCATGGTGTTACTCTGCATGGAAGCGGCAGCTTCGGGGTCATAGAAGCGCATCTTCTCTGAGCAGATGGTGAGCCAGTTGGTTCCGCCCACGAAGACCCTTGCGGAGCGCAGACCTATCTTCTCCATCACCTTTCTCGGAATCGTATAGCCGATTTCGAAGCTCTTCAGACGGAAATAGGTCGCATCTATCTGGGTGAAATCCGAAGGTGCGTCATACATTCCAGGGCGCCAGTTGTTGGCGTCGGACGCATCCATGAGCGCGGGCCAGTATCCGGGAATCCACTCGGTATCAGGGTCGTAGGGGTCCGCACCTTCCTCGGCCACATGCCATCTGTCGGTATACATCTCGTAAATGTTGTTGTAACCGCCGAACCCGAAGGTGTGGAGCAGCCAGATAATCTTGGAGTTCATCGTGGCCCCTTGCCATACCATATTGAAATCCAGGTTCTTCCAGGTGAAGCCGAAGTTGAGGCCGAACTGGAGAGGAGGGTTTCTCTCTCCCCATTTGTACAGCACGTCGGCACCCGAGATATAGCCATCCTGGTTGGTGTCAAGGAGCTTGTACTGACCGATGACGGTGGTCTGCATGCCAGCGTTGGCATCGTACTTCACGTCCGAATCATAGATTTCCTCCCAGCTCCCGAAGCGTCCTCCTGCAAGTCCGTAGTACCACAAGGCGTGGTAGTCGGTCCACCTGTTCTGCGAGCTTGCGCCCGGCGAGCCGAACGAGAATCCGCCTCCCCAGTATGACTGGGCCGAAGGATAGAGGGTCGTGGCCTGGCTCTCCACATGGAGGTTCTTGGTTCTCGCGAGAGTTCCCGTGAGGGTGACGTAATAGTCGAAGTCACCCACCTTGTTCCTGTGGGAGAGCGTGAGCTCCATTCCGACATTGAGCCTGGAATCGATGTTGATCTGAGGCACGGTCGCGCCGAGAATCGTGGGAGTCGAGCCGGAGCTCGTGCCGGCTATGCCCTTGGTGGTCCTCCAGAAATAGTCGAACGAACCGCTGAACATGTCGTTGAAGATATTCCAATCCACTCCTATGTCCTGCATACGCACGTCAGCCCATGTCAGGATGGTGTTGGCGATCTGGTCGTTCACATATCCCTGCACCATGGAACCGGGTGTGAAGACGTAGGTGTTGCCGGCCACATAGCCGCTTTCATAGGCGTACGCCCGTCCCTGGGTCAGACCGGTCTTGCCGTCGGACCAGCGTATCTTGAGGCTGCTGAGCCAGGGGATGTTTTCCTTGATGAACGGTTCCTCCGAGATTCTCCATCCCAGCGAATATGAAGGGAAGAAGCCCCAGCGGTGTCCGCGCTGGTAGATGTAGGTTCCGTCATATCTGGCCATCACCTCGACCAGGTACCTGTTGTCGTATTCGTAATTCACGCGTCCCAGATAGCCTGCTGTGGCGGTGGAAGTGCGCGTTCCGGAGTTGGAGGCGGTGCTTTCGAGACCGCTGCTGATGGTCGGATGCGTGAAGATGTCGCCATACAGGCGCTTGGCCATCATATTGCGCACGTCCATCCTGGTGACCTCGGCCGCCAGCATCGCGGCCACGTCATGCTTGCCGAAGGAAGCGTTGTAGTTGGCCTGCACGCGTCCGTAGAGGCGCTCGCGCTCCCTGATGGTCTCCCTGTAGGAGTTCTCGTCGCCGCCATAACCCATCACCTCGTCCGTCTCGTAGTCATAGAGAGGGTAGATGGTCTTCTTGGTGTAGTTCCCGTCGTAATAGAAGTCGTACGCTCCCTGGGCGAACAGCTCCAGCCCCTTGAGGAACGGCGCCTTGTAGCGGAGATTGACCGTATTGGTGAACGCGCGCCCGCGCTTGTCCGTATAGTTGAGGTCGTGGTTCATCATGGCTATGGGATTCTCGGTCGGAGACTGCCCCTGGTAGGTATAATGGTTCGGATTGTCCTTCACGGTGGCCGGGGTGAGACGGTCCGAGAACGCTATATAGTTGAAGAGCATCGCAGACTTCTCGTTATATACGTCATCGTTGGCCGGATCCGCCGAGAACGTGGATCTGAACGAGGTCTGATAGTCCATGGTAAGCCCCTCGGCGAGATTGAAGGTGAAGTTTCCGCGCAGCGTGAACCTCCTGTACTTGAAGTTGTTGTCGGAACGGTAGATGCTCCTGTCGTTGTTGAAGCTTCCGGAAAGGAAGTATGTCATGAAGTCGGAGCCGCCTCTGACGGAAACGTTGTGGGTCTGGGAGAACGAGAACTTCCTCATGGCCGCATCCCACCAGCTGAAGCCCTGCTTCGTGCCGTTGGCATACTCTTCAATCTGCTCATCGGTGTAGGGGCGGGTGAACTTGGCCACGTCGGCCATCTCGTTGGACATCTTCATGTAGTCCACGATTCCCACCTCCTTCGGCATCTTGGGATTTCCGAGGGAGAAGACGTTGGAATAATATACCGACGGCTTGCCGCCCGCCGAGCCTTTCTTGGTGGTGATCATGATTACGCCGTTGCCGGCACCCATACCATAAATGGAGGCGGAGGCGTCCTTCAGCACGGAAATGCTCTCGATGTCCTCGGGGTTCAACTGGGAGAACTCGAGGTCGGTCGAGATTCCCTTGTTGGAATTGCTGTAGGTATCGCTTCTGACGACTCCGTCAATCACGATGATGGGAGTGCCGTAGCCTCGGAGGCTTATGTCAGCCGCAAAACTTCCGGGAGTGCCGCCCGACTGGCGTATGAGCAGTCCGGGAACCTTTCCCTGAAGCGATGTCACGACATTGTTCTGCTTTGTCTTGGTCACGTCTTCGGCCCTGACGGAAGAAATGGCGCTGGTCAGCGACTCCTTCTTCTGGGTGCCGTAACCCACGACGACGATATCGTCAAGCTGCATCGAATCCTCCGAAAGGGTAACTTCGATTTCAGCCCTGTCGCCGACCGTGATTTCCTGCGTCGCATAGCCTATGCATGAGACTACCAGCACGGACGATTCGTCGATGCCTTCGATCGTGACGACTCCGTCCGCGTCAGTGGATCCGCCGTTGATGGTGCCTTTCACAAGGACGGAGACTCCGGCCAGGGGCCCGAGCTCATCATCGACAGTGACCTTCACTGACCTGTCCTGGGCGCCCGCGCTCCATAACGGACACGGGGCGAGCATAAGGACAAATGAGAAAATGATGAGTGCGTACTTTTTCATATGTCGGTCTTTAGATGATTGTGGATATATGTTGCATGATTATTTCCTCCATCACCGCATAGCCTTCGGCGGTGGGATGGCAGCCGTCCTTGGAATATCCTTCCTTCATGCCGCCTTCAGGGCCGGCCATCTCCGACCAATAGTCGACATAGCGCACCCCCGCGCTCTCGGCCCAGAGCCTCATCAGCTCGTTGACTCTGGCCACTTCGGGGGCCGGATTGGCGTCGGGAGCCCAATAGAAGCGGCTGCACGGGGTGAGGGAGCACAATAAGGGTACGATTCCGTTGGCCCTGGCGATGTCGCACATGGCCGCAAGATTGTCGATTGTATTTTCGACAGGGATTTCGCCGTCATTGCCGGCAATATCGTTTATGCCGGCCAGAATGACCACTACCTTCGGATGCAGGCTGACGGCGTCCTGCCTGAATCGGGCGAGTACGCCTATCGAGGTCTGGCCGCCGATTCCGCGGCCTATGAAACCGTTGTCGTCGAAGAATTCCGGGTCGGCGCCATACCACAGATCGGTTATGGAATCACCGATGAAGACGACATCCGTCTTTTCGACATGGGTGTTGGCTTCCGCGTATGCAGTGAAGCACATACGCTCGGCCACGCTTTTCCTATACGGAAGAATCGGAGCCTCGCTCCTCATCTCCGGAGGCACTGCCCCGGATGGGGGGCGATTGCCCGGACAGGGGCACTGTCACGAAGGCAGACATCCCCAAAGCAAGAACATAGATTAGATTTTTCATATTGCCCTCTGATTTCGTTAGAATCAGTGCGCAATATGCAGAATGCTAAAAGAATTTTATTAATACTATATTTTCAAAGCCTGCAACATTTATTAAATAAGGGATATTTCAAAATGAAAATCACTATCGGCTCAATATTTAATAAAATGTTTAATTAAAGACAAAAAAAAGGCCCGCCCTCCCGGGCAGGCCGTCCAACAGAAGAAATACACTAATCGAAAATCCTGAAACCGACAGTCTCGTCGGTCGCGGGAGGCTCGGCGGTAAAAACGGTATGAACCGTCAGTTTCATCCCTTTCATCACGAACTTGTCGATGAAAGTGTCTATCTCATTGTAGTTCCTCGCTAGAGGAGTCATGGCTATGATGTGGTCCGAGCCCGTCTCCTCGTAGAGCCAGTGTGAGAAGCCCAGCTCGGTGAACTGCTCATGCAGATAGTTCGAACCGTAGCACCAGCATCCGCCCTGCGGCCTGGTATTGAAAGGTACGGTCGGGTCGTCGGAACCATGGAAGAAGAGTATGGGGCATGGCGTCTTCTTCCAGACAGGCTCCGTCTCGGGCACATATATGCACCCTGCAAGAGAAATGACCCCGCCGTAGTTGAAATCTTCCGGAAGCCTGGAAGCGAATTCCCTCTCGCCGGCGACCTCGTAGGCCGCGTTCAGGCTGGTCATGGCTCCGGCGCTGCTGCCGGAAAGTATGATTTTCGTAGGGTCGACACCCCATTCGTCAGCATGAGCCACAACGTAGGCCGTAGCGTCTATCATGTCCTCGCAGGCTATGCGCACCGCATAGTCGAACCTTGTCTCGTAGCCTTCCGGCACGGGGAGGTCCTCAACCTTGCCGCCTTCCGGCGCCTTCACCCCGAGCCGGTAGTCGATCGCCAGCACGACGAAGCCCCTGTCCACAAAGTGCTTGTAATATGGTATCTGGAATGCGGATGACCTGCTTCCCATCGCGAAGCCTCCGCCGAAGGCATAGATAAGCACCGGCCTGTCACCGTCATACGGTACCGCAGGGTCGACATATTTGTCCATCAGCAGCTCCTGGCCGTCCTTTACGGAATAGACCATGGTCTCCTTGAGGACGCTTTCGCTCATTTTCGGAAGATTCTGCATGGGCCCCTGGGCGAAAAGAGGGGCGAGCGCGCAAAGCAGCACGGCAGAGAGAACCATCTTTTTCATCATATACATCGTTTACCAGTTGTCGCTTCTGAAAGGAACCGCAGGCCAGCCTTCGACATTATAAAGGTTGCCGATGAGGAAATCGCGGAAGCAGTATCTGACAGCCACCGGCTCGGGGACTTCGTCGGACGTCACCTTGACCATGAAGCCGCCGTCGGGGCCTCGGCCGAACTTCATCACCACCTTGGCGTCGGCAGGATGGAACACCTTGTCGGCCCCGGCAAGCTCAAAGCCCTTCAGGGGGCCCGCGACGCGGAAACCGTTGTCGGCGTTGTCGAACCTAACGGTCAGCTCGGAGCCCTCAACGCTCATGGACTTGTAGACGGGGCCCTCGACAGGATTGCCGAAGCCGTATGCCTTGCTGAGCGCCATATAGGCGAGCCTGCGGCCGACCTCCTTCTTCCTCGCCGGATGAATCATGGTCGTCTCATAATCGTATGCAAGGTCATAGGTGGAAATCATTCCGGCATCGGGTATTGTCCGACCGGCCTCGAACTGCTGCTCCCTCAAGTAGGGGCACTGCTCTTCGTAGCCGTTGTTGTACAGATAGGGCGCGAGCTCCACAATGTAGAACGGCATACTCTCGAGCCTGAAGTCGTTTTTCCAGAGCTCCACCGCCGCTGCCAGCCTTTCGGTATAGTCGGGGCTGCCCACATTCGACTCGCCCTGGTACCATATCATGCCTTTTACCGTATAGTTCGACGCCGGCTTCAGCATGCCGTAGTAGTAATTCGTGGGAGCCTTGGTGAATTCCGCCCCGAAGACTTTCTGGTCGGGATATTCTTCGAAAAGTCCGGAGCTCATCCAGTCCTCGATGAATGACCCGCTCCAGCTGCAGCTGATCAGACCTATGGGGATGCCGAGAGCTTCGCTCAGGGCTTCGCCGAAGAAGAAAGCCGTGGCGCTGAAATCCGCTGCGGTCGCGGGCGAGCTTGCCGTCCAGCTCCCCTCGGTGAAATACGAGCTGTCCTCCTCCGTCGCCCTGTGCCGCGCGACCGTCACATACCGCAGCCCCTTGTTCCTGCCGGACATCGCTATCGCTTCGTCCGCACCCTCCACATAGCAGCCGAACATGCCCTTGAGGGGCATTTCCATGTTGCTCTGTCCCCCACAGAACCATACATCGCCTATCAGCACGTCCTCGAGAACAAGCCTGTCCGGGCCGCAGGAAAATGTTATGTCGTAAGGCGTGAAGCCCGCCTCCGGCGTGGCCACCGAGATGAACCACAGGCTGTCGGCTCCGGCGACGGTCTCATATTCCGCCCCGTTCCATGACGTAAGCACCTTGAGCTCAGCTCCCGGGGCGGCCTTCCCCCAAAGCCGCGCATCCGTCCGCTGCTGCAGAACGACATCACCTTTGAGAAGATCGGGAAGGATTATGCCTCCGTTCCCCGCAGAAGCCGCCGTGGCGGCCATCATGCCTGCTGCGCACAAACAAAATAATTTCTTCATTTTGAACCGTCTTTGGATTTCGGGGTAAAAATTACTTACAATATCCTCTTCCTCCTAGCACGATTGGTTCAAATTATGAAAACATCATTCTCGGGAGGGGGGGGCAATTCACACCAACTCCTCGAGCAGCCTCTCCAGTCTCGCGCGGAGACTCTGCTTCAACAATTCGCAGCCGCTGAAATCAAGATCGGAAGCGTAGGCAAGGCAGAAGCTGCACAGAGTCTCCAAAGAGCGGTCGCTCCGCAGAAATGCGTGCAACCGCCACTGTCTGTCACCGACCAGCTCCAGGCTGACCGCGGCATCGGGATACATTTCCGTAAGGAGATTCTTGACCATGACGTTCTTCAAGACAACTGATACCTCAATGGCTTCATTTCCGGAAATGCCGAAAATATCCAGCGGTCTGGTTTGATGCAGATTCTCGTTCTTCCAGCCTTCATCGAGAATCTTGACGGCGTCACAGCGCCGGAGACGGAACACTTTGTTTTTCCTGTCCTTCGGGTCAAAGGCCCAGATGGAATCAAGCCTCTTGTCATCGGTAAATGCGAAAACTTCCAACTTGCGGTCCACGCCTTCCGTGTTGCTGTTGGATGAGTCGTATCCGACAAGTAGCACAGCGCGCTTCATGCTGACAGCCTTCCTGACACTTTCGATTTTATCAGCAAGGTCGCTGCGCATAAGCAGTTTGCGGTTGGAAACTTCATCAGCTATCGCGGGATTCATCTGTCTCGATGAGGAGCCCTGGCGATAATATGCCGTTCCATGGAAATATACCACGCCCTCGCTGGCAGAATGCACACACAAGTCGAGCACTCGGCCGTCACAGACCCTGGCCGGGGAAACATTCTGATACGTATCCGGAAAAGCCTTGGAAATCATGCCCATCACATGTCTCAAATAGGCGTCGCCCAGATCCCCCTTGGATGCGTCAAGCTCGCCTTTGTCGACCAGCGCGCTGATGTCAGCGTCGAATCCGTTGATTCTTCGACGCTTCTCGTCGGTCCCTATGTAAAGATGGCTGTCGCCCTGCTCCTTGTAGCGGTTCATGAACGCGCAGATGGTCTTCATGCACTTTGCGCTCTGCGCAGTCTCGTTGAATTCCGCCGTTTCGTTGTCATACACCCATGACATCTTATGCTCAATGTTCTCGCCTTCAGGCAGAAAGGGAAAATCCGCATCATCCCCGGCATCCGAGGCGGCCTCAATCGAGTCAGACACACCCAGCATCACGCATATCTCGCGGTGGAGGTCAGCACGGAGATTTTCCAGCGACTGCATGCTTTTGAACCGGTTAGCAGCCTGCACCAGCTCGGCAATCGTGTGGACCGTTTCGTCTTCATCCTTCAGGCCGCTGACCAAAGCATCCGCTTCGTCGTCACCGCCATAGCTCCCGAGCACATCCGTCAGGCGCACGAGGAGGTCGGCTCCGGCGAAATGGGAACATTCCTGTGAATCCAGCGGAGTCAATTTGTCGAATTTCTTCCGCGCGAAAAGAATGGTACGCTCGACATATCCTCGCAGAATACCGTAATAGCACCTGTCCTCCTGGTCGCCTGACAAGGTTGCAAGAATCTCAGCCAGCGAAAGGCTTTCAATCTTCTCTACAGGTTTCGAAGAGGCTATCCTCCATTTCAACGCAAGCAGACGGTGCATAAAAGCGACGTCCGGCGCGGCAATGGTCCGAATCTCCGGCCTCTCCGGCTCAGGAGCAGTCATTATGGCATTGGCATTACAATACCCTTTAAGCTCATTCAGGAACCGACGGCGGACTTCATTACAGTCAAAGGGTTCGTCTATAAGCTCCTCATCGGAGACCTTCGCAAGAATGTATTTTGAGTCGGAGTCATAATCCACAATCTCCAGGATTCTAAAAGAATTCCTCGGAAGGTTTTCGTAGCCCGTCCTGACGAGGAATCCTTCCCGTGTCAGCCAGGTGTTCATTATCTGGCCTCGCGCAGGAAACAGAAGAATCGCATCGGTCTTCTCGTAGGTACTGCCGGTAGCCTCATCCTCCAGCCAATATTTCTCGTAAATGAAATCGATTATCGCGCCGTCAATGGAGAAACAGTCCTGCGTCTCGTCATATTCGACATTGATGCATGAGCCGACGAACAGAGCTTCCGCGAGATGGTTCATGTAGATGCCGCACACGTTGTCACCTCCGCCAGTAATGCGGATATTCCTCTCAAGACGATTATATGCGGAATCGGTGCTCACCGCAAGCAGGGAATCATATCCCTTGCCCGTTATCTTGACCGTAAGCCTGTCTCCGTTCGCGTAATCCTTGAGCACCGCCTGTTCGGCGCCATCCGGCTCCACACTCTCACAAGAACGCACATATCTGCCAAGGTCGAACCCCTGCCTGGCCGACTGCTTGTCTTCCAAAACATCGATTCCTTCCAAGCACGATGAAAGCACTGTCTTCAACGAAGAGGACGGCTTGAACCGAACGAACCGGCGCGACATGTCATAGACCGCTATCCCGTCCGGACTGACCCTCAAAGTTCCATGACCTTCGAACCAACTGTCTTCCTCCGAAACGGTCATTTCCGCGTTGCCCATCGCCTTGAGAAATGACAGAACTTCGAAATCTATGACATTGTCTATGGTATAGCCGACGGAGCCGATTTCTTTGGCATGAAGGCAGCGACAAAATATCTCCGAAAGAGTATCCGCACATTCCGGGTATAAAACGGCAAGAAAATAGCAAAGCAGCCTGAACTCGCAGCGGGCGTCTGTATGCTCGCGGCAGCGGATTAGCGCTTCAGTCGCGACGACTTTCATGTCCCTTGCCAACACAGCGGAGGTCGCCTCATCTTTCCGATGCGCAAGCGCATCTGCCAAGGTCGTCCTGACGGCGTCGTCCGCAACTTGAGCCGCCCTCTGGCCCAATAGTCTCCTGGTAGTCGCATAGGAGCTGTCCTCCTCTGCAGAATCCTGTGAAGACTGGAGCGCATCCCTCAAATATTTGAGGACGCTGTCGTTGTAGGTGTCTATGTAATCCGCCGTGAGCGGAAACCAAGGAAGAGCGTTCTGTGGCATATCGGCAGTGTTATCAATCTTTGTGAAGATACGATTTCTTTTTCAATTTAGCCACAGCGGCAGGAAAAGAAAGTTACTCTGAAGCTATGCGCATCAGCTGGTTCTCATAGCCGCATATTGACTTCCTCAGATCTTCTTTCGTTATGGCGATTCGCTTTTTCCTTGCAGCCTGCGCCGCTTTACGGTAAAGATACTTGTCGATATGTCTCGCCTGGTTGAGAGAGCTAAGGGAACTGGTCAGCAGCTCGTAGTCCGCCCAGTGCTCGGAAGCCCGCCCGAACTTCTCCACCAAGGATTCGAGGCTGACATCCTGCGACTTGATGACGGTGTAGTATATACGTGCTATCCTGCGCATCTCGTCATCGGTCTTGCTCTTACGAACCCTGACACTTCCGTCGCGATTAAGTTCATAGCCGACGAAAGACACCCAAACGGAGGCGTTGCCCTCGCCAGGCCCCCAACGGAAAACTTTCTTGGATTTCGCATGCCAGAAATCCGGTCTGTTGCGCTCCCCGCTCTTGAACTCCGAAACATAGTGCAACTCGTGCGGAACCAGACGATGGGCCTTGAGCGCATTGTAGTAGGCATCAAGGTACGTCCCGCACTTTTCCTCGTCCGTATGCATCAGCATTATGTCATCGCAATATCGGACGAAAAGGCGGTCCGGATCCGGCTCATCAAGGAAACAGCCGTCGATGCAGCGCATCACCACGTTGACTATCATTCCCGACAGCGCCCCGCCCTGGGGAATGCCCGGCTTCCCGCCGCGTTTCGCCCTCTCCAGCGATTCAGAGTCATAGCAGCCAGAGTCGATGAAAGCCTTGTCGCTCACCCATTTGAACCCGCATTTCGGATCGGAGTCTTCTTCCGTGCGCCAGCGGGCCTTCTCCTCCCTCCAATAGTCCGGATTTTCGTTCAACGACATCACATCGCGGTAATAGTCGAACGAGTCAAGATACGCCTTGACCAGCTTGCGCACCGGGGAGAAAGTATCTGGCCCGACCTCATATTTTGCAACGGCGGCAGCGAAAAGGTCATCGAAACAGGCCATCACATCGTCGTGGTTGAAGATGTCGTAAAATTTCTGGATGTCGCACTCGCCGACGTAGACATTCTCCCTGTCGTGCTTCCGGCGATAAGCGATGACCGCCCTGACAGCGTCAAGATAATTCGGGACCTGGCATCTACCATCACTCTGCCTCCTCGGAGCGCGGGAGAAGTACATGTCCTTGTGGAAGAAGCAGTCGAAATAAGTCAGCAAATACCTGTAGACTAGAGCGATGACGACCTTCGTCTCGAGCGAGGAGTAGACTGATATAGGCCGGTAGACGTATTTCTCGCCGTCATATTCCTTGAACATGCGGTGTATCGAAGGAGTTTCCATCTTGAAATCCCCCACTTCGCCGCGGGCTATCCTATGAATTCGGCCTATGAAAGCATTCAGCCTCTCAAGCCACGGTTCGTCAGTGCCCTCGCCACGATATTTGAGTATGGTTCTCTTGACACGGGCCGTTGCCAGACGCTTGGGGTAGGTCCAGCTGCTCAGGCCATGCAGTCCAGCGGCGGGCTTGCGGGGACGGAAGGCTCTACCGGGGTTCACCCATATCTTCCGGGGCGGCATTATCGGCTTGAGCTCATCGACATACATCGGCGTCAGATTCTCTTTCCTCCGACCATTCTTCTGCGCATACTTTCCGCGCTCGCGGGCGAGAATATCAATGATGATGTTGTCCGTGACGAAGTCACTGAAAGTCCTGAATTCCTTCATGCCTGCAGAAAAATAAAAACGCCACGTACAAGGAAGTGTAAGCTCTCGCTTTTAATGATCGATTGCCTTTCAGTACCTGACTGCCAGGCTGTCGGGCCGCGGAGAAATAGTCAGCACCCAGGAGTTGCCTCCCTCTCCAGCCACTGCGGATAAATCCTTTATCTTTATCTCATTTTGCTTACAAACGCTTTTATAAAAAAGCGAGCCAAACGTGGCGTCGGCGCGTATAGAATGCAAAAATCGGGCCATTCAAAACACAACTACGATGACAAATTGGTCGCTTTCATTACTGCCCCATTAACAAAAGCAAATAAAATTCTTACTATCTGCTCAATAAATGTTGAATTCTATTTACTATTTTATACCTTCATCCTCCGATAATCACATTTAAAGCAAGCTAAAATCATTGTTGCCCGGTAAAATTTCGGACAGATTATAAAGTTTAACAATTAAAATAGTAGTAGGTTCGATAAAATCCTCCGGCTCATTGACAATATCGCAACTTGGTGTTGCGATTATTTTATTTATGCAATCACCTAACTTTTTCTCAAAACTTTTATGCTTTTTACTGGGCTCTGCTGAAGTTCAATTCAAAATTGATCAAATTAACAAGCAGCAACTTGCCAATAAGATATGGACATCATCTGAACTGAACTGCGATGGTGCGTATTGCGGACGATAAAATCCCGATGAGTGATTTCACCCCCCCCACTGGGATTTTATGTATCTCTGTATATTGACAAAGACCTGTCTTTTTCTCCGCAATCTTGGAGAGTGGCATTTGTCGTCCGGCCTCTGATGCATTAAAGAATAGAACATTCAGGCACCTCATTCCTTTCGCTTCATAATCTTTTTAAGCTCTTCCACCGTCAAAACTTTTCCATTCTGCCCTCGATGCAACATATAGTGGCAATTAGGGCAGACAGGAATTAAATCTTTTGCATAATCCACTTTATAACTCTGCCCTATTGAAGATAGCGGCACGATATGATGAATATGTATAAATCCTTTCCCTAAATCACCATACCGCTCCTCAAAATCAAGGCCGCATACAGAGCACCGAGCACCATGAGCTTCTATGCACTTCCGCCTAGCCACTGAACTCCTTTCATAACGATTAACTGCAATCTGATATTTTACGCCCTCATAGCAAGCCTCCGGCAAATCTAAACTAAATATCTCGCCAGGCTGATAATCATTTAGAAATCTATCAAGATACCTTGACAATTCCTCTGACACCTTAACCGGCCCCTGCGGGGCAGCATTAAGGCCGTTCTTGCACAGAAATTCCAATGATAGGTTATCATCATCTGCTTGTGCTATTAATTTCAATCTCGCATACCTCCCCGAACGCCCATTCTCGTATATTGTCGTATCATACCAAAAGTCCCTATCATCGGTACAACGCTCAAACGGAAGTGATTCGAATTCAACTACTGTTTTATACATTATTCTTTGATACGGTTTTGTACAATAAATATAGACTTCGTCCCCTACAGCATATTTGGCCCTCTGCTTCCAATCTATATATCCAAACCTTGCAAAAGCTGCCGCATGATTATATATGTGGCCATTCGCTGATATTATCCATCTCTGCATATTAATATGATTTTAGAATTATCCGCTTACTCATTAGTCCATAATTCGCTTGAACTCTCATTTACGCTTTCTCGTTCCGATACCACAGAATAGAACCACTTCAATGTATCTATCAAAACGTAAACGATAGACTTGAGGAATAAAGTATCTTGAGTTATATTATAATATTCTTGGACTCTCAATTCCAAACCATCTTTATTATGCGACCCATCCTGAACAATACGGACAATCTGCAACAACATTGAAGCCAACGGTTTAGGAATGATGTCAGCTACTTTCTTATAATGACATTGATTCAGTCTTTGATACTCTCCCTTAAAGAGATAATTGGCCGTGCCTGTCATGTCGTTGCTGATTGGAGGAATTAAGCCCAAATTTGCGCACTTACAGAAGAGTTGTTCAAGGAAACCCCGTATTATATTGAATGGAGGCGTAATGAAAGATGAGCCAGGCTCGGACAAGGTTCCACAATAATCCCGAACCAAAAACTCATATACAAAATCATCCGCATTTGGTATCAATCCCGCCGCCTTAAGTTCTTCCCCGAACCGCTTTCTTATAACAACTCCCGGGGACTGGTCACTCTCAATCTTTTTCCTGATATCATCGAGCAGTCTATCAAAGTCAGCATCAATTGTTTTGCTATAATATGGGAAGTCCTCCAAGATTCCAGGATTGTCAGCATACCTTTCCTGCAGCATCTCGTACCGTCTGCCTGTGAAAAGAAAAAATGGAATCTCCATATTGAGCATCTGTCGATAAATGCCTCTAGCATAATCAAGACCTGAAGTATCTCTTTCGTTTCTTGGGTTGTCCGCCGCTTCACTAAAATTTGCATCAACAATCACGGCATCCACCTGATTCTTGCCTTGTCTCAATATATTTTCAAGTTCCATCCCGTTATGGGCTGGAATAATTTCAAAGTTCTTGTCTCTAAACGTTTCCTTGATACTGTCATCCAGCAGGCAATCAATTTCATCATCAACCCAGATGACATTATATGCATTCTTCCTCATATTGTACCATATCAATGTTAGTTCCTCCTTCAATCGGAAGTAGTATGTCAATCATAACATTCCATATTTTATTGCTTCCAACATTCAAATACCCGTTATGATTCTTGACTATCTGCCCCACATGATAACCACCAAGTCCAGACCTTCCAGTTTCGGACGCATATCTTCCTCGTCTGATATAATCTTTAACAGTAAACCCTTGAGTAAATGGATTACCATTATTCGCTACCCTTATCAACACATAGTTCTTCTCTTTATATTCTACGACATTGACCTCTATACAGACAATGTTATTGTCTGTATATTTATTATTCTTATGAAAACTATGACGTCCCGCATTATCCAATATCGTATCAAGCATGACTGTCATCTGCATTTTATCAAAAGCCACAAATACCGATGCATGGAGGCCGTTATCAATTTGAAGGTCAAAATAACCGCTGCCATAGTTTCTCCAACTATCAGCATATTGTTCGATAAAATCCGCTATATCACCTTGAACCAAAGGTCGAGGCTCATATACCGTATCAGCGTTTGCAAACTGAATCATCCTGCTTAAATAATCAATATTATCCCGCAACGCTTTGATTGACGAAGACAGGCCAGAGCCTAAAGCGGATTTCTCAAGACCTCTTATAATCCGATATATCTTAAACTGGGTCGGAGCTAGCACATGCTCGAGATCGGACACCACCTTTTTTCGCCCCAATCTTTCCTGTCTCACCTTGTCCTCCTGTTCCTTGTCGGTGTAATATTCATTAATTCGGCATTGGACTGTCCGAATCTGGTCTTCAAGACTCGCCTCGATTACCAACGGCAGATTCATACAACTGTCGAACGGCAGCCCTTTCCTACGGAAAACTGTGTTATTCAACAAAGCGAAAACAAGATACTCCGGAGTAACAACACTATCCTTCACTCGATAGACCTGTATGGCAGAACGACATGAGAAAGGAACTCTATCCGTATGAAGCGAATAACTAAAATTTGAGAACGGCGGATTATAGACAGCCAGGATGTTTCCGCCTGAAGAATAAGTCTTCATCCCTATCTTTTTCTTTCCCTCTCCCGAAGCTAGCACATTATTTTTATTCTCCAGGACTGTCATGAAATCATCGCTGAATATGCTCGAAGGCAATTCTGGGGCGGACTCCGAAAACTCATCCGGTTTTACCACGGAAACAAGACTAGCGAGAGACACGACTCTCTGTCCAGGCAGAATATCCGGCTTTTCAATCACATAAAGATACGGTATCAGATTGAAGTCAAAGTCAGCCAGTCTTTTTCTCTCCACCTCTCTGAAGTCACTACTTCCCTCCGACTCCAACATTGCAATAAACCTGTCCACATCAAAACGTTTGTCCCGTTTCTCTTTTTCGAAAAAGTACTTCTCGGCATTCACGAATTTTACCGATGCGTCTTTAAATCTATCTGTCCTGCACACGACAAGAACGCAAGGTACACTTGTCCCATAAAATATATCTGTAGGCAAAGCTATAACCATATCAAGATAGTTCTGCTCAACAAGATATTCTCTCATATCAAACGTACTAGTTCCTTTTGCTCCAGAATAACAGAACCGCATAGGTGCGACTGTTATCACCAATCGAGCATGGTTGATTTCCAAAGCACGTGCTAGCAAAGCTTCATTGTAGTCTTTGCATCGGATCTCATTTACTTTAACCTCTCCTTTAAACTTATCAAAAGGGGGACACGACATAACAGCGTCGAATTTTTCACAATTCCAGACAGCGGCAGAATCGGCACATACAATATTGCCGTACACACCATTGACAGCCTCCAGATTCACTCTTGCTACCAAGGCTATATCTTCAGCAAGCTCTTGTCCAGCAAAATGGATATTCTTGTTTTCTCCATGAAGACCTCCAACAATAGCAGCCGTCCCGCAAAAAGGATCATACACGGACTCACATCCTGTCTTGTTGGCGAAATAAGCCATCAAAGTACTGATTTCTTTCGGGGTATAGAAATCCTGACGTCTAGAAGCTATTCTAGACGTCATATCACTCAATATATTGAGCACTTGCACATATAGCTCCTCGTAATCTGCATAGCTGATCAAAGACAACTTCCGATAAAGGTCTTTCATCGGCATTGCCCCTATCTTGTCGGCGATGGCATTATGCAAATCGTTCAAAAGAGCGTCATCTGAATTAAACATAAAGCAATCATCCGAAAGCGAATACTGCCTATGATAGCCGTACATAACATATATCGCGGCAAGCCGAGCCTTGTCTGGACTTTCTCCGAAGGTCTTCAGAAAATCCTTGATGGCATCTGTAATCACATTCTCTTTCTCTAACATGTTCCGAAAACTTGTCACGGCCTCACTTTATATTTATTCAACTGCAAACCTACTTACCATCTGTGCAGCCATTCTTCTCAACAAAATAATTCTTCGCCATTTCTTGCACTATTCCTTCTATATGATTTCGATAATCTTGTGGTTCAAGCACTTCAACGTCCTCGCCAAAGGAAAGAATTTGCTGGTCTAACTCAAGGGTCGGATATACTTCTATCGAGACAACATGGTCTCCCGAATCAATTGTGTGTTGAGAATGGTGAAGCGGCTTGGACTCCACATACGGAAAGCGCCTAGCGGTAAAACGCAGCTTGACAGTCTGCTTATGAACGGATGCTACAGATGAAGGGACCGTCACACCAACAACATCATCAAAATAATGCTCAAAATCTATGTTTGTATTTATCCGAAACTTATTATTTGACGGTTCAAAGCGGATTATCCTGTCCAAAGCCTTGTTCGTGATACGCCCCGTCTCTTCCTCATAACCGAACAGAAACCAACGGCTGTTGTACTGCTTCAAATAGTATGGATGAACAGTGGTAACTCGTGCATTTCCTATGAAAGGACTATAATAAATCACAAGAACTTGGTGCTTGGACGCCGCATCGATAAGATTGGGAAGATACTGCAATCCTCTCAACTGTCGGTTCTGCTGAAGGCAGACAACTTTACGGATGTTTGGATTTATTCCGAATGTACCTTCGAGGACAGGAAGCATTTCATAAAGCCAAGCATTCTCTGGAAGCCCCTCATACCGCCCGAGTATTTCGATTGTTCTTGACAGATTTTCTAATTCTTCCAAAGATAAATCACTATTGAATATCGAAAAATCAGGATCTTCATATCTATAATAGCACTTCTTGCCTTCGCATGGATATGCTTTAATCGGAGCGTTGTACATAAGTCGCTCTCGCATATTCTTGATATCCTCGCGTATCTGGCGCAAACTGACGCTACTATTGCCATAAAGGTCATATAAGGCCTCATTAACCTTATTTACAAGGTCTTCAATAAAATATTTATGTGTTCGATCCCGGAAGCACTCGTCTAGGATTCTATAGCGCAACTGTGCGTTTTTATTTGTTGGCATTATGTTTTTGCTTGCTAACATTCAAGATACGAAAATTTTTCTAGACGGTTTATGTATCTGAAAATTTTTAAGCGTTAGGAATTGTCACTAACTGTCAAAACTCCGCCCTAACTTTGTCGCTCTGATAAAACTTAGGAGCTATGGAAAGTAAAGACCCCGACAGGATTGAATTGATGCGCAGAGAGGCCGAATCGATGTGCAAAATCATATTGGACTCTCTGTATGACGATTACAAGCCCTACGACGTAGACAGCTGCGATGGTTGCGAGCCGCATCCGGTGCTGGCCGACATCATTTTCGGCGGTCTGGACAATGCGTATCCAATCCGCTTCGACAGCAGGGCATACTTCAGGGACAAACCCGACGGTAAACCTTTCGACGCGGTCCTGTCATATATGACCTCCCTGGCAAGGGACGAGGACGGCCGGAAGAAGATGGCCGCCTATGTGGAATTCGCGTGGAGAAAGTACAACCTTGCGTTCAGGGCATATATGGTGGAGCTCGGAATGTATGATTTCTTCAAGGAAAATCTATATAGCGAAGCTGTCTCCGCCAGACCGGACAGAGATGCGTGGGATGTAGACGAACCGAACTTCCGCACGAAAATAGAATGTCACGAATGGGAGGCGTTCAACAATATCACGAACAATCTGTTCCCCGTTGAAGACGACTGCATTGACCGGAGATTCATCGGACGGGCACTCGATGTCTGGACCAACCAGGCGTTCTGGTTCCGGATGTGGAGATACGAACTAAGGGCGCTCGCAGACATGGATGAGGAATTCAAGGATACTTATTTTGAACTCGAAAACAACGCCGCATCCGAACTGTTCCGGCTCCTGGACTTGTGGAAAATTCAAAACTCCGGCACATGAGAAAACTTGTATTGAACATTCCTCACAGTTCCGCCAACGGAATTTTTGACCCCCGAATCGGAAGGTGGCCGAGGGATGCCGGTTTCATCAATGAAGCTGTCAGGAAATATACTGACTGGTTCACCGATTTCCTGTTCGCTACAGAGCGGGACAACGTCGTGCCCGTGGTATTCGGCTATTCCCGCTTTGTCTGCGACGCGGAGCGGCTTGATAACGACCTGCTGGAGAGCTCGGGCCAGGGAATAATATACACTGAATACCACGGCTACAAAAGAGGGGCTCTTCCTGAAGATGCGAGGGCCTTTCTGCTGGGGCTGCGGAAGCAGCATCTCGAAAGACTGTCGGAGGAATTGAGCGAAGACGGTTCAATTCTAATCGATTGCCACTCGTTCACCAACAGAGACGGCGTGTCACCAGATATCTGTTTAGGCTTCAATAACGACAGTTCCTACGATGTCGCGGTCGTGAGCATTGTGAAAAACATATTCAGGGACAGCGGATATTCTGTCGCCTTGAATTTCCCGTATTCCAATTCTCTCGTACCTGCACCGCTGGAGAAAATCAGCTATAAATCAATAATGATTGAGGTGAACAAGCGAATTTACATGGACAGGGAAGCCCTGCTGCTCAAAGATGACTCCGAGCATTTGACGAGATGGTTCGGATGCATGGAAAGAATCTACGAAAAGCTTTCCCGTCTGCCCTTCCGTACTTATGAAATGTAAGGAAAATCGCGTAATTTTGCGTATGTATGCTTTTTGACGACGGCAAATATCTGGACTATAAATTCCCCGAGCCACAATACCTCGGAGCAAAATATGTCCATCGGGGATGGATTGCCAAATTCATTCCCGACGATGCCGTCACGGTTTTGGACGCATTCTCCGGCTCGCAATCAATAGCCTATTTGTTCAAGCAGCTTGGCAAGCAGGTAATCACCAATGACTTCCTGAATTTCAACAATCTCATTGGAAAGGCGCTTGTCGAGAACCCGTCCTACAGGCTGGAGCCAGGAGACGTGGACATCCTTATGTCCGGCAACAGCAATCCTGAAGAATTCAACCTGATGGAAAAACTTTTTTCCGGGCTGTTTTTTCTGCCCGAAGAGGCCGCTTTCGCCGACAGCTTCAGGAGCAATGTCTCCCGGCTGGATAACCCTTACAAGCAGGCCATAGCGCTGGCGGTAATGTGCCGGAGCATGACAAGAAAGGTCACGATGGGCCATTTCGCACACACCCAGGCGCTCGCCTACGCGAACGACCCTGCCCGCATAAGGCGCAACCGTAGCCTGATACGTCCGCTGAAAGACATTTTTATGGACCTTCTGCCAGCATACAATGCTGCGGTGTTCGACAACGGCAAGGAAAACCGAAGCTACAATGAGAACATCCTCGACCTGCTTCCGCAGCTGCACGGCATCGACCTTGTCTATTTTGACCCGCCATACTGCGGCAGCCACGCCGACTACCAGTCATTCTACCACCTGCTTGAGACCTACGTTGAATATTGGAAAGACAAGGAATTCGTGAACGGCACAAAACGCTATGAACCGAAAAGGTACAGCGGGTTCGACAAGAACGCAGAGTCGTTGATAAATCTCCGGAAACTTTTCGAGTCGGCCGAATCCGTTCCAACCTGGCTCGTAAGCTACAACGACCGGAGCCACCCGGACATAGACACGCTGGTGGAAATGATAAAGCCCCACCGGAACGTCAGGATAGAACGCAAGACCTACAGTGCCGGACGGGGAGGAAAAGGCAGCGTCGCCGGCAGCAGCGAGATACTTTTAATTTGTACATCGTAATAATCTTTTTTCTTATGGAGAACTTCGAAAAATGGAAAAGAGCTTACAAGGCTCAGAACATGTCCGCCTTCAATCACAATCCAAATGGCATTTTATGGCTCAAGGTGCGCGCTATCAGCAGAAAGCCGCAGATTCGCCAGTTCCTCGAAACCTGCGGAATCTCACTCAAGTCCTCAAGACTCTGCGACCAGACGAAAGAACTGTTCGAACTTCTCGAGCAACGTTCTGACGCGATGAATCTTCTGGACAATTACCTCAAAGAAAAAAGCCATGAGTGGTATAATCTCAAAGGGGTGGACGAAGACCAGTTGAAAGAGGGCCTGCACAAAGTCCAATCATACGACTGGGGCGGCGACAGGAACAACTCTCTGGACAAGTATCTGGTAAGCCATTTCGTGAAAAACATCAGCTCCTTCGACGAAGTGATGCTCAGACAAGCGGAAATCGCCGACAACGCCTGGCGCTATGTGATGGCGAGCTGGTACAACAACTGGACTTCCTACATCATTGAATCCGTCTTCAAACGCCACCCCAAGGTGATACCTGCCGTGGGAGAAATCAAAGGCGTGGATTTCTTCATCGGAGATATCCCTGTGGATTTGAAAGTAAGTTTCTTTCCTAAAGGCTACATCGATTTCATGCTGAAGAAAAAGTTCGGAAAAGACCGGCCTGACAGTGATGAACTGGAGAACCGACGTAACCGGATTATTGCCGAAGCACAGGCTGACTCTTCCGACCTGATGACCTGGCTCTACTCGAATCAGGGAGAAATGCGCTTTGGCGCCGAAAACAGACTGTTCCTTATTCTTGCCGACACCGTCGCCCCGGAACAATCCTGGAAGATGAAGCAGCAATTCGAACTTATTGCTCCGAAAGTCAACGGCTACCTTGACCGGTTCGACGGACAATCTCTGAAAGAAGTCGACTTTGAGTTCAAGGGGGAAAAGTACCGGAGCATGGCCGATACTCTTTTCATCATCAGATAACGGACCGACGCACAGTTTCAGGCTCATCACCTAAAAGTCTTCCAGAGAAGATGAACGGTAAACGGGTGGATAAGTTTCAGCAAAAAACATCGATTATTTTTTGATGATTGACATCAGTTGTCAAAAATCACCCTTAAATTTGCGCTATGACGAAATAAGATAAAACAATAACCAGCAAGAGAAATTATGAAAACTTTACAGTGCCCCAAGTGCGGAAACGTCTTCACAGTAGACGAAGCGGACTACGCGGCAATCGCAAGCCAAGTGAGAACCACGGAATTCAACGCCGAGGTCGAACAGCGTCTGCGCGCCATGGAGGCGCAACAGAAGACCGAGCAGGAACTGGCCGCCGCCAAAACGGCAAAGGAATTCTCCGAAAAGCTCGGCAAGAAAGACGCCGTCCTCGCAGAGAAAGACAGAATCATCGCCGAACTCAACTCCGCCATCAAGAACGGAGACGCCAAGCTACAGCTCGCCGTAATGGAGGAGCAGAAGAAGCTTCAGCAGGCCCTGCAGGACAAGGACAAGAAAATCCTGCAGCTTCAGACCGACGCCCAAATCGCTGAAGCAAAGGCTAAAAACGAGGCTGACGAGATTGTGAAACGCTACGAAGTCGAGCTCAAAGCGAAGCAGGACCAGATCGACTACTACAAGGACATGAAGACCAGAATGAGCACCAAGATGATTGGCGAAAGCCTCGAAACGCACTGCTCCGCCCTGTTCAACAGTCTGTTGAGGCCGATGATGCCTTCCGCCTATTTCGAGAAGGACAACGATGTTCGGGAAGGGACCAAAGGTGACTTCATCTTCCGCGACTTCGACAATGATCTTGAATATATTTCCATAATGTTCGAAATGAAGAACGAATCCGACTCCACCTCAACCAAGCACAAGAACGAAGACTTCTTCAAGAAACTCGACGAGGATCGCAAGAAGAAGCACTGCGAATTCGCAGTGCTGGTCTCCATGCTTGAACCGGACAGCGAGCTCTACAACGGCGGCATCGTGGACGTCTCCTACCGCTACGACAAAATGTATGTCATCCGCCCCCAGTTCTTCATTCCGCTGATAACGCTGCTCGTGCAGACCTCGAAGAAAAGTCTGGAATACAAGCGCGAGCTGATTCTGGCGCAGAGCCGCGAGGTGGACGTGACAAACTTCGAGAAAAATCTGCTTGATTTCAAGAACAAATTCAAGAACCACTACGATTTGGCCGCGCAAAGGTTTAGCGAGGCCATCAAACAGATTGACGCATCCATCAAACAAATGCAAAAGGTAAAGGAGAGCCTCCAGAACTCAGAAAACAAGCTGCGCCTCGCCAATCAGGACGCCGAAGAGCTCACGATTCGCAAGCTGACTTACAAGAACCCTACGATGAAACAGAAGTTCGACGAAGCTAGGCGGCTCAACAACGCCTATGGGGATAAAGATTGACCGGGCAGGTCGACCTGCATTTCGGAGCCGGGAATCAGTTGCTGGCGCTCGTCGAGCCGCACATGATCAACTCTGACGATGCTGATTTTATCAGTATTGAAGACGGCGCAGTTGGTTCCGAGTGACGGATTCTTCCAATTATAGGGCCAGCACGCATAATCAACGCCGATGCCGTCGAGGAACTCGGAAGCCGCCTTCTCTCCCGCTAGGTCAATCTTCCCGGAAAAGAGTTTGACAAGATGCTTGCGGAACAGTTTGCCATCGGCCGTAATGGATTCCGGAATGTCGGACGGATAGCCCTTCGCAGCCAAAACCCGAACCGCACGCTCCAGAATCGCCGGATGAACCGGCTGTTTGAAATCAATGTGATTGTCGGCATGGAAGTCAGGTATCTCGACCGTATACACATAACCTTCGAAGACCTGCATGCCAGCCGCAGAATAATGTGCAGCAGAACGGTACACAGAACTGAAATAGACACCAAAGCCGAATTTCACTTTCCCGTCACCCTCCAGAACATGTGAAAGATCGAACGCGTTGAACAGGGCCGGAGAACCATGATAAAATATAGCCATACTGATACAAATATAAATAGTATTTGAAAACCTGACATCAATGAAAATCGTCTACAGTCCATATTTCGCCGGAGACGTCTACACATCAAACGGAGATGTCCGCTTCGGAGAAATCCATACAGGCAGTTCGGGCCTTCTCGAAGAGATGGAGCTCAGAGCGGGCATGTCCGCCCCGACAGTCTCCACCGCGGAACGGAAAGTCGCCTACTATAAGGCTATAAAGAGACTTCTGAAGAGAGGCGCCCGGCCCTTCTTCAAGGAATCATTTGAAAAAGACGGCCTTGGAACGGCCTCGGAACTCCTCAAATGGAGAGACTCCCTTGTTCTTGCCGGGTGGAAGGCTGAAATCAGCAGCGAAGAATCCAAATTACGCGACATTGCTTCCATAGAGGCCGAATTCAACTGCATGGACGAACCAGACCGCTGGAGGCTGCTCTCTGAAGCAAAAGATGAGCTCAAGGGCTGGACAGTGGAAGTCAGGATTCCTCGCGACGCTGTCAGTAAACTTATCAGAGAAGCTCTGGAGGCCTCCGGTGCGGAAATAACGTACGCAGACTTCGAAGAAATCGACCTCCGCCCGAAAATTGACGACATCAGAATCCTGTCTTGCGCCGACAGGGAAGATGCTTACCGCTGGGCCGCGCGACAGACATTCGACGCAGGCACGCTTCTAGTCAATCGCGACAACAAGGCGTTCAACGACATTCTACGCGCCGAGGACAAGCCGCTGGTACATTCCGAATTCACTGACAGCAATCCTCCCGCCATACAACTTTTCAAGTTCGTGCTCAACCTGTTCAAGCGACCCGTCGACCTCCGCAACCTTCTCGACTTCCTGAACTGCCCCGTCAACCCCGTGCCTTCCGTGATTCGCAACGACCTTTTGCAACAACTCAAAAAGGAAGGAGGATTCGGGCAGTCGTGGTCGGACAAGCTGAATAAGGCCGATGAGGGCGGAAAAAAGATTCCACCTGCGCTCCTCAATCTGCTTTCCGGGCTCGCTTCGAATACGGCGGAGAAGCAGCTGGAAGGGGCGAAGACCTCCGAACTCAGGGCGGTCATGGAGGAACTCGGAAAATGGAGCTTGAAATATGCCGGAGCAATAACCGGAAAAGTGACGGAAGACACGCTCGAAAGCCAGCTTAAGCTTCTGGCCGGATTATGTGATTTGTTCGAAGCTCTTCTAGAGGACGCCGGTAACACCGTCGACCATACCACATTGAGCAACTGGGCGAACGCCATGTACTCTCCGGGGAACTTTCCCGATGCCAAAGCGGAGCTCGGCTCACCCGACACCATCAGGGATATCCGCGCCATCGCCGAAGGGCCTGACCACCTTGTATGGCTTGACTGCAACGCGGAGAAAGGATTGAAATACCCCTACAATTTCCTCGGGGAAGAGGAAGCTGCCGCCCTGAAGGACAGCGGCGTCGAGATTCCTGACAGAGAGATTCTTGCCAAGGCGGAAAATCTCGCGGCAAAGGCGGCGCTGCTTCTAGTAAAAGGGACTGCCGACCTGGTCGTTTCGTCCACAGCCTGCGGCGCACGCCTGGACGAAAACCCTGTCGTCACTGAAATCAAGGCTCTCAAGAATCTGAAAGACACAACGGCCATGCAGCCGCCACAGGGCGAATCCCTTCTGTTCAAGCAGCTTCCCGGACCAGTCTTGGAATTTCACCTGGAGAAAGGGCTTGAAATTGTTCCGAGAGAGAAAGGCGAAAGCTATTCCAGTGTGGACTGCCTGATTCAACGGCCTTTCGACTATGTCATGGACTACATAATAGGACTGAAAGACCGCAGCATAGAAAGTGACCTCAAGACAGTGCAGGGGAATGTAGCCCACGCCGTCATCAGCAGGATGGCTACCATCAACAAGGATACGGGGCGCTCGGATTTCGACTATAAGGATATTGAAGCACTGGTCGAAGACGAAATCAGCGCAAACGGACTTCTGCTCCTCGAAGACCGCTGGACATACGACGGCTTCTGCCGCAAGCTGACCGAAAGCGCGATATCTCTGTTCCGCCAAATCGGGCAAAACGGATTCAAGGTCTTCGGAACGGAACTTGAAGTGACAGCCACTCTTCCTACAATCAATGAGCCGGGAAGCATCTATGACGGAAAGACCATAGGTCTGTTCAACGCCAAGATAGACCTGCTGATTGAGAACGGACGCGGGGAGCTCGTACTGATTGACCTGAAATGGAGCTCGTCCTCGAAATATCGGCAGAAAATCAAAGACAAAACCGACCTGCAGCTTGCGCTCTACAGAAAGGTGGTTGAGACCTCATATCCGGAAAAGAAAATAATCGGCGGCGGCTACTATCTGATTCCTGAGAAGAAAATCGAAACCAGAGACATAATCTTCCGAGGATGGCAAAACGCCGAGGTGCTGGATGGCATAGAGCCTGAAAGTTCGGCATCCATTTGCAGCGAGGTCTACGCCAAGGCCGTTAGGTCTTACGAATTCCGCCGCTGGCAGCTCACCCGAGGCGTTGTGGAGATGGCCGAGAAAATGCCTCTCGATCCTCAAATCGATGAACGGACTTCGGAATATATGAAAGCCTTCCTCAATTGCCAGGGCCCCCTGTTCTTTCCCCTCGGCAAAGACTATCATTATAACAACCTCAAGGCGGAAGCTTACGGACACAAGAATTACATCTTAAAGGAACGAAGCGTATGAGAAACATCCATTATATCAACGCCGGTGCAGGGTCGGGCAAGACCCACTCGCTCACTGAGATTCTTGTCAAGCACATAAAGAGCGGAGAATGCAGGCCGTCCGAAATCCTCCTGACGACCTTCACCGAACTCGCCGCCGGAGAGTTCCGCCAGCGGACATACGACAGCCTGATACGGGAAGGCTGTCTTGAACAGGCGGCGAGCCTCGATTCCGCAACTATGGGCACCCTTCACTCCATAGCGCTCGCTTTCGTCCAGAAGTATTGGTATCTGCTCAAGCGCGGAACAACCGTCAACGTTTTGCCCGACAGAGATAAGATGCTCATAATCAAGAACGCGGCCGGACGGGTATTCAGTGACGATGACCGCAAAAAACTCGGAGAGTTCGAAAAATGCTTTCTCGATGGAAACAGAGGAAGCTGGCCCGAGAACATCAGCGACATGCTCGACAAGAGCTATGTGTTCGGAATAGACGACCTGGAGAAAAGCTGCGAGCATTCCGTCTCTCTGATAAATAAGATTTTCTCAGAGAACCCGCTTGAAGCTGACGAGAGGGCTTTCATAAATGAGCTCTGCCGGAGATATGGAGAAATCTGCAAAGGACGGAACACCCGGACGGCCAGTAACATTGGGAGTATACTGAATCATGCCGCAGGAAAGTGCACCTTCCGGGCAGACTACGAACTTTACAAGCTGTTCGATAATGTTGTTACGCAAAGAGACTGGAAGCAGCTCGGTCCGGACAACAGGCAAAAAATCATTGACCTGCTTTATCGCTCCATACGTTCCTCGCCCTACGGAAAGGCGGTCAATGACGCGTGCCGCTGCATCTTCAACGCCGCCGTCAGAGTGAGAGAGGAACTTAATAAATACAAGGCGGCCAATGGATATATCGAGTACAACGATATGGAGAAGCTCTTCCTGGAACTTCTTGACAATGAAATTGTACGTAAGGACATCGGCAGCTCGGTCAAATACGTGTTCGTGGATGAGTTCCAGGACTCCAGTCCGGTGCAGATTGAAATCTTCAAGAAACTGTCCGACCTGGTCTCCAAGTCCTATTGGGTTGGAGACGTCAAACAAAGCATATACGGATTCCGGGGGAGTGCTCCCGAAATGGTCATGGAGCTTACTTCCGAAATTTTCAACGGCTCTGCAGAAGGATGCAGCTACGAGAACCTTGAATACTCCTGGCGCTCAAGCGAAGCGCTCGTGGAGTTCGACAGCAAAATTGCCAAAACCATCTTCCACGATGACAGCAGATATCCCAATCCCGGCCTCAAGCATGCTCCGAAAGGAAACAACACTGTCGTGGAGCACCCGGTGCAGCATTGGGTGGCCGAACAAGGCCGGAATATCAACGACCTGCCCGAACTCATCGGCAGGCATATCAAGGAAATCCTCGGAGACGACAGCTATGGCCTGCATCCTGAAGATATCGCAATCCTATCCAGGAAAAACGAAGAGGTAGGCGTGATTGCCAACGCACTGAAGACTTGCGGACTACAGGTTTCAGCGAAAGAAACCAAATCCGAGATGTCCCTGAATGAAAGACTGCCTCTCATAGACAAAGCCGAGGTGCAACTGCTCCTGACACTGCTGAAATATTCAGCCAACAAGGACGCATACCGCAAGACGGAGCTTGCAGTACTGCTCCAGGATGTCAGCGCATCGGAAATAATCGAAGACAGGGACGGAATAATAGCAGGTTTTGACAAGCTCGGGATTGACCCACTCTTCGACCGCATCAGGAACTCGAGCCTTGCCGACAAAGTGAACACGCTTGTGTCAGAACTCGACCTTTGCGGATTCTGCGCACGCTGGGGCAACACCTGGGAAAGGCGTATGAACATACGCAAACTTCAAACTGCAGCCGCCGACTACGATATCCGCTGCGTACAGCTCGGGCGCGGAGCTTCAGTAGAAGGTTTCATTGACGAAGTTGAGGAACTGATTCAGCAAAGCAAGACCGAAGACAGAAACGGAGGTGTAAATGTCATGACCTATCATGCAGCCAAAGGCCTGCAATGGAGAATGGTCATACTCTACGACCTTTGGGACGAAGTCCTCAAAGAGCAAAAGCTGAAGAACCGCTTCGTTGTAGGCATTCAGAAGGTAATCGACGGAGAGAAAACTCTGCTGCGCTACATCCCCGATATCCGCAATACAGATAAAAACACCCCTGACTTCTTTTTTGATGCCGATACGTTCTTCTCTTCTCTGTTCAGCCACTATGTCGACAGCTGCAGAGAAGAAGAGAAACGCCTGCTTTATGTCGGCTTCACCCGGGCCAAGGACTATCTCGTATCTGCCAACAAGGCAAACGCCGCATTCAACTGGCTCTTGGCGGTAGGATTGAACCCCTTGTCCGAGAAAGAAGGGTTCAGATGGAAAGGAGATCTGGATTCCGTCAAGACCATCACTCTCCGCGGAGCCGGCACGGAGGACGCGGCGGTCCAACCGGCGGCAACCTGGCACAAACCCCGCCTTCACCACACCGCACGTGCCGCCAAATACCTCAACCCGAGCGACAAGGCGGATGAAACGAAAAGCCGGGTCTCAGCTCAATACACAATCCACGAGGGAATCGCGCTTACCGGAGGCTATGACAGCGCTGAAGCAGGCACCTGCATACACGACTATTTCGCCGCACACGGCACTCCGGGATTCGTCAACCTTTCCATCGCAAAACGGCTAATCGACAATTTCAATCTCTCGGTGAACATCCAGATGCCCGAACAGCTGCCTGCCTCCGCCGAAGCCCTGTTTGACTGGTTCCGCAACAATGCGGGCGATATCTCCGCCATCCACAGAGAGCTGCCTTTCTCACACAAGCTGAAGTCCGGACAAGTGGTGAACGGACGCATAGATCTGATGATCGAGATGAAAGACAGACATTGCCTTCTGGTGGACTACAAGACAGCCCGAACCGAAAAGGAATACGCGCCTCAAATGCTTCTTTACAAGAGGGCGCTGGAAGCAGACGGGTTTGCTGTGGACCACTGCTACATCTTCTACCCGATTTCAGGACAGCTGGATGAAATTGTCTTCACGGAGGAGGAAAGTATATGAGCTTCTACAGTATCGCCCCTTTCATCAAGGTACATTATCCTCAATACTATTCTCTTGAATCCTATCCCGCCGGGGAATGCGCGCCGTTTCACAAGACAGGTCAGGAATGGGGCATCTTCAGCAATTTCGCCAAAACTCCGATGGAAGTGAGCGGAGTGGCCTTCGACAGTGCCGAGAGACTGTTCCAGACTATGAAATTCCAAGACGAGGAAACGGTCCGCGCCGTATTCTCCGCATCGAATCCGAAATTCACGGCCAAGAAATTCGAAAAGACCCGACGCCGCACCGACTGGGGAGAAATCATCGTGGACGCAATGATGTTCTGCCTTCAGACGAAGAACGAACAATGTCCCTTGTTCCGTTCGAAGCTCGAAGAGAGCAAAGGGAAATTCATCGTGGAGGATCAAAGCTCTTTTCCGAAGAAAACGGCCGACACATGGGGAGTCAAACTTGCAGGAGACTATTATTCCGGACCCAATCTACTGGGGCGGCTCCTTATGGAATTAAGGGACGGCGGCCGACTGACTTATTCTATGCCGGCCGACGCCCTTGATTTTCTAAGGTTTCTGATCCGCTGAACGCTCTTCCTCCATTATGTCATATTTTTCTCTGCATACCAGCATCACATCGCTAAAAGAACAATGAAGCTGAAGGCCTTCTTTTTCCGCCCGGGAGGTCAATTCCCCGATTTCCGGAAAAAGACTCGCGACTTCTTTATTCAGGAAATCATCCGGCTCTGAATACACGGCGTGAATATGCTGTTTGAAAGGGGCCATCTCTCTGTTGCTGGCTTTCCGGGAAATCTCTCTTCTCGCAAAACGGTCTCTGATTTCCGCTATCGCCGCCTTGTCCTCCGCAACCAGAGAGTCCCGCACCTTGCATTTTTCCCTGTATTGAGCAAACAGGACTTTCAATTCATCGTCTTTCTCCCTACACAAGGTTTCCAATAAATAGGTCTGCAACCAATAATACGTGCGTTCCCATTGTTTGCTGTCTTCCACCTTCTTCGCATAGTCCGCCTCATCGGCAAGCAGCTTCGCCTTTATACAGAACTTGGCCATTTCCTCCTGAAACACCTTTTCATCCAAGCCATCCTTCAGAATATCAATAACTTCCGAAATCGTGTAGACCCGCTCCGGTTTCTGTTGCCGACTGAATTCCGCCGCCATGTTCGCAAAACTCGGCCACAGATTTATGAACGACCGTACCGAAATCTGCCGGCTGTTGCCATATATATCCGAGCCAAGGCAACGGTTTCTTCCGGTAAGCGGGCTGCCGCAAATCATCCAGATGATGCTCATATTTCCGTCATCGTCAATATCCACAGCCCAGTTGCACGAATCCCACCACTGTGCATAGACGCCGAGAGTCGCCTGAGGGAACGCGCCCGTATAGTAAATGCCGTTGTTGACTGGAACCGGAACATAAGCCATCTTCGGTTCCGACAATATCCTTTTACGGAAATATGCCAGAAGAAAAATGTTCTTCTCGAATGCCTTCATATCATGCATCACATCCCCCTCTGTTCCTCTCCCTGAAGAGATATTCTTCGAAGATGGTTTGTTTAGAAAAAGATATTTTCCTGTTGTATCAAGTTTGAAATCCATGATTATCTGCCGTCTATTTTATTAATCCTACGATATCTGTCATACGCGCTTCTGTTTTCGACAAAAGTCCACTCCAGTTCCGCTATAGCAGCATCTATCATCTCCGCCACATAGTCGTCACCAGAAGCTTTTGCCAAGGACTTATATCTGAGAATCTGCTCCGAAGGGCAATATGAATACCCGAATTCGAAATCTATTTTCGGTCCGCCGTTATCCGCTATGGAAGAAAGGCAAATGTCGACCAGCGTGTCACCGGATGTTCGCAAGTCATCTTCATCACACACCATCCAGGACACCAGACTGTAATTTTTCCGGGAAAAGAAAAAGACGTACTTTTTTTCAGTATCATGCAGATACTGGTATATGTTCAACTTGTCGTGAACGTTCCTGTACTCTTCCAGAATGACCGTATGCGCCATTCTGGTCTTATGGCGCATGGAGCTGGCCTTCCACTGATCCTCTGTGCAGTCCTTGACGAAGACGTCCCAATTCCTACCTATGATAGCATCTTTGATTTCATCCGGATAAGACGTCCACCTCCTTCGCCTCATTACTCTCAAAATACTGCAGGCAAGTATTTTTTCATCTTCATCCTTCGGATTGAGGAACATCTCGATGGCGAGGTCGACCGCTCCTGGGACGTCATACAGGACATCGGAGTCTCCATCCAGCATCATCGCACCAAAATCCTCGCTGTTTTTCAGGACTTCAATGTATTCAGGCAGATATTTTTCCTTGTCGTATGCGATAAGCCGTTTTATTGCGCATACGCGGTAATAGTCGTTGAATTTCCTGTCATTCCAGACAAGAATCATCGCGTTGACATCCGCGATGTATTCAAACAGTCTGTCAGCGAAATATTCAAGCTTGACATCATGATAGATACACACGTCCGTCTCGAACGCATCGTGCCATTCTTCGGGGTTTCTTATCTCAACTCTCCACGTCGGGAAATGGTCGTCTAGATACATGAGAGCCGTAGAGGCGGCAATACGTCTGCCGTCGTAATACGCGTTCAACTTTTCAAGGTAAGACGCTATCTTCTTCACAGCCAGGAAGGATTTCCGATTATGCAGCGAAGATATTGCCCTGATTTGACAGTTTATGTCACAGACTGGGTTTATTTTTAAATTGTAATGAAATTTTTTCCGTACTCCCTCAAGTAGTCCCTGAGCTCTTCACCTTCTAGAACCTCCACCTCGTCCATGAGCCCTGCGACAAAACGGCCCACGCCCTTCAAGCTATGCACGACAGTGTCGAGAATCCATCTACCTTCTTCTTGTCTGATAGCCTTGTCTGCAAGAGGGAATTCTTCCTCGAGCAGATTTTTTGCAAGAAAGCTCAACCCAAGCTTCACATGGATGGAACTGTCGCCTGAAATCCGGAACAAGTCTCTGTCAAGGTTCCTGTGGCTGTCTTCATGTTCCCATTCCTTATCAAGCACTTTGACGGTTCCTATCCTGGATATCTTGAAAATCTTGTTCTTGCCATCTTCAACGTCATAGGCTATCACGTCAACATAGTTGGTAGTGAATCCGAAAGGTTCGACCATGCGGTCACGCACCGTATTCGAATGTCCGGATTCATAGCTGGATAACTTGGCCTGCTTCTTCCCTTCTATCGCCTCTCTGAGGTCTGCAACGTGCTCGGCGTTACTCCTACGCGACACATAGTCGGTTATGGGAAGTTCCTTACATACCGCCGACAACTTAGCCTTCAAGTTCGCTTTCAAACTGTTCGTCGGATCAAGCGAGTCTATGAGCCCGTTGACCAGCACGGCCTCCTCGTCAGAAAAATATATGAGGTTCTTGATATCTACCGTGTGCTTTGGCATCTTGCCAAGCTTATAGATGTCCCCGGAAATCTTGTTCACCATGAACCCTGCATCTTTCAATGTCTGGAGATAACGGTACACCGTCCTTGTTGAAATATCCAACCTCTCGGCAATGTTCTGGACACTGTAGTTGACCGTGCCTGACAAGTATTGCATCAGACGCAGCAGACGTTCGAATTTGGCTTGCTCGTTCATTTTCGCTTTGACTGTCCGACGTCGGCCGATAGCATCGTTCGACGATATTTCTTTTGCAATTTATAGAAAATTTATAATCCCAGCGCAATTTTGCCCATAATTTTATTAGATTTGTACGATGCGCTTGAATTTCAGGCAAAACAGAATATAAAACTATAACCAATCAGAAAATGAAAGAGTACTCAACCAAGGAAATCCGCAACGTGGTCCTTCTCGGAGCTACAAAGTCCGGCAAGACCACGTTGTCTGAAGCCATGCTCTACGAGGGCAAGGTCATCGACAGAAGAGGCAGCGTCGAAGAGAAGAACACTGTTTCGGACAATTCCGAACTCGAGAAGCTCAACCAGCGCTCCATCTACGCATCCCCTCTGTATGCCGAGTTCCTCGGAGCAAAGGTAAATGTCATCGACGCACCCGGCTCGGACGACTTCATAGGAGGCACCTACTCCGCGTTCAGGGTCTGCGAGAGCGGTCTGCTCCTCATCAACGCCCAGCAGGGCTTCGAGGTCGGCACCGAGAACATCCTGCGCCTGGCGGAGAGCAAGAACTTCCCCCTCGTGTTCGCCGTAAACCAGCTCGACTCCGAAAAGGCCGACTGGGAGAACGTGCAGGCGTCCATCAGGGAGGCGGTAGGCCAGAAAGCCGTATACGTGCAGTTCCCCGTGAACCCCGGACCTTCGTTCGACGGCTTCGTGGATGTGCTCATGATGAAATACTACCATTTCAAGGACGCCAACGGAACCCGCGAGGACCTCGAAATCCCCGCCGAGCTGCGCGACCAGGCGGAAGAGTACCGCCAGCAGCTCATCGAGAAGGCCGCCGAATATGACGACACCCTCATGGAGAAGTTCTTTGAATCAGGAGAGCTCACTGAAGACGAAATCCGCAAGGGCCTCAACCTCGGAATCATCGCGGGCGAAGCCTATCCCGTGTTCTGCGTGAGCGCGAAGAAGGACATAGGCACCAAGCGCCTGCTGGAGTTCACCAAGAACGTCGTTCCTGCCCCCACCTGCGACAGCGCCGGTCCGGCGTCCCTTTTCATCTACAAGAACGACGTGGAGCCCCATCTCGGGGAAGTATCTTTCTTCAAGGTCATGAGCGGCACCGTCACCGCCGGAATGGATCTCGAGGACCCCGTTACGGGAAACAAGGAGCGCCTTTCCGCAATCTACGCCGTAGCCGGCATGAAGAAAGAACCCGTGAACGCCCTCCACGCTGGAGACCTCGGATGTACGGTCAAGCTCAAGAACGGCAAGTGCAACACCACCCTTTCAGCGCCCGGATCCAACCTCTCGTGGGACAAGATAGAATTCCCCGCACCAAAATACCGCTGCGCAATCAAGGCCAAGGTACAGCAGGACGAGCAGAAGCTCGGCGACGCCCTGAAGAAGATATCCTCCGAGGATCCCACCGTCATCGTGGAATACTCAAAGGAACTGCGCCAGACCATTCTGAGCGGCAACGGAGAGCAGCACATCAACATCGTGAAATGGATACTCAACAACGAGTACAAGCTTGACGTGGAGCTCTTCGCGCCGAAGATTCCCTATCGCGAGACCATCACCAAGACCGCCACGGCGACCTACCGCCACAAGAAACAGTCCGGAGGAGCCGGCCAGTTCGGAGAGGTCACCCTGCTCATCTGCCCTTACGAGGAAGGCACGGAAGCCCCGAGGACATTCAAGATCAACGGCAAGGACCAGGTCATGAACATCAAGACCCAGGAGTCCTACGACCTCGAATGGGGCGGAAAGCTGGAATTCTACAACTGCGTCGTCGGCGGAGCCATCGACGCCCGCTTCATGCCGGCCATACTCAAGGGTATCAACGAGAAGATGACCGAAGGCCCGCTCACCGGCTCCTACGCCCGCGACATACGCGTATATGTCTATGACGGAAAGATGCACCCCGTGGACTCCAACGAAATCTCCTTCGTGCTTGCCGCCCGCAACGCGTTCAAGGAAGCCTTCCGCAACGCCGGACCCAAGATCATGGAGCCCATCTACAACGTCGAGGTCATGACTCCTGCAGAATATCAGGGAGCCGTGATGTCCGACCTGCAGAACCGCCGCGGCATACTCGGCGACATGGGAGCGGACAAGGGATTCTCGATTCTCAAGGCCCGCGTGCCCCTCGCGGAACTGTACCGCTATTCGACGACCCTCAGCTCGCTGACTTCAGGCTCGGCCACCTTCTCAATGGAGTTCGCCGACTATCAGCCTGTTCCCGGCGACGTGCAGACCAAGCTGCTTGAGGAGTACGCAGCAGCGGAAGCCGCCGAAGCATAGGACAAACATCCCCGTAAGACCGGCCCGGAGTCCGTCAGGTTTCCGGACCGGTCTTTCTGTACTCCTCCAGAAGCTCCGCGCCGGTATACCCCAGCTCGTCCTGAAGCAGCCTGTCCAGCATCGAAGGCTCGACCCCGAGCTCACGGCAGATGTCTCCGAAGCCAACTTCGGGATTCTCATAGATTCTGTCCTCCGTCATCATGACGCAGAACTCTTTGTAAATGTCCTCCAGCCTATCCATATAATCCGTTCGTTTGTTCAACAAAGGTGGACTCTTGTATGGAAAAATGCAACAGTCCTCACCTGCCGAGCCGGTCAAAAAACGAATAAATATCTGTTTTTTATGTCTTTTGTATCTTTTTAATGAACAGTGTCCACAAAATCGGGACTGCCGCTTTATCTCCCATTATTTAGCTTTGGGAAAATTTGGAAAAATCGTTCCAAAGCGATATGGGCTCAGATAAAATGCATACGAACATCCGCAAATTCCGCGAGAGCAACGGGTACTCCCAGACCTCGATGGCTGACGAGCTCGGCATAGGAAGGACGACATACATTAATTTCGAGACCGGGAAGACGAGACTGTTCTGCAAGACCCTCGAAAAGCTTGCACGCTACTTCGGAGTGACGGAGGAGGATATCCTGACCGGAAAACCGGAAGAGGACGACCTGCTCCAGGCCTCCTTGACAGACGAGAAGAAACTTATAATACAGGAATACGAAAACCGCATCGCCGCACTCAACGAGAAGCTGGAGGCTGCGGAGAAAATCATAGCCGCAAACGAGAGGACAATCCGGACTCTCACGGACACCAACAACTTTCTGTTTAGCCAACTTCACAAAAATGACTAACTTTGTGGTCTTATGCCACATGAAGCTCATCTGCTCGGGCCGCTTCACCCCGGACTCTCCGAAGCCGGATGCGATGAAGCGGGACGGGGGCCGCTGGCCGGCCCCGTGTTCGCGGCGGCGGTAATACTGCCGCCGGGTTTCCGTCATCCCCTGCTCAACGACTCCAAGCAGATGGGAAGGAAAGCCAGGGAGGATATGCGCGCCATAATCGAAAAGGAGGCCATAGCCTGGGCCGTGGAAGCGGTCAGCGCGGCTGAGATTGACGAACTGAACATCTTGGAAGCCTCCATCGCCGGAATGCAGAGGGCGGTGCGCAGACTCAAGGTAAGGCCGGACTATCTCCTGGTCGACGGCAACAGGTTCCACCCTTTCGACAACATCCCGTTCACCACGGTCATCAAGGGCGACGCCACCTACCTGAGCATCGCGGCCGCGTCGGTGCTCGCAAAGACCTGGAGAGACGAGCACATGCGCAGGCTTGCGGAAAGATATCCGCAGTACGGCTGGGACCACAACATGGGATACCCGACCAGGGAGCACATCGCAGCCATCCGCAGATACGGACTCACCCCGGAGCACCGCCGCAGCTTCAAGCCCAAGGAACTCGAACCAACATTGTTTGAAATATGAAGAAGTTTTTTCTTTCAATAGCCGCAGCCCTGGCGCTGCTGCCGGCAGCCCGGGCCGATGAAGGCATGTGGCTGCTGCCCCTGCTTGAGAAAATCAACAGCGAGACCATGAGGAATCTCGGCTCCCGCCTTACCGCCGACCAGATCTACAGCGTCAACCACTCTTCCATCAAAGACGCCGTAGTCCAGTTCGGAGGAGGTTGCACCGGCGAAATCATTTCCGGCAGCGGACTGCTCGTGACCAACCACCACTGCGGCTATGCCAGCATCCAGGCCCTGTCGTCCGAAGAGCACAACTATCTGGAGGACGGGTACTGGGCGATGAGCCTCGAAGAGGAGATCCCCGTTCCCGGGCTCACAGTCAAATTCCTTCAGTCTATGACCGACGTGACAGGAAAGGTCCGCAACGAGAAGGCCGCAGAGAACCTCATAGCCAGGGCCGAGGAGGACAACCCCCATTGCAAGGCACAGATTGTCAGCTTCTTCAACGACAACGTGCAGTATCTCATAGTCTACAAGATCTACCGCGACGTACGCTTCGTTGGCGCTCCTCCCGCAGCTTCGGGCAAATTCGGTGGAGACACCGACAACTGGATGTGGCCCCGCCACACCTGCGACTTCTCGATGTTCCGCGTATATGCCGGAAAGGACAACGAACCCGCTCCGTACTCGGAGGACAACGTGCCCTTCCAGCCCCGCCAGTTCCTGAGCATCTCGCTCGACGGCATAGATGAGGGCGACTTCGTGATGGTGATGGGCTACCCCGGAAGCACCCAAAGGTACCAGACCGCCTCACAGCTTGAGGACATGCTGGCAATCAACGACATACGCATCGCTGCCCGGACCGTGAGACAGGACGTGCTCTGGGAGGAAATGCGCGCCGACGACAAGGTGAGCCTCCAGTATGCCAACAAATATGCCGGATCGTCCAATGGATGGAAGAAATGGATAGGCATGCGCGACGCCTTCGAGAAGCTTGACGTAATCGGACGCCAGAAGGAAAAGGAAGCGGAACTCGCATCCTGGATAGGTGAAAAGAAGAGCCGCACCAAGAAATACGGCGGAGCAATAGAGGAGATTGACACGATCATGGACATGCGCGCGCACGACTACCGGGCCTACACCCTGCTCAACGAAACGCTGATGAAGATAGAGCTGCTCCAGCTGACAGGAAGTCCGGCAGCCGACCCCTACAAGGACTATGACGCCGAAGTGGACAGGAAAGTCGCCCTTGCCCTCGTGAAGCATTATCTCGAAAACGTCAGTGAAGAAGACAGGATAGCCATAGACTCCCTGACGATAGAACGTGTCTTCAGGGAAAGCGCGTTCACCTCTCCCGAGAAGCTCGCAGCCGCAAAGGCCGCCGGAAAGAATCTCTCCGAAGACCCCGCCAGACTTCTCAACGACGAAATCCGGAGCAAGGCCCTCGAATTCTACTCTACGGTGAGCGATGCCTCCGACGCACTCAAGGCGCCCATGAAAGCCTACGCCGCCGCCCTGCTCGAATGGAACGCCGACGAGCCCAGCTATCCCGATGCGAACATGACCTGCCGCCTGAGCTACGGCACCGTCAAGGGTTATGAGCCCCGTGACGGAGTCGTATACAAATTTTACACTACCCTCAAGGGCGTGATGGAGAAGGAAGACCCTGGCAACTACGAGTTCCGCGTACCCGCGAAACTCAAGGAAATCTACGAGACCGGTGATTACGGAGACTATGCCGATGAATCCGGAGAACTCGTGACCTGCTTCCTCACCAATCTCGACATCACCGGAGGCAACTCCGGAAGTCCCGTGATGGATGCGGACGGCAACCTTGTCGGCCTGGCCTTCGATGGCAACTGGGAGGCCATGAGCGGAGACGTCATCTTCGAACCCGAACTCCAGAGATGCATCTGCGTGGACATACGCTATGTGCTCCTGATGCTCGACAAGTTCGGAGGAGCCGGCTACCTGCTTGAAGAGATGAACATAGTGAAATAGGCGAAAACAATGGTAACTAGAGAAGACATACTTCTTGCCCTGCAGGAAGTAAGGCATCCCGGAAGGCAGGACAAGACCGTCGTCGAGCTAGGGATGGTGCATTCCATAGATGTGGACGAGTCGGGAGTGAAAGTGACCCTGGCCTTTCCCAAGCGCCGCGACCCGCTTGCGGAATATCTGATAGGCAGCACCCGGGCATCGCTTGTACGCCATCTGCCGTCGGATGTGAAGTCGAGCGTTGAGACCATCGTGGTCGATGAAGTGGCACCCAAACCCAAGAAGAACATCAACGAGCTCGACATGGACCAGATAGCCGGAGTCAGGCGCATAATAGGCATAGCCTCCGGCAAGGGAGGGGTAGGAAAATCAACGGTCGCCGTAAACCTCGCGTGCGCCCTGGCAAGAGCCGGATACCGGGTGGGCCTTGCCGACGCCGACGTCTACGGGCCGTCCGTACCCACGATGACCGGCACCGAGGGCGCGACTCCCCTCGCGGAAGAGGCGGACGGAAAGGAGCTTATCCTGCCCATAGAGAAATTCGGGGTGAAATGGATGTCCATCGGATATTTCGCCCAGAAGGGGCAGGCCCTGATCTGGCGCGGCCCTATGGCATGCAACGCACTCAAGCAGATGATACTGCAGGTGAAATGGGGAGAGCTGGACTTCCTGCTGATAGACATGCCTCCCGGAACCGGTGACATCCACATCAGCCTGATCCAGGACATCCCCGTGGACGGGGCGGTAATCGTCACCACGCCGCAGACCGTGGCGCTCGCCGACGTGGAGAAGGGCATAAACATGTTCCGCAACGAGAACGTGAACCGCCAGATCTACGGTCTCGTGGAGAACATGGCCTGGTTTACTCCTGCGGAGCATCCTGACGAGAAGTATTTCATCTTCGGAAAGGACGGAGGAGCCAGGCTGGCGGAGCAGTTCGGAGTCGAACTCCTCGGACGCATTCCCCTCGTGCAGGGCATACGCGAAAGCGGAGACCAGGGAGAACCCGCCGCGCTTGGTTCAGGGCCGGACGGGCTCGCCTTCCTCGAACTGGCCGGCAGACTCGCAGAAAAGGCGGCATAGATGGAAGTAAAGGCCAAGAAATCCCTCGGGCAGCATTTTCTGACCGACCTTAGAATCGCCCGCAGAATAGTGGACGCATTGTCCGCCGACGGGCCGAAGGATGTGCTGGAAATCGGCCCCGGAACGGGCGTGCTCACCAGGTATCTGCTCGAAAGGGAGGATATCGACCTGAAGCTTGTGGAACTCGACCATGAAGCGGCGGATTACCTGCTCACCCATTTCCCGGGGATGCAGGGCCGCCTCTATCTGGCGGACTTCCTGAAGCTTGACATGAGGCTGCTGTTCGAGGGGCGATTCAGGATTATCGGCAACCTGCCCTACAATATCTCCTCCCAGATATTCTTCAAGATACTTGACGACAGGGACAGGATTCCCGAGGTGGTGTGCATGATTCAGAAGGAAGTCGCGGACCGCCTCGCGGAACAGCCAGGCAGCCGCACTTACGGCATACTTTCGGTGCTCCTGCAGGCCTGGTACGACATCGAATACATCTGCCCGGTCGAGCCCGGCGCCTTCGCGCCCCCTCCCAAGGTGCGCTCGGCCGTGATAAGGCTCAGGCGTAATTCCAGGACGGAGCTCGGCTGCGACGAGAAGCTTTTCCGCCAGACCGTCAAGACCGCTTTCAACCAGAGGCGCAAGACCCTGCGGAACGCCCTGAAGCCCATACTGCCCGAAGGCTTCGACAGCTCCGACCCGGTGTTCGACCTGAGGGCGGAAAGGCTCTCGGTGGAGGACTTCATCGCTCTGACCCGAATAATTTCCGGCAGATGAAGCTGCTACTGACCGCGCTAGGAACACTTTCCCTGATTCTCGGAACGCTGGGAATCTTCCTTCCCGTGCTGCCCACGACTCCGTTCTACCTGCTCACCGCATGGTGCTATCTCAAGAGCAGCGACAGGCTCTACCGCAAGGTGATGGACAACAGGTACTTCGGCAACATCGTGCGGAACTACTATGAAAAACGGGCGGTCAGCCGTCGGACGAAAGTCATTTCAATATCCACGACGCTGCTGACCATAGGCATATCAATAGCAGTAGTCAACGTTACGTGGATAAGGATTCTGCTCGCCGCCATAGCGCTTGGCGTCACCGTGCACCTTTTGTCGATGAAAAGCTGCGACTGACTGCCGGCACTGCCACGAAGCCTGCGGCAAGCAGCACCACGAGCACGATCGCTATCGAACTTGCGCGCGACACCGCCTCGCCTATGCGGTAGGAAGGCGGGTCGAAGCGCATCACTAGCGTATGCTCGCCGGCGGGCACGACCGCGCTGCGCAGGATGTCTCCCTCCAGTTCAATAGGCAGCTCCTCTCCGGTATCCTCGACCGTAAGAGTCCAGCCGACCGGATAATAAACCTCGCTGAACACCACCTTGCCGCCTTCTGCGGAACTGTATTCGTATCGCAGCTCGTTGGGGGCGTAGGAAGTCAGCTCTATGCTGCCGCCCGCAGCGGAATCAGCAGTTGCACCATCGGCGGATGCCATCGGCGCAAACCAGGCGTTGCCGGCAGCATGTCCATACCTGAGCGCGAGGTCGTCAGCGATTATTATGTAGCGGCAGTTCATCTTCGCGAGACCCTCGAGATAAGGCATGGTCTCCTCCGCCTCCTGCACGGTACCGGCAGCTGAAATCGCGGCGTACAGCTCGCTTATCTCATCCGTCAGCGTATTCTCTATGAATTCCTGATAGCGCTGGAGTTTGGCCGGAGAATATCCGCCTATGTTCTTGTGCCAGTATGAGGGGTGCGAATCGTTGAACACGTTGACCGTCAGGTCGAGCACCCTGTAGGAAAGGTCGGGGTCGGAAAGTATCGCCTCGTCTACCGGCCGCTTGTCGAACTGGCTCTGGAAATTCCGTGGAGTTACGAAGTCTCCGGAATTCAGATACCTCTTGCCTGCGAAGAAGAGGTCGCCGAGAATCAGGATGCAGACGAGAAGGGTCGCGGTGCGGCGGCGCACGAAGGGATCCGCTGCCTTTGTGCCCGGAACGGCCTTCTTCGAAGGAGCCGAAACGCCCCACAGCAGGACAAGGTATGCCGCAAGGACAAGTAACAGGGAACGCAGGGCGTCCGTCACCAGAAGCTGCTTCCTGTCCGCCTGAAGAGCTTCTATCAGGATGTCAGGCTGGCCGGAATCCACGCTTCCGGTAAAACTTCCCGCGAGCGAGGGTACGAGCAGGAACAGCAGGCAGAAACCGCCGCTTATAGCCAGTGCCCAGAAACCCTTCTTCCTGAATCCGGCAGCGAAATCCGCGTCCTTCAATATCCTGTCCAGCGCCAGGAAGCCGAGCAGCGGCAGAGTGAACTGAAGTACGACCAGCGCCATGGAGACGGTCCTGAACTTGTTGTATAGCGGCACATAGTCATAAAACAGCCTGGTGAACCACATGAAATGGCTTCCCAGAGCCAGGAACACGGCCAGCACCGTGCACACTATTATCCACCACTTTTCCTTTCCCCTGTACAGGAAGAGCGCCAGCACGAAGAGAAACACCGTAACGGCACCCATATACATGGGACCCGCGGTGAATGGCTGAGGCCCCCAGTAAAGAGGAAGGGCGTCGGCGAGAGAACGGGCGCCGGGTTGTCCGGCGGATTCCAACAGGGCTATGGTCTCCGACTTGTCGGGATCTACCGAACCCGATGAAGAACCGCCGTTAAAATTGGGTATCATAAGGTTGGGCAGCTCTTCCCAGCCGTAGGACCACGCGGTGGCATAGTCCAGTTCCAGGCCTTTTGTCTCCTTGTTGCCGTCGGCATCGGCGGTGCTGCCGCCGCGCATGGAATAGGGCGTATATTCGAAGGTAGGAAGCAACTTGATGGCGTTGGTGGCTATGCCGGCGCATCCCAGCACGAGCAGCAGGCCTGAAGCGGCGAAGAACCGGCCCAGAAGTCCGCGGCGCTCCTTGCGCCAGAGCAGCCATACGAGCAGCATCAGCGCGTAAAGCAGAATCATTATCGCCAGATAATAGGTTATCTGCGGATGGTTCGCCTTGACCTGGAAGCTCACGAAAAGCGCGAACATCGCCGCGCCGAAAGCGCACCAGGGCAGCCATTTCTTCTTCCCCAGCGCGGCTCTGTAGGTGAACACGAGAGCCGCCAGCACCCAGGGCAGGAAGGCTATGGCCTGCATCTTGGTGTTATGGCCCACCTGTATGATCTGGAAGTTGTATGAACAGAAAGTAACTGCCACCGCGCCGCCGACAGCAAGCAGCGGATGCACTCCGAACGCCAGCATCAGCAGCCAGGCACCCAGCATGGAAATGAACAGATAAGTTGCCGGACGGCGCCCCGTCAGGAGGAAATCATAGATTTTCTGGGTCCAGTCGCCGTCGGTGGCCGCATGTATCGTCGCTGTCGGCATGCCTCCGAACATGGATTCGGTCCAGGCCGTGGGATCATCCGGATGAGAGGCGTTCCAGTCCATCATCTCCTTCGACATCCCCTGCCATCCCGAAATGTCGCTCTGGTTCACAATCTTTCCGTCCAGCACCTGCGGCACGTAGGCGTAGGCGAGCACCAGCATCCCGAGAATGATGCAGAAATAGTAGAGTATCTTCTTTTTCATAACAATTCAACCAGTTTGCCCGTCAGCGCGCGACGGGAGTATCTGCCTATGTTTTCCGGCTTTCCGTGCTTCCCGCAGATGAAGTCGATCAGACCGTCCCTGCGGTCCCAGCCGAACATTTCGCCGGCTCCCGAATCGCGGAGCACCTCAGCCGCAGCTCCGTCCTCCTGACCTATCCCGAGCACCGGCCGGCCGGAGGCGAGGTATTCGAAAATCTTGCCGGGAAGCACCTTCGCATATTCCGGCTCGCGCCTGAGCGGGAGAATCAGCACGTCCGCGCCCAGCTGCTCGGCTACCACCTGCCCGTGCGGCAGATAACCCAGGTCCACAAGCTTGCCACCGAGTCCGCGCGACCGTATCGCGTCAAGCACCTCGGCGTCCGTCTTCCCGGCAAGCCTTATCTGCAGCCTGGCCGCGAATTCCGGGTCGGAACCGCATTTCTCCGCGAGCGCGTCCCAGAGGTTCAGCGGATTGCCGTCGGCGGCGAAAAGCCCGGTATGCACGACGGTGAACCTTCCCTCGTGGCGCACGGGCGTCCTGCCGGCGAAGTCGTCTTCATCGAAGCCGTTGGTTATCAGCTCCACCGGAGTCTCCGTCCGCGCCGCGAAGTCATCCCGCACATACGGAGTCACCGCGATGACCCTGTCGGCCGCATCCAGCACCTGCCGCTCCAGTTCATGATGCCTCCTGTCCGCCGGCTTCCACAGCCCCAGATGCTTATAGTAGAACATTTCCGTCCACGGGTCGCGGAAATCCGCCAGCCACCTGACGCCCAAGGCCTTCTTCAGGCCGAGGCCTATCAGGTGCATGGACTGGGGAGGCCCGGTGGTCACCACGACGTCGACAGGATGCTCGCGCAGATAGCGCTTGAGGAACCTCACCGACGGCCTCACCCAGGAGACCCGGGGGTCCGGAATGAAGAAATTGCCCCTCACGCGGAGAGCCAGCCGCTGCATCGCTGTCTTGCTGCCTCCGCTCACCGGATTGACCTCCGTGCCGCCTTTCTTTCCGGTCAGCCTGTGGTAGATGCCGTAGGGCTCCACAATGCGGGTGCGTATGATTTCGGCGCAAGCCGGTATATCCTCGAGCAGACTTTCATCGTATGCCAGACGTTCGGGGTTCTCCGGAGTGTAGATTACGGGCTGCCAACCGAACTGCGGGAGATATTTGCTGAACTTCACCCAGCGCTGCACCCCCGACCCTCCGGTCGGCGGCCAGTAATAGGTGATTATCAGCAACCGTTTCATACAGTTTTCAAAAATACCTCATAAAATTTATTTCCGCAAGGTTCGGCAAAATTGTAAATTTGCAGGACCATGGCAAAACGCGCAGAAGACACTCCGCTGCTCAAGCAGTATTTCAGCATAAAGGCACAGCATCCCGAAGCTATCCTGCTCTACAGGGTGGGAGACTTCTACGAAACCTATTCGGACGATGCCGTCCTGGCCAGCAAGACACTGGGCATAGTCCTCACCAAGAGGTCCAACGGTGACAAGGGAAGCGTCGAAATGGCAGGATTCCCCCACCACGCCATAGAGACCTATCTCCAAAAACTCGTCAGGGCAGGATACAAGGTGGCCATCTGCGACCAGCTCGAGGATCCGGCGCTGGTCAAGACCAAACTCGTCAAGAGAGGGGTCACGGAAATCCTGACACCCGGCATAGCCTTCGGTGAGAACATGCTTGACCAGAAGGAGCACAACTACCTCGCCGGACTGAACTTCGAAGGCAGACAATGCGGAGCGGCGTTTCTCGACGTCTCCACCGGCACCTTCCAGGTGGCCCAGGGCTCCACGGAATACATTTCCACCCTGCTGTCATCGCTCGGCCCGAAGGAACTCGTAGTCCAGAGGGACATAGCCGGGACGGTGAAGGAGAAGTTCGGAGATTATTATATCACTTCGCTGGACGAATGGGCCTTCGTCTACGATTCGGCTGTGGAAAAGCTGTGCAGCCAGCTTCAGGTAAAGAGCCTGAAGGGTTTCGCCGTAGAACGTTTCCCGCTGGCAATATGCTCGGCAGGCGCGCTGCTCGCATATCTGGAACAGACGCAGCACTCGGGTCTCAGGAACATCTGCTCCATCTCCAGAATAGACGAGGAGAAATTCGTGTGGATGGACCAGTTTACGGTACGCAACCTGGAAATCTTCCAGAGCGCGACCGGCAGGGACGGAGTCTCGCTCGTGGACACCATCGACCGCTGCTGTTCGCCGATGGGCTCGCGCCTGCTGCGTCAGTGGCTCTCGATGCCCATCATGGACATAAAGGAGCTTGACCGCCGCTACGATGTGGTGCAGCACTTCCTGGAGCAGACGGAAAGGCTCTCGGAGCTACAGCTGCATATCAGCGGCACCGGAGACCTGGAACGCACCATTTCGCGCGTGGCCACGGGGAAGATCTTCCCGCGCGAGATGCTCCAGCTCGGACGGTCACTGAGCCGCATGGACCCCATCAGGCAAATCTGCAGCGACAGCGGGGTAGAAGCACTCGACAGGCTCGGAACCGGGATGCGCAACACCGATGGCATCTTCCGCCGCATCACCGGTACGCTTGCCGAGAATCCGGCGGCGCAGATCGGCAAGGGGGACGTGATAGCCTCCGGAATCAGCAGGGAGCTTGACGAACTCAGGGAAATATCCCGGGGCGGCAAGGAATACCTGCTCCAGATGCAGCAGAGGGAGATTGAGAGAACGGGCATCAGCACGCTCAAAATCAGCTACAACAACGTCTTCGGCTACTACATAGAAGTGCGCAACAGCTCCCGCGACAAGGTTCCGCCAGAATGGATACGCAAGCAGACCCTCGTGAACGCCGAACGCTACATCACTCCGGAGATGAAGGAATACGAGGAGAAGATTCTGAACGCCGAAGCCACAATCTACGAGACCGAGAGCCGACTCTATGCCGAGCTGATAGGCGAAGTTCAGCGCTCCATACGCGACATACAGGAGAACTGCAGCATCATAGCCCGGCTCGATGTGCTCCAGAGTTTCGCGCAACAGGCTTCCGACAGGGGCTACTGCCGGCCTGTGATGGACAAGTCAACGGCACTTGAAATCAAGGCGGGCAGGCACCCTGTAATCGAGACCCTGATGTCGCCTGGCGAAGAATATGTACCCAACGACATCAGCATGGACAGCCGGGCCGACCAGATAATCATCCTGACCGGACCCAACATGGCGGGAAAGTCGGCGCTGCTGCGGCAGACCGCCCTGATTGTGCTGATGGCCCAGTGCGGCTCCTTCGTGCCGGCGGCAAGCGCCAGGATAGGCTGGTTCGACAAGATATTCACGCGCGTCGGCGCGACCGACAACATCTCGCGCGGCGAATCCACCTTCATGGTCGAGATGCTGGAGACCTCTATGATTATGCACAACCTCTCGGCGCGTTCGCTCGTGCTGCTCGATGAGATAGGCCGCGGAACCTCGACCTACGACGGAATGTCCATCGCCCGTGCGCTCGTAGAATATATCCACACCTACGGAAAAGGGGCAAAGACCCTGTTCGCCACCCACTACCACGAGCTAAACGACCTCGAGAAGCAGTATCCGAGGGTCAGGAACTACCATATAGCCGTAAAGGAAGAGGGCAGGAACGTGATTTTCCTGCGCAAGCTGGAACCCGGCGGTGTAGCCCACAGCTTCGGAATCCATGTGGCCAGGCTCGCCGGAATGCCCCGTGAGGTCATCGACTCGGCGGAACGCACCCTGCGCGAGCTGGAGACGCGGGAGAAACACATGGGCAGCATGGACGTGGATGAAGACGGAAGCCTCCAGCTCTCCCTGTTCCAGCTGGACGACCCCACGCTCTCGTCAATCCGACGCGAACTCGAGGACGCAGACCTCAACAACATGACCCCTCTGCAGGCTTTCGACCTGCTCCGCAAGATGAAGCAGGAAGTCGGGCTGTAGCAGGCCGGAGCCGAGAGCTATCTTCTCCTCTTATAGACCGCGAATTCGAAGCGTATGCCGCTCTTGCAGTCTGTCAGGGTCTCCGAGCAGGACTCCTCCAGCCATACCGCCATGTCCACCGGAGGGAAGAACGCATCGGCGTCCTCAACCGTGACATGCACGCGTGTAAGATAGAGCCTGTCGGCCTTCTCTATCATCTGCGAGTACACCTTTCCACCGCCAATCACGAAACATTTCCCTTCCTGCTCCGCCGCGCAGCCGTCTCCGCCGGCAGTCAGAACCTTCTCCGCTTCATGCAGCGCCTCCCCGGGCGTCTGCACGCGCACGACCCCTTCCGGAAAATCCTTCCGGCTGTGGCTCAGGACTATGTTCGTGCGTCCCGGAAGCGGCCGCCCGAGCGATTCGAAGGTCGCCCTGCCCATGATTACGGGACAGCCCATGGTCACGCGCTTGAAATACTTCAGGTCTTCGCCGATATGCCACGGCATCTCTCCGCGCACCCCGATGGCCCCGTTGTCGGCAACAGCCGCTATCATGCAAACCGTCATACCGCTACAGGTGCTTTGATGGCCGGCCAGGGGTCGTAGCCCTCCAGCCTGAAATCCTCATACCTGAAATCGAACACGCTTTTCACATCGGGATTCAGGACCATCCTGGGCAACGGTCTGGGTTCCCTGGAAAGCTGCTCGCGGACCTGGTCGAAATGGTTGAGGTAGATGTGGGTATCACCCGTCGTATGAATGAACTCACCCGGCTTCAGGCCGCAGGTCTGTGCAATCATCATGGTCAGCAGGGCGTAGGAGGCGATGTTGAACGGCACTCCGAGAAAGGTGTCGGCGCTGCGCTGGTAGAGCTGGCAGGACAATCTCCCGTCAGCCACATAGAACTGGAACAGGCAGTGGCAGGGAGGCAGGGCCATCCTGTCAACCTCGCCGGGATTCCAGGCGGTGACTATCATCCTGCGCGAATCAGGGTTGTTGCGGACAAGGTCTATCACCTGCGAAAGCTGGTCAATCGTGCGCCCGTCGGGTGCGGGCCAGCTGCGCCACTGATGTCCGTAGACGGGACCGAGGTCGCCGTTCGCATCTGCCCATTCGTCCCAGATGGTGACATTGTGCTCCTGCAGCCAGCGCACGTTGGTATTGCCGCTTATGAACCACAGAAGCTCGTAGATTATCGACTTCAGATGCACCTTCTTGGTGGTCAGCAGAGGGAAGCCGTCCTCCAGGTCGAAGCGCATCTGGTGCCCGAAAATGCTTTTCGTGCCGACACCGGTCCGGTCATGCCCGACCGTGCCGCAGTCCATTATTTCCCGCAGAAGGTCCAGATACTGCTTCATGCCCGGCTGTCCTTTACGCCGAAGGCGAAGATGATGGCTTCATGGAAAGTCTTTCCGGGACGCAGCACCGTGCTCGGGTATTCCGGACGGTTCGGGCTGTCGGGGAAATGCTGGCATTCGAGGGCGACGGCGCAGCGGTCGTGATATATCCTTCCGCGCTTGCCGGCGGGGCATCCGTCTATCTTGTTGCCGGAGTATACCTGTATTCCGGGCTGGGTCGTATAGACCTTGAGCGTCCTTCCGCTCCGCTTCGACCAGAGCTCGGCCGCCTCCTGGAGCTGTCCAGGCATGTATCCGTCAATCACCCAGCATGCATCATAGCCGTTTCCGTACCTGAGTGCCGGGAAATCCTTCTTTATGTCGCGACCTATGGTCTTAGGGGTCAGGAAGTCCATGGGCGTTCCGGCGACCGGCTCGCTCTCTCCGAGCGGCACCAGCGTGGAATCGGTCGGCAGATATTCCGAGGCGTTGAGCCTGAGATAGTGGCGCAGCACGCTGCCTCCGCCGTCGAGGTTGAAATAGCAGTGGTTGGTAAGGTTGAGCACTGTCGGAGCATCGGTCTTCGCGGAGAAGGTCAGCCGCAGCTCGTTCTCCTCGCTCCACTCGTAGCGCGCGACCACCACCAGGTTTCCGGGATAGCCCATCTCCCCGTCGGCCGCCACATACTTGAATTCCACCCCTCCCTTGTGTTTGCGCGATTCCCAGACCTGGTTCTGGAAGCCCTGAGGGCCGCCATGCAGGTGGTTCGGACCGTTGTTCACAGGCAGCTCGTATTCCTTTCCGTCGAGGCTGAACCTTCCACGGGCGATTCTGTTCGCATAGCGTCCGGGGCATTTTCCGGCGCAGGGCTTGTCCGCAAAATAGCTTTCCGCCTTGCCGTAGCCCAGCACCACGTCAGCCAGCCTGCCGCTCCTGTCAGGTACGTTCACGGACACGATGGCCGCCCCGACGCTGCCTACGCTTACGGAAGCTCCGGAAGAATTGGTCATCGTGTACTTGTAGATGGGCCTGCCGTCTTCGGTCCTGCCCCAGAGTTTTCTGCTAATGGACATATCTCAATAGTTGTTGTATCCTGTCAGATTGTCGAAGAACGCGAGCACCTTCTCGAGCGGCGCGTCCTTGTATATAACGCGCTTTTCGCCGTCAAGAAGGTAGATCGAAGGAATCGCCCGCACGAAATACAGCCCTTCATTGTTTATCGCCTGCGCATAGTCGTAGGCGTTTATCCAGTTCTCCGGGTAAATCGGCGCGTATTCACGCCACTTGTCCACCTCCCCGTCGATGTAGATGTTCACTATCGCCAGCGAGCCGTCGGCGATAAGGTCGTCTACGTACGGTCTCGAGCCTATCTCGTCTATTATGCTCCGGCAGTAGTTGCAGCCGGGGTTGCTGAAGAAAAGCATGGTATAGTCAGCATCCACGGCATACAGGGTCGAGCTGCGCCCGGAGAGGTCCCTGAAGCCGAAGTCCGGAACCTTGGAGCCGTAAGGGTTGAGCAGGCATTTCGACAACTCGAACTCATAGCCGGCCCTGCGCAGGTCGTCGGTGAAACGCGACTTCGCCATGCCTTCCACGAAAGGCAGGTAGTAGTCTTCGCTGCGCAGCGGCGAATTGGGGTCATAGAGGTACTTCGAGACGAGTTCGGTCATGCGCAGGTAGACCAGCGATGAAGTGTCGGCGGCCTGTTTCCCTTCGATTTTGGAGAAAAGCCTGGCGACATTCTCCCGGGCAGTGTCCATGGGAAGGCTGTCGAGCAGCATTATGAACGCCGATATGTTCTTCTCCACCTCCTCGTCCGGCACACCAAGCACGTATGCGGAATCCGTCGGCCAGTCGCCTTCGAAGAAGGAATCCCAATAGTGTGCGGTCAGATATTCCTGCCTTTCAAGCATGTCGGTGATCATGCCCGGAGCTTCGGGCAGAGGAAACGGTCTGGTTTTGACCTCGGTCCGCTCATTCGTTCCGCCGCAAGCGACAGATAGCAGAACTACGGCTATGACTGCAAGAATTCTTTTCATTCCACTAAATGCAATGACTTGTAAAGTTAGCCAAAAATATGGTATTTTTGATGAAATTATCGACTGGCATGAAGTTCAGGCTCACGTTGTTGACGACCGCGCTGCTGACGGCTTTTCCGGCGGCGGCCCAGTTCTACACCCTCGGCAGCGAGCCGGCGTCCGTCAGATGGGAATATATCGAGACTCCGACCTACAGGCTCATCTATCCCGACGGGCTTGATTCCCTGGCCTGCGTCTACGCTGCCGAGCTCGAAAGGGCGGCGCTCCTGGTGGGCGGCAGCGCCGGATTCAGCCCCAACCAGAACTTCAGCAGACGGATGCCGGTGGTTCTCCATGCCCACACCGCATACTCCAACGGCATGGTAGGATGGACTCCCAGGCGCATCGAACTAATGACCATGCCCGACCCGGACGACCCAGACCCCACTCCCTGGGAGACCCAGCTCGCCATACACGAATCCCGCCACGCCTCGCAGATGCAATATTCGGCGGCCGGTCCGTTCAGAGGGTGGAGATACATCAGCGGCCAGCTTGCCTCGGGCGCGCTTGCGGCCATCTACTGCGGGCCTGCTTTCTTCGAGGGCGACGCCGTGGTGGCCGAAACCGCACTGAGCGCCGGAGGACGCGGCAGGACGGCGGATTTCCTCGAATATTTCCGCGTGAGCTTCGCCGCCGGCGACTTCCGCGACTACTGGCGCTGGAGATACGGTTCGCAGCGCCACTTCACCCCGGACTACTACCGCATAGGCTACATCACCGCCGCCGGTGTGCGCGCCCTTTACGACGCCCCCGACTTCACCGCACGCTACTTCAGGCGCATAGCGGATCATGGCGGTGTCGCCTTCAACAACTTCGGCAAGACCATTCGCGGGCTCTCCGGGAAAGGGCTGGACGGCGCCTTTACCGAAATCAGCGACAGCCTTGCGGCATTCTGGGCTTCGGACGAGGCGAGGAGAGCTCCCTTCATGCCTTCGCGGCAGCTGACCGATGCCGGCAGGAGGTACACCGAGCTCAACGGACTGACGCTCGCCGACGACCGGATCATTGCCGTCCGCAGCGGCATGACAATCCCCGACCAATTGGTCAGCGTAGGTGAGGAAGGCGATATCGACGTGCTCGGGAACTTCAGCTCAAGCAGCACCGGGCTGGAATATAGCGCGGTCACAGACAGGCTGTACTGGACCGAATACTCCCCCGACCCCCGCTGGGAGATGCGCTCATATTCGAATCTTGTCAGCATGGATTTGTCGGGACGCCGGCGGATGCTGAGCCGGGGACAACGCTATTTCCATCCGGCCGCAGCCGACAAGGAGGCTGTCATAGCCGTAAGCGAATACCCTGTCGGAGGAGGCAGCGCGACCGTGGTGCTGGATGCCCTCGACGGCGAACGTATCAAGGTATTCCGGGCACCTGACGGCCTGCAGGTTCTCGAAGCCTTATGGAACGGGGACGAGCTTTACACCACAGCCCTCTCCGAAGGGGGCTACGGAATATGGAGGCTTCCCGACTTCAAGTGCGTGCTCGGGCCGCAGCATGTCAAAATCAAGCAGCCGTGGGCGCTGGACGGGAAAATCATGTTCACCTCCGACCTCAGCGGCGTCAACGAACTCTATGCGTTCGACCCCACTGACGGCAGCCTGTGCCAGCTCAGCTCCACCCGCTTCGGAGCCGCGGACTTCACCCTCAGCGCAGATGCCGGCACATTATACTACACATCCCTGCTCCCCGAAGGCAGGGTGATATGCGGCACTCCCGTGGATTCGCTGATATGCCGTCCGGCGGATTCAGGCAGCCTGCCGGAATATCCTTTCGTCGGAGAACTGGCGGCCGGAGAAGCGCTGAAGCTTGAGGACGTGTCGGCCGACAGCTGCGAAATATCAGAGCCGCGGCCATATTCCAAGCTCGCACATCTGATACGGGTGCATTCCTGGCTTCCGCTCTACGTCGACTACGATGCCGTGAGCAGCCTCAGCCTTTCGTCCATCAGTTCTTCAGCGGGACTCGGAGCCACCGTCTTCTTCCAGAACGACCTCGGTGACGCATGGGGTTCGGCGGCCTACCGTGCGGCATACGGCACTTCGGGCGGATGGAGGCACAGCGGACATCTGAACTTCAACTGGTCGGGGTGGTATCCGGTAATCGAAGCGAAGCTGCATTTCAACGAAAGGGCCGCCATGAGCTACCGCGAACTTCCGGATGAAAACGGGAATCCCACCCTCCGCAGCACCGCATCCGCGCTTCCGCTGCTGACAGCCAGCCTCAACGTCTACGTGCCCCTTTCATTCTCGCGCGGGGGCTGGAACGCGGGAATCATCCCTCAAGTCAGCATCGCCGCGACCAACGACCACCACTACGACAGCGAAGGCCTTCCGCACTACCTCTCCAGGGCCACTGCCGCCCTGCGCGGCTATCTGACCGAGGCCGTGCCCGAATCGCGGATTTACCCCCGCTGGGGCTTCGGAGCCGAACTGGGCCTCAACGGCAGACCAGAAGTCCTGTCGTTGTTCTGCCCCAACTTCTACTCCTACCTCTACGGCTATGTTCCCGGCATCTGGCAGACCCACGGGCTGAAGCTGACCGCGATGTATGAAAAGCGTTTCGACACCGGCAGCTATTGCGAGGCTTTCGCGGTAACGGCCCCCAGAGGCTTCGACATGGGCTCCAGCACCGCCCTTTCAGCATATCCCGACAAGCTGAAGCTGACAGCCGACTATGCCATGCCGCTGCTTCCGCTCGACTGGTCGGGTCTCTGTCCGGTGGCCTACGTGAAGAACTTCGAACTCACCCTCCACGGCGACCTGAGCCTTGCCGGCGACTGGGCAGCGCCGTCTTCCGATTCCGGCGGAATCTCCACAGGCAGCCTCTACAGCATCGGGGCCGATTTCAGCGTCCGGCTCGGCAACCTTCTCTGGATCCCCTTCGACACCCGCATAGGCCTGTCCTGGAACTACAAGGGCGGCAGTCTCTTCGACTCCCTCCGGTCCGCCGGCTTCGAAAACTCCCGCCACAGCGTGAATCTGATTCTCAGCGTGGACCTGTAGGCATCCTGCAACCCTGTTGCAAACTTTCATGAAACACGGCGGTCGCAACAGAGTTGCGCGGCCGCAGGGCTAACTTTGCGTATGTCATAAAAACAAGGAATCATGGCAGAACACAATCATGGACATACGCACGGACACGGCGGAATGAAAGGCAGAATCATCCTCATAGCCGTTACGGCCCTGCTTCTCATAGCTGCAGTGCTGATTGAGAAATACTGCTCCCTCGCAATATGGCAGCTGCTTCTCGTATATCTGGTACCCTACCTTCTGATAGGCTGCGACACCCTCAAGGAAGCCGCCCGGGGCATCGTCAGGGGAGACATATTCAACGAACATTTCCTGATGTCCGTCGCCACCATAGGAGCCCTCTGCATAGGTTTCCTTCCCGGAGCCGAGACGGAGTTCCCGGAAGCCGTATTCGTGATGCTCTTCTTCCAGGTCGGCGAACTCTTCGAGAGCTACGCCGAAGGCAGGAGCCGCGAAAGCATCTCCCATCTGATGGACATACGCCCCGACACCGCCAACGTCGAGCGCGACGGGAAGCTTATCAGCGTTTCCCCCGAAGAGGTGAAGGTAGGCGAGACCATCGTCATACGTCCGGGCGAGAAAGTTCCTCTCGACGGCGTGGTAACAGAAGGCTCCAGCACGCTCAACACCCTGGCGCTTACCGGAGAAAGCCTGCCTCGCGACGTGGCGGAGGACGACGAAGTCATTTCCGGATGCATCAACATCAGCGGCGCCATCCGCGTGCGGACCACCAGAAGCTTCGGGCAGAGCACGGTATCCAAAATCATCGCCCTCGTCGAAAGCGCCGACGAAAAGAAATCCAGGAGCGAATCGTTCATCAGCAGATTCGCCCGCATATACACTCCAATAGTGGTCATCGCGGCGGTGCTGCTGGCATTCGTGCCTCCGATATTCGCCGAAGCCGGATTCTCCGGAGCCTTTCCGGTCTGGCTGCAGCGCGCGCTGATATTCCTCGTAGTCTCCTGCCCCTGCGCCCTCGTAATCAGCGTCCCGCTCACCTTCTTCGGAGGCATAGGCGGAGCTTCGCGCAAGGGCATACTCATCAAGGGCAGCGGCTACATGGACACCCTCGCCAAGGTCGGAACCGTGGTCTTCGACAAGACGGGAACGCTGACACGCGGGGAATTCGCTGTCGAGGCGGTGCATCCCGAGGACTTCAACGGGAACGAACTGCTGCACCTCGCGGCCCACGTGGAGCATTATTCCACCCACCCTATAGGAGAAGCCCTGCGCGCGGCTTTCCCGAACGAGGCAACCGACGGATGCAGAATCAGCGATGTCGAGGAAATCGCCGGCCACGGCATACGTGCGAAGGTCGAAGGCCGCAGCGTCTGCGTAGGAAACTCGAAGATGATGGACAGCATCGGCGCAAAGTGGCATGACTGCCACCGCCCGGGCACCATAATCCACGTCGCCGTGGACGGAAAATATGCCGGCCACATCGTAATCAACGACCGCATCAAGGACGACAGCGCCTCCGCAATCGCCGCCCTGAAGAAACTCGGAGTCAGGAACACGGTAATGCTTACCGGAGACCGGAAGGAAGTCGCACGCGACGTCGCGGAGAAGCTGGGAATCGACACTTTCCAGGCCGAACTGCTGCCGGCCGGCAAGGTTGAACATGTGGAGCGGCTGCTCGCCTCGAAACCGGAGGACAGGAGCCTCGCGTTCGTGGGCGACGGAATCAACGACGCCCCTGTGCTGAAACGAGCAGACGTGGGAATAGCCATGGGCGGGATGGGAAGCGATGCCGCCATCGAAGCCGCCGACGTGGTGCTGATGAATGACGAGCCCTCGAAAATCGCCACGGCGATAGCCGTTTCCCGCAGGACGATACGCATTGCCCGCCAGAACGTATGGTTCGCCATAGGCGTGAAGATGGCCGTGCTCGCTCTCGCGACGGTCGGGCTGGGAAGCATGTGGATGGCCGTGTTCGCCGACGTAGGAGTCACCGTGCTCGCCGTATTCAACGCCATGCGGGCCCTGCGTTGCTAATTATTAAAATTTATTATCTTTGCCAAGTTTAAAACCATAAACCTGACATCGATAAAAAGATGGGAAAAAAGACAAGTTCCTGGGCGCAGCTCTGGAGGACAGAAGACTGGCTCGCCGTATGGATAGGCTTCATAGTCATCGCATTGGGATGCATATCTGTATTGACCGGAGCCTTCGACTTCTCCGCGTTCAACTTCAAGACCTGGGGTTGGGGTGAGGCCGCTGCGGCCGATGTGACGCCATTGGGAGTGCAGATGAGCTCCCCTTCTTTCTGGACCAGGCTGCTGCTTACATTCGCAGTTCTCGGAATACTCTTCACCGCCGGGGCAAGGCTTCTCGGCGAAAAGGCGAAAAAATATTTCCCCGCCTTCGTAGGCGTGTTCGTCCTTGCGGTAATAGTCAGGCTCATCAGCGCCGAATTCACGCTCAACCGCTATCTGGAATGGGCTTTCTGGGCCCTTATCGTCGGACTGCTGGTGTCCAACACGGTCGGTGTGCCCAAATGGCTCAGGCCCGCAGTAAAGACCGAGTTCTACATCAAGACGGGTCTGGTGGTGATGGGCTTCTCCGTGCTGTTCTCCAACATCGCCAAGTTCGGCCTCTACGGACTCGGAATCTCCTGGATTGTCTGCCCCATCTGCATAATCTTCATGTGGTGGTTCGGAACCAAGGTGCTCAAAATCAAGAACAGGCCCCTTGTCATCACCCTCGCTTCGGCCACCAGCGTATGCGGAACGTCCGCAGCCATCGCCACCGGAGCCGCAGCCAACTGCAAGAAGACCGACCTCACAGTGGCAGTGTCAATCTCCATAATCTTCACGGTGATCATGATGGTGGCCATGCCTCCCATCATTGAAGCCGTAGGCATGTCCCCCATCATGGGTGGAGCGCTGATCGGAGGTACCGTGGACAGCACCGGCGCCGTAGTGGTGGCGGGAACCGCCCTCGGAGAGGAGGCCCAGACCGCAGCCGTGCTCGTGAAGTCAATCCAGAACATCCTGATAGGATTCGTCGCCTTCTTCGTGTCCCTGTTCTTCGCCACGCGCGTGGAACCCTCCGAGTCCGGCTCAATCGAGAAGGTCGGAGCGATTGAAATATGGAGGCGCTTCCCCAAGTTCATCCTCGGCTTCTTCGCCGCTTCGCTGATAGCCTCGTTCATCATCCAGCCCGTGTTCGGAGGAGACCAGGTCTCAGCCATCAACAAGGTTCTCGACCAGTACAAGAACTGGGCGTTCGTGCTTGCGTTCGTGAGCATAGGACTCGACACCAACTTCAAGGAAATCATAAGCCAGCTCCACGGCGGAAAGGTGGTATGGCTCTATATCGTAGGCCAGCTGTTCAACATAGTGCTGACCATGGCGATGGTATGGCTGCTGCTGTCCGGCGTGCTGTTCCCCGTTCCCACCCTTGACTAGCAAAAAGAAACATATTTCCGGCTGGGCGTTGTCGAGCATCGTAGTATGCGCGGCAGCGCTCGTGGCCGTTATATACATAATGGCCAACGGGCTCGGACTCCAGGAAGGCCTGGACTTCGGAGCCGGAGCCTACTATTACGCCGACATTCCCGATTTCGAGAAGTATCTGGCGTGGGATGCGTTCAAGACCTCGCTCCCCTATCTGCTCTATCTGTCCATATTCCTGATATGGGGGTTCTGCGTATATAAAATCTGGGTATGGGTGGACAAAAGGAAAAAGTAGTCTGCCGCAGCTGCGGAAAGGCTCACGAGATAGACTTCACCGGCAGCGTGGACGTATCGGCCAGCCCCGAACTCAAGCAGAAGGTCAAGAGCGGGGAGATGTTCCTGTGGACCTGTCCGGAATGCGGAAGCGCCAATCTGCTCGGCTTTCCCTTTCTCTACCACGACCCTGACGAGAAGCTCATGATTCTGCTCACCACGGCCTCCATACGTTCCGAAGGACTTCCCGACGGCTACACCGGACGCATCGTGCACAGCGTGGGCGAACTGATCGAGAAAATCAACATCTTCGACTCCGGACTCGACGACGTGGTCATCGAGATGTGCAAGTACGTGACCCGCCACGAGCTGGGGAAGGACGTTCCGCTGAAGTTCTTCAAGCTCGACGGCGCCGATTCAGAGATGACCTTCACCTATCCGGAGGACGGACAGATGCAGATGGTCGAAGTCGGTTTCAAGGTCTATGGGGACTGCGCGGGAATTGTGAACCGCAACCCCCTGATGAAGGAAGCCGCACAGGGCCTGGTGGCCGTGGACAGCGGGTGGCTTTCAAGATTCCTCGCCTGAGGCGTCATTCCAGTCTTCTGGCCCCGTCGGATATCACCACGTCATATACCTTGGGCTCATGGCCGAACCTTGACGCGAACTGCAGCTTCGCGGCGTCCACGAAGGCTTCGTAGAGTTCGTCCCTGACGAGGTTCACCGTACAGCCTCCGAAACCTCCGCCCATGACCCTGGAACCCGTCACGTCCATCTTTCTGGCGAGCCTGTTCAGGAAATCAAGCTCTTCGCAGCTGACCCCGTACAGGCGGCTCAGGCCGAAATGCGTCTGGTACATCATCTCGCCCACCGTCTCATAATCTCCCCTCTCCAGCGCATCGCACACATCGAGCACCCTCTGGACCTCCCCAATCACATATTCCGCGCGCAGGAAATCCTCTCCTGAAATCTCCCCTCTGACCTCTTCCAGCCACAGCCTTTTCGCGTCACTGAGGAACTCGGCTTCGGGATGCCTTGCGCGTATCGCCGCAGCGGCATTCTCGCAGGAGCGGCGCCTGTCGTTGTAGGCCGACGAGGCAAGCTCATGCTTCACGCACGAATCCAGCAGAACCAGCCTGTATCCTTCAGGCTTGAACGGATAGTATCTGTGCTCCAAAGTCTTGCAATTGAGAAGCATCAGACTCCCCTTCCTTCCGAAGCAGGAGGCGAACTGGTCCATAATCCCGCAGTTGACTCCGCAGTAGTTGTGCTCCGTCGACTGGCCGATGCGGGCGAGCTCGAACCTGTCGAAACCGTTGCCCATGAGTTCGTTGAGCGCAAACGCGAAACAGCTCTCCAATGCGGCTGAAGAAGAAAGACCGGCCCCGAGGGGGACGTCGCCCGCAAATGCGGCATCGAAACCTTCAACCCTTCCTCCCCTCTTGAGGGTTTCGCGGCATACTCCGAAAATATATCTCGCCCAAGCCCGCCCCGGCATATCCTCTTCGCCGAGGCCGAACTCGGAGGCTTCGCCGTAGTCAAGGGACCAGAGCCTGACCCTGTCCGTCCCGTTCAGCCTAATCCTCGCGGCGATGCCCTTGTCTATGGCTCCCGGAAAGACATATCCTCCGTTATAGTCGGTATGTTCACCTATCAGGTTGATGCGTCCCGGAGCGGCATAGAGGGCTCCTCCCTGACCGTAGCGTTCCGAGAATTCAGAATTGATTCTTTCAATCATGTCCATAATCATGCGGTTTTTGAATACGACCTTTGAATTTACCAAATAATCGGTATCCGTCAAAGCGGCGACAGCGATACTTCCAGAACTATAGGCAGGTGGTCGCTTATTCCTCCCTCGTAGCGCGGGCCCGTGAAGCAGCGCCGGGGCTTCATGCCGCCGAAAGCCTTGTCCGGAACCAGCAGGAGCGGACTGACGAACACCTTTTCGTCCACTTCCAGCGCGCCGAAGCTGAAATGGCCGTCTATCTTCTCCCAACGTCCGTTGTATTTGAGCGTTCCGGAGCCCTCGGAAGGCCACAATTCGTCATTGAAGTCTCCCACCGCAAGAACCCTCCGGCGACCGGCAGAACGCAGGGAATCGGCTATTCCGAGCATCCTTCCCATCGCCGCCTCGCGCCGGTCGGACTTTCCGCCTATCCTGGACGGATGATGGTTCACCAGAACCGTTATGCCTCCGAATTCCGCCACGACTATATCCCTGGTCGCCATCACGGCTCCCGAACTGTCGTAGACGTGCTTCGGATAGCTGTCGAGCAGCTCCAGGACGGACTTGCGATAGATGAGTCCGCAGTCTATTCCGCGATGGTCGGGAGACTCGAAATGCACGACCGAGTAGCCCAGCTTGCGGAGCAGGGTCGAGGACACCAGGCTGTGCAGCACGAAAGAGTTCTCTATTTCCGCGAAAGCGGCAATGTCGGGAAGGCGCCCGTACCCGTCGGCGATGAGCATCAGGGTCTTCGCCACGGCATCGCATTTGGCGTAGAAGCGTCCGCGCGTCCAGAATTGAGGGGCGGCTTCGGAGCGGTAGTCGAAGAAATTCTCCAGATTCCAGAACACGGCCAGCAGGGAATCCTGTCCGGCCGCAGGCACCGCCGCCAGCAGCAGTGCAAGAAGTCTTGTCATAGTTCGTCTCATGGGCGTGAATATAGCGAATTCTTTGTAAATTTGCCGTCCCTAAAAACAATACAAGATGTCTCTGAAATGTGGAATAGTAGGATTGCCCAATGTAGGCAAGTCTACGCTTTTCAACTGCATAAGTTCAGGAAAGGCCCAGAGCGCCAATTTCCCTTTCTGCACCATCGAACCCAACCTCGGTTCGACCAACGTGCCCGACAGAAGGCTGGACACCCTGTCCGAAATCTGCAAGCCGCAGAGGACGATTCCCGCCACCGTGGACATAGTCGACATAGCCGGACTCGTGAAAGGCGCAAGCCATGGCGAAGGCCTTGGAAACCAGTTCCTGGCGAACATACGCGAATGCGACGCGATACTCCATGTCCTGCGCTGTTTCGATGACGACAACGTGGTACATGTCGACGGTACGGTGGACCCTGTCAGGGACAAGGAAGTCGTTGACCTCGAACTGCAGATAAAGGACCTTGAAACCATAGAATCGAGGCTCGTGAAGGCCGACAAGGCCGGCAAGGCGGGGGACAAGGAGGCGAAAAAGCTGGCCGAGCTATTGTACCGCTACAAGGAGGCCCTTGAAAAGGGCAAGTCATGCCGGACCGTGATACCGGCAAATGAAGAGGAAGCCGCAATGGCAAGGGACCTCTTCCTGCTCACCAACAAGCCGGTAATGTACGTCTGCAATGTCGATGACGCCTCCGCCGCGAACGGAAACGCATACGTGGAAGCCGTAAGAAAGGCCGTGACCGACGAGAATGCCGAAATTCTCGTAATCTCGGCAAGGACGGAAGCCGAAATCGCCGAACTCGAGGACTATGACGACCGTGAGGCCTTCCTCGCCGAGATGGGGCTCGAAGAGTCCGGAGCTGTGCGTCTGATACAGGGAGCCTACCACCTTCTCGGGCTCCAGACCTTCTTCACGGCGGGAGCGGACGAATGCAGGGCATGGACTATCCATGTCGGCGACAAGGCTCCGAAAGCCGCAGGAGTGATACATTCCGACTTCGAGAAGGGATTCATACGTGCGGAAGTCATCAAATACGAAGATTTCGTCAAGTACAGGACGGAAGCCGCGGTCCGCGCCGCCGGAAAGATGGGCATCGAAGGCAAGGACTATGTGGTCCAGGACGGCGACATCATGCACTTCCTGTTCAACGTATAGAAGACCATGGGATACGAAGCATACGACAAATACGCCGCTCAGTACGACGCCTGGTTCATAAAGAACGGAAACGTACTGGAAACCGAAGCCACGCTCGTGGCCAGGACGCTGAAGGACGCTGGAAAGGTGCTGTCGATAGGATGCGGCAGCGGACTGTTCGAGATGCTCCTGAAGAAACACTGGGGCATAATGGTCACCGACGGGATAGAACCTTCGGTCAGCATGGCTGAAATAGCCCGCAAGCGCGGAATGGACATAACCATAGGCACGGCCGAGGAGGTCGGCGCACACGAGCTGGACGGACAGTACGACACCCTGCTCTTCAACGGCTGCCCCTGCTATATCAACGACCTCGGGAAGGCGTTTGCCAACACTTCCAGATTCCTCAGGAAAGGAGGCAGGGCGATAGTCATAGACATTCCCAAGGAAAGTTCCTACGCGCTTCTCTACAACCTCGCGAAGGCCCTCGGAACCTGGGACCATCCAATGCTGCACGGAGTCTGCCCTCCCAACCCCTACCCCATAGAATTCGTTTCCATGGCCAACTGGAGAACCACGGCCGAGAAGCTGGAATACCTGGAAAAGGCGGGATATTCGGATTTCTCGTTCATGCAGACTCTCACGCGCGTTCCGCTCCATACCGACACTTCCGTCGAAGAACCCTCCGAGGGCTGCGACAGGGGAAGCTACGTGGCAATAACGGCGACCCTGACAAGATAACTTGCCGGACACGATACGAAAAAAGGCGGCCTGGAAAGGTCGCCTTTTTTCGGAACCGGGCCTGTCCTAGAAGAACCTGGCCCTGTTGTCCACTACATCATCGTAGTCAGCCATTACCGAAAGTATGAGCTGGGATGAATACTGGGCTTTCTGCGCAGCAAGGTTCCTTGCGTCATCCTCGGTATAGAAAGAGCCTGTCTGCCTGTTGGAAACGTTCAGCACATACACTCCCATGGTTCCGGCAACGGGGCCGCAGAGAGTTCCTTCGGGAGCCGACTGGGCGGCGCCGAGAAGTGCAGGGTCGGTGCTGGTGGAAGCGAGCGAAAGACCTTCGCTGCGCTCAACCTCCACTCCGAGAACCTTGGCGGCATCCTCGATGCTTGTGATTCCTTCGAGCTTGCCCTTCACCTCGGCGAGAGTCTTCTCCTGGAGCTTCTGGGTATAGAGCCTCTGCTCAATCATCGAAGCCACGTCGGATACAGGAGCATAACCCTCCTTGTTGATCTTCTTCACTGTTGCGATGAAGAAATAGTTGTTGTTGACGGTTATGATTTCGGAAGCCTTTCCGGCCTTGGCGTCGAAAGCCCACCTTGTCACTTCCTTGGCGTTGTCAATGGCGCCGTAGCTTGAAGTGGCCTCGGTGATGGTGAGGGAATGAGAGTATACCTTGGTGGAATCCACAGCCTTCCTGTAGCCGTCGTAAGATCCTCCGGCAAGGGTTGAGAAGGTGTTGGCCTGCGCATAATACTCATTGAAGGTGTCCCTGCCGGCTATGGCGGTCTTCTCAAGCAGCGCCACCTGCTTCTTGAGCACGGGCCTGGTCCTTTCGGTGACGAGCACAACATGGCTGCCGTACTGCGTGTTGAGCACGAAGGGACGGTCCACGCGGGCCTCTATTACCGACTCGAAGCCGGGAATCATATAGCTCTGGGTCATCCAGCCTATGCTTCCGAGCTCTCCGTCGGCGGCGCTGGACTGGTCAGCAGAATAGATGGCGGCGAGATTTGAGAAGTTACCTCCCCTGTTGAGCACGCCCACAAGGCTGTCGGCCACATGCTCGGCTCCCTCACCCTGAATGAGGATGTGCTTTACGAACACTGAGTCGGGAAGCATCTTGCTGTCGAGCTCGCGGGCTGCGATGAATGTGTCACCGGACTTGATTATGGGGGTGATGTCCTCTCCGTCCTCGAAGATATACCTGTTGATGTCCCTGTTCACGGTGTTGAGGTCACCGGCCTTGTACCAGTACTCGGAAAGGGGCTCGTCGGAATTCCTGAGGAGGAAGGCCCTCATGTTGTCGGTGGTCTTGAACTCCTCGTAGGCCGCATCCATCTCGTCGCTGGTGGCGAGCACGTCAGCCTCCGAAGGCTCCACCTCATATACCACATACTCTATCTCGCGGCTTGCGCGCTGCTTGAAGAATTCCTTGTGGCTGTCGTAATAGCTCTTTATCTCGGCATCGCTGACGGTAACGCTGCTGTCCCTGACTACGGGATACATTGTCAGGCAGTAGTCCACGTCTGCCGTGGTGTTGTTGAAGTTGAGATCCTCGGCGAGCTGGAGGGCGTTCTCATAGTTTCCGGCGGAGAACAGCGCATTGTACTTCTGGTAGTACTGCTGCGTGTTGATGCCGTTCTGCAGGAAATTCCAGTAGAGCCTCAGGCGGCCGCTCTGGTCCTGGTTGACATTCGCGATGAATGCGTTCAGATTGTCGAGCGAGAAATTGCCGGACTCGTCAAGGAATACGGGATTCTGCGACATTACAGGAGAAATGTTCTCGCCTGAGACGAGGTCCACCAGCTCGGCCTCCCCCACCTGGATACCCGCGCTCTGGGCGTTGGGGATGAACATGTACTTGTCCACCAGCTCCTGCCATGCGGAATTCCTTATCTGCTCCTGCATCTGTTCGCTCTGCGCTGAAGAACCTGTCAGAAGTTCGTTTACGGCCGTGTATTTGTCGATTTCAGACTGGAACTCGTTGTAGGAAATCCTCTTGCCGTCTATTTTTCCGACATCGTACTTTGAAGACATCGAATTCAGGGCGGACTCCAGGGTTCCGGGGTCGATAATGAACGAAAGGAGGGCCAACGCGATTATCACGGATATCACGATACCGAACTTTACGCGTATTTTCTCAAGTAACGCCATATTGTCTTTAAAATTTTAAAATTTCAAACAAGACTGCGAATTTAACTATTTTTTCGGAAAAGGCCCAATAAAATTCACAGAATCAATGATTACCGCAGTGGTATCCTGAACCGTCACCACATATCCGTCGAAAGGATTGAAAAGCTTTGCGTTGCGCATGTGGTCGTCGGAACGCATTCCGTAGCCCTGGGCGAAGCCGTCCGGAGAATACATCTTGACATAGCAGTCCGTATAGACCTCCTCCTTGGTCTGGTCCCAATATAGCGTGTCGGTCTCCATCGTCTCCTGTTTGATGACGTTGTGGAGTATCACGTTGCCGAAGGCCTCCCAGACCTCATCCTCCTTGTCGGAAGAGGCCTTGGGGACTATGTGCCTCGCGTTGTCGGCTATTATGACCGACTCCAGAAGGCCGTCTTCGGTATAGGCGAACACAGATATGCCCCGGGGGAATTCGTCCCTGCTTTCATCCTCAGCGTCATAATGCTCCATGACCGGAGCCTCAAGGCGCATCTCCACGGAACCGTTCTTGGTCTGCACGGCGAACATGTCGTCTATGACCTGCATCGGCGTGCTCGACAGATCCAGTTTCTCGGCCTCCCCTATTCCACGGTCGCAAGAAAGCAGAATACTGGCAATCACGAAAGTGACTGCCAGTATCCCTGAATTATTTCGAATTCCGTTCAAATCCTACTTGTTGGTGCGGACTGTGGTGTTGGCCCTCATACCGTTGCAGATTACGGTGTATGACTGGCCGTCGGTCAGGTCGTACATGAAGGCCTCGGCAGCCTCGGGGAAGTATACGCTGTACTGTCCGATGTACCTGTCAGCCTCCTCTGCAAGCGAAGGATCGGCCTGCTTCGCCTTGTACATATAGTCGCAGGCAACCCAGTAGGGAGCGCGCTTGGAGATTTCGTCGGTACCGCATACTGAAGCGCCCCAGATGTTGCCGATGAGGAAGTAGGCCTTTCCCTTGAGTTCCTCGGAAGTCTCGGCAGCAATGTTGGCAGCCTCGAAAGCACGTGCGTTCTGGCCGTTCTTGAAGCAGAATACGGCAAGCTCGTACTCCCACTCGGCGTCGGTGGCAGCGTCTGAATCCTCAGCGGCGATGGCGGTCTCCATATAGCGTACGGCCTCCTCGATATTGCCCCTGTCGCCATGGAGCTTGAAGAGGTAATATGCTGAATTTGCGGAAGGATCGAGGTTGTTCATGGTGGTCACGGCCCTCAGGTAGAGGTCGTTGTCGGTGCAGCCCTCGGTGAGGGTCATCGTGGACACGATGCTGGAGGCGAGTTCGAGATTGTTGGGATCCGCGTCAAGCCTGGGGGTATAGAGTTCGATAAGGTTGTCGCAGCTGGCCACCTTGCTTCCGGCGAAGAGGCTTCCCATATCGGTCTTCACGTTCTCGTTGAGCTCCTTCTCCGCATCATTTTCGGCAGGGATGTTTTCTATGAGGTCGGCGTTCCTCTGATATACGGAGATGACGGTCTCGGCGTCGATAGAACCTTCCTGATAGAGGTTGATGGCAGCCTGGAGATCGAACAGGAGCAGGTTGGGCCTGGTGTTCTCCTTGTTGGAGAGGATGATTTCCTCAAAGCCGTCGAACTGCTTGCGGAAGTCGTCCTTCACGAAGTTGGCGATATCGATTCCCTTGTTGTTGCGCGCGGTCACGGCATATTTGGGATAGTATTCGGCCCTTGTGTCATGCAGGGTGAGAAGGGTGTCGATGAGAGCATTCCTGTACTCAGGGTTGTTCTGGTTCTGGTTTATCAGCCTGCGCACGAGGGAAGCGCCCTCGATGAGCATGTTCTGGCTGGCTGTGGCAGGGCAGAGCTCGTAGGCCTTCCTCCAGTTGGGAGTGGCCTCCTCGTAAGCCTTCTGCTTGTAGTACTCCTTGTAGTAGGAGAGATACTTGATGCATTCTGCGCTGTCAGGACCCCATTTTCCCTGGGCGAACACATCAGAACTGCCGATCATCACAGCGGCGAGCGTTACAATTACTAGGGTTAATTTTCTCATATTTTAAAAAATGGTTATTGATTATTCATACTGAGGCTTCTGGAACCAGATGTCAAATATATTAATTCCTATTGAAAAATTGATATACCTTTCCCTTGTAAGATTTCCGGTAAGCGAAGCGCGCTGCCCAAGCTCCATGCCCACCGTCAGTCCGTTGTACCACCGGAACACGGGTAAAGTGGCTCCCAAAGTGATTCCCATCGAGGCTATGTCGTGTCCGCTCAAGGCATAGTATTCCTTCTTGTAATAGGCTCCGGCACGGTATGCCACGCGGTTCATGTAATACCTGATGTCAGTCAGATTGGGGATGTATTCGAAACCGAGCCTGTATGCCTCCGTGGTGGAAGTGCTGAAAGGTATGGAAGACAGGTTGTAGCCGCTGATGTTCTCCATTCCAGAATTTCTCCAGTCGGAACGCGTATAGTTGAATTCCACGAGCCATTTGTTTGCCTTCTTCAGCGATATTCCGACCCCTATCTCACCGGCAAGTGCGGCATGTTTAGTTATTCCGAGGGTGTCATTCCTGTAGGAGAGGGTGTCCGTGGTGACGGAACCCACCGACATTCTGCCATTCTCGTAATATCCGCGCAGCTTGGCTCCGGTCGTGTAGGTGGCTCCGACCACCATGCTGACATCATCTCCGAAAGGCTGCTCGTACTGCAGTCCGAACCTGCCTCCTATTCCATTGAGCTGCAATACGTTCTTGTTGGATATCGAACTATATGAGGAGTCAGAGAAACTTGTGGTGAAGCTCTTTGTGATGTTTCCGAAATAATAGTCCAATTCGGCTCCCAGAGAAATCCTCTTGAGGAAGGTGACTCCTGCTGCAGCGAACAGCTTGTACATGCTTCCTATTCCGTCTGCCGAATAGAATATGTCTCCCGCAGTTCCGACAAGATCCGGATCGGTGTACCTGCCTCCGAATTCGAATCCTGTATTGCTATAGGGGACTATTCCCAGCATCATCGCGGAAGCCCTCTGAATGGGGAAGGAAATCACCACGTCGTTGACGTTCACCACATTGTTGGCCGAAAGGGCATCACCCTGGCGGAAAATCTTGTTGTTGACGTTCATCGAGAAGCTGGCCATGAACGAAAGGGAATCCCTTGCGGTGACTGCGGCCGGGTTCATGATGTTCAGATATCTGTTGTTCCTTCCGGCTATTCCCACTCCACCCATGGACTTGTTGTAGGCCGAACCTTGTACTGCAAGGTCTCCGACTCCGAATATGGAATAAGGTGAATAACCGCCGTAAGCCTCCTGCGCGGAGGCAATACTGATGCTGCCGAGCAGCAATATTATGGAAACTAAGACTTTACTCGATATTCTTCTTGACATATTCGTCAGTTATCAGGGCAAGGCCCATCAGTTCAAGATTACAAACCACAAAGATGGAGTTTTTCATCTTCTTGGCAAAATAAATGGCGTCACCGCCGGTAAATATCACGATATTTTCCGGTTTTTGACGAATGTAGCCCTCCGTTTCAAACATTATGCCTAAAATCACTCCGCTTTCTATCGAAGCGGCGAGCGAATTTCCTTCGGGAAGAACCTTTTCCGGAGTGTCCACGAGCGGCAGCGCCTTGGAATAGCGGTTCAGGGACTTGAACCTGGTACGGCAGCCAGGAGATATGTTCCCACCCATATACCTTCCGTCGGAATTAAGGAAATCGACGGTAAGAGTCGTTCCGAAGTCGAATACCGTGCATGGCTTGTCCTTGAAAAGGAACCTCGCCGCTATCAGGCCTGCGGCCCTGTCATACGAAAGATATTCGGGGAAGTCGTATTTCAGCAGATATCCGGTATGCGCCCTGTCGAGTATTATCAGATGGCTGCATTCCTTCCTCAACGCTGCCTGGTCACTTTCGGATATTTCGTATACCGACGCTATGGTGAGCACTTCGGGCTTCTCCTTCTCGGTTATGGAAAGCAGATAGTCCAGCATCTTCTCACCCTGATAGCGGAAAGTCTTGCCGAGAGTCATCCCGTCCGTCCATGCCGCCTTCAGGGCCGTATTGCCGGTCAATACCAGAAGATTTGCCATCCGTCCAAAAGTTACAAGCCTACAAAGTTATAAAATATTTACTTCAATTTGCCCAATATCCCGTATGCCTGTTTCAACGAAAGCACATTTCTGCTCAATATCTTGAGTTTGGTCTCGTTCTGCTTCAGCTCTATGATGCCCTGGTTCGCCGCAATCTTCTCCATTACGGAAGCGAAAGCCCGGGACTTATAATAGGGGGACATGGGATTGGAGACGAAGAAGGCTATCAGAAGTCCGTTCTTCACTATTATCTTCTCGAATCCTATTACGGCCCCGGCGTTCCTTATCTTCACCACGTAGAAAAGATTCTCCAGTTCCTCCGGAAGCTTGCCGAACCTGTCCGCCATACGCTTCGCGTAATTGTCTATTTCCTTGTCGGAATTCATCGAGTCGATTGCACGGTAGATACGTATCTTCTCCGCCGTTATATCTATGTAGTCATCCGGTATGAACGCCGGCTGGTCAGTCTCCACGGTGCATTCGGAAACATATCTACCCCTGTCGTTCCTCGGGGCGGAACCAGTCTCTACTCCCAGCTCCTCCATGGCCTCCGAAAGTATCTTCTGATAAGTCTCGAATCCCATTTCGGTTATGAAGCCGCTCTGCTCCGCACCGAGCAGGTTTCCGGCTCCGCGTATATCGAGGTCCTGCATGGCTATGTTGAAGCCGCTTCCGAGATCGGAGAATTCCTCTATGGCCTTGAGCCTCCTGCGCGCGTCGTCGGTTATGCTGGCGAGCGGAGGCACTATCAGATAGCAGAAAGCCTTCTTGTTGGAGCGGCCCACCCTTCCGCGCAGCTGGTGCAGGTCGCTAAGGCCGAAATTCTGCGCCTGGTTGATTATCATGGTGTTGGCGTTGGGTATATCCAGACCGTTCTCTATGAGGGTGGTGCACAGCATCATGTCGTAGTCTCCCCGCATGAAGTCCAGCATTATGTTCTCCAGCTTCCTGGACTCCATCTTCCCGTGTGCGACGCATATCTTCATGTCAGGTACAAGCCTGTGCAATATCTCGTATATGGAATCCAGCTCCTCGACCCGGTTGTGGAGGAAGAAGAGCTGCCCGCCCCGGTTGAGCTCATAGTTTATTATGCCCTTTATCTCCTTTTCGTCGAAAAGGATGATCTCGGTCTGCACCGGAATGCGGTTGGGCGGGGGAGTGTTTATTATGCTGAGGTCTCGGGCGCCGAGCAGGGAGAACTGCAGGGTCCTGGGTATGGGGGTCGCGGTAAGCGTGAGGGTGTCCACCGAGGCCTTGAGCTCCCTTAGCTTCTCCTTTGCCGAAACTCCGAACTTCTGCTCCTCGTCTATTATCAGGAGCCCGAGGTCCTTGAATTCGAAATCCTTGCTTAAAATCTTGTGGGTTCCTATGAGTATGTCTATCTCCCCTCTTTTCAACCTCTGCTTTATCTGGCCTATTTCCTTTACCGTGCGCAGGCGGCTCACGTATTCCACATTGCACGGAAGATTCTGAAGACGCTGCCTGAAAGTGTTGAAATGCTGGAGAGCGAGTATGGTCGTGGGGACGAGAACCGCCACCTGCTTGCTGTCGGCGACGGCCTTGAATGCGGCTCTCACGGCTATCTCAGTCTTTCCGAATCCCACGTCGCCGCAGACAAGACGGTCCATGGGGCAGTCGTCCTCCATGTCGCGCTTGACCGAAGCGGTTGCGCTTTCCTGGTCCGGAGTGTCCTCATACATGAAAGAAGATTCAAGTTCCTCCTGGAGGAAAGTGTCGGCGGAAAAAGCGAAGCCTTTGGAAGCCTTGCGCTTGGCATACAGCTGTATGAGTTCCTTGGCTATGTCCTTGACCCGGGACTTGGCGTTGCTTTTCAGGGTGCTCCAGCTCTTCGACCCGAGCTTGTTGATTCTTGGGGTCTCTCCGTCCCTGGAGCGGAAGCGGGATATCTTGTTCAGCGCATGAACCGAAACGAACACCACGTCCCCGTCCTTGTAGGTTATCTTCACGACTTCATGGACCCTGCCCTTGTCGTCCCTCATCCTCACAAGCCCGCCGAATATGCCCACTCCGTGGTCGATATGCACCACATAGTCACCTATATTGAAAGAATTGAGGTCGTTTATGGTAAGTTGTTCGCTCTTTTCGACCGAGCGGCGTATGCTGACTCTCTGGAAACGGTCGAATATCTCGTGGTCGGAATAGCAGCATACCCTGTCTTCGGAATCCACGAAGCCCTGATGTATGGTCTTTCCCGAAACGAACTCGGGAATCAGGCCTCCGTTCTGCGAAAGTATGGACTTTATCCTTTCAATCTGAGAAGCCTTGTCTCCGTAGATGCAGACTTTGTAGCCGTTTTCCATCCTTGAACGTATGTCGGCTGTCAGCAGTTCGAAATTCTTGTTGAACGAAGGCTGGGGGGATATGCTGAACTTGATTTCCTCTTCCGTCTGCACCGATAGGGGAGTGTCGATGAATATCTCCCTGAACTTTTCGGCATCCCGGAAGAACCCCTTCTCCTTGTACATGTCGGAAGAATCAAGCCAGAGCACCGACGATTCCGGAAGTAGCTCCAATATGCCGGACATTTCACCGTCGCCGGAGGACATAAGGTCGGAAACCACTTCCATCTCCTTCTCCTCCGAAACCGAAAGCTGGGTGTTGCAGTCGAAAATGTTTATCTTCTCCACTTCGTTGCCCCAGAATGATATGCGGTAGGGGTAGTTCCACGAATAGGAGAATATGTCCACTATGGAGCCTCTTATGGCATACTGCCCCGGAGCCGAAACGAAATCCACCCTTTCGAAACCGTTCTTCGAAAGCATCTCCACTATCCTTTCATGGGATATTTCGTCCCCTTCCGCTATCTTCAATATGGATTCCTTTATGGATTTCTCCGCCGGCACATGCTCCTCAAGGGCCTCCGGATAGGACACTATTATCTTCAGTTCTTCTTCATTGAACGAAAGAACGCTTCCTATTGCCGCCGTACGCTGGACGGCAAGCGAAGACTTGTAGTTGCTCCTTTCGACGTTCTTCCCTGATTCAGGCAGGAAGAAAACCCTGTCGCCTTCCACTAGATTATAGAGGTCGGAGGTGCAGTACTCGGCGCTTTCCCTGTCGGGAAGCACCACCAGATGCAGCCCTTTGCGCGCCACCTGACTCAACACGAACCATCTGGCGGACAGAAAAAGCCCCTTGCAGTATATTCTGCGCGACGATCCGGACAACTTTTCCTCCAGATTGCCGCAGGTAACTGAACTTATCAACATCCAAGCTTTTTTTATGTTAAAATACTGTTGAAAACATGTTGAAACAAGCGCTTCCGGATGTGGAAAAAATATTCCGGCACATTTTCAACAGATGCTTCTACAATGAACCAACAATCTTTTCAACTTTGTCAATTATCTTCAATAAGTTGATAACCAGCGCATTGAAATATTTATCAACATTTCAACAAGCATATAATAAATAACAACTTATAAAAATAAAAGAGTTATATTTGTAAACTGATTGTCGAAGCGCGTATGACAGACTTCAATCCTCATAATACAAACGAGGGCAAAGATAAGGATTTGGACGGAATAATCCGGCCGCGTGAACTCGAAGATTTCACAGGCCAGAGAGAAATAGTGTCCAATCTGAAAATATATGTGCAGGCTGCCAAGATGCGCGGAGAGGCCCTGGACCACACGCTTTTCCACGGGCCTCCGGGATTGGGTAAGACGACTCTCGCCCACATCATTGCCAATGAGATGGGCGTGAACATCAAGATAACTTCGGGCCCCGTGCTGGACAGGCCCGGCGACCTTGCCGGACTGCTCACTTCGCTGGAGACAGGTGACGTGCTGTTCATCGACGAGATACACCGTCTTTCGCCCGAGGTGGAGGAGTACCTGTACTCCGCTATGGAGGACTACGTGATAGACATCATGATAGACAAGGGGCCTGGAGCCAGGTCGGTGAGAATCGCCCTGAACCCTTTCACCCTTGTGGGGGCTACCACCAGGTCCGGTCTGCTTACTGCGCCCCTCAGGGCCAGGTTCGGCATCAACTGCGCGCTTGAATACTATGATACCGGTGACCTTGTGCGCATAGTGAGACGCAGCGCCGGGATTCTGGACGTAGGGATAGAGGACGAGGCCGCCCGCGAGATAGCCATGCGGAGCCGGGGCACCCCCCGAATCGCGAACTCCCTGCTTAAGAGGGTCAGGGACTTCGCCCAGGTCAAGGGTGACGGACATATCGACCTGAAGATTGCGAAATATGCGCTCGACAAGCTCAAGATAGACACAAGGGGGCTTGATTCGATAGACAACAAGATATTGAGGACAATAATCAGCACCTTCAAGGGCGGACCCGTCGGAGCCAACACCATCGCCACCGCGATAGGGGAGGACCAGGGCACATACGAGGAGGTTTACGAACCCTTCCTGATAAAGGAAGGCTTCATAGTTCGGACGCAGAGAGGCAGGATAGCCACAGACCTGTCCTATAGCCATCTCGGACTTGAGCATGCGTCCGCAGCTGCAGGAGAAGCGACACTATTTTAAAAACAGATAACAATATTGCAATGTCTGACAAGTTAATTTCAAAAATCCCGGAAGGACCGCTTGAGAACAAATGGACCAAGCGCAAGGCGGAAATCCATCTCGTGAGTCCCAACAACAAGAGAAAGCTTGAAATCATTGTAGTGGGTACAGGTCTCGGAGGCGCATCCGCAGCTGCATCACTCGGTGAACTCGGCTACAACGTCAAAATCTTCTGCATCAGCGATTCCCCTCGCCGTGCTCACTCCATTGCAGCCCAGGGAGGTATCAATGCCGCGAAGAACTACCAGAACGACAACGACTCCGTCTACCGTCTGTTCTACGACACCATCAAGGGAGGAGACTACCGCGCGCGCGAAGCCAACGTCTACCGTCTGGCCGAGGTGAGCGCCGCCATCATCGACCAGTGTGTCGCCCAGGGAATTCCCTTCGCCCGTGAATACGGCGGATATCTGGCGAACCGCTCGTTCGGAGGAGTCCAGGTCAGCCGTACTTTCTACGCCCGCGGTCAAACCGGACAGCAGCTCCTTCTCGGCGCATACGCCGCGCTCAACAAGGAGATAGCGAACGGAACCGTGAAGTCCTATCCCCGCCATGAAATGCTCGATCTCGTGATCGTCAACGGTCAGGCGAAGGGTATCATCACCCGCAATCTTGTCACCGGACAGCTCGAGAGGTTCGGAGCCCACGCCGTGGTCATCGCCACCGGAGGCTATGGAAATACCTATTTCCTGTCCACCAACGCCATGAACAGCAACGGTTCTGCCGCTCTGCAGTGCTACAAGAAGGGAGCGTATTTCGCAAATCCCTGCTTCGCCCAGATTCACCCCACCTGTATTCCCGTTCACGGAGAGCAGCAGTGCAAGCTCACCCTTATGAGCGAGTCCCTGCGTAACGACGGACGCATCTGGGTGCCCAAGAAGAAAGAGGACGTGGAGAAGCTTCGCAAGCATCAGATAAAGGCTTCGCAGATTCCCGAAGAGGACCGCGACTACTATCTCGAGCGCCGCTATCCCGCATTCGGTAACCTCGTGCCCCGTGATGTGGCTTCACGTGCCGCCAAGGAGCGCTGCGACGCCGGCTTCGGCGTGAACGAGACAGGAAAGGCCGTATTCCTCGACTTCGCCGATGCAATCAACCGCCTCGGGCACAAGAGGGTGGCGGAGCGTTACGGCAACCTTTTCGACATGTACGAGAAGATTACCGCCTCATCCCCCTGGAAGGAGCCTATGATGATTTATCCTGCAATCCACTATACCATGGGAGGTATCTGGGTTGACTACGACCTCCAGACCACCATCCCCGGTCTGTATGCAATAGGCGAGGCCAACTTCTCCGACCACGGCGGAAACCGTCTCGGCGCTTCAGCCCTCATGCAGGGTCTGGCTGACGGATATTTCATCCTGCCCATCACCATCGGCGACTACCTCTCGAAGAAGTTCGCGGAGCCCAAGACCGATGTCAACACCAAGGAGTTCAACGAGGCCGAGAAGGCCGTTCAGGCACGCATAGACAGACTCTTCGCAATCAACGGAACCAAGACCGTGGATTCCATCCACAAGCAGCTCGGACACATCATGTGGGAGTATGTGGGAATGGCCCGTGAGGAAGCCGGTCTGAAGAAGGCAATCAAGGAGATACAGGCTCTCAAGGAGGATTTCTACAAGAACGTAAAGGTTCCCGGAACCCAGTATGAGTTCAACCAGGAGCTCGAGAAGGCCCTGAGGCTTGAGGATTTCTTCGAGATAGGAGAGCTGATGGCCCGCGACGCCCTGCACCGCGAGGAATCCTGCGGAGGACATTTCCGTGTGGAGAGCCAGACCGAGGAAGGCGAGGCGAAGCGTGACGACGAGCACTTCATGTATGTCGCAGCCTGGGAGTACAAGGGGGAAGGCAAGGAGCCTGAACTCCACAAGGAGCCTCTCAAGTATGAGTTTATAAAGGTTGCCACCAGAAATTACAAAGACTAAGTCCGATGGAATTCAATTTGAAAATATGGCGTCAGAAGAACGCCAAGGCCAAGGGCCATTTTGAAACCTATCATATTTCCGGAATAGAGGAGGACGCGTCCTTCCTGGAGATGCTCGATATTCTCAACGAACAGCTGATCCGCGAAGGCTGCGACCCTGTTGCCGTGGACCGCGGATGCGAAAGCAGCGGCCCGGTGTCTTTCGATCATGATTGCCGCGAGGGTATCTGCGGAGCCTGCTCACTCTATATCGACGGACGTGCTCATGGTCCCGACGACCATGTGACCACCTGCCAGCTTTTCATGAGGCATTTCAAGGACGGAGCTACGATTACCGTGGAGCCTTGGAGGAGCGCAGCTTTCCCCGTAATCAAGGACCTCGTGGTGGACCGCAGGGCTTTCGACAAGATTCTGCAGGCCGGAGGATTCATTTCAGTCCGTACCGGTTCCGCGCAGGACGCCAACAACATACTCATACCTCACGACAAGGCTGAGGAAAGCATGGATGCGGCTGCATGCGTTGGTTGCGGTGCATGCGTTGCAACCTGCAAGAACGGCTCTGCAATGCTCTTCGTGGCCGCCAGGGTAAGTTCGCTCGCTCTGCTTCCCCAGGGCCGTCCTGAGGCCGCAAAGAGGGCACGTGCGATGGTTGCAAAGATGGACGAGCTCGGTTTCGGCAACTGCACCAATACCCGCGCGTGCGAGCTGGAGTGCCCTAAGGGCATCACCGTAGCCCACATCGCCCGTCTGAACCGCGAATTCCTCAAGGCCAAGTTCTCGGAGTAATTCGTTTTACAGCATAATTGAAGGCGGACTCTTTCGGGTTCGCCTTCTTTTTTCATACTCTTGGCTTCTCCGAGATACGGATGATCAATGAAATCATGTAGATGATCATCCCGTATATGGTCGGAATCAGCGTAACCTTGAATCCTCCGCACAATACTGCGGTGCTTATTTCACCGACTTGCTGAACAGCGTCAAGCATCTGAATTACGCCGAGCATGCTGGAGAATATTCCGAATGCAAGGGCGCACGCGCCGGTTTCCTTGACCCAGCGCGGAGCTTTCCATGCGGCGAAGAACATTGCTACCAGGATGACCGTGAGTATGGCCATGAAAACGGGGCCGCCCTCAATGAAAAATTTGAACATAGATCAGAAGATTTTGGTTTGACTTGTGTCAGGCAAGGTATATATCTTTTTCCTTACAGGCAATGTAGAATCCCCATTCTCATATCCGAAACCCCTCTTACGTACTTTTGCGCAGCCGAATACTGAGGATATTGACTAATTTTACGACATGAGAAAGCTAATCATGGCGGTGTACTGGGTCGCCGCGCTGTTCATGATATCATCCGTGGTAAAAAGTCTCGGCTACACTTTCGTCGAGTCGCTGTTCATGGCGAGTTTCTTTCTTCCTGGAATGTTCCTTGCCCTGTATCTTCACCATAGGATGAGACTTGACGCGTCCCGGGTGCCGTTGGATATGGTATATGTCGGCCTGGCAGTCATTGTGCTTGAGATTCTACTTACGCTTTCTGCTCATTCCGTGGTACTTTGGATGAGAGGCGCGTTTCAGGATTTGGAGCGCTGGTCGGACATGCCTGACATATTGGTCAATCCTTTTTTCATAGTTATAGTGGACACTTTCTTCATATTGTTGAACGGTTTCCTGTGGTCTTGGCTAGTAAGGAAATTCCCTGATAAGGAATTGTCCGTCACTTTCTTTTCAGACAGGTCCAAGGTAAGGGTGGATGTTGCCGATATTCTTTACGTCGAGTCCAACGATACTGTAACGAATGTGGTCCTTGCAGGGGGGAAGAGGTTCAGGAACAAGACTTCAATATCCCGATGGGAGGATATTTTGGGAGAACCTTTTATCCGAGTACATCGTTCCTATCTTGTCAGAAAGGACGCGATAGACGAGATTACGTCCGACAGCGTGAAACTGGGGCAGTTGAGTCTGCCCCTGTCACGCAGCCATAGAGAGAATGTAAGGACTTTTTACCAGAGGAAGTTGTTGAAGGGATAACGGCCGGCATGTATTTCGGCTACCATCTTGTAGAGGTCGTCCTTGAGCTTGTCGATTCCCTTCTTTTCGGTGGCGGAGATGAATATGCAGGGGATGTTCCTTTCCCTCCATTTGCTTTTGACTTCATCCAGACTGAAATTCTTCTCGGTTCTGGGGGTCATCGAGAACTGGTCGTAAGGTTCGGCTTCGTAAGCATCTATTTTATTGAAAATTACGTATATAGGTTTGTCCGAAGCCGAAATGTCCTTCAGAGTTTTGTCCACCACCTCCATCTGCTCCTCATAGTCAGGATGGGAAATGTCCACCACATGCAGCAGGATGTCGGCCTCACGCACCTCGTCAAGGGTGCTTTTAAAGGCTTCTATGAGCTGTGTAGGCAGTTTTCTGATAAATCCCACTGTATCGCTCAAAAGGAACGGCACATTCCCTAGAACGACCTTTCTGACAGTTGTGTCGAGCGTGGCGAACAGTTTGTTTTCCGCGAACACGTCGGATTTGGACAGCAGGTTCATCAGCGTGGATTTTCCGACATTGGTGTAGCCTACGAGCGACAGGCGTACAAGGCTGCCCCTGTTGCCTCTCTGCGTGGCCATCTGCCTGTCTATCCTCTTGAGTTCCTCTTTCAGTTTGGATATTCTTTCCCTGACTATTCTCCTGTCAACTTCTATCTGGGTTTCGCCCATTCCTCCACGAGTTCCTACTCCGCCCCTCTGCCTTTCAAGGTGGGTCCACATGCCTGCGAGGCGGGGGAGCATGTAGTTGTATCTTGCCAGTTCGACCTGGGTCTTCGCGTATGCGGTCTTCGCCCTCTGTGAGAATATTTCAAGGATGAGACTGGTTCTGTCGATGACTGCGGAACATTTTATGACCTTTTCTATGTTGCGCTGCTGCATACCTGTGAGCTCATCGTCGAATATGACATAGTTTATGCCGTTTTCTTCGCAGTATGTGGCGATTTCCTCGAGCTTTCCGCTTCGGATGTATGTGGCCTTTTCAGGTTTGTCCACTCTCTGGACGAACTTCCTGTCCCCGACAGCTCCTGCAGTCTCGGCAAGAAACTCCAGTTCGTCGAGGTATTCCATTATCTTGCGCTCGTCGTCTTCAGGTCTGATTATTCCGACGAACACAGCTTTTTCTTCCCTTTTGTTTTCCATAAATTCTTCTTGTTACGGTTTATATACATCTGCTGAAGTTTTTCATCAAACGGTGTTGAATTCTACATTTTTTTGAAAATTTGAAGTTCATCCAGTCGAAAAAAGGCCATCCGGTATGGACGGCCTTGCCAATATAGATAAATGTTTCTTTATCTCAGCTGGAAAATCACAGGGAAGGTGTAGGTTACCTTTACTGCGCGGTCTCTCTGGCGGCCGGGCTCCCACTTGGGTGAGCTTGAAACTACACGTACAGCCTCTGCATCGAGTGAAGGGTCAACTCCACGGAGAACTCTTACGTTTGATACCTTTCCGTCAGGTCCCACAGTGAACTCAAGCATTACTCGTCCTGAAACTCCGTTTTCCTTTGCGATTTCAGGGTACTCGAGGTTCTCTGCAACCCACCTTGAGAAAGTGTTGGCGTCACCGCCCTGGAATGAAGGCTTGACTTCAACGAGCTGGAAAGGAATGGCCTCCTCTTCAACTACCTCTTCCTCTACGTCCTCTACATAGTCCATAATCTCAACTCCGACGTTGGCATCGTACTCGAGGTTGATGAAGCTGTCCTCAATCTGGATGTCGTCATCGACAATTTCGATCTGGTCTGAAAGAACGGGAATCTTGGGAACTTCCGGAGGCGGAGGGGTGGTTTCCTGCTGTGTGATGGGGATGATTTCTTCCTCGATGATTTCCACAGTGTCGGCCACGAGCGTTGCCTCCTTCTTCTCCTTGCTTGTCCACTCGAATCCTACGAGCAGGACACCAAGGGCTACAACAAGTCCGATTTCCACGAAGAGAAATCTTCTGTTGTTAAGATCGGCTTTAGGTGATTTTTTGACTTCCATATTTGGTTATTATATATATTCTTCCGAGTTCCAAAGATAGAAATATTTAAAATCAAATCCAATATTTTACTAGATTTGTCAAAAATTTATCGATGGTAAGATACTTTATTCAAGATACGGACTTTCTTTTCAAGCGAAGAGCTGTCCATAATGCCTGGCTTAAGGCGGTTGCAGTGGAGGAGAACTGCCGTCTGGGTGAAATATCCGTCATTTTCTGTTCTGACGCCTATCTTCTTGATATGAACCGGAAGTACCTTGGGCACGATTATTTTACCGACATCATAACCTTTGATTATTCGGAAGGGGAGGTTTTGTCTGGCGATTTGTTCATCAGTGTAGATACCGTGAGGAGCAATGCCTCTTTCTATTCGGCTGAGTTCGATGACGAACTTGACCGTGTCATAGTTCACGGGCTTCTCCATCTTATAGGTTATGACGACCATTCGGAGGAGGAGTTCGCGGCGATGAAGGAGAAGGAGAACTATTATCTTTCAAAGAGAGCATTGTTCTTCTGATGAATGCTTCGTATGATATAATCGTGATTGGTGGGGGTCATGCCGGATGCGAGGCGGCGATGGCTGCCTCAAAGCTCGGCTCTTCTGTTCTCCTGATATCCATGGACATGCTCGGATTTGCGAGAATGTCCTGCAATCCTGCTATTGGAGGAATTGCTAAAGGTCAGATTGTCAGAGAGATAGATGCGCTTGGAGGTTATACCGGCATAGTGACCGACAGTTGTACGCTGCAGTTCCGCATGCTTAACAAGTCCAAGGGTCCGGCCATGTGGAGTCCACGCGCGCAGTGTGATAAAATACAGTTTTCCCTCAAATGGCGCGAAATTCTCGAAAGTAATTGTAAATTAGATATTTACGCGGATTCTGCGGTTTCTTTCCTCTTTGAGAATTCAAAAATCTGCGGGGTGCGTACACTTACAGGCGCAATTTTCAAATCTCGCGCGCTTATCCTGACCGCCGGAACCTTCCTTTCAGGTTCGCTTTTCATCGGGAGGCATAAGATGGAAGGCGGCCGTCTCGGCGAGCAGGCGTCATACGGTCTGACCGAACAGCTCGCTGAGTTGGGAGTAAGGTCCGGGAGGATGAAGACCGGCACTCCTCCCAGAATAGATATTTCCTCAGTCGATGTTTCCGTTTTTCCGTTGCAGTACGGTGACGAGAAACCCCAGAGGTTCTCTTTTCTGCCGCTGCCTTCTTCTGTCCAGGAAAGCGGCTCTCAGATGCCTTGCTATATTCTGCACACGAATCCCCGAGTCCATGATATTCTTCGTACCGGTTTCTCGGAATCTCCTCTATTCACGGGAATGATTCACGGAATAGGTCCGAGATATTGCCCGAGCATCGAGGACAAGCTTCGCGTTTTTCCGGACAACGATGCCCACCAGCTTTTTCTGGAGCCGGAAGGGAAGTCCACAAATGAGTATTATCTCCAGGGCTTTTCCTCATCTCTCCCTCTCGATGTCCAGGTTGAGGCTCTGCATGCAATCGAGGGTCTGGAGCATGTGAAGATATTCAGGCCGGCATATGCTGTGGAGTACGATTATTTCGACCCTACCCAGTTGAAGCCGACGCTTGAACTCAAGAATATCGAGAATCTGTATTTTGCAGGTCAGGTCAACGGAACCACAGGATATGAGGAGGCCGCTGCCCAGGGAATAATGGCCGGAATCAACGCCCACCTTAAATTGAATGAAAAGGAACCTTTCATTCTCGGGCGTGACCAGTCTTATATCGGGGTGTTGATTGACGACCTTGTGACCAAAGGGGTGGACGAGCCTTACAGGATGTTCACTTCCAGGGCGGAGTACAGGATTCTTCTCCGTCAGGACAACGCCGACTGGCGTCTCACCACTTTGTCCCATTCCATAGGTCTTGCTGACGAGCTGCGGTATTCGACCATGATGAAGAAATACGACGAAGTGAAGGAACTGGGGGAGTATTGCGAGACTAAACTGATTACCGCTTCCAAGGCTAATCCTTATCTGGAGTCCGTGGGTTCTTCTGCGATTTCCGAGTCAAAGAAGGTTGCCGAACTCGTTACCAGACCGGAAACAAAGCTTGAAGATATTCTGAAAATCGTTCCACGTGGAACATATTCTGAGGAAGTTATGGAGAGCGTTGAGATTTCCATCAGGTATAAGGGCTATATCGACAGGGAAATCAAGATGGCTGAAAAGCTTCACAGGCTGGAAACACTGTCCATTCCTGAGAATTTCGATTTTGACAAAGTATCGGGTCTGACCATAGAATGCCGTCAAAAACTGAAAAAATATAATCCGAGGACGATAGCCCAGGCTTCTAGAATCTCTGGAGTATCGCCCTCGGATATATCTGTCCTTCTCGTGTATTTCGGGAGGTGAATCTATAGCATTTTCAGTGCGGCCTTGATTATATCCTCTACTTTAGCGTCAGGGGTCTTCTTCAGTATGTCCTGTATCGCCTTTGAGATGTTGGGCTTCGTGAATCCGAGATTCTGAAGCGCGATAGCCGCTTCTTCTGCATCGGCGTTGGTCTGAGCTTTGAGTATCGCTTCGAAGTTGCTTCCTTCGCCCTTCACTATCTTGTCCTTGAGTTCGAGTATGAGTCGCTGCGCACTTTTGAGCCCTATTCCCTTGATTGATTTCAGTCTTGCAACGTTTTCAGAAAGGATGGTGTTCTGAAGTTCTTCCGGAGTCAATGACGACAATATCATTCTTGCCGAAGAGGCGCCCATTCCGGACACGCCCGTGATCGAGCGGAAAAGGTTGCGCTCTTCCTTTGTGGCGAAGCCGTAGTCTGTTTCTATACCGTCACGCTGGTTTACCTGCCTCTGAATGTAAAGTGTGGCTTCGGTTTTGCCGTTCAGAACCTCGTAGGTCTGCAGGGAAATCTCCATTATGTAGCCTATTCCCTGGTTTTCGATTACCGCATTGGTGGGGGAGAGTTCTGTCAGTCTTCCTGAAATGTAGTCTATCATCTCGTGTTTGATTTTTGTTCCGTAAAGTTAGTTCTTGTCGTCAGCTAAATCAAATTATTCGGGAAAATCTTTGGTATTGTCGTCCGGTCATGAGCACCGTTTCGGCAGATTTGCAGCCCTGCCGCTGCTATCTTTAGTTGCAATCTGGTTGTTGTTTTGCCAGCCGCCGTCTGAGATCGCCCTCAGGCAGTAAGAACCACCGCACATCCCTATACTGCCTGATGCCGACTCGCCGCGGCTGGCTCCTTGTTCGTCTGGACTTGCAGCCTGTAGTTTGCGGAGTATTATGCCGTCTGTTCGTGGATGATATGGCCCTCCGGCAACACTGCCTTGTCTGCTGCCGTTGTTATTGATTTTTCTTTATAACTTGTTATACGTTGTACTGGTTAGCGAATCCTTCAGAACGGTGAATCGAATTTCAATACAGCCGCATTTATTTAAGCTAACGTTGGCATGACCGATTGTTTTTGTCCGAGAGGCAGGGATGCCTTCGAGGAGGCTAGCCGCACGCGGCTGTGAGCGTGCAATGCGCAGCATTGATGGAGCGCAGCGGAACCTCCGAGGGGGCATCCCTGCCTCTCGGATATTGAACTATTCCACCGATTGCAAATTTGACTGAACTGACAACGGATTTGCAAATCCGACGGGACCAAGGAACCAAATCCGGTGGGACCGGGAACAGACAGAACGGAAGGACAGAGGAGAGTTTTATCCCCTGAAAAGCACGTAATTGCGTGAAAAATGCTAAATTCGCAGTTCTGCAAATTTGATTATGGATATTCAGGAATTAAGGAAGGAATTCACCCAGCTTGACGAAAAAGTATACGGAAAGCCTCTCGTCTATCTTGACAACGCCGCAACCTCGCTGAGGCCCCGCAGCGTAGTCTCGAAATGGGTCGAACTTTCGGAAAAATACAGTGCAAATATCCACAGGGCCGTGCATCATATATCTTCCGTCGCCACGGAGGAATATGAAAGTGCGCGCGAAACGGTGGCGGCATATCTGAACGTGAGCCCCAAGGAAATCGTTTTCACTTCTGGAACCACGGCTTCCATAAATCTCGTCGCCTTCAGTTTCGGCGAAGCGTTCGTAAAGGAGGGAGATGAAATAATAGTCAGCGAAAGCGAGCATCATTCCGACCTTGTGCCCTGGCAGATGATGTGCGGCAGGAAACATGCACGGCTCAAGGTTCTACCCGTGGACGAAGCGGGGAGGCTGCGCGTGGATTTGCTCGAAGGAATGCTCAGCGACAGAACAAAACTCGTTTGCGTGACGCATGTCTCCAACGTGCTCGGGTTGGTGAATCCGGTGAAGGAGATAGCCGGGATATGCCATTCCCACGGCTGCCGTCTGCTCGTTGACGGCGCCCAGGGTGCGGTACACGGGCACCCGGATCTGAAAGACATTGATTGCGATTTCTACGCCTTTTCAGGCCATAAGATGTATGCGGCCCCGGGAACCGGTGTCCTTTACGGAAAGAAGGAGCTGCTCGACGCGATTCCCCCGTATATGGGAGGAGGGGAGATGGTCGGCAACGTGAAATGGAGCGGAACGACATACGCTCCCGTGCCGCTGAAATTTGAAGCCGGCACGCAGAACTTCGCCGGAGCACCCACCCTGAAGCCCGCGACAGAGATGCTTGAATTAATGGAAGATGTTGATATAGAGCGAAATACGAAAGAAATTACCGCTTATCTGCTGGAAAATCTTCCGAAGATTCCGGGATTGAGGCTATATGGTATACCTGGGGAGGCTTACGGACATGATTTCCGCAAGATAGCCCTGTTTTCGTTCTCCGTGGAACACTGCCACCATGAAGACCTTGCTCTGATACTCGACAAGATGGGAATAGCCCTGCGTTCGGGTCAGATGTGCGCCGAACCTCTGATGGACAGATACGGAGTCACCGGAATGCTCAGGGCCTCGTTCGCTCCCTACAACACCATGCAGGAAGCCGAATACTTCCTCAACTCGCTCAAAAAGGCCATAAAAATGCTCGAAGCATGAAAACACTCAAGGAAAGACAGGACGAACTGGTCGAAGAATTCTCGATGTTCGAGGACTGGCTCGACAAATACGAATATCTGATTGATCTCGGAAAGAATCTCGAAGCCTTTCCGGAGGATCTCAAGACCGATGACAGACTCATAAAAGGCTGCCAGTCAAGGGTATGGCTCGACGCTGAAATGAAGGACGGAGTCCTGGTGTTCAGGGCCGACAGCGACGCCATAATCACCAAGGGCATAATTTCCCTGCTGGTATCGGTCTACTCGGGGCGCAGCGCCGGGGAGATAGCCGCTGACGATTTCTCCTTCGTGGACAGGCTGGGGCTCAAGGAAAACCTTTCTCCGACCAGGGCCAACGGTCTGGTATCTATGATCGAAACAATCAGGAACATTGCTCTAAAGAACTGCTGAAATGAATCAGGACGAAATATTGACACCTCAGGACGTGAAGGAGCTGGCTCCGCTCTACGAAGACGTGGTTAGGGCGATAAAGCAGGTCTATGACCCGGAGATACCCGTGAACGTCTACGACCTCGGCCTCATATACGAGCTGAATATAGACAAGGCCAGGAACGTCCATATAAAGATGACCTTCACCGCCCCGAACTGCCCGATGGCGGACGAGGTGATTGCGGACATAAAGCACAATGTTGAAAACACTCCTGGAATCAAGGCCTGCGACATAGAACTTGTGTTCGACCCCGTATGGGACCAGAGCATGCTTTCCGACGAAGCCAGGATAGCCCTCGGAATGGATCCGGAACTCTGATGGAAAAGGTCTATCTCTCCCTCGGCTCCAACCTCGGCGACAGGAATTCCAACCTGTTGGCAGCGGTGAACGAGCTTGACAGGATGATGGGCGCTCCGCATTCGGCCCTGTCCTCGTTCATCGAGACGCGCTCCTGGGGCTTCAGCGGACATGACTTCATCAACTGCGCGGTCATGTACGAGACCGAACTGCCTCCGGAAGAGATACTCGGGATATGCAAGAGCATCGAAAGGAGCATGGGGCGCCGGGAAACCGTCGAATATGACAACGGAGGCGGCAGGATATACCACGACAGGATCATAGACATAGACATACTGCTCTACGGACAGCGGACCGTGGACACCCCGGAACTGAAAATCCCCCACCCGCTGATGCGCGAAAGGGAGTTCGTGATGCGTCCGCTGATGGAGATATACCGCTGAAACAGCCTATTTTCCAAACAGATTCTTAACTTTGCACAACAATAAAAGAAAAAAGATATGACTCAGGACGAACTTTTCAAGGTGCTGGTCGCCCATTGCAAGGAATACGGCTACATCTTTCCTTCAAGCGAAATCTATGACGGACTTGCGGCCGTCTATGACTACGGCCAGCTGGGCGTGGAGCTCAAGAACAATATCAAGCAGTACTGGTGGAATGCCATGACGCGCCTCAACGAGAACATAGTCGGTATAGACGCCGCAATATTCATGCAGCCCAAAACCTGGGTGGCGTCCGGGCATGTCGCGGCCTTCAACGACCCCCTCATAGACAACAAGGATTCCAAGAAGAGGTACCGCGCCGACGTGCTGATAGAGGATTATCTTGCCAAGATAGAGGAAAAGATCAACAAAGAGGTGGAGAAGGGTCGCCGCAAGTTCGGCGACAGCTTCGACGAGCAGAAGTTCCGCGAGACCAACCCCAACGTGCTCCGCGAAAAGGCGCATTATGAGGAAGTTCACAATCGCTATGTGGCGGCGGAGCAGGCTAACGACCTTGCAGAGTACAAGCAGATAATCCTGGACTGCGGCATAGTTTGCCCGATCAGCGGCACCAGGAACTGGACAGACGTGCGCCAGTTCAACCTGATGTTCTCCACGCAGTTCGGCTCCGTGGGCGACGACAGCAGCAAGATATACCTGCGTCCCGAGACCGCACAGGGCATATTCGTGGACTACATCAATGTCCAGAAGACAGGACGCATGAAGATACCTTTCGGCATAGCCCAGATAGGCAAGGCCTTCCGCAACGAGGTGGTGGCCCGCCAGTTCATCTTCCGCATGCGCGAGTTCGAGCAGATGGAGATGGAGTTCTTCGTAAGGCCCGGAACGGAGATGGAATGGTTCCGCAAGTGGAAGGAAAACCGCATGAAGTGGCACGTCAACCTCGGAATGGGGGAGCAGAACTACCGCTTCCACGACCACGAGAAGCTGGCCCACTATGCCAACGCGGCCACAGACATCGAATTCAACTTCCCCTTCGGCTTCAAGGAGCTCGAAGGAATACACAGCCGCACCGACTACGACCTCGGCAACCACCAGAAGCTTTCGGGAAAGAAGCTCCAGTACTTCGACCCCGAGACGGGCGAGAGCTACGTACCCTATTGCGTGGAGACCTCCATCGGAGTGGACAGGATGTTCCTTGCGGTGCTGAGCCACTCCTACACTGTCGAGAAGCTCGAGAACGGCGACTCCAGGGTGGTTCTCAAGCTGCCTGCGGCCATCGCTCCCGTCAAGGCCGCCGTGCTACCCCTCATCAAGAAGGACGGCCTGCCCGAATACGCCCAGAAGATCATGGACGAGCTCAAATATGACTTCTACTGCCAGTACGACGAGAAGGACAGCATAGGAAAGCGCTATCGCCGTCAGGACGCCATAGGCACGCCCTATTGCATAACCGTGGACCACGAGACCCTCAACGACAACTGCGTGACCGTGCGCGACCGCGACAGCATGGAGCAGGTGAGGGTACCCGTTGCGGAACTCAGGTCCATGCTCGACAAGAAGGTCAGTCTGAACAATCTTCTCAGGAATCTGTAATGGCGGAGACTTTTGCTGAAATCGGCAGGGTGGAGGCCATACGGCGGCTCTTCGAAGGCAGCGGCTTCGCCGCCTTCGAAGAACCCCTCGCCGTCAGCGGCGAGGGGAACGGCTCCGCCGTCGCCGCCTCCCGGATGCTGCTTGAAGGCACTGACTTCAGCCTGGTGTATTTTCCCCTCAAGCATCTGGGCTACAAGAGCGTGCTGTCCGTGACCGGGGAACTTTATGCAGCCCTGGCGCATCCGCGCACCCTGGAGATAACCCTTGGGGTATCTTCCAAACTTGATTTCGGACAGATACGCGATTTGTGGAGCGGAGTCCTCATTGCCGCGAAGGAACACGGATATTCCAGCCTCTCGCTTGACCTCGTCCCTTCGAGGAACGGCCTTGCGATAAGTCTTGCGGCGGCCGGTTTCAGAAAGGATTCTACGGAAGTGCAGAGGCCGAAGCCGGCGAGCAAGGACCTGCTCTGCGTGTCGGGCAGCCTCGGTTCCGCCTATTTCGGCCAGCAGGTGCTCGAGCACAAGCCGGACGAGCTGGAAAAATACAGGATGATGGTCGCCGACTATCTGAAGCCCGAATTGGGCCCTGTGACGCTCGCGCAGCTCGAGGAGACGGGAATCCTGCCGTCGGCGGGAGTATTCGTCTCTCACGGGCTTTCTGACGCCGTTATGAGGATTTCACGGGCCGCCGGGCTCGGGGCGAAGGTCTATGCGGACAGGATTCCCTTCGAGGGCAACAGTTTCGCCCTCGGGAAGGAGCTTGACATCGACCCGATTTCCGCCGCGATGAACGGGGGCGACGATTTCCGCCTGCTCTACGCGGTTCCGCTCTCCGACTATGAAAGGTTCCGTACCGATTTCCAGGTTTTCGACATCATAGGCCATCTGGCTCTTCCCGAGGTCGGCTCGGTGCTCGTGACCCCCGACGGGCTGGAGCATCCCATGTCGGCCCAGGGCTGGTGAAAAACGGATGAATAAACTGTTTGCATATATCCTGTCCGCAGCCGTGCTTCTTTTCGGCGCCGCAGTGACGGTCGCATTGGAATCGTCCGCCGCACCCTTTTCAGAGGTGGTGGAGCAGACCGGAACTTCTCCTTTCTGCGGTTCATGGACGGGCAAACTGGCAATAGCCCGGACAGAGCTGACCATAGTCTTCAATTTCAGCGAAGCTCCGAACGGCAGTCTGAAGGCCACGATGGACAGTCCAGATCAGGGCGCCGAGGGCATTGAGGCGGAAGTGGACGAATCGGCATATCCGGCGATAAAGCTCAGCGTGCCTTCGCTTTACGTGTCTTATTCCGGACTGCTGTTCAGGGAATCCATAGTCGGAACCTTCAGCCAGGCGGGGCAGTCGTTCCCGCTGACCCTTACAAAAGGAACCGAAGTTCTGAAGCGCCCGCAGACACCAGAGCCGCCGTATCCATATCTTACGGAAGAAGTCAGCTTTGTGAACGAAGCCGCTGGTGCGGTTCTCGCCGGGACGCTTTCATTGCCGGAAGGCTATGAAGCCGGAACTGCAGGGAAGCCGGTCGCGGTGGTCATGGTCAGCGGAAGCGGCCAGCAGAACAGGGACGAGGAGATATTCGGCCACAGGCCTTTCCTGGTCATCGCGGATTTTCTTGCGAGGAACGGAGTCGCCTCCCTGCGCTATGATGACCGGGGAACCGGAGCTTCGGAAGGCGGCGATGTGGAGAATGCCACTACGGAGGATTTCATGGAGGATGCGCTCGCGGCCGTGGAGTTCCTGAGAAGCAGCGGACGTTTTTCGAGGATAGGGGTGCTCGGCCACAGCGAAGGAGGCTCCATAGCTTTCATGCTGGGAGCCCGTGGTGCCGTGGATTTCGTCATAAGCCTCGCGGGGCCGGGAGTCAGGGGAGACAGGGCGCTCACCGCCCAGGTCAACAGAATCATGGAGCTTTCCGGACAGCCGGGCATGGTTTCGGAGGAGATGTACCGCCAGAACGCCAGGCTGGAAGGCAATCCGTGGCTGAACTGGTTCATAGACTACGACCCTTCAGAGGACATTTCTTCGATACATTGCCCTGTGATGGCCCTGAACGGCAGCAAGGACTGCCAGGTCATCTCATCGCTGAATCTGGCTGCAATTCAGGCCGCACTGCCTCGGAACGAACGGAACTTCATAAAGGAATACGACTCGCTGAACCATCTGTTCCAGCATTGCACCACCGGAGTCCCCACTGAATACCGCAGCATCGAGGAGACCATCTCCCCGGAAGTCCTCTCCGACATCGCAGCCTGGATTGACCGCAACTTCACGGAATGACGCCTCAACTTTTCTTGTGGAGGCTGCATTCGAAGCCCATGCCTTTGAGCCTGTCGAGAAGCTCCTGGCTTATGCCTATCTGGAATTTCTTCGAGAAGAAGTCCAGCTTGTAGCCTGTCTCCCTGTCTATCAGGTGGATGTTGAGGGGAAGGCTTCCCTTGTTGGCCTTCAGCAGCTTCAGCAGCTCCTTCCTGAAAGAGGAGTCTATCAGCCTGGTGTCCAGCTCAAGGTCCAGAGAAGTCAGACGGTTCTCGGAGAGCGTCCCGAGCAGGGAGATGTTCTTTATCTTGAATGAATACGGTGCCTTCTTCCCTGCGGCCTTCTCCTCGGGTTTCAGGAAATACCTTTCGCCAATCTCACCCTCGATGAACACCTGGTTGTGCAGCTGCATGAAGGCCATGTAGCGCTGATAGTCGTTGCCGAACAGCACGAACTCGTAAGTGCCGCTGAAATCCTCAAGCACTACCTTGACGCCGGGGGTGCCCGTCCTTGTGGTCATGGTCTTGACGTCGGAGACTATTCCCGCCACGCTCACCTTGCCGTTCCTGCGCTCGCGTTCGCAATCGTCTATGCAGTTCTGCAGGTCAGCCAGCTGGCAGCTGGTGAAGGTCTCCATTTCGAAACGGTGCCTTTCGAGCGGGTGCGAGGAGATGTACATCCCCACGTATTTCTTCTCTTCCTGGAGCAGCATGAGAGTGTCCTCTTCTCCGGGAAACAACGGCATCTGCGGCCTGTTGGGTTTGAGCTCATCGGTGTCCCCGAACAGCGTTGCGGAGGCGTCCATCTTGTCTGACGCGTACATGCCGGAGTAGCGGACCAGTTCGTCGATGAAGAGTTCGCCGTTGCTGCAGGGCTGGAAATACTGCGAACGCTTGTAGCCGAAGGAGTCAAGGGCACCGGAATAGACAAGGGTCTCGAGCGATTTCCTGTTGATGTTGCCGTCCATGCGCTCCATGAAGTCGAACAGGTCGGCGAAGGGGCCGTTCTTCTCCCTTTCGCCTATTATCGCGCTCACGACATTGTCGCCGAAGCCCTTCATGCCGCCGAGACCGAAGCGTATGTCACCGGTTTTGTTCACCGAGAAGGTGGCGTCGGACTCGTTCACGTCTGGGCTCAGGACCTTGATTCCGTTTCTGCGGCAGTCGGCCATGATGTCCTTCATCTCCTCCATGTTGGAGATGTTCTGCGTGAGGTTGGAGGCCTGGAATTCCGAAGGATAGTGGGCCTTCAGCCAGGCTGTCTGGTAGCTTACCCAGGCGTAGCAGGTCGCATGCGACTTGTTGAAGGCGTATTTCGCGAAGGCCTCCCAGTCCTTCCATATCTTCTCGAGAGTGTCCTTGGGATAGCCGTTCGCGAGCGCTCCGCTCATGAACGACTCCTTCAGCGAGTCGAGCACCGCCTTCTGCTTCTTTCCCATGGCCTTGCGGAGCTTGTCCGCCTTGCCCTTGGAGAATCCGGCCAGCTTCTGCGAGAGCAGCATCACCTGCTCCTGGTAGACCGTGACGCCGTAGGTTTCCTTGAGATACTCCTCCATGTCCGGAAGGTCGTATCTGATGGTGCTCGGGTCGTTCTTGCCGGCTACGAACTGGGGGATGTAGTCCATTGGGCCGGGCCGGTAGAGGGCGTTCATGGCAATCAGATCCTCGAAACGCTCCGGACGCAGCTTCATGAGCCATTCCTTCATTCCTCCGGATTCGAACTGGAACACGCTCTTGGTGTCTCCCCGCGAATAGAGCTCGTAGACCTTGGGGTCGTCTATCGGAATCTTCTCTATGTCTATGTCCACGCCGAAGCGCTTCTTCACGAGCGCCGTGCAGCGGGATATGATGGACAGGGTCTTGAGCCCGAGGAAATCCATCTTGAGCATGCCCACGTCCTCGATTTTGGTGCCCTCATACTGGCTCACCCACACTTCCTGCCCTGTCGCCTTGTCGACTCCCGTGGTGATCGGGATGTAGTCGGTGAGATTGCCCCGGCCTATTATCATCGCGCAGGCGTGGATTCCCACCTGGCGTATGCAGCCTTCGAGCTTCAGCGCGTATTCCAGGACCTCTCGCACGAGCGGTTCCCCGTTCTCGTATTCTTCCCTGAGTTCCTTGATGTATTTCATGCTGTTGGCCAGGGTCGGCTTCTTCTCCACGTCCTTGCCGTCCTCCTTGACGATTATCGGCTTGTCGGGAATCATCTTGGTCAGGCGGTTTGATTCCGGGATGGGCATGTTGCTGATTCTGGCCACATCTTTCACCGCCAGTTTCGCCGCCATGGTGCCGAAGGTTATGACGTGGGAGATATGGTCGGCGCCGTAGTGCTCCTGCACGTACTGTATCACCCGGTAGCGGCCCTCGTCGTCGAAGTCCACGTCTATATCGGGCATCGATATGCGTTCGGGGTTGAGGAAACGCTCGAACAGGAGGTCGTACTTGAGCGGGTCGAGATTTGTGATTCCCAGGCAGTAGGCCACGCATGAGCCGGCGGCCGAGCCTCTTCCCGGCCCGACGGAAACCCCGTTCCTGCGCCCCCAGTTGATGAAGTCCTGGACTATCAGGAAGTAGTCGGGGAAGCCCATGAAGGAAATGGTCATGAGCTCGAAATGCAGCCTCTCCTGCTGGTCGGCGGAGAGCACGTCGCCATAGCGTTCGCGTGCGCCTTCGTAGGTGAGGTGGCACAGATAGGCCACGGAACGGCAGAACTCCTCTCCACGGTCGGTCTTCGAGACCACGTTGCCATCGTGGTCCTTCTCGATTTCGTAGCGGCCGTTCTCTATTATGTCGGCGTACTTCGCCAGGTGGCTGTCGATATCCTTGAGGAACTCCGGGTCGATCTGGAACTTTGGCAGCACGTGGCCCCGGTTGATGTTGTATCTTTCGATTTTATCGAGAACCTCCAACGTGTTGGCGAGGGCTTCCGGATGGTCGGGAAACAGCTCCGCCATCTGCTCTTCGCTCTTGAGGAATTCCTGCTGGGTGTAGCGCAGCCGCTTGGGGTCTTCGATGGTCGAGTTCGTCGTCAGGCAGATCAGCCTGTCGTGGCTCGGGCCGTCCTCCTCGTTCACGAAATGGACGTCGTTGGTCGCGACCACCTTGATTCCGTGCTTCTCCGCCAGTTCGAAGATGCGGGCGCAGTATTCCTTCTGATTGTTGTAGACGTCGAGAGAGAGCCCCGGAATTCTGGTCTTGTGGAGCATGACCTCCAGGTAGTAGTCATCTCCGAACACCCTTTTGTGCCATTCTATGGCCTTGTCGGTGGCCTCATCGTCTCCGGCCAGTATGTCCTTCGGAATCTCTCCGGCCATGCAGGCGGAGCAGCAGATGAGCCCTTCATGGTATTTCTCGAGAACTTCGTGGCTCACGCGTGGCTTGTGGTACTTTCCCTCGATGTGCCCGGTGGACACTATCTTCATCAGGTTCCTGTAGCCTGTCTGGTTCTTGGCCAGCAGAATCAGGTGGTAGTACTGCCTGTGGGAAGGGTCCTTCAGCCTGTGGTCATAGTGCCGCGTGACGTAGATTTCGCAGCCTATTATAGGCTTCACCGACGGATGTTTCTGGGAAACGTCGAAAAAGTCCTTGACTCCGTACATGTTGCCGTGGTCGGTGATGGCCAGGCCCGGCATGCCCAGCTCCTCTGCCCGTTTGAAGAGCTTCTCAATATCGCTGAGACCGTCAAGGATTGAATACTGCGTGTGGACGTGAAGGTGTACGAAGGACATGAGGACAAAGATACAAAAAATCACCCGACCTGCGGAGAGGCCGGGTGAAATTATGGAAGTTGTACAGCGTCTTATTTCTTGCTGGTCTTGCCTGCGGCGGCGAGCTTCTTGCGCAGCCTCATCGTGGTGTCGTACATGATGGGGGTACCGATCATGATGGACGCGTAGGTTCCGATGGTGATACCGAGGCAGAGTGCCACTGACAGACCTCTGATGGACTCTCCGCCGAAGATTGCGATTGCAAGCATAGGCAGCAGGGTCGAGGTAGAGGTGTTCACCGTACGGGTCAGGGTTGCGTTCAGCGACTTGTTCGCGGTCACCTTGAAGTCGTCGTTGGGGTGCAGGCCGAGGTTCTCCCTGATTCGGTCGAAGATTACGACCACGTCGTTGATCGCGTATCCGATGATGGTCAGGATGGCCGCGATGAAGGTCTGGTCGATGTCCAGGTTGAACGGCAGTATGCCGGAGAACAGGGAGAAGAAGCCTATCACGATGATGGTCGTGTGGGCCAGGGCGACTACGCCTCCGAGACCCCAGGTCCATCCCTTGAACCTCACGGCTATGTAGGTGAAGATTACGAGCAGCGCGAGAACCACTGAAATGAGGGCGTTGCGCTGGATGTCGTTGGCGATTGACGCACCCACCTTGTCGGAAGAGATGATACCGTTGGGGTTCTCCAGCGTGGAGGTGAACTCCTCGAATGTCAGGTCTTCGACATAGAAGCCCTTGAGAGCCTCGTAGAGCATGTGCTCGATTTCGTCATCGACTGCGATTGACTCGTCCTCAACCTTGTAGGCGGTGGTGATCTTCATCTGGCTGTCGCCTCCGAACTGCTTGACCTCCACGGCGGCGCCGCTGGTGATGCCCTGCTCGTGGGCTGCGAGGTTGAATACGTTGCCGGTGGCCTCACGCACTTCTTCAGCCGTCACGGGCTGGTCGAAGCGTACCACGTAGGTACGGCCTCCGGTGAAGTCGACACCGTATGTGAAGCCCTTGAAGCACATCGAGCCTATGGAGATGAGTATGAGTATTCCGGAGATGGTGTAGGACCATTTGCGTCCGGAGATGAAGTCCACATGCGTGTTCTTGAGGAAGCCTCTGGTGAGCCTGGTCTCGAAGGTGACTTTCTTGCCGGCCTTGATGCGGTCATCGATGATGAGACGCGAGATGAAGATGGAGGTCAGCACGGAAGTGATGATACCGATGATCAGGGTGGTCGCGAAGCCCTTGATGGGGCCTGAACCGAAGAAGAACAGCACGATACCGGTGAGCAGCGTGGTCACCTGGCCGTCGATGATGGCGGAGTAGGCGTTGGAATAACCGTCTGCGACGGCCTTGCCTATGCCCTTGCCGGCCTTGAGCTCCTCCTTGATACGCTCGTAGATGATTACGTTGGCGTCCACCGCCATACCCATGGTCAGCACGAGACCGGCGATACCGGGCAGGGTGAGCACCGCTCCGAAGGCGGACAGGGTGCCGAGCAGCAGCACTACGTTGGTGAGCAGCGCGGCGTCGGCGATGAGACCGGCTCCCTTATAGAAGAATACCATGTAGAAGAGCACGAGGAAGAACGCAATCAGGAATGAGATGAATCCCGACTGGATTGACTCGGCTCCCAGCGAAGGTCCTACGACCTGCTCCTGCACGATGGTGGCGGGGGCGGGCAGCTTACCGGACTTGAGCACGTTGGTGAGGTCGGTGGCCTCCTCGATGCTGAAGTTTCCGGTGATTGAGGAAGAACCTCCGGTGATTTCGCCCTGTACGTTGGGATATGAATATACGGTGCCGTCGAGCACGATGGCTATCTGGCGGCCGATGTTGTCCCTGGTCAGACGGGCCCATACGTTCGCGCCCTCGGCGTTCATGGTCATGGATACGCTGGGCTCACCTCCCTGGCTGTTGTTGTACTCAACCCTCGCGTCGGTCACTACGCTTCCGTCGAGGGGAGCCTTTCCGTCACGTGAGGAGGCCTTGATGGCCACGAGCTCATATACGTTGTCTCCCTGCACGTAGCTGGAAGGGTTCACGGACCACATTGGACGGAACTCGGGAGGGAAGATGGATGCGATTTCGGGACGGCGCAGATAGCTGTTCACGAGAGCGGTGTCGGCTGCCGTGGCGAAGCCTATGCAGGCGTTGTCGTTGAACTGCGAAGGTGACAGCACCGCGAACAGGGGGTTAGCCTTCCTGTAAGCCTCGAAATCGGCCTCGTCGGAACCCTGGGCGGCAATCTCCTCCGCCACGATGTCATCCTCTGCAGTTTCTGCAGGCTCCTCTGCGGCGGTTGAATCCTGCTCGGCGAGGGTCTGTGCGAGCACGCTGTTGGCCTCTGCGAGATAAGGATAGATTTCCTGGTTATAGTATGTAGTCCAGAATTCGAGGGATGCGGTTCCCTGGAGCAGCTTGCGTACGCGCTCGGGCTCCTTCACTCCGGGAAGCTCCACGAGGATGCGTCCGGTGTTGCCTATCTTCTGGATTGAAGGCTGGGTCACGCCGAAACGGTCGATACGGTTGCGGAGCACGTTGAAGGAATTGGACACGGCGCTCTCCGCCTCGGCCTGAATCACGCTGATGACCTCCTCGTCGGAGGATTCGGGCCTGATTCTGTCGCGCATCTCGTAGGTGCCGAAGACCTGGGAGAGCCTGACTCCTCCGGAAACCTCGTTCCATGCCTCCGCGAAGAGGGTGATGAAGTCGGACTGGGAGTTCACGCTGCGCTGCTTGGCAAGCTCGATGGCGCGCTGGAACTCAGGAGTGCTGTTATTGTCGGCAAGCGCCCTCACGAGGTCTTCGAGCTGCACCTGCAGCATCACGTTCATACCGCCCTTGAGGTCGAGTCCGAGGTTGATCTCCTGGTTCTGTACATCCTTGAATGTGTAGCCGAAATAGATTTTTTCGGAAGAAATGGAGTCGGTGTAGCGCAGGGTCTCGAGCTTCCTGAGGGAGTCGAGATAGTGCGCACGGTCCATTTCGGGGATTTCCGCGAAAGCGGGAGATTTCTGGAAATTCTCCACCGCCTGCTCGGCCCTCTTGTCAGCTTTCCTGTTGTGGATGTTGGTCACAAGCGTGAAGGAAAGCTGCCACAGACAGGCCAGCACGAGGCAGATTGCCACAAATCTGATAGCACCTTTACTTTGCATAAACGAATATCTTTTTATTAAAATTTTCCAAAATTAGCTTGCAAAGTTAGTATTTTTCTCAAAAGAAAGAAATTATGCAGGCCTTTTTGTATATTTGCAAGGTTTGTAAATTTATTGATTATGTGGTGGATTACGGTGGGTCTCATACTCGTGGGGATAATCCTCATGCTTGTTGAAATGCTGCTCGTCCCCGGTGTCGGAGTTGCGGGCTTCTTCAGTCTTGCGGCCCTCTTCGCATCGTGCTGGTATACCTTTGCGCGTATAGGGGATGCCGAAGGCTGGTGGGTCACTGTCTTCGTGCTTCTGCTTCTGGTGGCCATGACCGTGGTCATCCTGCGCAAACGCACCTGGAAGCGTTTCGAGCTGGACACCGAGGTCACATCCAGGGTCAACGAGGAATCATCGCTCGTCAAGCCCGGCGACAGGGGAGTCGCCCAGACCAGGCTCGCCCCCATGGGCACCGGCCGTTTCGGCGGCGTGAGCTGCGAGGTCAAGTCCTCCGACAATTCGATGGTCTCTGCCGGAACCCCTCTCGAGGTGGTGGCCGTGGAGGACAATCAGGTGATTGTGAAACCAATAGAACAATAATATGAGTCCAATTCTGCTGGCGGCGATTGTCGTCGTCATCCTTATCGTCATTCTCTGGTTCTTCCCGGTCGCCCTGTGGTTCCAGGCCATACTTTCGGGCGTCCACGTTTCCCTCGTGCAGCTGCTGCTCATGCGCTGGAGGGGAGTCAACCCCAGGACCATAGTGCTGGCGCTGATTACGGGCACCAAGGCCGGCCTCACCCTGAAGGCCAACGAGCTGGAGGCCCATTATCTCGCAAAGGGAAACGTCACCAAGGTGGTGATGGCGCTGATTTCCGCCAACAAGGCCAACATTCCCCTGAGCTTCCAGATGGCGTCCGCAATCGACCTTGCCGGACGTGACGTGCTCGAGGCTGTGCAGATGTCGGTCAACCCCAAGGTGATCAACACCCCTCCCGTGACCGCCGTCGCCAAGGACGGAATCCAGCTGATAGCCAAGGCCCGCGTGACCGTGCGCGCCAACATCAGGCAGCTGGTCGGCGGAGCCGGGGAGGAGACCGTGCTCGCCAGGGTCGGCGAGGGAATCGTAAGCAGCATAGGTTCGTCGGAGAGCCACAAGTCGGTGCTCGAGAACCCCGACAGCATTTCCAAGGTGGTGCTTGGCAAGGGTCTTGACGCCGGAACGGCATACGAGATTCTTTCCATCGACATAGCCGACATCGACGTGGGCAAGAACATCGGTGCCGTGCTGCAGATCGACCAGGCCGAAGCTGACAAGAATATAGCCCAGGCCCGCGCGGAGGAGCGCAGGGCGATGGCGGTGGCACTCGAACAGGAGATGAAGGCCAAGGCCCAGGAGGCGCGCGCCAAGGTGATTGAAGCCGAGGCGGAGGTGCCCATGGCCCTTGCGGACGCATTCCGCAGCGGCAATCTCGGAGTCATGGACTACTATCGCATGAAGAACATCCAGGCCGATACGGCCATGCGAGAGAACATCGCGAAATAAGAGTCCGTTCGTCAGACAGCCTGAATTCCAACATGAACCGGCGGAAGGCATCTTCTGCGACGGCAGGATTTGCAATCTGCCGATGATTGCCGGCAACCGGATTACAAATCTGTGACAACAAAACAGCCGGGTTGCAACCCCGGCTGGACTATAAGTGTTTACCGCGAATCCGCTATCTGTACCTGCCGCTGTCCTTGAGCATTCCGCAGATTTCGGCGTTGAGGGACGAGGCGTCCTTCAGGCTGCTGAGGTTCAGGTGCATGCGGAAGCGCCACTTGTGGTTGGGATCCGCCGGCTGGTTGATGCGCTCCTCGTTCCTGTCCGGACGGCGCAGACCCTTGTCGAGGGCGAGCCAGTCCTGAAGCGGGAAGATTGCCAGCATCGAAGGGGAGTTGAGGAACTCGCCGAGCATGTTGTGCACCTCCCAGGGCTCGGGGTCGTTCTGGCACTGCATCCTCAGGGTTTCCATGTCGTGGCTCGAGGTGGAGCAGACGCTGAGATAGTTCCACTTGCCCTTCTGGTCCATTCCGCGCATCTTGAGCGAGAGAATCTTCTCGTGCTCCATGACTTCGGGCACGCAGTCGGGCACCATTCCGAGGTCTTCCCCGCAGGCTAGCATACCGGTGGCGCTGAGCAGTTCGGGAAGCTTCTTCTCGGCGTTGCGGCGCCAGAATTCATCGTGACGGTGATAGAAGAAGTCGTTGTAGAGGGCTCCGAACCTTTCCTGCTGCCACTGCGGCAGATTCTGCGAAGCCGGAGTTATGAGCGGCTGATACATGCCCGGATGCCTCGGGTCCTCATGGAAAAGGCCGTCGATCGGCAGCTGCATGTTATAGATTTCGGCGGCGGAATAGGGCAGCGCGGGGTTGAAATAACCGGCCGTGCCCGTATGGAAGCCTTCCGGAATTTCCCAGATGCGGAAGAAGCCGAGTATGTGGTCGATGCGGAAGGCGTCGAAATACCGGGACATCTTCTTCAGGCGAGCTTTCCACCAGGCATAGTTGTCCTTCGCCATTTCCTCCCAGTTGTAGGTAGGGAAACCCCAGTACTGTCCGTCGCGGCTGAAATAGTCGGGCGGGGCGCCGGCGGTGGAGTCGAGGTTG